>NZ_CP118733.1:711002-1422004 GCF_032594915.1 Streptococcus sp. 29896 | reverse complement strand
TGAAAAATCTGCAAAAAAATGGTGTACCAAAAGGCCAAATTTTTTACGAAGAGTTTGGTTGGTAAAAAAATACCTTGGCTAAGCCAAGGTATTTTTTTCGATGATTTGAGAAAGGATGCTATTGGTTTCGAGGATAGTCTGGTAGAAATGCCATTGACTTGCGTAATAGTAAGGTAGCACATAAACGCCCACCATACCAAAGGTCAAGGAAATCAGGATAAACCAGCCTACAAAGGAAAGGTCTAGCAAGAAACGTTTAACCTTGTAACCGCGCATGAATAACCGGGATTGTTTAAGCAGTTTTCTAGCACCCGTAAAATGACCTTGGTCTAGTGCCTGAAAGAGTAGAATATCCACCAAGGAATAGGCATAATATTGGGGTAAATACAGGGCAAAACCAATCAAACTGAGAAAGAGGCCACCAAAAAATCCAAGACCAAAGGTCGCAAGGACTGCGTCAGGAATCAATTCTGGCTGACTGATATTATTTGACACCATATAAAAGACAACAAAGACCGATGAGCCTATCAATAAGAAGCTACCAATCAAAAGTGGCAGAGCCCAGAGAAAGAGGAAAAAGGTCTTGGTGAAATAGGTTGTGACAATCTTGCCAAACTCAGGATGTTGAAAAATCGCCAAGCCATCCTTAAAGCTTGTTTGAGTCTTGCCCTTATACAAAATCTGAAAAAGGGTATAAGAGATGGACAGGTAGAGAAAGCTCAGTAGGATTCCAGAGAAAATTGGAAATCCAATGGAAGCCGAAAGGTATTGCCAAGTGGCACCATCTTGATTGGCAACCGCGACAATCGTTGCAGGATCCTGGCTACGTGAGCTGATAAATTGAATGGTTAAACCTAAGAAAACAGCCAAAAGAGGCAAGAAAAAGATACCAGCCGTATCTTGTAAGGTTTGGCGTGCCTTGGCACGAATACGTGTTAGGGAAAATAAACTGTGCATAGAAGTCCTCCTTCTGACATTTTAGCACAGAATTTAGTGACAAGCTAGGCTTTTTTTGATAGACTGGAAATGCTTGCTGTGAATAGCAGAAAAAATTCCTAGGACTGTTTTTCCTAGATGGAGGTAACCATGACAGATGTTCCAATCAAGTATCGCTTGATTAAGAAAGAAAAGCACACAGGTGCTCGTTTAGGGGAGATTATCACACCCCACGGGACTTTCCCAACCCCTATGTTTATGCCCGTAGGAACTCAGGCAACGGTTAAAACCATGTCGCCTGAAGAATTGAAAGAAATGGGCTCAGGCATTATCCTATCAAATACCTATCATCTCTGGCTTCGTCCAGGTGATGAGCTAATTGCTCGAGCGGGTGGCTTGCACAAGTTTATGAACTGGGACCAGCCAATCCTGACAGACTCAGGTGGTTTCCAGGTTTATTCCCTGGCTGACAGCCGCAATATCTCAGAAGAAGGGGTGACCTTCAAGAACCACCTCAACGGCAGCAAGATGTTCCTGTCACCTGAGAAGGCTATTTCTATTCAAAATAATTTGGGTTCAGACATTATGATGAGTTTTGATGAGTGCCCGCAGTTCTATCAGCCCTATGATTATGTGAAAAAATCCATCGAACGTACCAGCCGTTGGGCAGAACGTGGACTCAAGGCCCACCGACGTCCGCATGACCAAGGATTATTTGGTATCGTGCAAGGTGCAGGTTTTGAAGACCTCCGTCGCCAATCAGCCCATGATTTGGTCAGCATGGATTTCCCGGGTTATTCAATCGGCGGTCTAGCTGTTGGTGAAACCCATGACGAAATGAATGCCGTCCTGGACTTCACAACCCCGCTTCTGCCTGAGAACAAACCACGTTACCTCATGGGAGTTGGGGCACCAGACAGTTTGATTGATGCTGTCATCCGTGGTGTCGATATGTTTGACTGTGTTTTGCCAACCCGCATCGCACGTAACGGCACCTGTATGACCAGCCAAGGTCGCTTGGTAGTGAAAAATGCTCAATTTGCAGAAGACTTCACCCCACTTGATCCAAACTGTGATTGCTACACATGTAAAAACTATACTCGTGCCTATCTCCGTCACTTGCTCAAGGCAGATGAAACCTTTGGTATCCGCTTGACCAGCTACCACAACCTCTTCTTCCTAATCAACCTGATGAAAAATGTCCGTAAGGCCATCATGGATGATAACTTGCTAGAGTTCCGTCAAGACTTTATGGAAAAATACGGCTACGGCAAAAACGGCAGAAATTTTTAATAGAAAAACCTTTTTAATAGACTTCCTCAATACTACTGAGGGAGTTTTTTTATTTGTAAATCTATTTTTTGTGTAAGCAAATCTAGAGAAAAAACCAAATTACCAGACAAAATGAACAAAATGACCATCTAGAGAACGATTTCTTTTGGAATAAAAGATAGAAAAAACGAGAAAGTGAAAACATAAATGTGTTTTTTATCTGTAGTTTTTCTAAGAAATGCGTTCGTGATATTCAAGCTTATAGCATGAGCTACTTCATATAGGATAGAAAAAGTAAAATGTGGAATATGCAGGAAGTATGCAAAAAATCTTAATATTCACTGTAAAAAAAATTATATATAGGAAGAAAGTATTAAAAAAACTAATAAATAAACAATATATAAACATATGAAATCAAAGAGTTCGTTTTCAAAAAAATCGGATGAAAAAACAGAAAAAGCGAATATAATTTCCAATTTTAAATACAAATGTTCAAAAAGGAAAATTTTACCCGTTTTTTTGTCAAAAATGTACACAGAAAAAACAAACCGTTTCGCATCATTTTTGTTGACGAATGAAAACATAGTAGCTATAATTTTGAGTATGGACATAACTCAGGTGTGTGTCTAAAAAAATATAGGGGAATTTTTATATGTTTAAAGATCAATCAAAAAAGATGATCAAGAAGCAGGAGTATTTCTCGTTGCGCAAATTTAAGCGTGGACTTGCTTCTGTTACTGTAGGTGCGACGCTATTTATGGCAGGCGCAGCGGTGGAATCATTTGTTGCACCGCAAGTAGTTGTTTATGCAGCGGAGGAAACTTATTCTGCAAATGGAAACTGGACATTTACAGATACGATTCCATCAGACAATCCAAATGTGAACCCACAAATGACAGAGTGGGCCTACACACCACATACAACTGCTGAATCAACTATTACTGAACAAGATGGTTCAACTGTAACTGTAACTGCAACTATCACACCGACAAATGGTAATGAAGTTGGTGTCAGCTACCTAGTGCCTGGTGAGAACCAAGCAGCTTACAAAGCTACACCAGATATGTTGGCAGGAACTCCTGAACCTGCATCTATTCCAGCGATGGGGATTTACCTTCAGCCATCACCTTCAACTCCAGCTGCGAATTTTTCTGAAAAACTGAACTATAGCGGTGAAGTTGAGAATGCTGAGTTGACGTTGACTTTTAGTGAAGAAGTAACTAACCCAATCATCGACCTTTCAGGTGTCGGTGGTAGTGGTAAGGCAATTGTTGATGATGTCAATACAGGTCAAGTATTCCTTGCTAGAGGATCATTTAATAGTACAAACTTTAAACTTGTCACACCTGATGTTAAGTTAGAAAAACTAACAGGAACAAACTTGACAGTTACAGATACAACTATTAATGTAACGGAAAAGAACACTTATGATAGAGCAGTCGTTGGAAACGATGATATGTATCTATGGGATTACCGTCTTCCTAACTTGGTACCGGCTGGTACTGGTTCAATCCGATTGGTAGGTACATTTAAACAAGTAACCTTCAAACTTTATCACCAATCAACTCCATTTACAGAGTATCCAACGGAAACTTATAAAACTGACCCAGTATTCTTCAACAGCACTAGCTACGGAGATGGTGTCAACGGTTTGAATAAATTCTGGTCAGAAAAAGTTGAAGATGTAGGTAATTCAACGACAAACGCAGACCTTCTTCGTTTCTCAGTTCGTTTGAGTAATACCAAGTATGGTTCAGTTATCGTTAACTATGTTGATACTGAAGGTAACGTAATCGGAACTGAGTACAAAGATACAACTGACCAAGTTGTTGGAACTGAGTACAATACTGCAGTTGATACAGGAACAGTTGCATCAGATGCTACAACTGAGCGCCCAGCAGTGATTACCAAAGATGGTAAGACGTACAAATTGGTTGCTAAAGAAACAACAGCAACAGTTGGTACAGTAAACGCTGACGGTAGCTTGGCTACAAATGGTACAAACTTTAGCTTCGGTACAGATGCAGTTTCTGGTACAGTTGCTGAAGGTACTAAATCAATCACTTATGTTTATGAAGAAGTGAAAGGTTCTGTTATCGTTGATTACGTTGACACAGACGGAAACCAGATTGGTACTCAGTTTGTTGATACTGCCAATGTAGCACCTGGTACTGCTTACAATACAGCAAATGATACAGGTACAAAAGCTTCAACAGACACTTCAGAGCGTCCATCTGTGATTACCAAAGATGGTAAGACCTACAAATTAGTTCCAGCAGGTTCATACACTGTCGGTACAGTTGGAACGGACGGAAACTTGACAGAGACAACTACCGATTGGGGTGTTGATGCTGCATCAGGCGAAGTTGCAGAAGGTACGAAGAAAGTTACTTATGTCTATGAAGAAGTTAAAACTGGATCAGTCGTAGTTGACTACGTTGATACAGAAGGAAACGTTCTTCAAACACAATATGTTGATTCTCCGGAAGGTACTGCTGTTGGTACGGCATATAACACTGAAGAAATCACAGGTACAACTGAAAAACCAGCAGTTATCGAAAAAGACGGAAAAACATATGAACTCGTTCCAGCAGGTACTTATACAGTTGGTACAGTTGGTGAAGACAATAACCTTACTGAAACGTCAACATCATTTGGTGTAGCGCCAGTAACAGGTACAGTTGCTGAAGGTGTAACAAAAATTACTTACGTCTATAAAGAAAAAGTTGAAACACCTAAGACAGGTAACGTTGTTATCACTTACGTTGATACAGAAGGTCTTGAGTTGAAGACAACCGTTAAAGATACAACTGACGGCGAAGTTGGTTCAACTTACAACACTAAAGAATCAGCGGATGAGTATCCAGAAACAATCGAAAAAGATGGTGTGACTTACCAACGTGTCGTTGCAGGTACGCACACAGTTGGTGAAACAACAGAAGACGGTCACTTGGTAAGTTCAGATGCGGCAGAAGGAACTGTTGAAGAAGGTACTAAGACAGTCACTTACGTATACAAAAAAGTTGAAACACCAGTTGTTAAGACAGGTAACGTTGTCATCACTTACGTTGACACAGAAGGTCTTGAGTTGAAGACAACCGTTAAAGATACAACTGACGGCGAAGTTGGTTCAACTTACAACACTAAAGAATCAGCGGATGAGTATCCAGAAACAATCGAAAAAGATGGTGTGACTTACCAACGTGTCGTTGCAGGTACACACACAGTTGGTGAAACAACAGAAGACGGTCACTTGGTAAGTTCAGATGCGGCAGAGGGAACTGTTGAAGAAGGTACTAAGACAGTCACTTACGTATACAAAAAAGTTGAAACACCAGTTGTTAAGACAGGTTCAGTTGTAGCTCGTTACGTAATCGAAGGAACAGAAACTGAGATCGCAGACGATAAGACAGTTAAACCAACTGATACACCAGTTGATGAGCCATACGGTGACACACCACCAGCTACAATCACAAAAGATGGTAAGACCTACGAACTCGTTCGTACACGTTCAAACGAAGGTGATGCATCAGAAAACGGCGTTGTCAAAGAAGGTGAACAAACTATCACTTACGAGTACAAGGAAGTTGTAGAAACACCAGTTGTTAAGACAGGTAACGTTGTCATCACTTACGTTGACACAGAAGGTCTTGAGTTGAAGACAACTGTTAAAGATACAACTGACGGCGAAGTTGGTTCAACTTACAACACTAAAGAATCAGCAGATGAGTATCCAGAAACAATCGAAAAAGATGGTGTGACTTACAAACGTGTCGTTGCAGGTACGCACACAGTTGGTGAAACAACAGAAGACGGTCACTTGGTAAGTTCAGATGCGGCAGAGGGAACTGTTGAAGAAGGTACTAAGACAGTCACTTACGTATACGAAAAAGTAGAAACACCAGTTGTTAAGACAGGTTCAGTTGTAGCTCGTTACGTTATCGAAGGAACAGAAACTGAAATCGCAGACGATAAGACAGTTAAACCAACCGATACCCCAGTTGATGAGCCATATGGTGACACACCACCAGCTACAATCACAAAAGATGGTAAGACCTACGAACTCGTTCGTACACGTTCAAACGAAGGTGATGCATCAGAAAACGGCGTTGTCAAAGAAGGTGAACAAACCATCACTTACGAGTACAAGGAAGTTGTAGAAACACCAGTTGTTAAGACAGGTTCAGTCGTAGCTCGTTACGTAATCGAAGGAACTGAAACTGAGATCGCAGACGATAAGACAGTTAAACCAACTGATACACCAGTTGATGAGCCATACGGTGACACACCACCAGCTACTATCACAAAAGATGGTAAGACCTACGAACTCGTTCGTACACGTTCAAACGAAGGTGATGCATCAGAAAACGGCGTTGTCAAAGAAGGTGAACAAACCATTACTTACGAGTACAAGGAAGTTGTAGAAACACCAGTTGTTAAGACAGGTTCAGTCGTAGCTCGTTACGTAATCGAAGGAACTGAAACTGAGATCGCAGACGATAAGACAGTTAAACCAACTGATACACCAGTTGATGAGCCATACGGTGACACACCACCAGCTACTATCACAAAAGATGGTAAGACGTACGAACTCGTTCGTACACGTTCAAACGAAGGTGATGCATCAGAAAACGGCGTTGTCAAAGAAGGTGAACAAACTATCACTTACGAGTACAAAGAAGTTGTAGAAACACCAGTTGTTAAGACAGGTTCAGTTGTAGCTCGTTACGTAATCGAAGGAACAGAAACTGAGATCGCAGACGATAAGACAGTTAAAACAACTGATACACCAGTTGATGAGCCATACGGTGACACACCACCAGCTACTATCACAAAAGATGGTAAGACCTATACACTTGTTCGTACACGTTCAAACGCAGGTGATGCACCAAGCAACGGTACAGTTGTTGAAGGCGAACAAACCATTACTTACGAGTACAAAGAGGTTGTAGAAACACCAGTCGTTAAGACAGGTTCAGTTGTGGCTCGTTACGTTATCGAAGGAACAGAAACTGAAATCGCTGGTGGTACAACAGTTAAACCAGTAGATACACCAGTTGATGAGCCATACGGTGACACACCACCAGCAACAATCTCATTTGGTGGTAAGACCTATACACTTGTTCGTACACGTTCAAACGCAGGTGATGCACCAAGTAACGGTACAGTTGTTGAGGGTCAACAAACTATTACTTATGAGTACAAAGAGGTTGTTGATACACCAACTCCAGTTGAGAAGAAAACTGGTAGCGTCCTTGTTCGCCATATCACGGATCAAGGTGAAATCCTTGCAAATACAACAGATGTTGTTCGTGATGGCGAAGTTGGTTCAACCTATGAAACAAGCGTCGGCAACTTCGAAGGCTACACATTTGTGAAAGTTGATGAGGCAGGCGCAACGCCAACAGGTGAGGTTGAAGAAGGTGAGAAGACAGTCACTTACATCTACACGAAGGTTGTGACACCAGTTGCGAAGACAGGTAGCGTCCTTGTCCGTCACATCACGGATCAAGGTGAAATCCTTGCAGATACAACAGATGTTGTTCGTGATGGTGAAATCGGTTCAACCTATGAAACAAGCGTCGGCAACTTCGAAGGCTACACATTTGTGAAAGTTGATGAAGCCGGTGCAACACCAACTGGTGAGGTTGAAGAAGGTGAGAAGACAGTCACTTACATCTACACGAAAGTTGTGACACCAGTTGTTAAGACAGGTTCAGTCGTAGCTCGTTACGTAATCGAAGGAACAGAAACTGAAATCGCAGATGATAAATCAGTTAAACCAGCGGATACACCAGTTGATGAGCCATACGGTGACACACCACCAGCTACAATTACAAAAGATGGTAAGACTTACGAACTTGTTCGTACACGCTCAAATGAAGGTGATGCACCAAGCAACGGTACAGTTGTAGAAGGTGAACAAACCATTACTTACGAGTACAAAGAAGTTGTTGAAACACCAGTTGTACCGCCAGTTGCTCAAAAACAAGGTAAAGTCATCGTACATTACGTTGATGAAAATGGAAATGTCATTAAGACACCAGTTGTTGACACTGAAAATGGTACAGTAGGAGGAGACTACGACACAACAGACAATCGTCCAAAAGTGATCGTATTCAATGGTAAACGTTACGTTCTTGTAGAATCTCGTATTCCAAATAACGAAAAAGGTAAAGTTGTTGAAGGTGAAACTCATGTAACTTATGTTTACAAAGAGGAAGCTGAGGAATCAACAACACCTACTACGCCAACAACACCTACTACACCAACCACTAAGCCTGTAGCAGAGTCTGTTAAAGTAACACCTAAGGCAAGCTTGCCATCTACAGGTGAAAACACTTCAGTACTTGCTATGGTTGGATTGGCCTTGTTGGGGTCGGTTGCAGTGGCTTCACGTCGCCGCAAAGAAAAATAAACAGATTAAGCATTGATCTGATTAGAATGAACCAGTTCTAAATTAGTTTTGTATGCTTCAACACTAGAAAACATTCTGGTGTTGAAGCTATTTTGTTTGCAAAATATGAAAAACGAATGAAAAAATAATGAAATAAAACAGAAAATAATTTTATAGACTTTCATGCTTTGTGTTGAATTGTTTTGGGGGAAGCGGTTTGCTGCTGTGCAGTTGGAATTTGATGAGAGTCTAACAATAGATATGAGGGTAAAATGAAGAAATCAAATAACTATAGTGAAACAAGTCGAATATCTCGCGTCAAAATGCATAAATCGGGTAAGCATTGGGTCCGTACTGTGATGACGCAGATTGGCTTCATCAAATTGAACCGTTCAGCTGGCGAACTTGATCCAGCAACCATCAATACTGGTGTGGTAAATACTGCCAAAATGATGCGTGGTGTGATTGCTGCAGGTACAGTATTGGGCGGAGGAATTGCTTTAGGTGAAACAATTCAGGCTGAGGAAACTGTTCAAGCATCTGAGATTGCTACGGATTCTGTATTGGGAACAACCGATACAGTTGTTATGGAAACAACGGTTCCGGTTGAAGAAACAGTCAGTAGTGAATCGGTAACAGCTTCGTCTGAAACGATCGCCTCAGAAGCGTCAGCTTTGACCTCAGAAACAAGTCAATCAGAAACAACTGAGACCAAAGAAGTAGTGGAAGAAGAGCAGGAGACAAAGAAAGTTGACAAGAGTTTGCTGGAGCAAGCTATCGCATCTCTAAAGGATGCCTTGGCGAAATCTCTCCCAGAAAATGTTGACACAACCACTGCAAAGTATGCCAAATACTTGACAGCTTTGGAAAATGCAAAAGCAGCCTTAGTTCAAGCAGAAGCCGCCTTGGCAGATGACAGCTTGACCCAAGATCAAGTCACTAGCCTCGCCACTTCATCAGCACAATCTGCCATTAATTTGACGGGGCGTTTAAACCAGTTAACGACACTAAAAGTAGTAGAAGGTTCTGGTTTCCGTGTTTTGGCTTCCAGTTCGGTCTTGTCAACTGTGGATATTCAATTGAATGTTCCTGACACTACGATTGAGCCGATGGGACAAAATGGTGGCGATATGTTTTCTGTCATCAAATTTACGATTGATAGCACAGCTAAAGCAGGAGATACTTTCAAAATTGTCCTTTCTGAAACCTTGAACACGTCTGGGAACGGTGTTGTAGATGAGGCTATTATTCCAGATATCATTGTTGGTGGCAATGCCATTGCAAAAGGTAGTTGGGATTATGCAAGTCGTACGATTACCTATACATTGACAGACTATGTGACCAATAATTCAGATATTTCTGGTGAGATCGAGTTGTCTGTATTTGTTGACCAACGAACGGTTCAAAACGAAGGTAATCAAACTTTTACCGTTACAGTTGATGGTAAAAGTATTTCCAAATCACAAAACGTTGCTTATGCTGATCCAGCTTCAAACAACGGAATGTACTCTATCAGAAGTTTCTTCACCAATATCAACCGTAATGAAGGGACTTATGAACAAGTTGTTTATTTGAATGAAAATGGTATGAATACCAATTATCGTTTGTATGACACCTTGACGGTACAAACAGATACATCATCAGTTACCTATACTCCTCAGAATTCAGAAGTGATTGTTTATAGTGTCCCAGTAGGTGGTTTCATTGACAGTATGGAGGGTGATTTTAGTGTCTATAAAGATGTGACCAGCTCAGTCAATGTGACTTATGCGGCGGATGGGAAATCCATCAAGATCCAAACAAAGGGGTTGACCTCTTCTCCGCTTTTAGTTCTCATCAAATCAACCGTTGATGTAGGTGCGACAGATAATATCCACATTACTTCGATCTATGCCAATAGTGCTAATACCACAGGTTCTATTTGGACAACTGAAAACTCTGTGTTCGCCAACTTCGCTATTGCGGATGGTTTGAACAAAACATCCTTATCTGAATCAATCAGTAACTCAGAGTCGCTTTCTTCTTCTGAATCCCTTTCCAACTCAGAATCAGCCAGCAAATCGGAGTCGCTTTCCAATTCTGAGTCAGCTAGTAAATCAGAATCCCTTTCCAACTCAGAGTCAGCTAGTAAATCGGAGTCTCTTTCCAACTCAGAGTCGCTTTCAGAATCCGTATCAGAGTCAGTAAGCGTATCAATCTCTGAGTCCATCTCTACTTCAATCAGCGAATCAACTTCAGAATCCGTATCGGAATCAATTTCAACCTCAATTAGCGAGTCAGTTTCAGAATCCGTGTCCGAGTCAGTGTCTGAATCCATCTCAGAATCAGTTTCAGAGTCAATTTCTGAATCCATCTCTGAGTCAGTCTCAGAATCGCTTTCAGAATCAGTTTCTGAATCCATCTCTGAGTCGGTCTCGGAATCAGTTTCAGAATCAGTGTCTGAATCAATCTCAGAATCAGTCTCAGAGTCAGTGTCCGAGTCCATTTCAGAATCCGTCTCAGAATCCGTCAGCGAATCAGTTTCTGAGTCCATTTCTGAGTCAGTAAGTGAATCAGTTTCAGAATCGATTTCAGAGTCAGTGTCAGAATCTATCTCCGAATCAGTTTCAGAATCAGTTTCTGAGTCCATTTCTGAGTCAGTAAGTGAATCAGTTTCAGAATCAATTTCCGAGTCGGTGTCTGAATCTATCTCAGAATCAGTTTCTGAGTCAATTTCCGAGTCAGTGTCTGAATCTATCTCAGAATCAGTGTCTGAGTCAATTTCCGAGTCAGTGTCTGAATCAATCTCAGAATCAGTCTCAGAGTCAGTCAGCGAATCCGTTTCTGAGTCCGTCTCAGAATCCATTTCTGAATCAATCTCTGAATCAGTTTCAGAGTCAATCTCAGAATCAGTCTCAGAGTCAGTATCAGAATCAATTTCCGAATCAGTTTCAGAATCCGTATCCGAGTCAATCTCAGAGTCAGTATCAGAATCAATTTCCGAATCAGTTTCAGAATCCATTTCCGAGTCAGTGTCTGAATCCATCTCAGAGTCAGTCTCAGAATCGATTTCAGAATCAGTGTCTGAATCTATCTCAGAATCAGTGTCTGAGTCAATTTCCGAGTCAGTTTCAGAATCCATCTCAGAATCAGTTTCAGAGTCAGTTTCAGAATCAATTTCAGAGTCAGTTTCAGAATCAATTTCAGAGTCAGTTTCAGAATCAGTTTCTGAGTCCATCTCAGAGTCAGTCTCAGAATCCGTATCCGAGTCCATTTCAGAATCCATCTCAGAATCAGTTTCTGAGTCCATTTCTGAGTCCATTTCTGAGTCAGTAAGTGAATCAATTTCCGAGTCGGTGTCTGAATCTATCTCAGAATCAGTTTCTGAGTCTATTTCAGAATCGATTTCAGAATCAGTTTCTGAGTCCATTTCTGAGTCCATTTCTGAGTCAGTAAGTGAATCAGTTTCCGAGTCGGTGTCTGAATCTATCTCAGAATCAGTGTCTGAGTCTATTTCAGAATCGATTTCAGAATCCGTATCCGAGTCCATTTCAGAATCCATCTCAGAATCAGTTTCTGAGTCCATTTCTGAGTCAGTAAGTGAATCAGTTTCAGAATCAATTTCCGAGTCGGTGTCTGAATCTATCTCAGAATCAGTTTCTGAGTCTATTTCAGAATCAGTTTCAGAATCAGTTTCTGAGTCCATTTCTGAGTCAGTAAGTGAATCAGTTTCAGAATCAATTTCCGAGTCGGTGTCTGAATCTATCTCAGAATCAGTTTCTGAGTCAATTTCCGAGTCGGTGTCTGAATCAATCTCAGAATCAATCTCAGAATCAGTCTCTGAGTCAGTCTCAGAGTCCATTTCAGAATCAGTATCAGAATCAGTTTCAGAGTCAATTTCCGAATCCGTATCCGAGTCAGTATCTGAATCCATTTCAGAATCCGTATCCGAGTCTATTTCAGAATCGATTTCAGAGTCAGTGTCTGAGTCTATCTCAGAATCAGTTTCAGAATCAGTTTCAGAGTCCATTTCTGAGTCAGTTTCAGAATCAGTCTCAGAGTCCATTTCTGAGTCAGTTTCAGAATCAGTCTCAGAGTCCATTTCTGAGTCAGTTTCAGAATCAGTCTCAGAGTCCATTTCTGAGTCAGTAAGTGAATCAGTTTCAGAATCAATTTCCGAGTCGGTGTCTGAATCTATCTCAGAATCAGTGTCTGAGTCAATTTCCGAGTCAGTTTCTGAATCCATCTCAGAATCAGTTTCTGAGTCCATTTCTGAGTCAGTAAGTGAATCAGTTTCAGAATCAATTTCCGAGTCGGTGTCAGAATCTATCTCAGAATCAGTGCCTGAATCTATCTCAGAATCAGTCAGCGAATCAGTATCTGAATCCATCTCAGAATCAGTCAGCGAATCAGTATCTGAATCCGTCTCTGAGTCAATTTCCGAATCAGTCTCAGAGTCCATCTCAGAGTCAGTAAGTGAATCAGTTTCAGAATCCGTATCCGAGTCAATCTCAGAGTCCATCTCAGAATCCGTATCCGAGTCAGTCTCAGAATCAGTTTCTGAGTCAGTATCCGAGTCAGTCAGCGAGTCGATTTCTGAATCCATCTCAGAATCAGTTTCAGAGTCAGTCTCAGAATCAATCTCAGAATCAGTTTCAGAGTCAATTTCCGAATCAGTCTCAGAATCCGTTTCTGAGTCAGTGTCTGAATCCATCTCAGAGTCAGTAAGTGAATCAGTCTCAGAATCAACTCCGTCTCGCCATTCAGAGGGACCTCGTGGTAAACAAGCTTTGCCAAGCACGGGTGAAGAATCATCAGCCTGGGCTGGGTTGCTTGGAGCAAGTCTCCTCTTAGGTGGTTTGTACAAGCGTCGCAGAAAAAACGGTAGTGATATTTAAAAAACAACAACCTCCTACAAATGAGTAGGAGGTTGTTTTATACTAAATTCTGAATTTCGGTCTTAAATAATCCAAATTTGCAGTGAAGGATTTGATTCTTTGGTTTCATACTTATACAAAAACAGTCCGCAAAGGACTGTTTTTTAAGCTTCAAAATACAAAAGTTCTTTCGGTGTCTTTGTAAAGACTTCAAAGCCATTCTTGGTTACATAACCACAGTCTTCAATCCGGACACCGACCTTACCAGGAATGTAGATGCCAGGCTCAACAGAGAAGCACATACCTTCCTCAATGACCAGGTCATTACCTTCCATGATGGATGGAAACTCGTGGACGCTCATCCCCAAACCATGCCCCAGACGGTGGTTAAAATATTGTCCATAGCCCGCTTTTTCAATCACAGATCGAGCAGCATAGTCAATCTCGCCAGCCGTCACACCAGGCTTGATCATATTGACAGCAGCCATGTGAGCCTCCAGGGTCAGATTGTAAATATCTTTCTTAAACTGATCTGGTTTTCCGACAGCGACAGTCCGTGTCATATCGGACGTGTAGCCCAAGGTTTCGACGCCTAGATCGAATAATAGCAGAGCGTTATTCTCGATTTTGTTTGTTCCGGGGATACCGTGAGGGTTTGCAGCATTGTTACCTGTCAAGACCATGGTATCAAAACTCATCTTGGAAATGCCCTGCTTTTTCATCTCAAACTCAATCTGAGCAATGATGTCTGCTTCTGTCACATTTAGGGAAATATTGTCAAAACCAACCTGCATGGCCTTGTCAGCAAATGCGCCTGCTACCAACATCTTTTCAATCTCATCTCGGGATTTGATTAATTTCATGGTATTGATAAACGGCGTCAAATCTGTGAAGGTTTGGTTGAAAATAGACTGCAAACCATGGTAGCGAGTCAAGTTGAGATTGTCAAACTCTGCCCCGATTTTCAGAAAGGCTTTTTGAGGCAATTTACTCTTGATGATTTGCCAAGGATTTTCAGAATCCATGTAGCCAGCCACTGGAAAGTCAACAGTAGCTACAGCCCGTTCCATATCGAGGGCAGGAAGGAAGAGCAGAGACTCAGCATCGGGCATGACAAAGAGCATCATGTGGCGCTCATGGGGATCACTGTGAAAACCAGTGAGATAATAAATGCTGACTGGGTCAGAAAAAATGGCCAAATCCATTTGATTTTCTTCTAAATAAGTCTTGATACGGTTGATTTTAGACATAGTCCACCTCTTTCTATACCTCTATTTTTCCAAAAAATGAAAAAAAATGCAAGGGGAAAAGAAAAAGTTGAATTTTTCACTTGAAAGTGGTTTCAAAAAATGATAAACTATTAACGAGTGAAAGCGTAATTTTCATACAATATATTAAATTTGAAAGGATATGCGTATGCTGAATACAGATGATACAGTAACGATTTACGACGTCGCCCGAGAAGCAGGTGTCTCAATGGCCACTGTCAGTCGCGTGGTCAACGGAAATAAAAATGTGAAAGAAAATACTCGTAAGAAGGTATTGGAAGTTATTGATCGTTTGGATTACCGTCCTAACGCTGTTGCACGGGGGTTGGCAAGTAAGAAAACAACAACAGTTGGCGTCGTTATTCCAAACATCGCAAATGCCTACTTTGCAACCTTGGCAAAAGGGATTGATGATATTGCTGACATGTATAAATACAATATCGTCCTCGCCAACAGTGATGAGAATGACGAGAAGGAAATCAATGTTGTCAATACTCTCTTCTCTAAACAGGTGGATGGCATTATCTTTATGGGCTACCATTTGACAGATAAGATTCGTGCAGAGTTTTCACGCTCACGGACACCGATTGTACTAGCAGGTACAGTTGATTTGGAGCATCAGTTGCCAAGTGTCAACATTGACTATGCTTTGGCGACCAAAGATGCAGTAGATTTGTTGGCGAAACACAATCAAAAGATTGCCTTTGTGTCAGGTCCGCTTGTGGATGATATCAATGGAAAAGTTCGTTTGACAGGTTATAAAGATGGCTTAAAAGCAAATGGTTTGGAATTTAATGAAGGTCTTGTCTTTGAATCCAAGTACAAATATGAAGAAGGCTATGCACTGGCTGAGCGCATTCTAAACTCAGGAGCAACAGCTGCCTATGTAGCAGAAGATGAGATTGCAGCTGGGCTGCTCAATGGTATTGCAGACAAGGGTATCAAGGTTCCAGATGACTTCGAGATTATCACGAGTGATGATTCTCTCGTGACTAAGTTCACTCGACCAAATCTTTCTTCGATTAATCAGCCATTGTATGATATCGGTGCGATTGCTATGCGGATGTTGACCAAGATTATGCATAAGGAAGAGTTGGAAAATCGTGAGGTGATTTTGAATCACGGTATCAAACTACGTCAATCTACAAAATAAGCTTGATAAGTTATGAAAAGCACCCATTGGGTGCTTTTTTCTATAAATATTTCTGAAAAAAGAAGAGAGGACATGCACTGGGAATGTACATGTCCTCACCATTTACCAAGCAAGTGATGTGGAGAGTTGCATACCTGGGGGAAGGATTTCACAACTCTTTTGAATAAGATTGGCGCTATATATTTTTGGGGGGATAGTCCGCGAATGCGTCTATAAATATATAAAACCAACTAGGAACTAGCTCATTCAAAAACTGGCAAGCTAGTTTTGATTATTAAGTTTATTCCAATCACACTTGCCATATAATGATACCAAAACCCTCTACTAAAAAACCGTGTTTGATGTATTTTTTGTCTGTTTTTTTGTAAAAATTCGACTAAAATTGAAGGAAAATGGAGGAAATTGCTATGATTCATCAAACTAAATCAAACATATTAGTTGCTTTTTTTAAAATTTAACTTTATAATGAGTGTGTTAAAATGAATCTTTTTCGCCAATTGAGCGTGGGGCTCAGAAAAAGAGAACATTTTACACTAAAAGTCATCTGATGAAAGCAATTTTCTCGAAATGATTTTCTTTACCAAGCAATTGAGAAATCGTAATAGTTGGCTGTTCGGGGGGACAGTTAGATTGTTTGAATAGGAACTAGAGAGCTTGAAATAGGGATAGGAGGATTGATATCATGAATCAGTCTTGCCTTTTATTTCACCTTACTTTAGTTGCAGGATATTTTTTTGATTCCACTAATCACCTTAGCAGTTTTATGATGCTGTTTTGATAGGGAGTAACTGTGCAGTTGAAGCAAACAAGGGATTGTGTTTGGTAAGCCACATGCAAGTTTGTTTCTTATACTCAGTTCTGTGTAGTGGGGTCGCATTTCATGTTACCTCTGCACAGCTACAGTTCTTGCAGGGGCTTTCTTTTTGTCTCTGACAAAACAGCAATTATCAAGCAATGTTTAAAGTAATTTGACTTTTGACGATTGTCTTGGAAGAATGTAGTTGGGTAAGGTTGAGGCCTGACTAAAAAGAATGCTGGTTATTTTGGAAAATATGAAGGGAGAAGACATGGCAAAAATTTTGGTATTAGAAGATGATGTTGTCATTAATCAGGTTGTTTGTGAATTTTTAAGAGAGAGTGATCACGATGTTCTGCCTTTGTTTGATGGTGGACAGGCACTTGAAGAGATTCAAAAAACAGAATTTGACTTGCTGATTTTAGACATCATGGTACCAACAATGACTGGGTTAGAACTATTGACAGAGGTTCGTAAGATTTCCTCGGTTCCAGTTTTGGTTCTAACAGCCTTAAGTGATGAATATACGCAGTTGATTAGTTTTAATCAAGATATTAGTGATTTTGTAACTAAGCCGTTTTCACCGTTGGTTCTAATGAAAAGGATTGAAAACATTCTAAAAGCAAAACACGTCGATGATGTTATCCGTATCGGGGATATTGTGGTCGATCAACAGGCTGGCTTCGTGTATGTGGGGGAACAAGAAGTTCAGCTAACGAAAAAAGAGTATGAGGTCTTCCTTTATTTGGCGAAACGTAAAGGTAAGATTGTCGGTCGCGATGCTCTTATGATGGGGATTTGGGGGTACACAGAATTGGATAGTCGAGTTTTAGATAACCATATCAAAAACATTCGCAAGAAACTTCCTAGCCTACACTTGAAGACGGTAGTCGGTCGTGGCTATCAGATCGAAGAGGGCTAGATGAAGCTTGCTCAACGGCATTTTATTATTGTCACTTTATTAACCATTATCACCTCACTGATTTTGGTTGCCCTGCTCTATTTCGCCATGCCGATTTATTACAACCAACAGCGGCGTCATGAATTGAAGGATAACTTTAATTACGTTGTGACAAAATTGCATGGCCAGTCAGATGCAGATATTTTAGCCAATATAGAGACATACGATTTGGGAAGGCCTGACCTTCTGTACAGCTTGTTTGATGGGGAAGGTCAACGCTTGTGGCCGAACAAATCGCTAAAACCAGACGACCTTGCCAATCATCCCAATTATGATAGTCTTAGCACTTACGATGAAGTAGGTTCTTGGTCAACGACTGTTACCTCAAGAGAGGGGAACAGCTATATCTTGCTAGCTGAGTACGGATTCAAAAACCTATCTCAAGTCAGTCAGTCGTTAGTAACCATGTATCCTTTTGTTGTAATTCTTATCGTGGTTTTGGCTTTGATAGTTGGTGCTGTTTACACCAGGATGTCAACGGGGCGGATTGCCTTGATTTCTGAAACGGCACGGAAAATGCAGAGCTTGGAAGATGGCATCGAATGCCAAGTCGTAGGGAGGGATGAGATTTCTGTTCTAGCCCAGGATTTGAACAGCCTCTACTCCAAGTTGTTATCCAGTATTGAAGAGTTGAAATTCGAAAACGAACAAACCCAGCGACGAGAGCGGGAGAAGTCAGAATTCTTGCGGATGGCTTCGCATGAATTGAAAACCCCAATCGCTAGTATGTTGGGCTTGGTCGAAGGGATGATTTACAACGTTGGTGAATTTAAAGATCATGACCTGTACTTGAAAAAGTGTCGGGATATTTTGCAGGATCAGTCTGAGTTAGTGCGATCAATCCTAGATGCAACCAACGTGGAGATTGCTGTGCGAGAGCGCGAGACGACCTTCCAGATAGATGAGTTGTTGCAGGGTTCGATGGCCAGTTACAATGCTCTGGCGATTTTGAATCATTATAAATTTTCTCCTATTTTAATGCCATCTCAGGTAACTGGTGACCAAGTTTTAGTGGGTAAGGCGCTTAAAAACATTATTGATAATGCCTTCCGCTACAGTCGACCAGGTGGGAAAATTAGTATCATCTGTAAGCAAGGGACCTTTATTGTGGACAATGAGGTTAATTGTATCTTGCCAGAGGAGGAGATTGAAAAACTGTTTCTTCCTTTCTATCGACCAGATTATAGTCGTACCAAACAAGATGGTGGTACTGGAATTGGTTTGTATCTGGTGAAGAATGTCTTGGACAAGCACGGTTTTGCCTATAGTTTTCGAGCGGTTAATGAGACTACCATGCGTTTTCAGATTGATTTTGAACACTGACATCTTCCATTTTGTTGATGAAATGGTCATTAGAAAAAGAATTGCTTCACATATGTGTGGCATTTTTTTTTTAGAAAAAAATGGATGAGAATTATTGTTACATTTTAATTTTTGTCTTTTAAAACGCATACAAAAAAATTACAGTAAAAACAGATAAATTTACCTATTTTTCTTTTGAAATTTTTACCAATAGTGATAAACTGAAAGACAAAGACTACAATAACATATCGATTTAAAGGAGGAAATTCCAATGGGGAATAGTGAAGATGGTAGGCGAAGGTGTGAAGTTGTAAGAGAGACAAAAATTCGGCTTCACAAAGTTAAGAAAAAGTGGATACGTAGAATGACTACTCTGATTCGTAAGAGGGAGCAGGTGCCCAAGTATGAATATCAGGGGATGTCAACAAGATCTGCTATAAAAGGCCTTGTATCAGTAGGTGCCTTGCTGGGAGGAGCAGGTTTTGAGCATGTATTGGCTGAAGATGTTGTTCTTGCATCAGAATATACAGAAGAGACAGCTCTAGCTGTAACGGATGAGGTTGTCATGGAATCTGTAGTTTCTGAGCAAACGGAGCCTGATATTGGGGTGGCGGTTGATCCAATTGCCGAACAGGAAGGCAAAGTTGTAGAAGTGACGGAGGACCTAATACCTGTCAAGGAAGAAGCGGCTGATGAAGAGGAAGTTGTTCCTCTTGTTCGAGATACGGCTCAACTGGAAGAAGTCATCAAGTCTATTAAGTCGGCTCTTTCGGCTTTGGTCGAACCTGGGGAACATGCTGATTCACAATCTTACAAGGCTTATCTAGATGCAAGAAGTCGCTTAGAAGAACATTTGCAGCAAGCGGAAAAGTTGTTGGAAGATACGACCAGTAGCCAAGATGACATCGACAAAGCTGTTTTGGAATATGGGCAAGAGGCAATCGAATTGACGCGTCTTGCTGAAGTTTTTCGATCCTATGTGGTTCGTGAGGGTAGTAGTGTTAGGAAACTGACCAATGACCAAGTTGTTACTTGGGGCTCAGTCTCACTTACTTTCCCTCAGACAGTTGAACCTATGGGACTTTCTGGTGGCCAACTACGCGCCTCATTACAATTTTCAATCAATGACTTGGCGACGGCTGGTGATCAATTTACGGTTAAACTCTCACCGACATTGAATTTATCGGGAAGTGGTATGCCGGCAGATGTGAAAATTCCCAATATTGTTGTGGATGGAAAAATTATCGCAACAGGAACTTGGGACCATGAATCACGCACTATTTTGTACACTTTAAATTCCAATGTTAATACCTTATCATCTGTCACTGGCAGCATCAACCTTTCAATCTTTGTGGACCAAAAAGTTGTTCAAAGCGAAGGGAGGCAGGAATTTACGGTAACATTGAATGATCAGTATCAAGCTAGTCGTTCTTCTACAGTACTCTATTCTAATCCAACTAGTCGAGCGGATGGCTCGTATTCCATTCGCGCATTTTTGACGAATCTCAATCTTACTGAAGGAACCTATGACCATGTCATCTATTTGAATGAAAATGGTAAGAATAACTATGGTACCAACGAAATTTTGCAAATCGTTTCTAATGGTGCTTCGTATTTTTCTGACGCAGTTACTACAATTCGTGCTTATCGTGTACCTGTTGGTCAGTTCATCGACAGTATGGAAGGAGATTTCTCGAAGTATACGGAAATTACCAGTCGTATTACTTCTAGATTTGCTGCAAACGGTCAATGGTTGCGTCTCAATCTAGGTAGTCAAACGGGATCGCCATTGTTGCTTGTTATTAGTAGTAGAGTGGATACGAATTCAACCATGAATTTGTCGACGGAAACAACCTATGCGAACAGCGCGATGAATACTGGTGCAGTCTGGACCAACACGAATTACATGTTCTCTAATGCTGCGATTGCTAGGGGCGAGTACAATTCTACGTCGTTTTCAGAGTCCATCTCCGAATCCGTTCGTGAGTCGGTTTCCGAGTCCACTTCAGAATCTGTTCGCCATTCAGTTTCAGAATCAGCGTCCGAATCCGTTCGTCATTCAGTTTCGGAGTCAACGTCCGAATCTGTTCGCCATTCAGTTTCAGAATCAACGTCTGAATCCGTTCGTGAATCAATCTCGGAATCAACGTCCGAATCTATTCGCCATTCAGTTTCCGAGTCCGTTTCCGAATCCGTTCGTGAGTCGGTTTCCGAGTCCGTTTCCGAATCCGTTCGTGAGTCAGTCTCTGAGTCCGTTTCCGAATCTGTTCGTGAGTCCGTCTCCGAGTCTCTTTCCGAATCCATACGCGAGTCCGTCTCCGAGTCCGTTTCCGAATCCGTTCGTGAGTCAGTCTCTGAGTCCGTTTCCGAATCTGTTCGTGAGTCCGTCTCCGAGTCTCTTTCCGAATCCGTTCGTGAGTCCGTCTCCGAGTCCGTTTCCGAATCCATACGCGAGTCCGTCTCCGAATCAGTATCTGAGTCCGTCTCAGAGTCAGTCTCAGAATCCATTTCAGAGTCAGTCTCCGAATCAGTTTCTGAGTCAATCTCTGAGTCTGTAAGCGAGTCTATCTCAGAATCAGTTTCTGAGTCAATCTCTGAGTCTGTAAGCGAGTCTATCTCCGAATCAGTTTCTGAGTCAATTTCTGAGTCAGTCTCCGAATCCATTTCTGAATCAGTTTCTGAATCAATTTCAGAGTCAGTTTCTGAATCAATCTCTGAATCCATTTCTGAGTCCGTTTCAGAATCAGTCTCCGAGTCCATTTCTGAGTCAGTGTCAGAATCCATCTCTGAGTCAATTTCAGAGTCCATTTCTGAGTCAGTCTCAGAATCCATTTCAGAATCAGTCTCTGAGTCAGTCTCAGAATCAGTTTCTGAATCTATTTCAGAGTCAGTGTCTGAATCAGTCTCTGAGTCTATTTCAGAATCGCTCTCTGAATCCATTTCAGAGTCAGTTTCTGAGTCTATTTCAGAATCTGTTTCAGAGTCAGTATCAGAGTCCATTTCAGAATCAGTATCCGAGTCAGTCTCAGAATCAGTCTCAGAATCCATTTCTGAATCCATCTCTGAATCGGTATCTGAGTCCATCTCAGAGTCAGTATCCGAGTCAATTTCAGAATCAGTTTCAGAGTCAGTTTCTGAATCAGTTTCTGAATCAGTTTCTGAATCAGTTTCTGAATCAGTTTCTGAATCCATCTCCGAGTCAGTATCCGAGTCAATTTCAGAATCAGTCTCAGAGTCCATCTCAGAATCCGTCTCAGAGTCAGTAAGTGAATCAGTTTCTGAATCCATCTCAGAATCAGTTTCTGAATCCGTCTCAGAGTCAGTTTCAGAGTCAGTTTCAGAGTCAGTTTCTGAATCAGTAAGTGAATCAGTTTCTGAATCAATCTCTGAGTCAGTTTCAGAGTCAGTTTCAGAATCAGTTTCTGAGTCAGTCAGCGAGTCCATTTCCGAATCCGTCTCAGAATCGATCTCTGAGTCAGTAAGTGAATCCGTCTCAGAATCCATTTCAGAATCTATCTCTGAATCCGTCTCAGAATCCATTTCTGAGTCAGTCTCTGAATCAGTTTCAGAATCAATCTCTGAATCGGTATCTGAGTCAGTATCTGAGTCAATTTCTGAATCCGTCTCAGAATCCATCTCTGAATCCATTTCAGAGTCAGTATCCGAGTCCATCTCTGAGTCAGTGTCTGAGTCAGTCTCAGAATCCATTTCAGAATCAGTCTCTGAGTCAATTTCTGAGTCTGTAAGCGAGTCCATTTCAGAATCAGTTTCAGAGTCAATTTCAGAATCCATCTCCGAATCAGTTTCAGAGTCAATTTCAGAATCCATCTCCGAATCAGTATCAGAGTCCATTTCTGAGTCAGTATCAGAATCTATCTCTGAATCAGTTTCCGAGTCAATCTCTGAGTCAGTATCTGAATCAGTTTCCGAGTCAGTCTCAGAATCCATTTCTGAATCAGTGAGCGAGTCCATCTCTGAGTCAGTCTCCGAGTCCATTTCAGAGTCCGTTTCAGAGTCAGTTAGTGAATCGGTTTCTGAATCAATCTCGGAATCAGTTTCCGAATCAATCTCTGAATCCATTTCAGAGTCAGTCTCCGAGTCCATTTCAGAATCAGTTTCAGAATCAGTTTCTGAATCAGTATCAGAATCAGTATCAGAATCAATCTCAGAGTCAGTCTCAGAATCCATTTCAGAATCCGTTTCTGAGTCAATTTCAGAGTCAGTCTCAGAATCCGTCTCAGAGTCAGTATCTGAATCAGTATCCGAGTCCATTTCAGAATCAGTCAGCGAGTCAATCTCAGAATCAGTTTCTGAATCAGTTTCTGAATCAGTTTCCGAATCAATCTCTGAATCAGTATCCGAGTCCATTTCAGAGTCCGTTTCAGAGTCAGTTAGTGAATCGGTTTCTGAATCAATCTCGGAATCAGTTTCCGAATCAATCTCTGAATCCATTTCAGAGTCTGTAAGCGAGTCCATCTCAGAATCAATCTCTGAATCAGTTTCAGAGTCCATTTCTGAGTTCATCTCAGAATCCGTCTCCGAGTCCATTTCAGAATCCGTCTCCGAGTCAGTGTCTGAATCCATTTCCGAATCCATCTCCGAATCAGTCTCCGAGTCCATTTCTGAGTCCGTTTCAGAGTCAGTAAGTGAATCCATCTCAGAGTCAGTAAGTGAATCCATCTCTGAGTCAGTCAGCGAGTCCATCTCTGAATCAGTAAGTGAATCCATTTCAGAATCAGTCTCAGAATCAGTTTCAGAGTCAGTTTCTGAATCAGTTTCTGAATCCATCTCCGAGTCAGTGTCAGAGTCCATCTCAGAATCAGTTTCTGAATCAGTGAGCGAGTCCATCTCTGAGTCAGTCTCCGAGTCCATTTCAGAGTCCGTTTCAGAGTCAGTTAGTGAATCGGTTTCTGAATCAATCTCGGAATCAGTTTCCGAATCAATCTCTGAATCCATTTCAGAGTCAGTTTCTGAATCAGTCTCCGAGTCCATCTCAGAATCCGTTTCAGAGTCAGTCTCAGAATCCATTTCAGAGTCAGTCTCAGAATCCGTTTCAGAGTCAGTTTCTGAATCAGTTTCTGAATCAGTTTCTGAATCCATTTCAGAGTCAGTTTCTGAATCAGTCTCCGAGTCCATCTCAGAATCCGTTTCAGAGTCAGTCTCAGAATCCATTTCAGAGTCAGTCTCAGAATCAGTTTCAGAGTCAGTTTCTGAATCAGTTTCTGAATCCATCTCCGAGTCAGTGTCAGAGTCCATCTCCGAGTCAATTTCAGAATCAGTCTCAGAGTCCATCTCAGAATCAGTTTCTGAATCAGTGAGCGAGTCCATCTCTGAGTCAGTCTCCGAGTCCATTTCAGAGTCCGTTTCAGAGTCAGTTAGTGAATCGGTTTCTGAATCAATCTCGGAATCAGTTTCCGAATCAATCTCTGAATCCATTTCAGAGTCAGTCTCCGAGTCCATTTCAGAATCAGTAAGTGAATCAATTTCAGAGTCAGTTTCTGAATCAATCTCTGAATCAGTTTCTGAGTCCATTTCAGAATCCGTTTCAGAGTCAGTCTCAGAATCCATTTCAGAGTCAGTTTCTGAATCAATCTCTGAATCCATTTCAGAATCAGTATCAGAGTCAGTATCAGAATCCATTTCTGAGTCAGTATGTGAATCAGTTTCTGAATCCATCTCTGAATCAGTCTCTGAATCAGTTTCTGAGTCCATTTCAGAATCAGTCAGCGAGTCAATCTCAGAATCAGTTTCTGAATCAGTTTCCGAATCAATCTCAGAATCCATTTCAGAGTCCGTTTCTGAATCAGTATCCGAGTCCATTTCAGAGTCGGTCTCAGAGTCAATCTCAGAATCAGTTTCTGAATCAGTTTCCGAATCAATCTCAGAATCCATTTCAGAGTCCGTTTCTGAATCAGTATCCGAGTCCATTTCTGAGTCCGTTTCTGAATCAGTATCCGAGTCCATTTCTGAGTCAGTCTCAGAATCCATCTCAGAATCAGTCTCCGAGTCCGTCTCCGAATCCATTTCTGAGTCCGTTTCTGAATCAGTATCCGAGTCCATTTCAGAGTCAGTCTCAGAATCCATTTCAGAGTCAGTATCAGAATCCATTTCTGAATCAGTTTCTGAGTCAGTTTCCGAATCTATCTCAGAATCAGTTTCTGAGTCAGTCTCCGAATCTATCTCAGAATCCGTCTCTGAGTCAATCTCAGAATCAGTATCAGAGTCAGTCTCAGAATCCATTTCTGAATCAGTATCCGAATCCGTTTCAGAGTCCATTTCAGAGTCAGTTTCTGAATCAATCTCTGAATCAGTTTCTGAGTCCATTTCAGAATCCATTTCAGAGTCAGTCTCAGAATCCATTTCAGAGTCAGTTTCTGAATCAATCTCTGAATCAATTTCAGAATCAGTATCAGAGTCAGTAAGTGAATCAGTATCAGAATCAATCTCTGAGTCAGTCTCAGAGTCAATTTCTGAGTCAGTAAGCGAGTCCATCTCTGAATCAGTCTCAGAGTCAATTTCTGAGTCCATTTCAGAATCAGTCTCCGAGTCCATCTCAGAATCCGTCTCAGAATCCGTCTCAGAATCAATCTCTGAGTCAGTGTCAGAATCTATCTCAGAATCTATCTCAGAATCAACTCCACCTCGATCGTCTGAGTCATCGAAGAAAAAGTTTGCTTTACCTAAGTCTGGGGATGCTTCCAAGTCGGAATTTGCTCTGCTAGGAGCAGGTTTACTTCTAGGAGGACTTGCTAGGCGGAAGAAAAGAGGAAGTAGGGATGAATAGGAAGAATTCACAGCTGTTCTGCACTACCTATTCTAATTAGAAAAGAGGGGTCTCCCTTCTTTTCTTTTGCAAAAAAATAGGTTGACCATATCATTTTTTTCAGATTTCTATTATAATGAAACTATGAAAGTTTTGTTATACCTAGAAGGTAAGACTGTTCTTGAAAAATCAGGAATTGGCCGTGCCCTTCAACACCAGATGGAAGCCTTAGATAAGGCCGGTATCCCTTATACAACGGATCTTTTGGGAGAGTACGATGTGATTCACATAAACACCTACGGACCACGTAGTTGGTTGCTGCTTCATGCTGCAAAGCGTCGTGGGAAAAAGGTGATTCTTCATGGCCATTCGACCCGAGAGGATTTTCAAAATTCCTTCATTGGCTCAAATGTCTTGGCGCCATATGTAGGGAAATACCTAGCAAGCATGTATCAAAAGGCGGATTTTATCATCACGCCATCTCCTTATTCCAAACAGTTGATTGAGTCCTATGGAGTGACGACACCGATTGTAGCTGTGTCAAATGGTATTGACTTGAATAAGTACCAACAAGATGCACATAAGGAAGCAGTTTTTCGTCAGCATTTTGGCATTGAAGAAAACCAACCGGTTGTTATTTCGGCTGGCTTGTATTTTCGACGTAAGGGGATTGAGGATTTTGTTAAAGTAGCAGAGCGGATGCCCCATGTTCGGTTCATCTGGTTTGGTTCCATCAATAAATGGATGATTCCATCCTATATTCGAAAAATTGTTGAGGGAGACCATCCAGAAAATGTCTCCTTCCCAGGTTATTTCAAAGGGGCTGTTTACCAAGGAGCTATGACAGCTGCTAGTGCCTTCTTTTTCCCTTCTTATGAGGAGACAGAAGGAATTGTCGTTTTAGAGGCCTTGGCTAGTCGTCAACATGTGGTCTTGAGGGACATTCCAGTTTATGAAGGATGGATTGATGACAGCCAGGTGGAACTTGGACGCTCAGTTGATGATTTTGTAACCTCTTTGCAGGCAATCTTGGATAAGAAGGTTGATAAACGAGAAGCTGGCTATCAGGTGGCGGTCAGTCGGTCGATTGACAAGGTGTCTAATCAGCTGGTAGAAGCTTATGAGAGAGTAAGGGAGATGTAGATGCGGATTGGATTGTTTACAGATACTTATTTTCCACAAGTGTCCGGGGTGGCGACCTCTATTCGGACCTTGAAGACGGAATTGGAAAAGCAAGGGCATACGGTTTTTATCTTTACGACGACTGATGAGGATGTCAATCGCTATGAGGATTGGGACATTATTCGTATTCCCAGTATCCCATTCTTTGCATTTAAGGATAGACGGGTGGCCTATGCTGGCTTTACAGATGCCTTGAAAATCGCTCAGCGCTATAAGTTAGACATTATCCACACCCAGACAGAGTTTTCATTGGGGATTTTGGGGAAAATGATCGCCAAGGAATTAGATATTCCTGTGCTTCATACCTATCATACGCAGTACGAAGATTATGTCCATTACATTGCCAAAGGGCGCCTGATTCGGCCAAGTATGATCAAGTATTTTGTCCGAGCTTATTTCCGTGATTTGGATGGGGTCATTTGCCCAAGCGAGATCGTGGATGACTTGTTGACGACATACCAGATTCCGATTGAGAAACGTGTGATTCCGACGGGGATTGACTTGGTTAAGTTCGATCGACCAGAAATCAGTCAGGATGATGTCGCGGAGTTGCGGCAACTTTTGGGGATTGCTTCGGATGAAACCATGTTGCTTAGTCTGTCTCGAATTTCACATGAAAAAAATATCCAAGCAATTGTCAAGGCTATGCCACGCATTGTGCAGGAAAATCCAAAGGTCAGGTTGGTCATTGTCGGTGGAGGTCCATACTCAGAAGAGTTGCAATCCTTGATTGACCAAGTTCAAATGACAGATGTCATCCAGATGACAGGCATGATTGCGCCGAGTGAAACAGCCCTTTATTATAAGGCGGCGGACTTCTTTATTTCCGCTTCGACCAGTGAGACTCAAGGGCTGACTTTCTTAGAGAGCTTGGCTTCAGGTACACCGATTATTGCTCACGCCAATTCTTATTTGGACAATGTCATCTCGGATAAGATGTTTGGTACCTTGTATCAACGTGAGGTTGATTTGGCAGATGCTGTTTTAGATGCAATCTTGTTGACCCCAGCTATGAATGACTTCCATTTAGAGAAGAAGCTGTATGAAATCTCTTCCACAAACTTCGGACGACGGGTCTATGAGTTTTATCTGGATTTGAAAATTTCTCATGATTTTCGAAAACAGCATATCAATGAGGATTCCGTTGCAGAATCTTTGATTAAGGGAGCTATCTCTCTGCCAAGAAGGGTTTTGGTTACTTCTTCGGATCGTACAGTAAAGATTTTGAAAAAATCAGTTGATCAGGTTCGTTCGGTGCGCAATTTCTTTGACTAGGAGGAATGATGATGAAGGATGGTGGAAAACTCGTATGGTATTTATTCCCTATCTGCTTGGTTTACTATCTAGTGCCTATCATCATGCTTCGTACTCCTTTGGATGACTTGATTATCAAGGGATTTATCATAAACCTCTTGCTAGTCTACCAACCTGTCTTGATTTTACTTATCTCCGCCATTTATTCGGCTAAACATGGTTTTTCTTGGTGGTTCCCTTTAGTCTTGGGGTTGCTGTATTTACCTGTTGATAGCATGTTTTTTCCACATGCGGAAGGAGCGGAGGTTTATGTGCTTCCCTATATGGTGGTTGGTTTTTTAGGGTCTAATATTGGAATCTTGGTTAGAAATTGGAAGCGGAGTGGGAATTCTAAGAAAAATACTTGAGTTTTCATTCTTTGACTGTTATAATAGCTTTTAGAGACTTATCAATTCTAGGAAATCTTTGAGAGAGTGTGCGGTGGGTGCAAGCACATAGAGGATAGGATTGACACTACTCGGTATGATTTTATGCAAACATAAAAGGGTGGTTCCCTTATCGCCAATCTGAGGTAGTCAGGCTTTTTAGCGTGACTGCGAATGAAGGTGGAACCACGTTACGACGTCCTTTTGTGAGGGCGTCGTATTTTCTTTTTTGACAAAACAAGGAGATGAAGTTGACCAGCATTCCACAAGAAACGATTGACCGTTGCCTAGCCATTCGCAAGGCTTACAGAGAGTTGGAGGTCAAGCACCACGACAAAGAGTGGTCCATTGAGGAGTGAAACAGTCTGGGGATAGACTGTTTCAGCTCAACAACTTAAAATAAAGACTTGTGGACAAACGATATTGGCAATATGAACCGCCTGATTATGACCAAGCAGGGTCGTTACTATGATGAAACGCCCTATACCTTGGAGCATAAAATGGCAGAAAATATCTGGTGGTTGATCGAATTAGCTGACCGCCTGGATATTGACATTCAAAAAGAATGGAAACCTGATAACTCAAAAAGAAGAGTTATTGGGGATTAAAAATAAAAAATAGAAAGGACTAGGGCCTCCGTATTTGGTTGAACTGAATACGGGCTACGGACTGGGCCAAAAAGATAAACGAGAACTAGACACTTGCGTCGTCATTCTGTTTCCTATTTTGTCTGTGTCCGCTTAACGCCCTTTATATCTTATATTATGCTTAAAATTACTTTCCCAGATGGTGCTGTTCGTGAGTACCAAGCTGGTGTGACTACTTTTGAAATTGCGGAGAGCATCAGCAAGTCTTTGGCGAAAAAGGCTCTTGCTGGTAAGTTCAATGGTAAATTGATTGACACTACTCGTGCTATTGAAGAGGACGGTACGCTTGAAATCGTAACGCCTGACCATGAGGATGCCTTGGACATCTTGCGTCACTCAGCTGCCCACTTGTTTGCCCAAGCGGCTCGTCGTCTTTTCCCAGATATCAAGTTGGGGGTTGGTCCAGCTATTCAGGATGGTTTCTACTATGACACGGACAATGCTGCTGGTCAAATTTCAAATGAAGATTTGCCACGTATTCAGGAAGAAATGATGAAGATTGTCAAGGAAAACTTCCCTTCAGAACGCCGTGAGGTGACCAAGGAAGAAGCTCTTGAGATTTTCAAAAATGATCCTTATAAGCTGGAATTGATTCACGAGCACTCTGATGATGAGGGCGGTTTGACTATTTATACCCAGGGTGAATATGTTGACCTCTGCCGTGGCCCACACGTTCCGTCAACAGGCCGTATCCAGATTTTTGAATTGCTCAATGTGGCTGGTGCCTACTGGCGTGGTAAGAGCGAAAATCCGATGATGCAACGTGTTTATGGTACAGCTTGGTTTGACAAGAAAGACCTCAAGGCTTACCTTCAAATGCGTGAGGAAGCCAAAGAGCGTGACCACCGTAAACTTGGTAAGGAATTGGATCTCTTCATGATCAGCCAAGAAGTTGGTCAAGGCTTGCCATTCTGGTTGCCAAACGGTGCGACTATCCGTCGTACCTTGGAGCGTTACATCACAGACAAGGAATTGGCTTCAGGCTACCAGCACGTTTACACACCACCGTTGGCTTCGGTTGAACTCTACAAGACTTCGGGTCACTGGGATCATTACCATGAAGATATGTTCCCAACTATGGACATGGGTGACGGTGAGGAGTTTGTGCTTCGTCCGATGAACTGCCCTCACCACATTCAGGTTTACAAAAACCATGTGCGTTCTTACCGTGAATTGCCAGTGCGTATCGCTGAGCTTGGTATGATGCACCGCTATGAAAAATCAGGTGCATTGACTGGTTTGCAACGGGTGCGTGAGATGACTCTTAACGACGGTCATATTTTCGTGACACCTGAGCAAATCCAAGAAGAGTTCAAAAAAGCTCTCCAGTTGATTATCGATGTGTACGCAGATTTCAACCTAAACGACTACCGTTTCCGCCTGTCTTATCGTGACCCAGAGGACAAAGAGAAGTACTATGACAACGATGAGATGTGGGAAAATGCCCAGCGTATGTTGAAGGGTGCCATGGATGAAATGGGCGTGGACTACTTTGAAGCAGAGGGTGAAGCAGCCTTCTACGGTCCGAAATTGGATATCCAGGTGAAAACTGCCCTTGGTAACGAGGAAACTCTGTCAACCATTCAGTTGGACTTCCTCTTGCCAGAACGCTTTGGTTTGACTTATATCGGTGCTGATGGCGAAGAGCACCGCCCAGTCATGATTCACCGTGGTGTTATCTCAACCATGGAACGCTTCACAGCTATCTTGATTGAAACCTACAAGGGTGCCTTCCCAACTTGGTTGGCTCCAACTCAAGTGACTATGATTCCGATCTCTGTGGAAGCTCATTTGGATTACGCTTGGAAGGTTGCTAAGGAATTACAAGACCGTGGCGTTCGCGTACACGTGGATGAGCGGAACGAGAAGATGCAGTACAAGATTCGTCAGAGCCAGACCAGCAAGATTCCATACCAGCTCATCGTCGGTGACAAGGAAATGGAAGATAATGCAGTCAACGTTCGTCGTTACGGAAGTAAGGCAACGCAAACTCAGTCTGTTGCAGAATTTGTGGACAATATCCTAGCAGATATTGCTCGCAAATCACGTCCAGCTGAAGCTGAATAAATAAAGTAAGAAGTCCAAAAGGGCTTCTTTTTTGACAGCAAAAAATCCCAACCGAGTGGCTGGGAGAAATCTTACTCAATACTGCTCGCCCAAGACTTGGCCACATAACGTGACAGGCTTGAAATGGCAAAGTTGATGCTAAAGTAAATCAAGGCGACCATGATGTAGAGGGCAAAGACTTGCTCTGCTTCAAAGTAACGTCCCATAAGGATTTGACTCGCACCAAAGAGTTCTTGAAGAGCGATAACGGAGTAGAGGAAACTAGTGTCCTTGATGACCGTTACAATCTGCGAGATGATGGCTGGCAGCATCTTGCGAATGGCCTGTGGCATGATGATATAAACCATGATTTGTACTGGGGTAAAACCCTGTGATAAACCAGCTTCGGTCTGGCCCGGTCCGATGGCGTTGAGACCACCACGGATAATCTCGGCCATGGCTGCCGTGGTAAAAATGGTAAAAGCAGTAATACCAGCAGGCGTTGACTTCATTTGGAAAACCAAGAAGACAGTGAAAATCCACAGCAAGTTGGGCACATTACGCACAAATTCGATATAGATGGTTGCAATCCACTTGAAAATTGGATTTTTTCCGTTGCGCATGATGGCCAAAATCATACCAAACAGGACAGACAAGACCACGGAAATACTGGAAATATAGAGAGTGAGTTTCAAGCCGTTCCACAAGAGTTGGAAGGTTGAAGGTTTGAGTAATTCTAAAACATAATTCATCGTTCAACCTCCTTTTAGTGTGAAAAGGCTGACTTATTCTTTTCTTCAATGCGACGTCCCCAGCTTGCAACAGGGAAGCACATGATGAAGTAAAGGAAAGCAGCACCAGCAAAGGCTGGGATGTAGTTGGCATTCATGGCAGACCAAGATTTTGTCATAAACATGATATCTGCACCTGAGATAATAGCAACAGTAGCCGTATTCTTAATTAAGTTTACTACTTGGTTGGTCAAAGGTGGAAGAATGGTCGGAATGGCCTGTGGCAAGATGATGATTCGCATGGTTTCAGACTGAGTAAATCCTTGTGAAAGTGCGGCTTCAGTTTGCCCAGTCGGCACCGCCTCAATCCCTGCACGAATGACCTCTGCGATATAGGCACCGTGATAGAGGCCCACGCAGATAACAGCTGTCCAGTAGATGGATGGCATGAGAACATAATTTGAAATCAGTGGAAGTCCATAATAAACAATCATGAACTGAACCAAAAGCGGTGTATTCTGATAGTATTCAACATAGACACGTGCGATGATTTTTAAAACTTTATTTTTACTTGAAGAGAGACTACCAAAGACAATTCCTAAAAACATGGCCATGATAAAGGCCCCGACAGAAATGGCTAAGGTAAAGAGAAAGCCTTGAAAAAAGATTGGGAAGTCATTGAAGTAGGACAGCCAATTTTCCAAAGCGTAAGGACTAGTTGTAAAAACTGTCATATTATTTCACCTTTCTATTCGTCAGTTTCTGTGACTGGTTTGAGGCCATTGGCATCATAGAGGGCTTGAAGACTACCGTCAGCTGTCCATTCTTCAACCAGGCTGTTTAAGTAGTCGTTAAGCTCCGTATTGGATAATTTAGTCACGATACCATAGTCTGAAGCTGAGAAGCTAAAGTCCATGAGTTCAGATTTTGAGCTGATATACCCAGAAAGGATAGATTGGTCTACAGAAAATGCGTCTGTACGGTGAGCGCGTAGCGAGACAGAGAGTTCTGGATAAGAACCAAGCTCTGCAAAATTGACTGAGATACCATACTTGTCTGCCAATTCAGAGATGAGGGTACGTGTAATGGAGCCTTGAGCCACACCGATTGTCTTTCCATCTAGGTCGGTAAAGGTCTTAATCCCACTATCCTTATTGACCAAGAAGCCAACGGCATCTGTGTAGTAAGGAGTTGTGAAATTGTAGAGGAGTTTACGTTCCTCAGTGATGGTAAAAGTTGCGATGACCATATCGACTTGACCATTATCTAAGAGCGGTCCGCGAGTTTGTGCCGTAACAGGGGTAAATTCAATCTCTACACCCAATTCATCGGCAATTTTGCGAGCAATGTCAATCTCCATTCCCTCGAATTCACCAGTATCAGGGTTTTTGTATCCAAAGTTAGGGACGTCCTGTTTCACTCCGACACGGAGCACGCCTCTATCGATGATGGCTTGAACTTGATCGCTAGTCGAGAGTTCAGCAGGTGTTTCTGTCTGAGCGACAGGTTGGTGGATGAAAAAGAGGGCTAAGCAACTAATGATCAGGAGGCGGATGGTCAAGAAGAGATTTATTTTCTTATCTGTCATAGGCGGCCTCCTAGAGTTTTACCTTGTCGGACTCGTGGTTGATAATCTTGCTGAGGAATTGCTTGGCACGAGGCTCAGTTGGATTTTCGAAGAAATCATTGACATCTGTTGTATCGACCAAGACTTCTCCCTCTGCCATAAAGATGATGCGGTCCGCTACTTCACGGGCGAAGCCCATCTCGTGGGTCACGACAATCATATTCATCCCATCGCGTGCCAGCTTTTGCATAACGGCCAGAACATCTCCGATGGTTTCTGGGTCTAAGGCAGATGTTGGTTCGTCAAAGAGGAGGAGTTCAGGATTCATTGCCAAGCCCCGAGCGATGGCAACCCGTTGCTTTTGTCCACCGGAGAGCATGGCAGGATAAGAATCTTTGCGGTCCCAAAGGTTGACAAATTCAAGATATTTTTGGGCTGTTTTTTCAGCAGTTGCCTTGTCAATTCCCAAGACCTTGATGGGAGCTAAAGTGACATTTTCTAACACAGTCTTGTGTGGGTAGAGGTTGAAGTGCTGGAAAACCATGCCGACTTCCTTGCGAAGGGCAACCAATTCTTTGATAGAAGTAGAAGAGATATCGTGGCCATTGACCACGAGACTTCCATTATCAATTGCTTCTAAACCATTAATGGTACGGATAAGGGTTGATTTTCCAGAGCCGGAAGGTCCAAGTAAAACAACGACCTGTCCTTTTTCAAAAGATAGATTGATGTCACGGAGGGCATGATAGTCTCCATAGTATTTATTGACGTTTTTAAATTCAACTAAGGCCATAGTATTCTCCTGTCCTTTTAATAAGTATGTCTCATCTTATCATTGGACTAAATGAAAGTCAAGTATTTTCAGACAATTTAATGTTGTCTATGTCACAAAATATGACATAGACTTGTAAAGTGTCATCTGTCAGTGTTTTTGGTATAATAGTAAAAAAGTATGCAAAGGTGTTAACATGAAAAAAATTCTAGTTGTTGATGATGAGAGACCAATCTCCGATATTATCAAGTTTAACATGACCAGAGAGGGCTATGAAGTCGTGACAGCCTTCGATGGGAAAGAAGCCTTGGAACGATTTGAAGCAGAATTTCCAGATATTGTGATTTTGGATTTGATGCTGCCTGAAATAGATGGGCTAGAAGTGGCACGTACCATTCGTAAGACCAGTAATGTACCGATTTTGATGCTGTCGGCTAAGGACAGTGAATTTGATAAGGTTATTGGATTGGAAATCGGGGCAGATGATTATGTAACCAAGCCATTTTCAAATCGTGAATTGCAGGCGCGTGTCAAGGCTCTTTTACGCCGTAGTGAATTGTCTGAAACCCAAGTCGATAGTGACAACCAGGGGACTCCTGAAATTGTCATTGGTGATTTGGTCATCGTACCAGATGCCTTTGTGGCTAAAAAGCACGGGAAAGAGTTGGAATTGACCCACCGTGAGTTTGAGTTGCTGCACCATCTGGCCAATCATTTGGGACAGGTGATGACACGGGAACACTTGCTTGAAACAGTCTGGGGTTACGATTACTTTGGGGATGTCCGTACAGTAGATGTGACAGTCCGTCGTTTGCGTGAAAAAATTGAAGACTTGCCAAGCCGTCCAGAATACATTTTGACTCGCCGTGGCGTAGGCTACTATATAAAAGGAAATGATTAATCAATTACGTTATCTGATCACAACGGCAGAATTTTGGTTTATTGTGATCATCATCGGCTTTGTCATCGCCTTGACAGTGCTGCTTTTGGAAAACCACAAGGACAATCGGCAAATCAAACTCCTCAATGCTAAGGTCCAGTCTTTGATTTCTGGTGACTACTCAGAGGTCTTGGATTTAAGAGGGAGCCCTGAAATTACTGATATGACCAATTCGTTGAATGATCTGTCAGAAGTGATTCGCCTGACCCAGGACAATTTAACCCAAGAAAAAACACGTCTTTCTTCTATCTTATCCTATATGAGCGATGGTGTGATGGCGACGGATCGAATGGGGCGGGTCATTATGATCAATGATATGGCTCAAAAGCAACTGGGACTGTCGGCAAAATCAGGGGAAAATGCCAGTCTGATTGAGATTTTAGAATTAGGTGACAAGTATAGCTTCCGAGAACTCTTGGCCCAAACGCCTGAGGTTGTTTTGGAGCATGCAAATGAAAATGGAGAATTTTTGACCCTTCGTGCTAATTTTGCGACTATTAGGAGTGAGAGTGGCTTGATTTCTGGTTTGGTTGTGGTCTTACACGACATGACGGAGCAGGCCAAGGAAGAACGAGAACGACGCCTCTTTGTATCCAATGTCAGTCATGAACTGCGAACGCCTCTTACCTCGGTTAAGTCCTATCTGGAGGCGCTTGATGAGGGGGCTTTGACAGAGGCGGTTGCCCCAAGTTTTGTCAAAGTGTCTTTGGAAGAAACCAACCGCATGATGCGAATGATTTCAGACCTCTTGAGTTTATCGCGTATTGATAACCAAGTGGGGACCATGGATGTGGAGTTGATTAACTTTACGGCATTTGTGACCTTTATTCTCAACCGTTTTGATCAAATGAAAAGTCAATCAACCGATAAGGAATACAGCATTGTCCGTGATTATCAGATTACACCGATTTGGGTTGAAATTGATACAGATAAGATGACCCAGGTAATCGACAATATCTTAAACAATGCCATCAAGTATTCGCCAGACGGGGGCAAGATTACCTTCAGCATGAAGACAACCGACTCTCAGTTGATTGTGTCAATTTCAGATGAAGGTCTAGGCATTCCTAAGGCAGACTTGCCTCGGATCTTTGACCGTTTTTATCGAGTTGACAAGGCTCGGTCTCGGGCGCAGGGGGGGACAGGTTTAGGATTGGCGATTGCTAAAGAAATTATCAAACAGCACCAGGGCTTTATCTGGGCCAAGAGTGAATATGGTCATGGTTCGACCTTTACCATCGTCTTGCCTTATAGCAAGGATATCAGTTTTGATGACTGGGATGAAGCAACTGAGGAAGAATAGGAGATTATGATAGGACAGGGATTTAATTATAGTATTTTAGCTTCGGGATCGAGCGGCAACTGCTTCTATCTGGAAACTGATAAGAAAAAACTCTTGGTTGATGCAGGGCTTTCCGGTAAAAAAATCACGAGTCTTTTGGCAGAAATTGATCGCAAACCAGAGGATTTAGATGCCATCTTTGTGACACATGAACACAGCGACCACATCCATGGTATCGGCGTCCTTGCTCGAAAATACGGTTTGGATATTTATGCCAACAAGGAGACTTGGCAGGCTATGGAGACCAAGTTGGGGAAAATCGATGTTGCCCAGAAGCATATCTTCGAACTCGGTGCCATGAAGACTTTTGGTGATTTGGATATCCAGTCTTTTGGCGTTAGCCACGATGCGGCCAATCCCCAGTTTTACCGTTTTATGAAGGACAACAAATCCTTTGTCCTCTTGACGGACACAGGTTATGTCAGTGACAGAATGGTTGGCTTGGTGGAAAATGCGGATGCTTATTTGATTGAATCCAACCATGACATTGAGATCCTGCGTTCGGGTTCTTACTCTTGGAACCTCAAGCAACGGATTTTATCTGACAAGGGCCACCTGTGCAACGAAGATGGGGCAGATGCTATGATTCGTTCCTTGGGCAATAAAACCAAGAAAATTTACCTTGGCCATCTTTCCAAGGAAAACAATATCAAGGAATTGGCCCATTTGACCATGGTCAATCAATTGGCTCAGGCTGATTTAGGGGTGGGTAAAGACTTCCACGTCTTTGATACGTCCCCTGATACTGCGACAGCTTTAACCAAAATATAATAAACAAGATCTCAGTAGAGGTCTTCTTTTTTTGCAAGCGTCGGGAATTTTTTTCGGAAAGCAGGTGAGGAGGAAATAGAAAAATCAGTCGTCCTTGTGTTATAATTAAAACTGTACTTTTCTAGAATGAGGTAAAAGTTTGGCGAAGAAAAAACATGACAATAAGCGGGATGACCAAGTCATCCCCAATCGTTTGAATATCCTTTTTGCAACGGTTATTTTGTTATTTACGGTTTTGATTGGCCGTTTGGCAGATATGCAGTTGGTCAACAAGGATTACTACGCAAGTAAATTGGCCAGTGCCAGTCAAAAAGTGATTACAACTAGCTCTGTTCGGGGTCAAATCTATGATGCCAAAGGCCAAGCCTTGGTTGAAAATGAAATGAAACAGGTAGCATCCTTTACCCGCTCTAATACCATGACTGCCCTGGAAATGAGGACAGTTGCACAAAAATTGTTGGATTATGTAACGGTTTCAGATGTTCAAGTTTCTGAACGAGACAAGGCAGATTATTACTTGGCGGATCCAGAAATTTATCGTCAAGTGGTTGCTGCCTTACCGTCCGATCAACGCTATGATACGGATGGAAACAACCTTAGCGAGTCTGTGATTTATACCAATGCAGTAGCCAGTCTTGACAAGAATCTGCTTCAGTATTCCGATGAGGAATTAAAGGCAGTTGAACTCTATTCACAGATGAATGGGGCATCCTTCTTTGAGACGGTGAATCTGGTGACAGATGCTTTGTCGGCAGAGCAGGTGGCCTTGATTGCAGCTCACGAAGACCAATTATCAGGGATTTCAACCACAACCAGCTGGGAAAGGGTTATTCTTGGGACGACCTTGGCTTCGATTATCGGAACAGTAACCAGTCAACAGGCAGGACTTCCCCAGGAAGATGCGGCAGAGTATTTGGCAAAAGGCTATTCACTCAACGACCGTGTCGGTACAGCATATTTGGAAAAGCAGTATGAAGAAGTCTTGCAAGGGACCCGAGAAAAGAAAGAAATCAATCTGGACCGAAATGGTAATGTCGAAAGTATTGAAACGATTCAGGAAGGAAGCAAGGGTAACAATATCAAATTGACCATTGACCTGGCCTTCCAAAATGGGGTCAATGCTATCTTGAAAAAACATTTTGATAGTGAATTGGCCAAGGGTTCTGCTACTTATTCGCAGGGAATCTATGCAGTTGCCTTGGAACCTTCAACTGGGGCAGTGTTGGCTATGTCAGGTTATAGCCATGATAGTGCCACCAATCAGGTAGCTGAAAATGCCTTGGGAACCATTACCAATGTCTTTGTTCCAGGATCTATTGTCAAGGCAGCCACCATTACAGCTGGTTGGGAATCTGGTGTTTTAAGCGGCAATCAGGTTCTGACAGACCAAGCTATTCAGTTTGCCGGCTCAAATCCAATTACATCTTGGTTTACAGCCTATGGGAATCGCTCCATCTCAGCTGTTCAAGCTCTGGAATTCTCTTCCAATACCTACATGATTCAAATTGCCTTGAACATCTTGGGCCAGCCCTATGTTCCTGGGATGACTCTTGCTGAGACAGACCAGCTGGCTACCTCAATGGAGACCCTTCGAAAGGTCTTTGGGGAATTTGGGCTTGGTGTAGAGACAGGGATTGACCTGCCGGTTGAGTCAACTGGTTATGTTCCAGCAGACTATACAATCGCTAATTATTTGACCAACTCATTTGGTCAGTTTGACAACTATACGCCTATGCAAATGGCTCAATATGCTGCCACCATTGCTAACGGCGGCAGTCGGATTTCTCCCCACCTTGTGGAAGGCATCTATGGTAACTCTGACACAGGTGGACTAGGGGACTTGATTGAAACAGTCCAAGGTAAGGAGCTCAATCAAGTTGCAATTTCAGATGAAAATATGGCCTATCTGAAAGAAGGTTTTTACAATGTTGTCAATGGGACGGACTCCTATACAACTGGTAAGGCTATTGCAAGTGGAGCAGTTGTTTCCATTAGTGCAAAGACAGGTACTGCTGAAACCTTTGTTACAGATGCCAGCGGTCAGGTCCTAGATGCGGTCAACACCAATATCGTGGCCTATGCACCAAGTGATAATCCTAAGATTGCTGTTGCAGTTGTTCTACCAAATTTGACTGACTTGAATTCTGCGACCAGCAAAACCATTGTGACAGAAATTATTAATCTATACCATTCACTTTACCCAATGAATTAAGGAGGCTTATGCTCTATCCAACTCCCATAGCTAAATTAATTGACAGTTATTCGAAACTACCAGGAATCGGTATTAAAACAGCTACGCGTCTAGCCTTTTATACCATTGGTATGGAAGATGATGTAGTCAACGAATTTGCTAAAAATCTCCTGGCGGCTAAGAGAGATTTGACCTATTGTTCCATTTGCGGCAATCTGACAGACCAGGACCCTTGCGGTATTTGTCAAGATACCAGCCGTGACCAGTCGACCATTTTAATTGTAGAAGATAGTCGAGATGTGACAGCCTTGGAAAATATCCAAGAATACCACGGTCTTTACCATGTCTTGCATGGCTTGATTTCCCCGATGAATGGCATTGGACCAGATGATATTAACTTAAAGACCTTGTTAACTCGTCTGATGGAAAACGAAGTGACAGAAGTCATTGTAGCGACAAATGCAACAGCAGATGGTGAAGCGACATCCATGTACATCTCACGTGTCCTAAAGCCAGCGGGAATCAAGGTTACTCGCTTGGCACGAGGATTGGCAGTCGGAAGTGACATTGAATATGCAGATGAAGTCACCCTCCTTCGTGCCATTGAGAACAGGACAGAATTATAGTTTAGGAGATCTTGGTCCGCCCATCAGATAAAAAATATGCTATACTAACTATAGTTGTTTCGAATTAGAAAAGGAAAAGATATGTCAAAAGAAACCTTGATTTTACTATACGGTGGCCGATCAGCAGAGCGTGAAGTATCCGTTTTATCAGCTGAAAGCGTCATGCGTGCCATCAATTATGATAAATTTTTTGTCAAAACCTATTTCATCACACAAACTGGGGACTTTATTAAGACGCAGGAATTTACCCAAACTCCAGCTGCTGATGAAAAACTCATGACCAATGCGACCATTGTGGCAAACCAGCAAGTGCGTCCAAGCGATATTTACGAAGAAAATGCGGTTGTCTTCCCTGTCCTTCACGGACCGATGGGGGAAGATGGCTCGATCCAAGGCTTCTTGGAAGTGCTTCGTATGCCGTATGTTGGCACCAATATCTTGTCTTCCAGCGTTGCTATGGACAAAATCACTACCAAGCGTGTTCTTGAATCAGCAGGAATCTCCCAAGTACCTTATGTGGCAGTTATCGAGGGTGAAAATATCGACGATAAGATTGCAGAGATTGAAGGAAAATTGACTTACCCAGTCTTTGTTAAACCAGCTAATATGGGGTCAAGTGTCGGTATCTCAAAAGCTGAGGATTTAGCTGGCTTGCGTAAGGCGCTTGATCTGGCCTTCAAGTATGACAGCCGTGTCCTCGTTGAGCAGGGTGTTAATGCGCGTGAGATTGAGGTTGGTCTTTTGGGAAATGCTGACGTGAAAACGACACTTCCTGGTGAAGTAGTCAAAGACGTTGCTTTTTATGACTACGATGCCAAATACATCGACAACAAGATTACTATGGAAATCCCAGCTAAGATTGATGAGTCTATCATGGACACTATGCGGGACAATGCTACCAAGGCCTTTCGTGCTATCGGTGGTTGTGGTCTCTCTCGCTGTGATTTCTTCCTGACAGAAGACGGAGACATCTTCCTCAATGAGCTCAACACCATGCCAGGATTTACCCAGTGGTCTATGTATCCACTCCTTTGGGATAATATGGGCTTGGTTTATCCAGATTTGATTGAAGAGCTTGTTCGTTTGGCCAAGGAAATGTTTGAAAAACGCGAAAGTCATTTGATTTAATGAAAAAGATTGGAATATTTTCCAATCTTTTTCTAGTTCACATTCTTGCAAAGGTTTGCAAAAAGGAATAGAATGGTTTCAAATATGTGGAGGTGTTTATGTATCAAACAACAGTAAAAGGGGAAGGTCTGTTTCAGGCTCTTTCTCAAGGTTATGGTGAACCGATTCGGACCTTTGGGGTGACGGAGAAGGGTGAGACTCCGGTTAGTCTAGTGAATATCGGTTTGGCTGCCTGTGTGACCATGTGTGTGCAGGGCTATTATGCAAGCCAAGAAGGCAATAACACCATGCCAGTTCAAGTTTCTTCTCAGCTGGAAGATAGACAATTCGAAGTGTCTATCCGATTGGCTGAAAAAGTTTCGGAAGAAAAGCAGGCTGCCATCTTAGCCTATGTGGAGCAGAAATGCAAGGTAAAAGCGCTCTTGAGTGACGACATCAGTTTCGCCATCCACTTTGGACTGTTGGAAGAGGTCTAGGCATGTTTTTAGCAATCGAAGAAATGCGACAGAACAAACTACGTTACGGCTTGATTTTGGGTTTGTTAATCCTGATTTCCTACTTGGTCTTTTTCCTGACAGGTTTGGCTTATGGTCTCATGCAGGAGAATAGAACAGCTGTTGACAAGTGGCAGGCAGATTATGTTTTGCTTAATTCAGAAAGCAATCGCTTGATAACAGCATCCAAAATTGATACAGCCTTGCTTGGTCAGCTAGACGCTGGTAACAAGGCCTTGATTCGCCAACAGGCAGGAGTTGCCTATGTGGATGAAAATGCCACCTCAGATGAAAAAGAAAAGGTAAACATCTTTGCCGTTGAGCCTGATAGTTTTATCATCCCAAATATTGTAGAAGGTCGTTTGTATAAAAAAACGGGAGAAGTCGTTGTAGACAAAACCTTGTCAGAAGTAGAAGGATTTGGGCTAGGTGATGAAGTCTATCTGTCGGGAACTGATGAAAAAGTGACCATTGTAGGTTATACAGACAATGCTTATTTTGGAGTGGCGCCTGTTGTCTATATGGACATTACGGCATTTGCAGAATTGATGCAGGCTGATAAACAACAAGCAGCAACGAGTAATCTTGCCAGTGCCATTGTCGTTCGTGGAGATGTCGCATCTGTACCAGATGAGCTGGAAAAAGTTGCCATTGCAGACTTTATTGAAAATCTGCCAGGATATAAGGCACAAAATATGACCTTTGGCTTTATGATAGGATTCTTGATTATCATCTCAGCCATTGTGATTGGTATTTTTATCTTTGTTTTGACAACACAGAAATCACCGATTTTTGGCTTGATGAAAATTCAAGGTCTTTCAAATGGCTATATTTCAGGTTCTGTATTGGCTCAAACCTTCCTACTTGCTGGTTTGGGAACCGTCCTTGGATTGGCTGGAACTTATTTGTCATCCCTTGCCTTGCCAAGCGCTGTTCCATTTGAGAATAACTGGACCTTCTATATTGCAATCGGCTTAGCACTAGTTGTATTTGCCCTATTAGGTGCTAGTTTCTCTGTACGTTCTATCTTTAAGGTAGATCCATTACGAAATCTATCTTAGGAGGTTGTTATGAAAACACTTATTTTTGAAAATATTAGTAAAACCTTCCAAGATGGCAGTCAAACCATTACGGCTCTTAAACCGACTAATTTTAGCATTGAAGAAGGCGAATTTGTTGCCATTATTGGACCGTCTGGTTCTGGTAAGTCAACATTTTTGACCTTGGCAGGTGGTTTACAAACACCGACAACAGGTCGTGTTTTAATCAATCAATCGGATTATTCTGATTTACCTGAGAAAAAACGTGCCAAATTACGCTATAAGGACATTGGTTTTGTCTTGCAGGCTTCCAATTTGATCCCATTTTTAACAGTCGAAAAACAATTAACCTTGGTTGATAAGGTCAATAAGAAAGCTGATCCGAGCAAGCGAAACGAGCTTCTATCTGAATTGGGTGTGGACCATCTCAAAAACAAGTTCCCTAAGGATTTGTCAGGCGGAGAGCGGCAGCGTGTGGCTATTGCACGTGCACTCTACAATGATCCAGCCTTGATTCTTGCTGATGAACCGACAGCCAGTCTAGATAGTAATCGTGCTTTTGAAGTGGTTGAGTTATTAGCGAAGGAAGCCAAAGAACGAAACAAATCCATCATCATGGTAACGCATGACCAGCGCATGATTGAAAAATGTGACAAGGTATATGAGATGAAAGATGGCGTCCTCACTCAAGTTCGATAAAAAGTGGTATAATGGGAGCGGGAAAGAACTCAAACATTCAAAGAAGAGTTCCCCTCACTTCCAAACGGTAGGTTCGGGCTAAAATAGTCCGCTGGACTATTTTACTCCCGCCCCCGCATAGCTTCAACTGTCAGGGAGACAGTTGGAGGTTGGAAATAAAGCGAACACAGTTCGCATCAGTAGTTAGGTCAGATTTGGAGTGTGATACACGAACAAATCTGCCAATCAACCACTGCGCTGAGATGTTGACTCAAACTTTGAGAAACGGTGCTGGGCTTGAGCCCAGCCTCTAGTTTATTGGAGAAAACAATGAAATTAACCCTACACGAAGTCGCTCAGGTATTGGGCGCAAAAAATGATATTAGTCTTTATACCGATACTGCGCTCAACAAGGTCGAGTTCGATAGTCGAATCGTCACAACTGGCGACCTCTTTGTTCCCCTTAAGGGAGCGCGTGACGGTCATGACTTTATTCCTGTAGCTTTTGAAAATGGCTGCGCAGTAACCCTGTCTGAAGTCAGCCTTGATGTTCCCCACATCCTAGTAGATGACTGCTTGGCTGCGCTTCAACAATTAGCGGCCTACTACCTAGAGAAAATAGGGGTAGAAGTCATTGCCGTGACAGGATCAAACGGTAAAACGACCACCAAGGACATGATTCACGATGTTCTAGCGACGACTTACAAGACTTACAAGACACAAGGCAACTACAACAACGAAATTGGTCTGCCATACACCGTCCTTCATATGCCTGACGATACAGAAAAACTGGTCTTGGAAATGGGGCAGGACCACTTGGGCGACATTCATCTCCTATCTGAAATTGCCAAACCAAGTCTATCAGTTATTACCCTTTTTGGAGAAGCCCATCTGGAATTTTTCGGCTCACGAGAAGAGATTGCCAAAGGAAAATTACAGATTGCGGACGGAATGGAAGCAGGTAGCAAGCTACTGATCCCAGCTGATCCGATTGCGGATAAGCTCTTGCCGAGCCATGTAGAACTTATTCGCTTCGGTGAGCAGGCTGATTTGCAGGTGACCAGTCTGGTCGAGTCAAAAGATAGCCTGACCTTCACCGTCAACTTTATGGACGGCGATATTTTCCTACCTGTAACGGGCAAGTACAATGCCACCAACGCTATGGTCGCCAGCTACGTGGGCAAGACCTTGGGTGTGCCTGATGAGGCAATCACCTCAGCCCTAGCCAGTCTTAACTTGACCCGCAACCGCACCGAGTGGAAGAAGGCAGCAAACGGAGCAGATATTCTCAGCGATGTCTACAATGCCAATCCAACGGCTATGCGCTTGATTTTGGAAACCTTCTCCAGCATTCCAGCCAATGAAGGCGGCAAGAAAATCGCTGTTTTAGCAGATATGAAAGAACTGGGGAGCCAGTCAGTCGATCTCCACAATCAGATGATTCTAAGCCTGTCGCCTGATGTGCTAGACACCGTCATTTTCTACGGTCAGGACATTGAAGAATTGGCCCAGCTGGCTAGTCAGATGTTTCCAATTGGACAAGTCTATTTCTTTAGGAAAAATGTAGAAGAGGACCAATTTGAAGACCTGGTGAAGCAAGTCAAGGAAGTCCTTGGAGGGAAAGATCAAATCCTCTTCAAAGGTTCCAATTCCATGAATCTTGGAAAAGTGGTGGAAGTCTTGGAAGCATAGATGAGCTTGATTTGAAAATTCATCGTGTTTCCGATATAATAAGAGAGTTGCAGTAGTTGCTCTCTTTTTTTGTACTCTTTTGATTTGGTGGGTAAAAGAAGAAGTCAGCTCTGCTATGGACCAAAGAAAAAGGAATAACGATCATGTCACTACAAGAAGAAATCAAGAAACGCCGCACCTTTGCGATCATCTCTCACCCGGACGCGGGTAAGACCACAATTACTGAGCAGTTGCTCTACTTTGGGGGTGAAATTCGTGAAGCAGGTACGGTCAAGGGGAAAAAGACTGGTAACTTTGCCAAGTCTGACTGGATGGATATCGAGAAACAGCGTGGTATCTCTGTTACATCGTCTGTTATGCAGTTTGACTATGCGGGCAAACGGGTCAATATCCTGGACACACCAGGGCACGAGGACTTCTCTGAGGATACCTATCGGACCTTGATGGCGGTGGATGCGGCTGTCATGGTGGTGGACTCTGCCAAAGGTATCGAGGCCCAAACCAAAAAACTCTTTGAGGTTGTTAAGCACCGCAACATTCCTGTTTTTACCTTTATCAACAAGTTGGACCGTGATGGTCGTGAGCCGCTTGATTTGTTGCAGGAATTGGAAGAAGTCTTGGGCATTGCCAGCTACCCCATGAACTGGCCCATCGGTATGGGGAAATCTTTTGAGGGACTTTATGACCTCCATAACAAACGCTTGGAACTCTACCGTAGCGATGAGCGTTTTGCAAGCTTGGATGAGGGTGATAAGTTATTTGGCTCTAACCCATTTTATGCTCAAGTTCTGGATGATATTGAGCTTTTGGCGGAAGCTGGGAATGAATTTTCAGAGCAGGCGATTTTGGACGGCGATTTGACACCTGTTTTCTTCGGTTCAGCCCTGACCAACTTTGGTGTGCAGACCTTCCTTGACACCTTCTTGGAATTTGCTCCAGAGCCACATGGTCACAAGACAACGACAGGGGATGTTATTGACCCGCTCAACAAAGATTTTTCAGGTTTTGTTTTCAAAATCCAAGCCAATATGGACCCTCGTCACCGCGACCGCATTGCCTTTGTCCGTGTGGTTTCGGGCGAATTTGAACGCGGTATGGCGGTCAACCTGCCTCGTACAGGCAAGGGAGCCAAGCTGTCCAACGTGACCCAGTTCATGGCAGAGTCCCGTGAGAATGTGGAAAATGCAGTAGCGGGGGACATTATCGGGGTTTACGATACAGGGACTTATCAGGTAGGAGATACCTTGACCGTAGGCAAGAACAAGTTTGAGTTCGAACCGCTGCCAACCTTTACTCCGGAAATTTTCATGAAAGTATCTGCTAAAAACGTCATGAAACAAAAATCCTTCCACAAGGGAATCGAGCAACTGGTGCAAGAAGGAGCTATCCAGCTCTACAAGAACTACCAGACTGGCGAGTATATGCTGGGTGCCGTTGGTCAGCTTCAGTTTGAAGTCTTCAAACACCGCATGGAAGGCGAGTATAACGCAGAAGTGGTCATGACCCCAATGGGTAAAAAGACAGTCCGTTGGATCAAGCCAGAAGACCTGGATGAACGGATGTCTTCAAGTCGTAATATTCTCGCCAAAGACCGCTTTGACCAACCTGTCTTCCTCTTTGAAAACGACTTCGCCCTCCGCTGGTTTGCGGACAAGTATCCGGATGTGGAGTTGGAAGAGAAGATGTGAGAGTAGTGCAGAAATCGGTAGTTTGCTTTGCAAACTCGATTTCGTCGCACTACCTCCGCAAGGGTCTCCCAAGAATCCAAACGAAGTGAAGGATGATTGGCTGAGACCTACTGCGTCGAGGTTCAGTGAACCTTTTCTAGTTGGAGATGAGAGCCGACGGGAGACGGCTTACCAATGGCTAAGGTTCAGTGGAGTGAAACAGTTCGGGGGAGTGAAACAGTCTTCAGTCAATCCAATCAATCCTATAATAAGTCAGGCAAGTCCTGGCTTTTTTTCATTTTGTTATCATTGCAAAAAAAATATTAGTATAATATACTATAGTAGTATAAATGGAAATGGATTGGAGGTCTGAACTTTGTTTTACTACCTTAGAAAATGCAAGTTGGCAATAGTTTCTTATATTGCTGTGTCGGTGGTCTATGCTCTGATTTTAGCGGCAACGGGTTTTATTTATGCGCGAGTTTCGGAAGCGGCCTTATCTGGTGACCAAAAGGCATTTATGACCAGTTCGGTGATTGCAGTGGTATTCTTTTTATGTGATGGCTATTTTGATTACCTGCCGCGCTATTTCAAGTTTAAGGTAATCAATCAGATTATGGAAGAGACGCGCAATCAATTAGTGATGGTCTATGCGAGTGAGGACTTAGGAGAGGCAGCAAAAGACAGTCAGGCAGATAAGGTCCATGTCTTGGTTCATCATCTGAACATCTTAGAAACTACCTATCTAACGCCGCTTCTATCCATGGTGACAAGCATATTAGTCTTTAGTTTTTCCTTGATTGGAGCTCTCTACCTTCAAGGAACCATGGCTATGATCATGTTGGCGCTCTGCTTTATTCCATTTTTGGCTCCGGTGATTAATAAGGGGATTTTAGCTCGTGTGACTAAGGACAGTCAGGAGGAGAAGAATGCCTATCTCACCTTGTTTAGTGAGTTTGTAGAAGCTCTCTCTTTTATCCGCATCAGCACCATCACGCCAGTTTTTCAAGAAAAGCTGGCGGTATCCAGTCAGGAATACACTAGGCGTGCTAACCGTTTTGCCCAAAAACAATCCCAGACTTATGCGGTTTCCTACAGTTTGAGCAGCGTAGTCTATTCAGGTTCCTGGATTATTGGAGGGATCTTTGTCTTCCAAGGTCTGCTGAACATTTCGGATTTGATTGCTATGACAACCCTGATGGGAACTGTAGCAGGTCCTATCCAAACCATGTCAGGCTTGCTGACGGATTATCTTTCTAGTCGGACGGTTGTGGAGGAGTTGACAGGTCTCTTAAATAGGAAGGAAGAAGGTCAAGCTGCCAAGCCAGTTTTGAAGGAATCCATTACGAGCCTTGCTCTGGAAGGGATTGATTGTCGCTATCAAGACCATCTGATTGTGGAGAATTTTTCTTATCTTTTTCACGCCAATAAAAAATATGCTATCTTGGGCAAGAGCGGGAGTGGGAAGACGACCTTGCTCCGCCTCTTGCTGGGGATTCAGAAACCAGAAGCTGGAAGAGTCCTGGTCAATAAGAGGAATCTGGCAGAACTGGATCAGCTTGCCCTCTTTCGGAAAATCTACTACCTACCGCAGAAAACCAATCTATTTACAGCTAGTATCGGGGATAATTTGACCTTGTTTGCGCCTTTAGATGAGAATAAAGCAATGGTTTGTTTACGGCAAGTTGGTTTAGAGGACTGGTTCTATCGGCAGGGAGATGGATTTGCTACTCTCTTGACCTCTTCTCAGCAATTATCAGGTGGGGAAGAGAGACGGTTTGATTTGGCGCGTGCCCTTTACCGTGATGCAGAGGTCTTTTTATTTGATGAACCTACAACAGGTTTAGATTCTCAAAGCGAACAATTGATTGCAGATAGTCTCGAGAAAATAAAGGACAAACTGGTGATTGTTGTGACACACTCTCAGGAGGAAAGTTTTTTAGCCCTCTTTGATGAGCAGGTCCATCTATCAGTTTGACAGTAGCAAAAACTCTTCTGGGGTTTTTGCTTTTTTTATTCCACATTTTTCGGTAAAATTAAGGAAAAGCAAAAAAGGAGTAAACAAATGGGTTTGTTTTCAGGTTTGATGGGCAATGCCTCGCAGATGAATAATGACAAGGTAGAGCAAGAGTTGGCAGACATCCTTCTGGATGCGGAACAGGTAGAAATGGCCTTTAGTTTGGTCCGCGATTTGATTGTCTTTACCGAGTATCGCTTGATTCTGGTGGATAAACAAGGAATGTCAGGCAAGAAGGTTTCATACAAGTCTATTCCCTATCGTTCGATTTCACGATTTACGGTCGAAACCTCCGGTCATTTTGATATGGATGCTGAACTGAAGATTTGGATTTCTTCTGCGGCAGAACCAGCAGAAACTCTCCAATTCAAGAGTGACAAGAGTGTTATCGCCATTCAAAAAGCCCTTGCCGCTGCAGTCTTGGGCAAATAAGCAATAAAAAAATCGCTGATGCGGTTTTTTTTATTTTCCCCCCATGGCTGAAAAAGGCTTGTTATACTAGCTATAACAAGGTTTGACTTTCCAGTCAAACCATTCTAATAGTCAGATTAGATTTTTTTCTGGATGGGCAGCTAGTAAACAGGTTGAGAAATCGATTGTTTTGTATAGTAAACAACAGACAAATTCCTGTGAATTGCTCTATAATACTGTCTTTATTTATGTAAATGTATATGAAAATCAATACAAAAGAAAACTAGTTTGTTACTTGAAATGAAACGCTTACAGAAAATATTGAAAAAGTATTGACAAGGCAAGATAACTAGCTTACAATAAGGGTATAAGTTAACCGGTAAAACTAGAAAATGGAGGGAACCATGAAAATCATTCTAGTCGCACATGGTCAGTTAGCCAGTGGATTTTTGCAGGCCTTAGAGTTGATTACGGGGGACAATACAGGACTTCAAGCCATTGATTTCTGTGAAGGTACGACTGTGAAACAACTGGAAGAAGCCTTAGAACAAGCGGTTTTAGGACAAGAATCTGTCTTGTTTTTGAGTGACTTGATGGTGGGAATTCCCTTCAAGTCTATAGGAGTAGTACAAGAGAAATTTCCAAATGTGGAGTCACGTTTGGTGACGGGTCTAAACCTGTCTATGTTGTTGGAAGCGAATTTTTTGAAGTTAAATTCTGATTTGGATGAACTAGTGAGTAAACTGGTTAACAATGGCAAAAATGCCATCCAAAGCTTGTGAGTGGGTAAAACGTTTTACGTAATGGGGAGAAATAGAATGAGAGAAATATGGATTGACCCGATCTTTCGATCAGAAGAGTACAAGCAACATCCTCTTTTGACCAAAAGTGATTTAGAGGATGCCTTGACCCAGGCTTTGGACCAAGTGCGATTGAATTGTGAGCGGTTTGATGGTGGTTTTCCATCCTCTTATACTAATGACTATCTCTATAGTCCCCATCAAGAATTAAAATGGACCAATGGCTTTTGGCCAGGTTTGATTTGGTTGGCTTATGATGTGACTAAGGATGACTATTTCAAAGTCAAGGGGCAGGAGTATAGCAAGCTGATGCGGGAGTATTTGGACCAGCACCCAGTAGCTCCATCCCATCATATTGGCTTGCTTTACCAGCTTTCTTGTGTGGCGGATTACCGTTCAACAGGGAGTCTTGAGGCTCGTGAAACAGCCTTGTTGGCTGCTCAAGCCTTAGCAGACCGCTATCAAGAAAAGGGGCAATTTATTCAAGCACTTGGTGAAGTAGGGGATGCTGCAGAGTACCGTCTGATGATTGAAGGCTTGATGAACCTTCAACTCCTCTTTTTTGCTTACAAAGAAACTGGTGAGCAGCTTTATCTTAAAATAGCACGCCAGCATTTTCACACATCAGTGAAGACCGTGATTCGTAGTGATTCATCGACCTTCCGTTCCTTCTACTTTGATCCTGCAACGGGGCACCCCTTACATGGTGTGACTAGAAGAGGATTCAGCGATGATTCTTCTTGGGCACGAGGCCAGGCTTGGGTGATTTATGGAACCAGCTTGACTTATGGAGGCCTCAAGGACCCCTTGTGCATCGACCTCTTCAAGGGTGTGACCGACTATTTCTTAAATGAATTACCAGAAGATCATGTTTCGTACTGGGACCTCTTATTTGGAGATGGAGACGATCAGGCCAAGGATTCGTCAGCAACAGTAATCGCCATTTGTGGTATGCATGAGATGTTGAAATACCTTCCAGAAGTTGATGAAGACAAGGAGACCTATCGCTATGCCATGCACGATATGTTGCGTTCCATCCTGACCAACTATCGTAACAGCCAACTGGTAGCGGGTGAACCACTCTTGTTACAGGGAGTCTATTCTTGGCAAGAATCCAAAGGTGTGAATCAAGGAACCATCTTTGGAGACTATTTCTACCTGGAAGCCCTGGTTCGATTTACAAAAGATTGGCAATCTTTCTGGAAATAAACTGAAGGACACGCTCTTTGGCGTGTTTTTTTCTTGTTATCAGGTAAGAAACTATTCATCAAAAACTTATGTCGTTCCTTACATAAATAAGTAATTGTAGAGTCAAACGCTATCCTGTGATATAATATCCCTTATGAAGGAGGGGAAGAGCGGGTGACCAGGAAGTTAACCATCAAAGATATAGCACAACTAGCTCAAACATCAAAAACAACAGTTTCTTTCTATCTGAATGGAAAGTTTGAGAAAATGTCGTCTGAGACCAGAGAGCGGATTGAAGCCGTTATCAAGGAGACCAACTACCGACCGAGTGCATTGGCAAGGAGCTTGAACTCGAAAAAAACGGGCTTAATCGGTGTCTTAGTTGGTGAGATTGAACATCCCATCACCAGTCAAGTGATTGCGGGTATTGAGCAAGAAGCACGGAAACAGGGCTACCAAGTCTTGCTGGGAAAAAGCCAGTTTCAAGTAGAAGAGGAAGAAAAAATCTTAGATTCCATGTTGTTACAAGGGGTAGAAGGTTTTATCATCCAGCCTAGTGCAACCCTTCGGAAATACAGTAATCTTTTGCAACAAACAGGTGGCTTGGTCTTTTTTGACAGTCAAATCTTTGAACATCGTTCGAGTTGGGTCAAGTCCGATCTTTACCACGCCGTTTATGAAGCTGTTAGTCAAATGATTGACAAAGGCTACGAAGAATTTATCTTGATTTCTGCAGAGACAGGCCGACTTTCGACCAGACTGGAAAAAGTTGCTGGCTTTGTTGATGCTGTGACAGATAAAAACAAAACATTTTCAGAATATATCCTAGCTGACCAGGTCTTTTCAGATGATGAAGTGGAAGCTTTTTTGCAAGAGCATTTGGACCAGGATAAGGAAACCCTGATTGTTGTTATTAATATTTGGGCGCTGCCACATGTTTATCACCTGATGAAGAAGATGGAAATTGCTTTTCCAAAGACAGGATTGATTGGATTTGAAAATAGTGAATGGACGGATTTTTCTACACCAGCCATTTCAACCATTGTTCATGATGGGATAAAAGTGGGGGAAAGTGCAGCAGAGACCCTTATTAGTCAATTGAGAGATCAAAACCAAGAACCGATTCATCGTGTCATTGAATGCACGACTCAGTGGAAGGAATCGACCAAGTAGAGAGCCAACTGGCTCTTTTTTTGTTGCAACTTTTCCTATGGTTTAGGAGGTGAAAAAATATGCACTGTTTATGGATAAATAAAACTTTGATTTGGAGAGCATAATTCTTTGAAAATGCACATAAAATATGATATTATAATCAAACCAAAAATTAATATATCGTTATAGGTTTTATTTATATTGTCCATCAATTTAGAGAATAGACTTAGGGATGGGAGATCAATATGGCTGATAAAGAGTTAAAAAAATTGAAGCGCTTGGAATTGCTCGAAATCTTATTAGCGCAAAGTAAAGAAATTGATCGATTGACAGAGCGAGTTGCAGAATTGGAGAAAGCGTTGGCGGATAGACAGATTGTTTACTCATCTGCTGGAACGCTAGCAGAAGCAGCGCTTGGTGTGACCGCTATTTTCGAGGAAGCCCAAAAAGCTGCAAATCTCTATCTTGAAAATATAGAACGAAAGAGTGTTGAGATACATGAAGAAAGCCAGTAAGAAAGAACCAATCGTCTTACCCTCTTCCAAGGAGATTGCTCAGGCCTATCGAGAAGAAAAGTACAAGAGAAATTTTTTATCGACGATAAAGAGTACAATCTTCATGTTGATCGTCGTGGCAGCCGTCGCGGTTTTGGTCGCAGTCTTGTATCTGCCGATTTTGCGCATTTATGGGCAATCCATGAAGGGCAGTCTAGATAATGGAGATATTGTTGTTTCGGTCAAGGGAAGCAGTTTTCGACAAGGAGATATAGTCGCCTTTTACTACAACAACAATATCTTGGTGAAGCGTGTCATCGCCTATTCAGGACAATGGGTGGATATGGACGAAGAAGGAAATGTTTATGTAAATGACCAGCTCTTAGATGAACCATACATAAAGGATAAGGATTTTGGAGAGACCAATATCGACTTGCCCTATCAAGTTCCAGATGGCCGTTTGTTCGTGATGGGAGATAACCGAAAATCGTCCATTGATTCGCGTAACACGACTATTGGAACGATTGCTGAAGAACAAATCGTAGGGAAGCTGGTATTTAAGGTATGGCCTATGTCTGACTTTGGTTTATTAGAATAGCAGAGCAGACCACTTGTTTTCATGACAGTCAAACTAACCGTGATTGGTTAGGTGATTTGGAACCGAGATGAAGGCATCTTGGAATAAAAGATAAAAGGGGGAATCTTTATAGAAGATAGCACTACATCAACATATCTTAGATAGAAAGGAGGGAAAAAATGGACTTATTAAGAAAACTATTCTCTGCAATAAAAGGTACCAAGTATCGTCGAATTCTTGTATTCCTTGCCACTGTGGTTGTTTTCGTAACAACCTATGCCCTGGTTTTGCCAGCAATAACGCTTGAGCAACAACAGGCGCAGGAACAGGATGGGATACACCTTGAAAAACAGGAAGAGAATTCAGAACAGTCCACCTTATCAGAAATTGAAGGACAAGATCCGCTAATAGGTCAGCAAGCTAATGAGCAAGCTGTAAAGCACGATTCTAATACAGAAGCAACAGCAGTTGAGACCCCTGCAGCTACTGAAACCAGTCCAGCAGAATCAACCGTATCGACAGAAGCAAGAACCAAAATGGTCCCTGAAGAAGCCAGTCCGCCTGAGGAAGAAATCAAATATCTCGATGCAGGCAGCTTGGTCTTTGAAGATAAGAATTGGACCCTTCATGCTGACTTTGAGCAAGAGGCTCTTCTTCCAGTCGGAACAGAGATTCAGGTCAAAGAATTGAATCAAGATTCTCAGGAGTATGCCTTTTTCCTAGACAAGACTAAAGAGGCTTTAGAGGACAAGGATGCTGTGGCAGAAGCTCGATTCTATGACATCAGTTTGGAGTATAATGGGCAAAAAATACAGCCTCAAAAGCCGATGGATATTCGGATTGACTATAAATCCACCTTCCATTTGCCAGCCAATCAAGGGCTGATGGCTGTCCACTTTGAAGAAGAACATCAAGAACAGCCAGAGTTTTTACCGGTTGAAGAGGAAAAAGAAGCAGATGAGGTTTCAAGCATTCGTTTTGAAGCCAAGGGCTTTTCAACTTATGGTCTCTTGTCGTCGGACAACCGAACAGTTAATCGTGTGACCATTGATGACAAAGACTACCATACCGTCAAGTTCATCTACCAAGACCTTGAAGGCAAAGAGCAAGAAATTTCAAACCTGATTGAAAAGACAGACAATGCTAAGTTGGGAGAATTACCACAGGCACCTTTCAAAGAAGGTTTCCGTTTCGATGGTTGGGTGAATAGAGAAACAGGAGAATTTGTAACTGCTGAAACGCCGGTAATAGGTGATATGATCTTGGATGGAGTATTCAGTCCGATTTCCATTTATACTGTACGGGTGCAATATTACTACGTCAGTCAAACATCTCAGGAAGAAGTTGTCTTTGACACGGAGATTTTTCAATTAGAAGAGCGGGATTTACCGCATCTGATTACTCCGCCTGAATCTACTAAATTGCTTGAAAAGGATTCACTGGCTTCAGATACGATTTACTATGCAGAACGCAGTCAGTTAAGTATCAATCGTGGAGATTTGCAACGATTGGATGGATTAGATGGTACGGAAGATCATCAAGTTATGATGCGCCTAGCCTACAAGCCTGCCAACACCGAGTTTACATTCGTCTATAAGGTAAGAGACTTGCAAGGAAGTGGGTATACCACTTTCCACCAAGTCAAGGGGCACGGTATGGTTGGAAGTCCCGTCGAACCCCAAATTCTCGCATTTCCATATATGGAGTTTGAACGTGCAGACAGTCTGACTTTGGATAATACAGGAAGTCAGGAATTAGTTCATTATTATAGACGATTAGATGCACGCTTGTATTACGATAGTCAAGGTGGTTCCTATATCGAACCGCTCGTCGCTCCATATGGAACGACGGTCTCCATAACAAGTATCCAGCCGATTAAACCAGGTTTTGAGTTTAGAGGATGGTATGACAATCCAAATTTCACAGGAACAGCCAAGTCTGGGACCGTGGTCTTGGACAAAGATACTCAACTCTATGCAAAATGGGAACGCAAGAAAGTTGATTTCAAAATTGTCTACATGCGGGAGATGTATAATAACGCCTCACAGCAGATTGTGACAGTCTATCATCAGACCAAGACTGCCCAAGCCTTTGTAGGTGAGACAATTACGGCTTCCAGTCAGCCAGGTTTGACAGATATGCCTTTCTACTATGAGTTGGATACAGAGCGAAATCAAGGATCTACTACGGTCATTACCGAAGACGGCACAGCTTCACTAGTCGTCTATTATCGATTGAAGCGCTATGATATTGTCTTTGACGTAGAAGATCCACGATTTGATGCTTATATCAAAGGACTGCCTCGGATTTCGATAAACGGTCAAACCTATAGAGGTAGCGAGTATCGTTTGAGGGGAGTTGTTGTTGGCCAAGATCTTTCAAGTATATGGCCTTCATCAGTTGATAATCCTAGAGAAGTTTATTTATCTGGAAATCCGAGACCGCACCGTGATGGAACAGGATGGTATTTTATTGGATGGGATGATTTACGAAAGAATAGACCTGTATACTCTACAAAACGGTTTGAACTGACACCGGAAGTAGTGGAAAGTGCTGATAATAAAAATACTGTTCAATTAAGAGCTCAGTTTAGTTTTAAAGGTACCAAGCATAAAGTGGAGTACTGGCTTCAGGATGCAAATAATCCGAATTTGTATCAAGTTGCTACTCGATTTAGCCAAGAATTATATTCCATGGGTAATGTGACTCAAAAAGAAATTTTCGGATTTACAAAGTTAACATCACCCCCAAGTGGTGGCTACAAGGGCACCACTGAGAGCAATGGTAGTAAGACTTTTCGGTTCTACTATAAACGAAATAGCTTTACTCTGGATTATGTGTATGGAAGTTCAATTATCAAATCAATTCCAAATCTTCCATTCGGTCGAGATATCAGTTCACCATCCTATAGTGAAGAGCCAACTAGACCAGCTGGAGTAGATAGTGATTTTATCTGGCGTGGTTGGTATGAAGATGAAACTTTTAATGTACCAGTACAGTGGACTGTAATGTACGGTCAAAACAAAGTTGTATATGCAAATTGGGAAAAACCTGATTACACGGTCAGCTTTGATACCAATGGTGGCCAGGGACAATTTGACAGTATGACTGTTCCAAAGTACAACAAAGTCTACAACCCTGGTGCGCCTAGTTTGGATAATCATCGCTTTATGGGATGGTACACTGAGCGTACTGGAGGAACTTTGTATGATTGGAATCGACCGGTTACAGGCAATATTACCCTTTACGCTCGTTGGAATCCAATTGCAACTACCTATCGTGTTCGTTATCTCGAGCACAATACGTCGCGACAATTGTCTCCTGATTTGTTGGTAGAAGATCCGAGTCTTCAAAATGGGCAAAATGTTACGGTTCGTGCGAAAGGTATACCGGGATACTTGCCAGACCAACTCCGGCAAACGGTATCTCTACACTATGGAGAAAATCTCATTACTTTCTATTACACGCCGAATACACAAAACATCACCTACACGATACGTTATGTTTTGGCAAGTAATGAGGCGATTGAAGTGGCTCCAACACGCGTCATAGATGTTGAAGCTGGATTTATCTTTGCTAAAGAAAGACCGGTAGAAGTCGATAAGCAACACATGCGCACTCAAGTAGGAGTGACAGAAAGCATGTTGGCGACAGATTATTTTGCCTTGGATGATGTCCAGCAGATTTATTTCACATCTGATAGTCGAAAAAATATCCTGACCTTCAGATATAGTGATTATGATACTGCGCATATTCGAGTCAACTATCTGGATATGGATGGCAATCCAATTCCAGGAATTAATCCACTTTATGTAACGAGAAAGCGTCCATCTGCTTACATTGTTCAACGACCGGGAATTGAAGGCTATAGCTACCATCACTCGATCGATCATCAGCAGGTAGAAAATAAAATTTACTACCAAATCAACCAGAGCCAAGAGATTACCATCAATCTCTACTATCAGAAGAATCTCTTGATTCGGGCTGCAGATAAGCAAAAAGTCTATGATGGAACTGCCTTGGTTAGCAGCGGATTGTCTGATTTAGCACTGGTCGATGGACTCAAGCCAACGGATCGTCTGACGTCTATTGCTTATGATGGTAGTCAAACAAATGCAGGTTCGAGCCAAACGATTCCAAAAGAAGCACGGATTAGCCGAAGTTCAGGTCGGACAAGTGGTGCTGCAAATCTGAGTCAGGATTTCTACAAGATTACCTATGAAGCAGGTAGTCTCTTAGTCACCAAGCAACCTGTTACGGTTACAGTTACAGGACAAAAGCAGGAGAAAACCTATGATGGTTTGACAACAAGAGTGGGCTACGAGTGGACGATTTCTGATGATTCTGGTTTGTACCAAGAGTCAGATATTGAGCTTGTAGCAGATCAGAGCCGTTACTTTGTTGAGAGAAAAGATGCGGGAACCTATACACTCGATCTGTACCATCTCTTCAGAAACAGCAATCCAAACTTTGATGTCCGATTTGTGATTGAAAATGGTAGTCTGACTATTCGGCCGCGGCAACTCATTTTCACTTCAGATTCAGCTGAACAAGGCTACGACGGCTTGGAATTACGAGAAGAATCTGTTGCTATTTCAGTTCCAACGGGTGTTGATTACACCGGATTGGTCGATGGAGAAACGGTTGAATTCAATGTACTTGGATCACAAATAAATCCAGGGAAAGGTGAAAATACATTTACCTATTCATTTGGTCCAAATACCCTAGAATCCAACTATCAAGTGACAGTTCAAAACGGTCAATTGACGGTTTACCCAACACTAAATCTCCAGAAAACCAGTCATCACTGGACACCGCTTGCAGGTGGAAAATTTGAGTTGACCAAGTGGGACGGTAGCCAGTGGGTAGCAGTACCAGAAATTGACACCATCTTGATAGATAGTTCTGAAGGAGCAAACCTAGTTGGCTTAAAAGCAGGTACTTATCGATTGAAAGAACTGGCGGCACCTGATGGTTTCATCGTCTTGACAGAGGATATCTACTTTACTGTTGCAGAAGAAAATCAATCCTTTGTCTTGACCCTGACGGATCAGACTGGTCAAGCAGGACGACCAGAAATGGCTCGATTTAATCACAACCAACCAAGTTCCTCAACAGGAGAATTAATCTCCTATAGCCATCGCCTGCAGGTAGCCAACCAACCAGGTACTGCCTTGCCAGAAACCGGTGGTCTTGGACGACACCTGGTGATGGGAATTGGTCTTGTCCTTATGTTTGGGGCAGGAGTTAGTTATTATTGGAAAAAACGCTATTATTAACCTATTACAATTTTAAGAAAGGATCATCATGAAAAAGATTAAACGATTTTTCACGGCCCTCTTGGCAGGGCTACTCGTTCTAGTGCATGGAACAACGGCACTAGCACAGACAGAAGTGAATAGTGGCTCTGGGCCAGCATCCATTACTATCAGTAACACTGCTCAAGGTCAAACCTATACCTTGTATAAACTATTCGATGCGACTCGATCAGATGCTGGTATTTCTTACAAGTTAATGGCAGACAAACCAGCATTAACTGATAACAAATGGTTTGAAACAGATTCAGCTGGAAACGTTTTAGTGAAAACAGCTGACACGGTTGATATTACAACCACTGAATTTGCAGAGTGGGCAACAAGTTACGGCAAACAAGTAGGCGAAGCAACAGCGACCGCAGATACTTTAACGTTTAAAGGTTTGGAGTATGGTTACTACTTTGTAAAATCATCTCTTGGAGCAGTGATTACAGTTGACAGTACAAACCCAAATGCGACTGTTATCGATAAAAACGATCTGAAACCAAAAGTTCCAGATCCAAATACACCTGACTTGCCAGATACACCTGATCCAGATAAGGGTCCTGGTGGTAAAAAAGTTAAGATTGCTTCTGGAGAGTATGTGGATGTTTCAACAGCACAAATCGGAGATGTGCTTGACTTCCGTATCAAGATTGTTGCAACTAACCACATGACTGAAAACAAGCAAACGCAACAAATTATTCGCTATGTTATTGAAGATAATCCTGTAGGATTGGCTATCAAACAAGACAGTGTTGTTGTCCGAGTGGACGGCAAAGTTATTGATACAGCCAATATTTCATTTGACCCAAGTGGAAAAATGGTTGTAGGTGTGCGTTGGGTTGGCGAAAACTATCAATCGATTTATAAATCCCCTACAAACCTTACAGTATCTTATAAGGCAGTTGTCACAACAGAGGCTAAAGAAGGTCAGGCAACAAACAATGCCAATATCAAGTACTATGGTAAGGGAGATCCATCAAACCCAGATAATCCAGATGACCCTAAAAATCCACCAATTGAAACAATTCCAGGTGGCGGTACTAACATCAATACTTATAAAGCAACCATTAAAAAGGTAAATCCAGAAAAACAAGTTATCGAAGGAGCAGAATTCCGTCTTTATGACCAAGAAACTGGTGGAACTGAAGTTAAGGTAGTTGCGGATGGAGCTGGTGCCTATCGTGTTGCAGTTGAAGGCGAAGATGGCGTTGTTATCCAAGGTGGTACAGCAGTTATCAAAGGTTTGAAAGGTGACAAGACTTATTGGTTAGAAGAAATCAAAGCACCTTCTGGTTACAATATCTTGACTGCACGCAAACAAGTTCTATTGAATAATCAAAATGGTGAAATCGAAGTTGTCAACCAAGCTGGTGCAGAATTGCCATCAACTGGTGCTTTCGGTACGCGCGTATTCTACACAGTAGGTTCTATTTTAATCGTTGGCGCTGCGATTGTTTTAATTTCAAAACGCAGAATGAAAAACTTAGACTAATCATATCAGATAACCATTAGGAAAGGAGGAGAGCGGATGAACTGGTTTGAAGGGCGGAAATTCACAGCTATGATGACAGCACTCTTTTTACTGGGCCTCGGTCTCCTTCTCTATCCTAGTTTTAGTGATTATTGGAATTCGTTTCATCAATCTCAAGCGATTTTAGATTATGTAGAGACAGTTTCCAATCTAGACGCCACCTTGTATAAGGAAGCTTTAGAAGATGCAGAAGTTTACAATCAACAATTGATTGAAAATGGCATCGATTGGAACATGTCGCCTGCTAAAAGAGAAGTTTACCATCAGGTTCTTAACTTAGAGAAAAACGGGATAATGGGTTATATCAGTATCCCAAAAATCGATGTGAAATTATCAATCTTTCATGGGACCAATGAGGATGTTCTGCAAACGTCTATCGGTCACTTGGAGCAAACATCCTTACCGATTGGAGGAATAGGTAGTCACAGCGTTCTTTCCGGGCACAGGGGTCTTCCTTCTGCAAAATTATTCTCTGATTTGGACAAACTCAAGGAAGGTGATACCTTTACCATCCATGTCTTTGATCAGACCATCACCTATGAGGTGGATCAAATTCGGGTGGTGGAGCCGACCAATTTGTCTGATATTCAGCTGGTTGAGGGAATGGATTACTGTACACTTGTGACCTGTACGCCTTACGGAGTCAACAGTCACCGCCTGCTTGTCAGAGGTCATCGGATTGAGAATGCGGATGGGACTGCAGCTCTAGTTGCAGATGCGATGCAATTACCGCCCCTCTTTATTGCACCATTTTTATCCCTTCCCTTGCTAGTAATCCTCTTACTCTATGTACTGGTGGTAACAAGCGATCGTTACAACAAGAAAAAACGAATCTATCTGGAGCTCAAACAATTCCGGCTTCAAGATTGGGGCTTATCTGAAAAATAGTCTATGATTTTCAAAAAAGGTTGGACTTTGGTCCAGCCTTATTTTTTTATGTGGAAAAAATTTTTTTAAAAAAAATACTTGTCAAACATTTTATTGTATGATATATTTAATACAGTTATACATTGATACAAAAAAGGAGAGCCTTATGAATACAGAGAATGTCTTATTGCGGATTGAGGGAATGAGTAAAAATTATGGTCAGCAGGCGGCGGTGGATCAGGTATCTTTCGCCATCCAGCGTGGAGAGATTTGTGGCTTGGTTGGACAAAATGGTGCGGGAAAAACAACTCTTATCCGAATCTTGTCAGGGCTGATTTTTCCAACGACGGGTCAGCTGGTCTTTCCAAAACCAGTTAAGATGGGAGCTATTATTGAGTCGCCTACGCTTTACCCCAATCTGTCTGCCTGGGACAATCTCATGTACGCAGCTCTGCAATTGTCCTTAGAAAATCCAACGGAGCGTATCAAGCAAGTGCTGAACTTAGTTGGTTTGGGGGATGTAGATCGGAAGAAGAAGGTCAAGAATTTTTCTCTTGGGATGCGGCAGCGAATGTCGATTGCCTTAGCGATTATTGACTTTCCAGAGTTTTTGATTTTGGATGAGCCGATCAATGGTTTGGATCCGTCTGGGATCAAGGAGGTGCGTGACATCATCCTGCGTTTGCGGGATGAGTACGGGATGACGGTCTTGATTTCTAGTCATATCTTGTCGGAGTTGGAGTTGTTGGCAGATCGCTTTGTCATCATGCACAAGGGCAAGGTTATTCGTGATCTGACCAGGGCTGATTTGGCAGCGGTTGTGGCTAGAAAGCTCTATCTGGATACGGTAGATAATGCAGGTGTAAAGGCTTATTTGGAAGAAAAAGGTGTTGAAGTCGGTTTGGAAGAATCAGGTTTGGTTCTGAACGCGGAACTGCATGTTCAGTCGGTTATTAATCTGGTTGGTCAATCAGGGATTGAGATTCTGGAGATTTACCGTCAGGGCCAGCATTTGGAAGAATATTATTTGAGTTTGTTGAACTAGGAGGAATGGAAAATGAATTTGGTGAAAGCGGATTGGTATCGTATTCGTAAGGAAAAGTTGTGCTTGGTCAGTCTGGGAATTGTGGTGATGTTGAGTCTGATTTTGGCCTATAGTAGCAGTAAGGACCTTGAGGTGACTGGTGCCCAAGATATCTTATCCAACTGGACAAACTTGTTGCCACTCTTTTTTGTGGCACCAGCCAAGATTTTCTTTGGGGAGGATTTTCAGTTTCGGACAGTCAATAATAGCCTAGTACGTACCCAGAATCGTTTGAAGATTTTAACTCACAAGTGGTTGTCTAGTGTGGGACTTTGCGTCTTCTATGTCTTATTTGCCTATATGCTGACTGGTTTTGCTCGTCAAATGATGAATGGGGCAGCAGATTACGGGGTTCTTTTAGAAGGTTTTGTTTATCAGTTGCCCTTTTATATTGTGATTGCTAGTTTTTGTACAATCTTGTTTGTTGTTTTCCCCAAAATTTATCAAGTTTATATGGTGTATATTCTGATTGCCTTCTTATTTGATCAATTATTCATGATGGCGACAGGTATTCTTCTTAAAACGGATTTTTTTGCGGACTTTATGATGTTTTCACAATTATCTGTCGCGGCGGGGACCAAAAATCTACTGTCACTGCCTTCTATCTTGGCATTTGTTTTTAGTGTTGTTTATGTAAGCTGCGGTGCTCTACTATTTTCAAAAAAGGAATTGAAGTAAAATCAAGCAATCTCGCAAGAGATTGCTTTTTATGAAAACGTATTATTTTGATTTTCAAGGTAAAAGCTAACCTTTATGACTAGAATGTGTTATACTAGGTAAGTTGCAAGTCTGATACTGGTTTACTCTGCGAAAATCAAAGCCATCCGTTGTCAACTCGTCTTGGTGAGTGAAAAGCTCCAGTGGAGCTTTTCAGCTTGTTACCTACAAACAAGGAAGTAACAGTGTTCTACCTTCGACTAATTGACACGAACAATGTTCGTAGGATTTCCCAGCTTCAACAGTCTATTCCTAGACTGTTGTGACACGAACTCAGTTCGTAGGATTTCCCAGCTTCAACAGTCTATTCCTAGACTGTTGAAGCTAGGCTAATTTTGATTTTCATTGAGTAGTAGTTCGCTGCCAGTGGAAATAATTGTTACAAAAAAGTGAGATAAGGTAGCTTCGCACTGCCTTTTAGAAAAGAGAATACATTGAAATTTACAGATTTACAGTTGTCAGAAGACATTTTGCTTGCCGTTGAGAAGGCTGGTTTTGAAACGCCGTCACCAATCCAGGAGCAGACCATTCCGCTTGCTCTGGAAGGAAAAGATGTGATTGGTCAGGCCCAGACGGGGACAGGGAAAACCGCAGCTTTTGGTCTGCCAACCCTCAACAAGATTGACATCGACAATCAAGCTGTTCAAGCCTTGATTATTGCCCCAACGCGTGAGTTGGCGGTGCAAAGTCAAGAGGAACTCTTCAAATTTGGCCGTGAAAAAGGAGTAAAAGTTCGCTCGGTTTACGGTGGTTCTAGCATTGAAAAACAAATCAAGGCCCTTCGCTCTGGTGCTCATATCGTAGTTGGTACACCTGGTCGTCTTTTGGACTTGATCAAACGCAAGGCTCTCAAGCTTGACGGCGTTGAAACCCTCATTCTTGACGAAGCGGATGAAATGCTCAACATGGGCTTCTTGGACGATATTGAAGCGATTATCGAGCGTGTGCCAGAAAGCCGTCAAACTCTTCTATTTTCTGCGACCATGCCTGAGCCAATCAAGCGTATCGGTGTCAAGTTCATGAAAGAGCCTGAGCACGTTAAGATTGCGGCCAAGGAATTGACCAACGTCAACGTGGACCAATACTATATCCGTGTCAAAGAAAATGAGAAATTTGACACCATGACACGCCTCATGGACGTTGACCAGCCAGAATTGTCTATCGTCTTCGGTCGTACTAAGCGCCGTGTTGATGAATTGACTCGTGGTTTGAAACTTCGTGGCTTCCGTGCAGAGGGTATCCACGGAGATTTGGACCAGAACAAGCGCCTTCGTGTTATTCGTGATTTTAAAAATGACCAAATTGATGTCCTTGTTGCGACGGACGTTGCGGCGCGTGGTTTGGATATTTCAGGTGTAACGCATGTCTACAACTACGATATTCCACAGGATCCAGAAAGCTATGTTCACCGTATTGGTCGTACAGGTCGTGCGGGTCAATCAGGTCAATCTATTACCTTTGTTTCGCCAAACGAGATGGGCTACTTGGCTATTATTGAAGATTTGACCAAGAAACGTATGAAAGGTCTCAAGCCAGCAACTGCTCAGGAAGCATTTGAAGCCAAGAAGAAAGTTGCCTTGAAGAAGATTGAGCGCGAAATGGCTGATGAAACCATCCGTAGCAATTTCGATAAATTCAAGAAAGATGCAGTTAAGTTGGCCGCTGAATTTACCCCCGAAGAGCTTGCGCTCTACGTACTCAGTCTGACCGTACAAGATCCAGATAGCTTGCCAGAAGTGGAAATTGCGCGTGAAAAACCACTGCCATTCAAGTTTGCTCCTGGTCAAGCCAAGGGTAAAGGTGGACGTGGTGGTCGCGACCGTGATCGTGGTGGCCGTCGTGACGGTGACCGCAACCGAGACCGCGGAGGACGCCGTGGCGATCGTAACGACCGCAACCGTCGCGATGACAAGTTCAAACGTGACAACCGCCGTCAGGACAACAAAAAACCACACCAACGTACATCAAGTGAAAAGAAAACAGGCTTTGTTATTCGCAATAAGGGCGAAAGATAAGCAAACTTAAGAATGTTATGGAGTATTTCCTATTGGAAGTACTCTTTTTCATTTATTATCGTGACTATTGAAATCAGTCCACCTATTTTTACACTACCAATTAGATTGGAATACTTTTGGCACAATTTCTATTACAATCGGCAGACTTGTTTATTGATTCCTTGTCACCATTCCTTAGGCGATCCATTTAAAGTTTATTAAGATTTGCTAATAGCAACCGATAATTACTTGATTAGAACTGTGCAGTATGATAGTATGACAATGTCTATTGATATAATAATATTAAGAAATGGGGGCCTTTTTATGAGAAAAGGAAGAAAAGGTTTTGATTGGTATGCCGCTAAACAGCGTTTTTCAATCAGAAAATTTCATTTTGGTGCTGCTAGCGTACTTTTAGGGGTATCGCTGGCATTGGGGGCGGGTAGTAAGGTAAGTGCTACCGAGGAAGTACCTGTTCCTCCCGTGGGGCAAGAACTTGTTGTTAGTGAAGAAAGAGCAGATGGATTGCCTCTTTCTGAAGATGTTTTGCCTGCAAAATCTACAATTTTGGCTGTTACCGAACCTTTAATTGAAGAATCAGTTGCTGTTCAACCATCTGAGGTTTCTCAAAACGATATAGAAGAGGCAGAAGTCCAACCATTTGTGGATGAAACACCTAAAACCAGACAGGCTGTGTTTTCTTACACTGTGAGATATGTTGATCAAACCGGTACAGTTCTGTTATCTGAAACCTTTTCTATAGAGGTAATGACAGTCGATGAGCAGGCTAGCCATAATTTAAACCTTCCATCTAAATTACCAGAGGGTTATCGCCTGGCAGTAGATCAGGATGAAGAACAGTTGGTGACTATTGTTGAAGGTCAAGAGAATCTTATTACAGTCCGTCTTGAAAAAATCGAAGATGCGGAATTGGAAAAAACTAAGGAGTCAGCTTCAGCCGATGATAGGAAAACTATTCCAGTTTTTGAAAATACGGAGGTAGCGACACCAAAGTCTGAGGAAGTAGCAAAAGACCATTTTGTTTCGGCTCCAGAACGGACTGTACATATTCCATATAAGGTTATCCAGACCGATGTGGAAACAGGTGAAGAGAAGAAACTTGGTCAAGTAGGCTATGTTTCTGTAACCACTACTGACGAAATAGCCAAGACTGAGGTAACAGTTACTGCTGAAAAATTGTCTTCGAATTATCGTTTGGCAGATGGTCAGCCAAATGTAATGACAAAAGTTGTGACGGAAAATGAAACCAATATCCTATCCTTTGCTGTGACGCGTAAAAAAGATGAGAAGGATAATCCGTTGACAGAAACGACCACTGCAGCTAGTGGCAACACCGAAGGTACGAGTGGATTTAGGGCTATTCCTGCGGAGAATAGAACTGCTTTTTCAGGTACACAAAACTTCAAAAACTACCAAGGAGTTAGCCGAGATAAGCTATTAAATCAGATTACATGGATTGATTTTTCGGATACTAGTACCATTTCGGGAACTGGTACCGCCCCTAACCAAGCTGATGGTAACAAATTAGCCCCATCTCTTCGAATTGGTACTAAATATAAGAAAGTTATTGCTCCAGGTTATGAGGTAACTCTGGAAGTAATCGATCTAAAACCTTTTGAAGCAACGGATATTTATAAAGAACGGGTTGCTGGAACAGATCGAGAGAAATATTTTGATGCAAATCGAAAAAACCATGTCATTAGAACAGGTGAACAAGCAGAGATTATTGCTGTTAAGCAGGATACGACCTGGTCGCAGGCGGCTAGACAGGGATTGAATTTTGGTAATAAAGCAGTAACCCTACAGTCTCACAAGGATGGAGGAAACGTAGGGGTCATCTTCCGTGGGTCTGCAACTTATCTTGGTAAATCTGTTCCGATAAATTTTGTCATGATGGAGTCAGAAGAAGCTAAGAGGGATGAACTTGTCATTTTCACGACCAATGGAGAAAATTTTGAACTTCTTGGAGAACTATCTAACAATTTGACCTTGTCGTCCTACAGTCCCATCACGACGGCCTACTTCCACGATAGAAATAAATTTGAAGATGTCACTATCCCCAACAATTGGGCGGCACGTTTTAATCCTTTGGACTATGTCAATGTTGGCACGTCAGAAACCATTGCAACTGCAGGACAAACCTCAACAGAGGGAAGTATGACCCTGGTAGATGGGTTAGGTACTAAGGTTTTTGGGCCAGTAACAAACCGTATGAAGTCCAATGTTGCTCCGAATGAGGAGTATTCAACACCTATTTTGCTTACTAAGAATGCTTCAGAAGTAGGGATGTTTATCACTTCAATGGGTAGACAGTCTGCCATGATTGGGGTCATGGTCTATGATGAAGGGGATGCTCCAGCCTCATATGGGGAAGGTAAACACGCCCTTAACCTCAATGTTGCGGATAAGAACCCATTTCTAGGAACTGTAATGGCTGATTTGGATTTTGTACCAGAGGCTATTCCAGCTGACGCTGCTCCATGGTATCGTGATGAGCTAATTAACCAGTGGGACGAGGGACCGATTCAGCTCATGGGGGCAAGTAATGCGGCTAAAAATAATAATAATTATACATTGCATCATTCTTCCAATGGTACCTATGAGTTAAAACTACAAGCATCGGCAAATGGGAATCCAAAGGCTCATATGCAGGGATGGATTGATTTCAACAATAATGGAATTTTTGATGCAGGAGAGGCGTCAGGAATTGTCGAAGTAACAGCAGCAAATACCTATACACTAAACTTTAGTGGGATTCCTCAAATTATAGATACGGACTTAACCAAATTAGGTGTTCGTGTTCGTATTGCTGTAGATAGAAATGATGTTTTGACCCCACATTTGACGGCTTTTTCCGGGGAAGTAGAAGATTTCCAGGTACAGTTAACACATCCACCTAGAGGTAGCAAAAAGGAAACCTCCGCTAGCCAAGGGGAAAGACAAAATGCAACGATTGAATTTTCTGCCTTTGGTAAAAATTCATATGAAAATACTACCGCGAAAATTGATGAAAATGTGCCACCTTCTATCGTCAAAGAAAATGGTCAATTAGTTCAGGATAGTGAGTTGGTTGATGGCTACTATGTCGTGCCAGGTGAGGGTCGCTATAAGATTACTGCTAATGGTAAGAATGTTGATGTAGAATTTATTCCAGAAGCAGATTTTGTAACTAAGCGTGCGGATGGTAGCATTGTCAAACAGGCCAAGGGGATTACGATTCGTCGAACAAGTACAGTAGTGGATCAGGCTGGTAAGGTTGCCTATACAACTGGATGGACTGCGACAACGGATGTACATGGAGTTGCTAATATTTCGGACCAGACCAATACCATGGATGGTAGGTACATACCACATGTTGTTGCAGTTGTCCCGAGCGGTATTGATGCTACTTCTAGCGCTGTTCAAGGTGCTGTTCAGACTGGTAGACCGACCTTCGTTCCAGGGACAACCTCCACAGGTGCTCAAGTTCCGATGGATACAAATACGACAAAACTATTGGATGATAGTTCGAATCCAGTTGATACTACAACGGCCTATGCGATGGTTAATGGAGTTCGAACAGCAGTGGGTGAGTACACCATTTCCAGACCTGATGGCACCGTTACCTATACACCAAATGAAGAAGGCAAACGTTTCATTGGTAGTTTGTTACCTGTAACGGTTCAAGCTAAGGATGTCAATGGTTCTGCAGCAAGGGCGACCTATACTCCTACGATTACACCACTTAGCCCTACTGCAGTTGCAGCGACTTCGATTGGTGTACAAGGAAAAGAGCAGACAGGTCGTCCGACCTTTGCCAAAGGCTCTCAGATTGACGGTGTGGGTGAACTGGTTTCGTCGACGTTGACCCTGCTTGATGCTAGTGGTCAGCCTGCGACCAGAGTAGAAGTACCTAATCAAGGTAGCTATGTCTTGCATTCGGATGGCAGTATTACCTTTAAACCACTACCGAATTACTATGGCACTCCAACTCCAGTCAGTGTTCGTCAGGCGGATAGTAATGGTACGACCGTTGTTACCTCTTACTCACCAAATGTTATTGAAGTTCGTCCCATTGCTGATCCAGATAAGACTTACGGCTTAAAAGGGGCGGAGCAAACTTCTAGGAGTGACTTCTTTACTGCTGGGCAAATTGATTTGAATGGTGATCAGGTATATGATCCAGCTTCAGAGGTTGTAGCCTTAAATCCTGCTAGTCGTAAACTCATCAATCAACAAGGTCAGGAAGTAGACAGTGTTCAAGTGGATGGTGAGGGTGTTTATCGTTTGAATAGCGACGGCACCATTACCTTTACCCCAGAGCCAAATTTTGTTGGACTGGCTAGCGGTGTAACAATCACTATTGCGGATGTCAATGGGACCAAAGTATCCACTACCTATGTACCTAAGGTGATTGATATCCCTGAGGATGAGCTTAGAGAAACAGTCAAGCGAACCATTCGTTACATCTATGCAGATGGTCGTGAGGCAAGTGCAACTGTTGAAAAAGTTCTCCAGTATACACGGACTGCGACAGCCAACCCATTGACAGGAGATATTACCTATAGTCCTTGGATATCTGCTGATGACGATTTCCCTGAGGTAACATCCCCAGTCATTCCAAATTATACAGCCAGTCAGCTGGATGTTGCGGAGCGGACCAATGTTCCAGCAGAGGCGGTGGATGAGACCATTACGATTGTCTATCGTGAACATGATAAGCAATTAGCAACCTTTACATATAGGGTTGTGGATGGACCTGAGTTGGCTAAAGACCAGGAGATAGGTTACTCCTCTGCACCTATCGCTTATACAACAGATGCTAAGATTGCTGAAATTGAGGCGCGTGGCTACGAACTGGTTGACGATGGATATACAACAGACCAGAATAAGACCTTTGATAGGGATACAGCGCGAGTTCAGAACTGGGATATCTTATTCCGGCCTAAGACAAGTGTAACAACTCCAGACCAACCGAAGACCCCAGGTGATCCGGCAAATCCCGATAATCCAGCTAGTCCTCGTTGGGAGGAAGTGACCAAGACCATCACTCGTACAGTTTCTTATAAGCTTAATGAGGTGGATGGACCAGAAGCTCCAGGAACCAGCAGTCAGTCAAACACTGTTACGTTTGAGCGGACTGGTACCTATAACTTTGTAAGCAATCAGATTACCTATACTAATTGGACAGCTAAGAATAACGATGCAACTTTAGAGGGGTATGCTTTACCAGAGGTATTAGGCTATACAGCGACCAAAGCAAGAGCAAATGGAGAGGAAGTGTTGCCACTTTCAACAACGCGTAATAAGACGGTTACCCATCAAGATAGTGATATTACTGAAATTGTTGTCTATACTCCTAATATTCAGATTGGTAAAATTAGCTTTATCAATGTCACCAATCCTAGTCAAGAAGTGCTTGTAGAAGAGATTGCTTTGACGGGTAAAACAGGTGAAACCTTCACAGTTGATACGACTGATACGATTGAAAAATACAGACAGCTTGGCTATGAAGTTCGAGATATGTCCAACTATGATAAAGATGGGGTATTCTCACCAGATCCGAATAGTCATGATGAGTTTGTTTACCATTTGACTGAAAGAGTTGTTCCGTACGATCCTGAAAATCCAGACCCAACGATTCCAAAATGGCCAGATTCTGTAAAAGGGATTGTCACCAAAGATGAAGTCAAGCGGACCATTTCGTATGTAGATGAAGCTGGAGCGCCTTTATCTCCTGTATTTGAAGATACAGTTAGCTTTACTCGAACTGCTACGGTTAATCTGATAACAGGGGCAGTTACTTATGGACCTTGGCAAGCAGTTGATAGTGATAAGGAATTGGCGGGTAACCCATTGCCATCCCTAGCAGGATATTCTGTTAAGCGGACGACATCGGATGCCGTTGAAGTAGAGGCCAGTGTGACTGAAACACCACGTTTGGTGGAAGCTGAAGCTGCTGATATTGTGGAAGTTGTTACTTATCAAAAAGATAGGCAAGAGGCGATTATCCGCTTTGTCGATGTGACCAATCCACAGGCCAAGAAGGAGTTGAATACCATCTCCCTATCTGGTAAATCTAGTGAGGAGATTGGCTACGATGTAACACCTCTTGTGAACTCATATGAGGCTTCTGGCTATCTTGTCAGCAATAAGCATTCCTATGCTCCAACAACTCCTTATGACACAGATAAGGATGTTCCTCAAGAGTTTGTATTTGAATTGGTTCAAAAGACCACTCCTAGCACCCCAGACAATCCACAGACCCCAGGTACACCAGTCGATCCGACTAATCCAAATGGACCACGTTGGGAAGAAGTGACCAAGACCATCACTCGTACAGTGGCTTACAAACTGGATACTGTCGACGGTCAGCCAGTTCCGAATACCGAAAGCAAGACCAATTCTGTCACCTTCGAGCGGACGGGTAGCTACAACCATGTGACCAAGCAGGTGACCTACACCGAATGGACAGCTAAAGATGGCGATAGCACTCTGGAAGGTCAGGCTCTACCATTGGTGACAGGCTATGTGGCTACTACAGCGACTAGAAATGGTCAGCCAGTCACCCCAGGCGCAACGGCAGAAGTTATCGAGGCGACAGCTACGACAGATAATGTAGATGAAATCGTAGTCTACAAGGCGCTCGACTCTTGGACCATCACTCCACCGCCAGGTACAGATCCAGTGCCACCAATTCCGTATCCAAACCATCCGACGGACCCAACCAAGCCGGGAGATCCAACCCCGACCCCAGCGATTCCGAAGGTGGATGGCTATGTGCCAGTTGGACCAGATGGCAATGAGTTACCTAAGGATCCAGATGGCAATTACATCCCACCAGTACCGACTGACCCAACGCAACCAACAATCATTACTTACAAGGCACTAGAGCAGAAGGCTGTTATCCAATACTTGGAAGAAGGCACCAACAAGGTTCTCTCTCCAGCCGATGAAGTAACTGGTCTAGCAGATCAGCCAATCGTTTACAGTACCGCAGAAACCATTGCCTTGATTGAAGAACGTGGCTATGAACTGGTGCAGGATAACTTCCCAAGGAATGCGACCTACGACCGCGATAGTTCAAGTCCACAAGTGTACACAGTTGTGTTCAGAGAGAAAGTGGTCACAACCACCCCAGACAATCCACAGACCCCAGGTACACCAGTCGATCCGACTAATCCAAATGGACCACGTTGGGAAGAAGTGACCAAGACCATCACTCGTACAGTGGCTTACAAACTGGATACTGTCGACGGTCAGCCAGTTCCGAATACCGAAAGCAAGACCAATTCTGTCACCTTCGAGCGGACGGGTAGCTACAACCATGTGACCAAGCAGGTGACCTACACCGAATGGACAGCTAAAGATGGCGATAGCACTCTGGAAGGTCAGGCTCTACCATTGGTGACAGGCTATGTGGCTACTACAGCGACTAGAAATGGTCAGCCAGTCACACCAGGCGCAACGGCAGAAGTTATCGAGGCGACAGCTACGACAGATAATGTAGATGAAATCGTAGTCTACAAGGCGCTCGGCTCTTGGACCATCACTCCACCGCCAGGTACAGATCCAGTGCCACCAATTCCGTATCCGAACCATCCAACAGATCCGACCAAGCCGGGAGATCCAACCCCGACCCCAGCGATTCCGAAGGTGGATGGCTATGTGCCAGTTGGACCAGATGGCAATGAGTTACCTAAGGATCCAGATGGCAATTACATCCCACCAGTACCGACTGACCCAACGCAACCAACGATCATTACTTACAAGGCACTAGAGCAGAAGGCTGTTATCCAATACTTGGAAGAAGGCACCAACAAGGTTCTCTCTCCAGCCGATGAAGTAACTGGTCTAGCAGATCAGCCAATCGTTTACAGTACCGCAGAAACCATTGCCTTGATTGAAGAACGTGGCTATGAACTGGTGCAGGATAACTTCCCAAGGAATGCGACCTACGACCGCGATAGTTCAAGTCCACAAGTGTACACAGTTGTGTTCAGAGAGAAAGTAGTCACAACTACCCCAGACAATCCACAGACCCCAGGTACACCAGTCGATCCGACTAATCCAAATGGACCACGTTGGGAAGAAGTGACCAAGACCATCACTCGTACAGTGGCTTACAAACTGGATACTGTCGACGGTCAGCCAGTTCCGAATACCGAAAGCAAGACCAATTCTGTCACCTTCGAGCGGACGGGTAGCTACAACCATGTGACCAAGCAGGTGACCTACACCGAATGGACAGCTAAAGATGGCGATAGCACTCTGGAAGGTCAGGCTCTACCATTGGTGACAGGCTATGTGGCTACTACAGCGACTAGAAATGGTCAGCCAGTCACACCAGGCGCAACGGCAGAAGTTATCGAGGCGACAGCTACGACAGATAATGTAGATGAAATCGTAGTCTACAAGGCGCTCGGCTCTTGGACCATCACTCCACCGCCAGGTACAGATCCAGTGCCACCAATTCCGTATCCGAACCATCCAACAGATCCGACCAAGCCGGGAGATCCAACCCCGACCCCAGCGATTCCGAAGGTGGATGGCTATGTGCCAGTTGGACCAGATGGCAATGAGTTACCTAAGGATCCAGATGGCAATTACATCCCACCAGTACCGACTGACCCAACGCAACCAACGATCATTACTTACAAGGCACTAGAGCAGAAGGCTGTTATCCAATACTTGGAAGAAGGCACCAACAAGGTTCTCTCTCCAGCCGATGAAGTAACTGGTCTAGCAGATCAGCCAATCGTTTACAGTACCGCAGAAACCATTGCCTTGATTGAAGAACGTGGCTATGAACTGGTGCAGGATAACTTCCCAAGGAATGCGACCTACGACCGCGATAGTTCAAGTCCACAAGTGTACACAGTTGTGTTCAGAGAGAAAGTAGTCACAACTACCCCAGACAATCCACAGACCCCAGGTACACCAGTCGATCCGACTAATCCAAATGGACCACGTTGGGAAGAAGTGACCAAGACCATCACTCGTACAGTGGCTTACAAACTGGATACTGTCGACGGTCAGCCAGTTCCAAATACCGAAAGCAAGACCAATTCTGTCACCTTCGAGCGGACGGGTAGCTACAACCATGTGACCAAGCAGGTGACCTACACCGAATGGACAGCTAAAGATGGTGATAGCACTCTGGAAGGTCAGGCTCTACCATTGGTGACAGGCTATGTGGCTACTACAGCGACTAGAAATGGTCAGCCAGTCACACCAGGCGCAACGGCAGAAGTTATCGAGGCGACAGCTACGACAGATAATGTAGATGAAATCGTAGTCTACAAGGCGCTCGGCTCTTGGACCATCACTACACCGCCAGGTACAGATCCAGTGCCACCAATTCCGTATCCGAACCATCCGACGGATCCGACCAAGCCGGGAGATCCAACTCCGACCCCAGCGATTCCGAAGGTGGATGGCTATGTGCCAGTTGGACCAGATGGCAATGAGTTACCTAAGGATCCAGATGGCAATTACATCCCACCAGTACCGACTGACCCAACGCAACCAACGATCATTACTTACAAGGCACTAGAGCAGAAGGCTGTTATCCAATACTTGGAAGAAGGCACCAACAAGGTTCTCTCTCCAGCCGATGAAGTAACTGGTCTAGCAGATCAGCCAATCGTTTACAGTACCGCAGAAACCATTGCCTTGATTGAAGAACGTGGCTATGAACTGGTGCAGGATAACTTCCCAAGGAATGCGACCTACGACCGCGATAGTTCAAGTCCACAAGTGTACACAGTTGTGTTCAGGGAGAAAGTAGTCACAACCACCCCAGACAATCCACAGACCCCAGGTACACCAGTCGATCCGACTAATCCAAATGGACCACGTTGGGAAGAAGTGACCAAGACCATCACTCGTACAGTGGCTTACAAACTGGATACTGTCGACGGTCAGCCAGTTCCGAATACCGAAAGCAAGACCAATTCTGTCACCTTCGAGCGGACGGGTAGCTACAACCATGTGACCAAGCAGGTGACCTACACCGAATGGACAGCTAAAGATGGCGATAGCACTCTGGAAGGTCAGGCTCTACCATTGGTGACAGGCTATGTGGCTACTACAGCGACTAGAAATGGTCAGCCAGTCACCCCGGGCGCAACGGCAGAAGTTATTGAGGCGACAGCTACGACAGATAATGTAGATGAAATCGTAGTCTACAAGGTGCTCGGCTCTTGGACCATCACTCCACCGCCAGGTACAGATCCAGTACCACCAATTCCGTATCCGAACCATCCGACGGATCCGACCAAGCCGGGAAATCCAACCCCGACCCCAGCGATTCCGAAGGTGGATGGCTATGTGCCAGTTGGACCAGATGGCAATGAGTTACCTAAGGATCCAGATGGCAATTACATCCCACCAGTACCGACTGACCCAACGCAACCAACGATCATTACTTACAAGGCACTAGAGCAGAAGGCTGTTATCCAATACTTGGAAGAAGGCACCAACAAGGTTCTCTCTCCAGCCGATGAAGTAACTGGTCTAGCAGATCAGCCAATCGTTTACAGTACCGCAGAAACCATTGCCTTGATTGAAGAACGTGGCTATGAACTGGTGCAGGATAACTTCCCAAGGAATGCGACCTACGACCGCGATAGTTCAAGTCCACAAGTGTACACAGTTATGTTCAGGGAGAAAGTGGTCACAACCACCCCAGACAATCCACAGACCCCAGGTACACCAGTCGATCCGACTAATCCAAATGGACCACGTTGGGAAGAAGTGACCAAGACCATCACTCGTACAGTGGCTTACAAACTGGATACTGTCGACGGTCAGCCAGTTCCGAATACCGAAAGCAAGACCAATTCTGTCACCTTCGAGCGGACGGGTAGCTACAACCATGTGACCAAGCAGGTGACCTACACCGAATGGACAGCTAAAGATGGCGATAGCACTCTGGAAGGTCAGGCTCTACCATTGGTGACAGGCTATGTGGTTACTACAGCGACTAGAAATGGTCAGCCAGTCACACCAGGCGCAACGGCAGAAGTTATCGAGGCGACAGCTACGACAGATAATGTAGATGAAATCGTAGTCTACAAGGTGCTCGGCTCTTGGACCATCACTCCACCGCCAGGTACAGATCCAGTACCACCAATTCCGTATCCGAACCATCCGACGGATCCGACCAAGCCGGGAAATCCAACCCCGACCCCAGCGATTCCGAAGGTGGATGGCTATGTGCCAGTTGGACCAGATGGCAATGAGTTACCTAAGGATCCAGATGGCAATTACATCCCACCAGTACCGACTGACCCAACGCAACCAACGATCATTACTTACAAGGCACTAGAGCAGAAGGCTGTTATCCAATACTTGGAAGAAGGCACCAACAAGGTTCTCTCTCCAGCCGATGAAGTAACTGGTCTAGCAGATCAGCCAATCGTTTACAGTACCGCAGAAACCATTGCCTTGATTGAAGAACGTGGCTATGAACTGGTGCAGGATAACTTCCCAAGGAATGCGACCTACGACCGCGATAGTTCAAGTCCACAAGTGTACACAGTTATGTTCAGGGAGAAAGTGGTCACAACCACCCCAGACAATCCACAGACCCCAGGTACACCAGTCGATCCGACTAATCCAAATGGACCACGTTGGGAAGAAGTGACCAAGACCATCACTCGTACAGTGGCTTACAAACTGGATACTGTCGACGGTCAGCCAGTTCCGAATACCGAAAGCAAGACCAATTCTGTCACCTTCGAGCGGACGGGTAGCTACAATCATGTGACCAAGCAGGTGACCTACACCGAATGGACAGCTAAAGATGGCGATAGCACTCTGGAAGGTCAGGCTCTACCATTGGTGACAGGCTATGTGGTTACTACAGCGACTAGAAATGGTCAGCCAGTCACACCAGGCGCAACGGCAGAAGTTATCGAGGCGACAGCTACGACAGATAATGTAGATGAAATCGTAGTCTACAAGGCGCTCGGCTCTTGGGTACCAAACATTCCAGGTCAACCAGTGACTCCAATCCCATATCCAAATCATCCAACGGATCCGACCAAGCCAGGCGATGAAGTTCCAACCCTTCCACATGTCCCAGGCTTTATCCCAGTTGGTCCAGATGGAGTGACCCCATTGCCGCCTGTTGATCCAGACGATCCAAGCAAGGGTTATGAGCTTCCACCAATTCCAACGGATCCAGGAGTTGATACACCGATTACCTACGTTCCAGAGGCACCTAAGTCATCGACAGTCACTGTGAAATATGTGGACGAATCTGGCAAGGACCTCCTTCCACCAATTATCACTGAAGGCAAGGTTGGTGATAGTTACACTAGCGAAGGCAAGGTTATTGAAGGTTATCTTCTTAAGGAAATTCCAACCAACGCAACGGGTACCATGGTTGAGGGTGGAACAGTTGTCACTTATGTCTATGTTCCAATCGGCTCTTGGGTACCAAACATTCCAGGTCAACCAGTGACTCCAATCCCATATCCAAATCATCCAACGGATCCGACCAAGCCAGGCGACGCAGTTCCAACCCTTCCACATGTCCCAGGCTTTGTCCCAGTTGGTCCAGATGGAGTGACCCCGTTGCCACCAGTTGATCCAGATGATCCAAGCAAGGGTTATGAGCTTCCACCAATTCCAACGGATCCAGGAGTTGACACGCCGATTACCTACGTTCCAGAGGCACCTAAGTCATCGACAGTCACTGTGAAATACGTGGATGAGTCTGGCAAGGAATTGATACCGTCGACCAAACTTGAAGGCAAGGTTGGTGATAGTTACACTAGCGAAGGCAAGGTTATTGAAGGTTATCTTCTTAAGGAAATTCCAACCAACGCAACGGGTACCATGGTTGAGGGTGGAACAGTTGTCACTTATGTCTATGTTCCGATCGGCTCTTGGGTACCAAATATTCCAGGTCAACCAGTGCCACCAATTCCGTATCCAAATCATCCAACGGATCCTACCAAGCCAGGCGATGAAGTTCCAACCCTTCCACATGTCCCAGGCTTTATCCCAGTTGGTCCAGATGGAGTGACCCCATTGCCGCCTGTTGATCCAGACGATCCAAGCAAGGGTTATGAGCTTCCACCAATTCCAACGGATCCAGGAGTTGATACACCGATTACCTACGTTCCAGAGGCACCTAAGTCATCGACAGTCACTGTGAAATATGTGGACGAATCTGGCAAGGACCTCCTTCCACCAATTATCACTGAAGGCAAGGTTGGTGATAGTTACACTAGCGAAGGCAAGGTTATTGAAGGTTATCTTCTTAAGGAAATTCCAACCAACGCAACGGGTACCATGGTTGAGGGTGGAACAGTTGTCACTTATGTCTATGTTCCAATCGGCTCTTGGGTACCAAATATTCCAGGCCAGCCAGTAACTCCAATCCCGTATCCAAATCATCCAACGGATCCAACCAAGCCAGGTGACGCAGTTCCAACCCTTCCACATGTCCCAGGCTTTATCCCAGTTGGTCCAGATGGAGTGACCCCATTGCCACCAGTTGATCCAGATGATCCAAGCAAGGGTTATGAACTTCCGCCAATTCCAACGGATCCAGGAGTTGATACACCGATTACCTACGTTCCAGAGGCACCGAAAGTCATAGCGAAACCAAGTCCTCCAAAGGCTAGTCCAATTGTGCCGTCCGTAGTTCAGCCTGCTACTAAGTCTGAGGCTCTGCCAAATACTGGAGAAATAGATTCCAGTGTACTAAGCCTGCTAGGTTTGAGTATGTTGACAGCTACAAAAATTGGCTTGAAAAAACGTCGTGAAGATTGATACCATGTGGTAACAGTTTAAATGACTAAATACGAGACATCCTCATTTACGAGGGTGTCTTTTTTAGGTTGTTTCCCTGTGGTAATGATTATGTTCCCAAAATAGAGTCTTTTAGTTTGTTTTTAGAAATATGTAACAATCGACAGACGGTGCTGGGGTAGAGCAGGGGAATTAATGGTGTAATAAAAGATGACCTATACGGTTAGGGCAGGAGGTAATGTACGGTAGCTCGAACAAGTGTAGGGTTTATTTGAAGTTGGAATTCGAGAAATGAAGCCTCCTTGTTCACTGGAGTAACAAAATAATAACAGAATGGCAATCAGTGTAATTTCAAGACAAATGTTACTATTTAAGAAGAATTTTGCACATTTTTTTGATATACTAGAAGTAATTAAATAGGAGGAAAGACCATGGGCGTTTTGACAATGGATAGAGCCTTTGTATTCTAAAAAATAATACAAAGGAGAAGACATGATTACTTACAGACAAAATCCTCAGCTCGACTTTCAAGCAGTCCTTGAAATCTATGATTCAGTTGGATGGACAAATTATACTGACCGGCCTACCATGTTACAGAAGGCCTTGAAACATAGCCTGTTTGTTCTTGCGGCCTTTGACGGTGACCGTCTAGTGGGTCTCTTGCGAGCAGTTGGCGACGGGCATTCAATCGTTTTTATTCAGGACATCTTGGTCCTACCAACCTATCAGCGACAAGGAATTGGGCGTCAGCTTTTGGAGCAGGCCGTTACCCACTTTCCGGGTATTTATCAGCTTCATCTCTTGACAGACAATACTGAGAAAACACGGTCTTTCTATGAAGCGCTTGGCTTTACAGCCGTTGATAGCCTAGACTGTATCGCCTACACCTATTTAAAAAAATGATAACAGTTTTGAATGCAGAGGCTGGGGAACCAGCCTTTTGCTTCGAGCAAATGATTTGAATTTCAAATCAAAAACTGTAAAATATAACTATCAATAATTAGTGATAAAGGAGAACGATAATGGCAACCCTATTGATTGTGAAGGCCCACCCCCTCGATCCACAAAAGTCCTACGCCTTGCGGGCCTTGGAAGAGTTTCAAATTCGGTACGCCAGTTTGCACCCAGAAGATAACATAGAAATAGTAGATGTCTTTGAGGATCAGATTCCAGCCTTGGACAAGCCTTTGTTTGAAGCCATGGGTGCAGCCAAAAAAGGAGTTGAGATCAGTCCAGAGCAAGCCGAGCGCTTGGAGCGCTATAATGCCTTGACCCAACAATTTCTTGCAGCAGATAAGATTGTCGTGGTCAATCCCCTTTGGAACCTCAATGTTCCAAGTCAATTAGTGTCATGGATTAATACCATTAACGTTGCAGGCTTGACCTTCAAGTATGGATCTGAAGGCTCTATCGGTCTGATCAAGGGCAAAAAATTGTTGCATATCCAGTCCAATGGTGGAGTTTACGCAGGTCAAGATCCAGCAGCCCAATACATCAAGTCTATCTTTGAGTTTCTTGGATTTGAAGACATCCATCAGGTCTTCATCGAAGGGCAATCGGCTGACCCAAGCAAGGCTCAGGTTATTTTTGAAGAAGCTATGGGGAAAATTGATACAATTTTGGGAGTCTTTTAAATAAAAGCCTCGTACTATTTTGTACGAGGTTTTTTTGTCATTTCTGCGATATAGTCTAACTTGCTCTGTCGGCTGCGTTTCTTAAAGAGTGCCTCGGCGGACATGGCTTCCTGCTTACTAGCAAAGGCTTCTTGATAGAGCAGGTTGACAGGCAAGCGTCCGCGGGTGTACTTGGCCCCTTTCCCACGATTATGGGTAGCAAGTCGCTTGACCACATCAGTCGTATAACCAGTATAAAGACTCCCGTCGGCACATTCCAAGACATAAAAGTAGGCCTTATTTTCCATAATAAATCTCACGAATAGCCGGAGTATAGTCGCCGTTTTCCTCATGGACAACCAGAGGTGGCAGGATGTGCAGCCCGTCTACCGAGCCGTCCTTGATAGCCTCAATCAGCAACATATTGGCCTCCTTGCTGGCCTTGGGATAGACAAACTGGATGCGTTTGGGAGCCAGCTTGTAGGTTCTCAGCCTGTCCAAAATATCTAAAAATCGGTCGGGCCTGTGAACCATGGCCAAGCGACCATTGGACTTGAGCACCTGTTGGGCCACCTGACAAATGCTGTCTAGATTGGTCGCGATTTCGTGTCTGGCCAGAAGATAATGCTCGCTTTCATTGAGGTTTGAGTCTTTATCTACCTTGAAATAGGGAGGATTGCAGAGCATCAAATCAACCTTGGACCGCAGGTCATACTGGGGCAGATTTGCCAAGTCGTCATTGATAACCGAAACCTGTTCCTCCAGACCGTTGAGGGCAATGGAACGGCGGTTCATATCCGCCAAGCGTTCCTGTAACTCGACCTGAATAATTTGGGCCTTGGTGCGTGTAGAGGCAAAGAGGCCCACTGCCCCATTTCCACTACAAAGGTCAACAATCAGCCCCTTCTGAGCAGGCATTTTTGGAAAACGCGAAAGGAGGACACTGTCGATCGAGTAGCTAAAAACCTCCCGGTTTTGAATAATCTGAACATCTGTCGAGAAGAGCTGGTCAATCCGCTCTCCGTCTAATAAAACTGGATTGTGCATGAGATTATTATAGCATAGAGGACCATGGTTGACAAAATCTTGTGAAAGAGATATACTAGCAATAGAAAAGCAGTTGCGTCAACAACTGCCTCACAGAGCCGTTTAAGACGGTAGCTGTTTGTTAGATTAAAAAATAACCGTAAAACCTGCTAAAGTAAGACGGTTATTTTTTGTTGTTCATTTTTACGATAAGAACAACCAGGCCGATGAGTGAGAGTAGAAAACTACCAAACCCAAGCATGAGTTGCATTGTCTCGTAAACCGACAATTTTTGCTCCTTCCTTTCTGGATTTTAGTACCTACTTTCATAAGCACCACCCCTTTCAAAGAAATAGAGCTACCGCCTTAACTTCTCTAATAAGTATTATACCATACTTTCTAAAATTTTCAGAGCCTGTTTACAGGAGCAGATGTGTATATTTTTCTCTCGGTAAAAGTGTGGTATAATAGTCAAGACTGAAAAAGGAGAAGATAATGTTTTATTCCTATCTACGAACTCTACTGACATTTTTACTTTGGGCAATCAATGGCAATATTCATTACCATGACAGGGAGAATATCTTGCCACAGGAGGAAAATTATATCCTCATCGCACCGCACAAAACCTTCTGGGATCCAGTCTTTTTGGGCTACGCAGCTGCTCCTAAGCAGTTTATCTTTATGGCTAAAAAAGAGCTCTTCAAGGACCGCGGTTTTGGCTGGTGGATTTCAAAATGTGGAGCCTTTCCGATTGACCGTGAAAATCCTGGTATGGCAGCTATCAAGTATCCAGTTAACATGTTGAAAAAAAGTGACCGTTCGCTGGTTATGTTTCCTTCAGGAAGTCGTCATTCATCTGAGCTCAAAGGTGGTGTGGCGGTCATTGCCAAGTCAGCCAAGGTCAAACTCATGCCAGCTACCTATGTGGGTCCCATGACTATCAAGGGGCTCTTAGCTGGTGAGCGAATCGATGTGGCTTTTGGAAATCCTATCGATGTTTCGGATATCAAGCGTATGGATGATGCAGGTACAGCAGAAGTAACTAGCCGAATCGAGGCTGAGTTCAAACGCTTAGATGACCATGCGGCATCCTTCCAAACCAAGAAAAAGCCAAATATCTTGACTTATATCTATCGTATCCCAGTTCTTTTGCTGGTTGCTCTTATCTTGGGATTGACCTATGCCTTTAGCTATATCGCCAGCTTCTTCTGGCAACCAAGTACTCAGTTGGATAAAAAATAAGTAAATGAAACTCGCAGCTTGCGGGTTTTTTGTATCTTTTACGCACTATATAGGTGGAGGTAATTTATGGATACGATTAAAACTTATATTGAAATGCTTAAAGAATACAAGTGGCAGATTGCTCTGCCAGCAGTTGCAGGTCTGCTTCTGACGACATTCTTAATATTCAGCCAACCAGCTAAGTCAGATCAAACAGGACTGACAGATTTTCCACAGACCGAACAAACTTCTAGTAGCTCTGAGCTGGTCGAGGAAACCAGTACAGAAGTAAGTGAGGAGCCTAGCCAGCTGGTCGTTGATGTCAAAGGGGCGGTGACAGAGCCCGGCATTTACTATCTTGATGCAGGAAGTCGGGTCAATGATGCAGTTGAAGCAGCTGGCGGTTTGACCAGTCAGGCAGACCCCAAGTCTATCAATCTGGCTCAGAAGCTCAGCGACGAAGCGGTGGTCTATGTGGCAAGCAAGGACGAAAATATCTCGGTGCTTGCCAGCATGACTACTAGCTCTGCTATGTCCCAAGAAGAAAAAAATACCAGTCTAGTCAATTTGAATACGGCGACCGAGGCGGACCTGCAGACCATTTCGGGCATTGGTGCCAAGCGAGCGACAGACATTATCGCCTATCGTGAGGCAAACGGTGGATTCAAGTCGGTGGACGACCTCAACAATGTATCGGGCATAGGCGACAAGACCATGGAAAGCATCCGACCTTATGTCACAGTTGAGTAAGCTCCCCTGCCAGCCCATTCACCTGGCAGTTTTGGCGGTGGCGGCCTACTTTGCAGTCCACTCTTTTTCCCTCTTGACAATGGGCCTGCTGAGTTTGTTGCTAGCTGTCTTTGGGGTTCGGCAAGGTAAGGCAGTTTTCATCAGAACGCTTCCGCTTCTAGCCCTGTGCGGTCTGTTTTTTGGATGCCAGAAGGTCCAATCGGAGCGGACAGCCCAGTCAGCCCAAGAGCAAGTAGCGACTGTGCAGGTTATTCCCGATACCATAGACATCAATGGTGACAGCTTGTCTTTTCGTGGTCGGGCTGACGGACAAACCTATCAGGTTTTCTACAAATTTGCCAGTCAGGAGGAGCAGGCTTATTTTCAACAGCTGACAGGTCTGGTCCAGATAGAAGTGGAAGCAGAGGTCAGCCTGCCAGCTGGTCAGCGGAATTTCAACGGCTTTGACTATCGGGCCTATCTGAAAACACAGGGCATCTATCGGACTGTCAAGCTAACAGCGATTAAGAAGATTGCCCCTGTCCAGTCTTGGAATATTTTTGACTGGCTATCAAGCTGGCGGAGACAGGCCTTAGTCTATATCAAAACCAATTTTCCAGCCCCCATGAGCCACTACATGACAGGGCTCTTGTTTGGGGACTTGGATAGTGAGTTTGACCAGATGAGCGACCTCTATTCTAGTTTAGGTATCATTCATCTTTTTGCCCTGTCTGGTATGCAGGTGGGCTATTTCATCGACAAGTTTCGCTGGATTTTGTTGCGTCTGGGTTTGACCAAGGAAACGGTGGATAAATTGCAGATACCCTTTTCCCTTGTCTATGCTGGTTTGACAGGCTTTTCGGTGTCAGTGGTGCGGTCCTTGGTCCAAAAAATTCTGGGCAATATGGGCTTGCGGAAGCTGGATAATTTTGCGGTGACGGTCTTTGTCTGTCTGCTGGTGCTGCCTCGATTTTTACTGACGGCAGGAGGAGTGCTGACTTTTACCTACGCTTTCTTGCTTACGGTCTTTGATTTTGAGGACTTGGGGCAGATCAAAAAGGCTGCGGTGGAAAGTCTCAGTATTTCGCTGGGGATTCTACCTGTGCTCATGACCTATTTCTATGCCTTTCAGCCCTTGTCTATCCTCTTGACCGTTGTCTTTTCCTTTATCTTTGATGTCCTGCTTTTGCCAGGTTTGTCAGTCATTTTTCTTCTGTCACCTCTGGTCAAGATAACTTGGGTCAACGAATTTTTCGTTTTTATGGAGAAAATCATTGTCTGGGTGGCGGATTTGGGCTTTCGGCCTTGGATACTGGGCAAGCCGTCTGGGCTGGTTCTCTTGCTTTTGCTGGTCAGCCTCTTCATGCTTTACGATTTTCACAGGAAGAAAAAATGGCTCTTAGGACTGAGCCTGGCCCTCGCTCTGCTATTTTTCATAACCAAACATCCTCTGGAAAATGAGGTGACGGTGGTGGACATCGGGCAGGGGGACAGCATCTTTTTGCGGGATATGCGGGGGCGGACGGTCCTGATTGATGTGGGCGGACGGGTCGATTTTGTGGCTAAAGAAGCTTGGCAGGAGCGGTCTTCGCAGGCAAATGCAGAGCGGACCTTGATTCCTTATCTGCATAGTCGGGGTGTGGATAGGATTGATAGTTTGGCCCTGACCCATACCGATACGGACCATGTGGGCGATGTGCTGGAGGTGGCGAAGCAGGTCCAGATTGGTCGGATTTACGTGTCGCCAGGAAGCCTGACGGTGCCTGACTTTGTAGCCACCTTGAAAGAAATCAATGTCCCTGTTCATGCGGTGGCGGTGGGCGACCGCTTGCCGATTTTTGACTCCTATCTGGAAGTCCTCTATCCAGATGGGACAGGGGACGGTGGCAATAATGACTCTATTGTCCTTTATGGTCGTTTATTGGAAACTAATTTTCTCTTCACAGGGGACTTGGAGCACGGGGAGCTGGACTTGATAGAAACCTATCCCAACCTGCCTGTCGATGTCCTCAAGGCTGGTCACCATGGCTCCAAAGGGTCCTCCTATCCTGAGTTTCTAGACCATATCGGAGTCAAGATTGCCCTGGTATCAGCAGGAGAAAACAACCGCTACAAGCATCCTCACCAAGAAACCTTGGACCGCTTTGACAGTCGAAATATCCAAGTCTATCGCACCGACCAGCAAGGAGCTATCCGCTTCCGAGGTTGGAAAGAGTGGAGGATTGAGACGGTGAGGGAATGATGTATTGCCCAAAAAGCTTGATATACTATGTCTATCAAGTATTGACTTACCAGTCAATACTTGATATACTATGTCTATCAAGTATTGACTTACCAGTCAATACTTCCTAATAGCAATAATGGAGGAAGAACTATGTGTCCAAAATGCAGTAGCTACAATGTGTTTAAAATTGGGGATAATCATTCAGGTTTAATTTTCTCAAGTGGACAAAAACCAGAGACCTATTATCAATGTCAAAATTGTTCTCATAAATGGATTGAAAATAAGTAGGACAGGCTAATAGAGGTGATTATATGAATGATTTGATTTGGACGGATTTGGGGTCGTTTACTCCAGAAGACTACGAGAAACTTGTTAAGTGGGCTGAGGAAACTACTCTTCAAAAACAAAGAACTTTAGAAGGATTAGATAGCTATAGTGTACCCAATCGGTTTAGAAATGCTTGGGCCGATTTAGCTACTTCATATGAAGAATATTTACAAGATAAAATTCAGTTTTCTCCGAGAGATTTGGAAATTATTGAAACTTATAATCGATCTAGTGCAGTGTATGGAGACGGTTTGTTTCAAGCCCCTCTTAAGAGTGAGGTCAATACTTCTGAAGCATGGTTTACTTCCATATATGATACTTTAAGTAAATCTCATGGAGAAAATGATGTTATGCAGCAATTTTTAATTGATGCAACGGTTCTCATTAGCAGATATGAGTCAGCAACACTCTGGTTACAAAGGATAAGGGAGACAAAAGATAAAAATAAGAAAAAAGGGAATTGGGTTTTGCCGATTATGGCTCTTTCAATTTTAGTAATGTTTAAAATCATTCCTGAGATTTCGTATTATAGCATTGTTGATTATCTTAAAGTACTCATCATTCCGAGTGTTCCGCTTGGAGTCTGGCTTTATCTACAAAAGAATAAGTTTTCAAATCAGAAAAATATTCACCAACAGTTAGATATTGCTCAAAAGGTAGCTGATTGGAGTTTAAGAAGGGCAAATGAGCATCCACTGATCCAACAACAAGGAAACGAAAGTAGTTCACTTTTCTTTGGGACACTATACCATTATTATCGTCAAGGGAGAGTAAATAGTCTTCGAGAGGCTATTAATTTATTTTACCAAGAGCGCCAGTATATGCAATTAGCTCAGCAACAAGAAATGATACAACAAGAGGTAAATTTTGCGAAAAATCTCGCTGTGGCTAACACTATTTACACCCTGCTCAAAAAGTAAGAGTCATATCATTCGATGTGGCTTTTTTGGTTATAAGGAGTGGACGATTGAGACGGTGAGGGAATGATAGTCGCTGCTTAGAAATTCTGATATAATGGAACAAACAAATGAGGAGTGACTATGAAATACATTGTTGACTATGAGAAAGCAGGAACAAAGCCTGCAGTTGAGAAGGTTGTTCTCTTGAGCACTTCGCCTCGTCGCAGGCAGTTACTGGAATTTTTGAAACCGGAGATTAAGGCAGTTGAGGTAGATGAGCGGGTAATTGAAGAGCGGTTTATGGAGCTTTTTGTCAAGGATGATTTTCTGACACGAGCAGCCAAGACCTGTTGCGAGATTTCCAAGGCCAAATCAGACTGCGACCTGGAAGAGGGAACGCTCTACATCTCTGCAGATACCATTGTGGTTTTTGAAAATCAGGTTTACAACAAGCCCGTCGACGAGGCAGAAGCGCGTGCCATGTTTTTGTCCTACTTCGGTAAGAAACACGAGGTAGTGACTTCCGTTTGCTTGCGGGCAAAGGATTATCTAGAAGTTTTCTACACCATTGCAGAGATTGAATTTGTTGATTGGTATCCAGACTTGCGAGAGGTAGTTGATAACTATCTGGATTCAGGATCACCCATGGACAAGGCTGGCGCTTATGGTTTTCAGGAATTAGATCCTCGTTTTATCAAGCATGTAGCAGGCGATGTCCATACCATTATTGGTCTTCCTGTGTCAGAAACTAGCCGTCGAATTGCAACCTAACAGTTGCTATGACTTCAATTGATTAAAAACGAAGCCCTGCTCTCAAAATTTGGCTGAGACTAGGGCTTATTTTTAGGAGAAGTCCTAGTAGCTATGATAAAATGACTTATGGAGATTGTCATTAAAAAAATAAGCACATTTTTCCTAATGGAGGTTATATGCGAGGAGAAAAGAAGATACATTTTGGAATTCGAAAGTATGCGGTCGGTGTGGTTTCGGTTGCGCTTTCCATCGGTTTTATCGTAACGACTTCTGTCAGTGTTCAAGCCGAGGAAGTCTCGGCTAATCTTGTGACTAGCCAGCAGGTTGGTCAGGCTAGTACAGAGACTGAAAGTACGGTTAGAGAAAATCAAATGCCTACCGAAACAGTTAGCCAGCCTCTTTCCGATTCGAGTGATGGTGCTGCTATGGTTATGCCACTATCTGAACAAGCAGCAGATGGGGAGAGTTCTACAGTTTCTGCTCCTCAGACGGTAGCTGAGGTGACGTCAGTTGTATCTGAATCAGGAGAAAACGCTGAAACACCTGCTGTTCAACCGCTTATCGCTGAAGAGGACACAACCACCTCAAGTCAGCCACGTAGTCGGATGGCTCGGAGTGTAGCAGACCAAACTAGTATTGCCAACCTGCCCTTGGATGCTCAAGGGCAGTTGGTGACCAGTCAGGCTCATCAGAATGTGGACCAAGTGCAGGAGGTCTATGCGGATGGTAGTAGCCAAATTGTCCCTGCAACAGCTGACAATACGCCAGTAGTTGCCAACACAAAACAAGTCTTGGAGCAGGTTCGGGCTGTTTCAGCTGAACTAAAGGCCGTTACCTATGAGAGTTTGTACGATGGTCTGAAAAACAATGAGCGCTTTTTAGATAATTTTGCCATCGAACAGGAACTGAAGAAAGAGAAAAATGGTCAGGTACCCACTAGTGAAGAACTAGCGGCTCGCAAACGTCAGGTCTATATGGATCAGTTGGATATGCGAACAAGTTTTACAAGTGTTCAAAATCGTTTGGACACTATTTTGGCAGGGGTTTTTGAAAAATCCACTGCCGTAAATCCAGAAACTGTAAAGGCCAACAAGGAAAAGATTCTACTAGGTTTGACCTATCTAGAGCGCCAATACAAGTTTGCTCTTGGAAACTTTGCAGCTAAGGATTTGATTCTTTACTATCCAGAGGTTTTTGGAAATCAGTCAGATCTTCTGACAAATCTGATTCAGATTGGTTCTGTGAATTATGCTGATTTGGAATTGAAAAACAACCTGCTAACCTATCAAAAGAAACTGGCTCCCATTACTAATCAGCCTAATCTGATTGCCTTTATCGAAAGTCAGGTGCCTCGTTGGACAGAAGCTCCAGATGTGGAAAGCTGGTTTAATGAAACGACAAGAGCTGCCATTGCTACTTCCATAAGTCCAAACGGAAGTAGCTCTCTTTACCAAAAATTAAAGTCTGACTCTCCCCGTTTAGCCAGCCATATCCTGCCATTGTTGACTTTGAGTTCAGATTCTGTCATTGTTTTATCAACGACAAATACCATCACTTACGGGCTCAGAGATACCTACGTTTCGGCAGCTAGTGGGACGGAATCGTTGACAACAAGCATGGAAAAAGCGGTTCAAGGCCAACAGGCATTTATCGATTTTTGGTATCGTGTGAGTGAGAAAGGAGAGGTGCTCCGAAATCATCCTACGGTTGTAGTAGTTGATAGCTTGCAAGCTCTGGGTCAGCCTCATGAATTTGCTCGAAATCTCTGGTCCGCAAAGACAGGCAGTAAGGCACTTGAGGGAGTGCGTGAATTTATTACACCTTTAGGGCTTTACTCGAATTTCTTGCAGGCAGGTGGTCAGAAAGACAGCGATACACGGATTACCTTCTTTCTAGGTAAGTCCTTGACAGACAACGGTTTGTCGGTTTATACCCATGAAATGACGCATATTTTTGATCAGAAAGTCTGGTTCAATGGTTTCGGACGTAGGACCAACAAGGATGCGGAATTGTACGCGACAGGACTCTTTGATTCCCACAATAATACCCAGGGGCAATCCTCTTACCTTCCGATTTTTAACCTTAATACGGCTTATGAATTAGGAACGGGGCGAACACAAAACCAATCGCCGACTCGTTTTGAAACAGAAGCAGACCTGAAAGAATATATGCAAGGCTTGCTTGATGTGATTTATAGTTTGGATTATTTGGAAGCCAAGGTTAGCCTAGAGCAATCTGCAGCGGATAAGACCATTCTCTTCAATCAATTGGCAGTCTCACCTTTACCGTCCAATCCTGTAAAAATCAGAGATGAATTTAAAGCAATTGATGAGCAACTGGCTGCAAATCTGACGACTGTGGATGACTTGGTGGACCAGGCAATTGTGTCAGGACGTTTGGCCTTTAAAGGATTTGACACGCGTGGTTTTGCCAACCATAACGACTATTTTGTTGTCCCCTTGTTTGAACCAGTTTTTGCAGGTTTGCAAAATGATACTAGTTTTGTGGGTGATTTCACAACTCGTCGTTATGCCTATGAGTTATTAGGAGAGTACGGTTATAAAAATGGGATGGTAGCCTATCTGTCTAACCAATATGCCAATGACAAAGAGGCACTTGCTGCGATTATGCCCGAGCACAATGGGAATTTGGCTACCTTTAAAAAAGCCATGTTTGCAAGACGTGCTGCTCGACTACAAGACTTGAAAGCGACTAGTCAGTTTGCAAATCTGGCAGACCTGGAAATCAAGATGCGTCAGGCGGTTGAACAAGATTTGGAACGAATGAAGATGAATCAAACCAACAATACATTCGTGACAACAGGTGTGACAGCTGTTCGAGACTTGAAGACGCAGATTTTCCAAGAATACCTGACGATGACAAATGATTTTCGAACTAGCATCTACAAAGAAAAAGAGACCAGTCGTACTTTTTACGTGACCAATGGTCCAGAGACTTCAACAGATGGAGTAGGAACAGAAGCTAATCCTTATCAAAGCCTGTCTTATGCTCTTCAACAGGCAAGTGATGGGGATGTGATTAAGTTGGTACAAAGTATCACCCATCGCCAAGATCAGCCTTTTGTTATTGATAAGGCTGTGACGATTGATGGTCAGGGACATGGTTTGACATTTCGTGGGGCTGATGTAGAGTTGGGGGATGCAGTTATCTTTACCAAGATGACACTTAATATGATTCCATCTGGTAATCAGCAACCAACAATCTATCTGAATGGGCATCAAGCGATATTTGATGCAGTTTCAACAACTATCAGTCAACAGCAAGATAGCCTTCGTCCTACGGTTGTAGCTGGTTCCCGTCTGGGGGAGCCGACGGGGACTCATGCGCGTCTCTTGGTTGTCAACGGTGATTCCAATACCCGTTTTAGACAGATTTTTGCAGGAAATGCAGCAAGCTCTAGCTACATCCCAATTGACATCATCATTGATTCTGAATTTGCTGGTGTGGATGAAGGAATTGACCTAGGTGGTCCAAATGACCAGGTGACCTATGGTCGGGTTGAGCTAGAGACTCGTTCGAACAAGGTAAAACAAGTATCGGCTGCCAATAGTATGGACAATAAAGTGACGGTCAAAGCTGCGCGGATTTATGGGGCGAATTTCTTGGACATTCAGGAATTAAGCTTGGTTGAAAATGCGGATGTGACTTTGGGTAATCAGGGGACACGTATTTCAAGCAGTGTCGAACTTGCCTCTGGTAGCCAGCTGCAGTTGGCAAGTGACCGTTCAGTAGAATTTGGAGCTCTGTCTGGTCAAGGGAAGGTCCTGATTCCAGTCGGTTCTTATTTGAATGTTTTGGCAGATGTTTCAGGATCTGTGAAAATTGTGCTGACAGGTTTCGAGAGTCAATTTGCCAACAATGTTGATCAGGTCTTTTTGACAGTTGAGGGTTTGCTAGACCCGACTAGCTCTGTTCAACTGTCCAATCATTATGACCGCTTTGCTATTTCTCAAGAAAATCAAACCTATCGTCTGGTCCTTCAAAATCAGCCTCCTCAACTCCATACGGTTACCTTAGAGTTTCTACATGCAGGGCAAGTGCTGAAGTCAGAGCAGGTGCAAGTGGAAGATGGCCAGTCTGTTTCTGGTTTGGAAAACTTAATGCCTAGCTCGACAGAAGGGAGCTACCAGTTGGCACCAGATTTTGATTTTGGCTTACTTGAAGCGATTGATAGTAGCCAATTGATCAAAATTCCAGTGATTTTGGTGCGCCCGATGACACCGATTGTGGCTTTTGATCCAGCTAGGATTCAGGAAGTGAGCCTGGTGCAGGGCTTGAACAAGTCAGTTTATCAAGAAGGCGAAAGTCTTGATTTATCAGGGTTGCAGTTGCGTTTGATGGATCAGCAGGGAATTTCCGTGGTGATTGATTCCAGCCGATTTGCAGAGTTTGGCGTACGAACCAGTCCAGTACAAACGCCTCTGTTGACTAGCCATTATCAACTTGAGGTGACAGTAGGTAGTCAGAGTCTGTCTCTCCCAATTCAGGTTCAGGCTATGCCAAAGGCTACACGCTTCCAGCCGGAAGTGTCTGGCGAGGTGCTTGTTTGGCCGGGTGATAGTAGCCAGTTACTTGAAGAGAATTTGCTTACCGTCCTTAATGTACCAAGTGAAGCAGGACGCGTTCAGGTCATCATGGTGGATAATCTTCCACAGACAAGTGGGGATTACATGCTGACGGTTCGTGTTCATTACGATGATCAGAGCTACGAAGACCTCTCGCTTCCTTTCCATATTGCCAAACGTGAGAATGGAAGTGGAGTCACTCACGAACTGCCAGTAGGCGTTCTTCCGCCACTTGAGACTGCCAAGGGAGAAGGAGTCACTCACGAACTGCCAGTAGGTGTTCTCCCGCCGCTTGAGACTGCCAAGGGAGAAGGAGTTACCCACGAACTGCCAGTAGGTGTTCTCCCGCCGCTTGAGACTGCCAAGGGAGAAGGAGTCACTCATGAACTGCCAGTAGGCGTTCTTCCGCCGCTTGAGACTGCCAAGGGAGAAGGAGTCACTCACGAACTGCCAGTAGGCGTTCTTCCGCCGCTTGAGACTGCCAAGGGAGAAGGAGTCACTCACGAACTGCCAGTAGGCGTTCTTCCGCCGCTTGAAACAGCTAAGGGAGAAGGAGTCACTCATGAACTGCCAGTAGGCGTTCTTCCGCCGCTTGAGACTGCCAAGGGAGAAGGAGTCACTCACGAACTGCCAGTAGGCGTTCTTCCGCCGCTTGAAACAGCTAAGGGAGAAGGAGTCACCCATGGACTGCCAGTAGGCGTTCTTCCAGCGCTTGAAACAGCTAAGGGAGAAGGAGTCACCCATGGACTGCCGGTAGGCGTTCTTCCGCCACTTGAAACAGCTAAGGGAGAAGGAGTCACTCATGAACTGCCAGTAGGTGTTCTTCCAGCACTTGAGACTGCGAAGGGAGAAGGAGTCACTCATGAACTGCCGATAGGCGTTCTTCCTCCAGCTTCTTCCAATCCAGTTGCAGTAAGCCAGAAAGATTCATCTCAAAAGGAGAAGGAGGCTAGCTTGCCAGTGACTGGCCAAACTGGACTCCTAACACCAATTGGTGTTTTGCTCTTTCTTTTCCAATTTATTTTATGGAAAAAGGCGAAAAAACAGGAGGAGTAGAAGAAGGAGCTTGAAGCATCTAACTCTTTTAAAATAAAAAACAAGCCTAGCAAGGGGGATTGGAACCTCAAGCTAGGCTTTTTTGTTATGGCTTAGAGAGCAAGTCCTATAAAATTATTAGTCAGACTTGTAGCGCCTATTAATAAGTCTAAGTCCCTAATGAGCCTCCTATGATTGAAATCATTATATAGATAGACTAGAATAAAATCATAGACAGACTGTCCCTAATTGTCTTATTAACACACCAAGTGATTGGTCATTCAGAAGGAGGAAATGAATGGTGGATTTCAATTCTATGAACCAGTGGTTTGAGGCCCAGAAGAAACTGGCTGAACAATGGCAGTCCATGTTTCCGCTCAACCAAACGTCAACAAGTAGCAGTTCTTCCAATTTACAGGATTTGTGGACTGCCCAACAACAATTTTTCAATGACTATATGAAGGCGTTTCAGCCTGCAGGTTTCACACCAGCTTACCCACTTCCTTTTTCCCATCCAGCCTTTGAATCGTGGAATAAATTTCAATCCAGCTGGACAGAGCAGATGGAAAAAGCAGTGAAAGAAGGACCTTTGGGGAATTATATGGCACAATTTCCGGATATGAACACCTATTTGGATTTCTACCGCCAGCAATTTAACCCTAGTCGATTACTCGATGCTATGGATTCGGAGTCCTATAGTGTCTTTTTGAAAATGATGGATGCCAACCAGCATTTTTTGTCATTCTATCGATACTTTGATAATCTGAGAGACCTCTATTCTAAGCCATTGGAAGCAGATGGGAAAGAGATGATGGAAAAATGGTTGGCAGATGGACAGCAATTTTATACAGACTTTGTCCAGCCTTTTATCCCAGCCCAATTGAGGCAGCTAGTTGATGCTCCATACCAATTGAGCCAAACCATGAAAGATAATTGGGTAAAATTCCTAGGACCTTGGGCGGAATCCTTCTTTGATTTAGCGCGCCTTTATGTCGAAGGGGCACATGGGGATACGGACAAATTAGCGGAGTATTTTGAGGTTTGGAAAAAACAGTACGAGGAAACTGTAGCACCGCTCTTGCGGGTTCCAGGCATGGGTAACAATACAGAGAAAATTGAGCGCCACAATGCCTTTATTGACAATAGTATCCAACTTTTGCTGACCAGTGTTGAATTTCAGCAGAAATTAGCCCAAGTAACTCGTAAACGTGCCAAGGGCTTATTGGAAGAATACGCAGAGCTGGTTAAAAAAGGGGAGCAACCGCAAACCTATAAAGAATTTTACCAACATTGGTCCAACGAAGTCGAAAAAACCTTGCAAGAGTATTTCTACTCCGATGAATTTTCTCAACTCTTAGCCAAATTTGGCACCTCTAATGCTCAATTTGTCATTGCTCGCAATAAACTATTAGAACTGTCTCTGAAAAATCTTCCAGTCGTACTAGAGAGTGATGCCCGCAGCCTTTACAAGAAAGTACAGGATTTGAAACGCGAGGTCAATAAACTCAAGCGTGAGCTCAAGGAACTCAAAGAGCCAAAAGAAGATGCAAAGGTGACCAAGCCGAAAACGAGCAAAAAAACGGATAAATAAAACTAGAGAGAAAGGAGAATGATGATGTTTGAAGATTTGTTTACGGTTCCACGAAAGAATTTTCAAGACGCCTTGGAGTCTCAGCAACGCTTGTTAAAAGGGATTGAGACCTTGACAAAGTTGGAAAGACCTAGAGGCGGCGTATCTGAAAAAGAAGTGATTTATACAGAAGATAAGCTGGTCTTGTATCACTTTGTTCCAAAGGTTAAGCGTCCACTAAAGACCCCAACCTTGATTTCCTATGCTTTAGTCAACAAGTATTATATGTTAGACCTGCAGGAAGGCAATAGTTTTGTAGAAGACTTGCTCAATGCTGGTGCGGACCTTTATGTGATTGACTGGGGCTACCCGACTAAAGATGATATGTTTATCACCATGGAAGACTATATTCAAGGTTATATGCGTAACTGTGTGGAAGCTGTTTTGGAACATTCTGGCGCAGATAAGATTAATTTCTTTGGTATCTGTCAGGGGGCGAATTTTGCGACCATCTTCACAGCCCTCAATCCAGATTTGGTTAAAAACCTGGTAACCGTTGTTGCACCGATTGATTTTTCTCCATGTGATAAATTGCTCTTCCAATGGGGAAAATACCTGGATGCAGACAGCATGGTGGAGGCATATGGCAATGTTTCTGGCGAAATCATGAACAATGGTTTCCTGCTCTTGTCACCAATCAAATTAACTACCAATAAATATCTAGATCTGGTCGATAAATTAGATAATGAAAAAGCCATGACAAACTTCTTGGCACTTGAAAGTTGGATTTTTGACAGTCCAGATCAAGCAGGGGCCACTATTCGCCAGTTTACCAACGATATGTACCATGACAACAAGCTAGTCAAGGGTGAGTTGAAAATTGGGGATGAAACCGTGAATTTGAAGAACATCAAACAACCCCTGCTCAATATTATTGCCAAACGAGACGACCAGGTTCCGACCCTGGCTTCTGAGCCACTTCCAAAACTCGTCGGTTCAAAAGATACGGAGACTGTTTACTACGAATCTGGGCATATCGGCCTGTTTGTCAGCAAGCGTTCACGTGAGCAAGTCATACCAAAACTCATGGATTTTTATAAAACCCATGATGATTAAAAAAAATACCTATCTATCCTGAGATAGGTAGGTATTTTATCAGTGTTTGGGAAAAGGCAGAGCGCGAAGTTGCTCTATTCTCAAAGCTTAAATGTGATTTGTCTGCCTGAGTTGTCAAAAAGTGCTTGGCGGATGCTAGCCAGTAACGCTTGTGGCTGGTCTGTTAAGATGGAATGCCCTGCATCAAAAAACTGCAAAGTAGCCTGAGAAAGGTAGTGGGCAGTTAGGTAGGCAGATTCCAGACTAACGACATCATCTGATGTGCCGTGCAAGATGTGGACAGGACAGGTAACCTGCTGAATCCTGTTGTTACCAGCCACAAATCCATTGTGCCGATTGGTCATGTTAAAGGTGAATAGCAAGAGGCAAATATCCGAATAATTGCGCTGTTGACAGGCAGCTTCCATGTAGAGTCTAAAATCTTCATCCGAAATGGGAGTGTTTTGATACAAGGGGGAGAGGATCTTTCTCATCAAGGATTCTTGACCTGATTTTAAGGCATATTCAATCCGTTGTAAGACAGGATTCCACTTGGCTAAGGCTGGGTTTGTGTTGGCCAAAATCGGTAAAATATTAAACGACACAAGCCTGGATTTGCTAGGTGGCAGGTAGCCTTGTACACCAACTGAAGATAATAAGAACAGACGCTGAATGGCAGTTGGACGGCTGGCAGCCATTTCAAGTGCAACTCCTCCACCTGTGGACCAGCCAAGAATGGAGTAGGCTGAAATGGACAAGGCATCCATCAATTCGAGCAAGTCTTCTGCCAAGTCCTGTAGGGCATGGAGGGACTTGTGATAACTAGATCGTCCAAACCCCCGCATATCGACGGCAATCAATTGGCATTCCTGCTCGAGAGCTTTCATCAAGTGTTGGAAATGGGTAGATGAACTAAGATTGCCATGGATAAGAAGGAGGTAGGGACCTGTGGATCCGGCTGTACGATAGGCGATTCTTTCGCCATTTGATAGATCATGATAGTGATATGGATAGTGCTTCATAATTGTACCTTTCCCACACATTATACACAAAGATAGTCGAAAATCAAACCAAAGAAAAAGGAGTAAGAAGATGTCAAAAGTATTTGAAATTGGACAATCAGCTAGTTTTTCTAAGACAGTTACAGAGACAGATGTGGTCTTATTTGCAGGGATTTCGGGTGATTTAAACCCTGCTCACACCAACGAGGTTGAAGCATCACAAGGGATGTTTAAGAAGCGAATTGCTCATGGTATGTTAGGAGCATCCTTTATTTCGACAGTATTGGGGATGTATTTACCGGGTCCTGGCACTATCTATCTGGGCCAAGACCTCCGTTTCCTGAAGCCAGTTGCGATTGGTGATACTCTTACGGCGACTGCTCGCATTAGCGCCATTGATGAAAAAGGATGGCTGACTTTAGACACCCTTGTCACCAACCAAGACGGGCAAAAAGTCATTGCTGGAGTCGCCCAAGTTATCCCTCCTAAATAAGGCTCTAATAGTTTATAAGACTTACTATAATAAGTTCTAATAGACCAAGTATTGAAATCACCCCCTAGCTATGATAAGCTTGTGATAGATTTTACATTCGAGGAGGAACACACATGAATCGTGTAACAGAATTGTTGGGCATTCAGTACCCAGTATTTCAAGGGGCTATGGCCCAAATTTCACGCCATCAATTGGTGAGTGCCGTTTCCAATGCAGGTGGTCTGGGGATTCTTGCCTCAGGTGGTCTGACTGCTGAGGAAGTGCGTGAAGAGATTCGCTTAACCAAGGCCTTAACTGACAAACCCTTTGCCGTCAACTTGATGCTCATGATGGATAATGTAGCAGAAATTGTCGAAGTGTTGATCGAAGAAGGTGTTAAGGTTGTCACTACAGGAGCAGGGACTCCTAAACCCTATATGCCACGGTTAAAGGAAGCGGGTGTCATTGTCATCCCCGTCATTCCATCAGTCAAACTAGCGCAAAAAATGCAAGAGTTGGGTTGCGACGCTGTCGTTGCCGAAGGGATGGAAGCAGGGGGCCACATTGGGGAGATGACCAGTATGCCTTTGACCCGTCAGGTGGTTGCCAATGTCGATATTCCTGTTATCTGTGCAGGCGGTGTTGCCGATGGCCATGGACTAGTAGCCGCTTATGCTCTTGGAGCTGAAGGTGTGCAAATGGGGACTATCTTCCTAGCAGCCAAAGAGTGCCCAATTCCAGATAGCTACAAACAAGCAGTTCTGGATGCGGTGGATACATCGACGGTTGTGACTGGCCGCAAGTTTGGTGCGCCTGTACGCTGTATTCGAAATGATTTGACAACCAAGTATTTGGAGCTAGAAAGCCAGGATATTTCACGTCATGAGTTAGAGAAAATAACCATGGGAGCCTTGTCCAAGGCGGTCAAAGAGGGCGATGTGAAAAATGGCTCCCTTATGGCAGGCCAGATTGCTGGCTTGGTCAAAGAAATCAAACCGACAAAAGCCATTATCGAAGACCTGTTTGCCGAAGCCAAACAAGTCTTAGCAGGTTTATCTATCTAAGAAGCCACCAATTTTATCTACCGAACAGGGTTTGTCCCTGTTCTTTTTAATTTCACAAAGACGAAAAATCCTTTTCAAAATTTGGAGAAATAGACCTAAATCAAAAGGAATAAACCGTTTGGGATAGTTTGTGAAATATTATTAGACAAACTAATAGTTTTATCAATTTTTATTAAGTAGATTTTTATGTAATTTCGATATATGATGGTAGTGTCAACAAAATGTAAACGCTTCACAAATATTTTTTAAAAGGAGTCTTACAATGTCAGTAAAAGAATTAGCTAAAGAGTTGTATCCAGAAGATTTGTTTGGTTATGCGGAAAAATTAACCGAAGGCGAATTAAAGGTCTTGAAACACTTACGTCAAGAGATGGAAACACGCATCCGTCCAGTCTTGATTGATAGCTATGAAAAAGCATTGTTACCACGTGAAGAAATCCTTGGAGCTTTCGCTGCAGCGAAAATCATGACCCATCCTGACCTCTTCGTTGGTCGTGAAGGATCTTGGAAAGCTGGTGAGCTCTACAATGCTTTCCTTTATTTGGAAATGGCACGCTTTGATCCATCAGTAGCAACCTTCTATACTGTACACGGTGGCTTGGGCTACAACACTATTCTGATCGGTGGTAGTCCTGAGCAGATCGAACGCTTTGGTACACCAGTTCGTAACTTTGAAGCACAGACCTGTTTCGCCTTGACAGAGCCTGACCATGGTTCAGATATTGCAGGTGGTCTTGCAACAACAGCTGAGCGTAAAGGTGATGTCTGGGTATTGAACGGTGAAAAACGTTGGATTGGTGGTGCCAAGACAGCTGACTTCATTCCAGTCTTTGCTCGAGATGTGGAAAGCAAGAAAATCAAGTGCTTCATGGTGAAAAAAGGTAGCCCAGGCTTGTCTGTTGAAAACGTTGAGCATAAGATTGCCCTGCGTATTGTCAACAATGGGCATATTACTTTGAAGGATGTAGAAGTTCATGAAGATGACCGTTTGGTTAACATCAATGGCTATGGTGATGTGGCGAAAATCTTCGTTCGCACTCGAGCTGACGTTGCTTATATTGCCATGGGAACCGCAGCAGGTGCCTTCAATGCAGCCCTTCGTTTGACAACGACACGTGAGCAATTTGGCCGCAAACTGGGTGGTTTCCAATTGGTACAAGAAAAATTGGCACGTATGCAAGCAAATGTACAGGCAGCCATTGCCTACTCAGCACGTATTGCTGAAATCCAAGAGTCTGGTACAGAAGAGATGCTCAACTCATCATTGGCGAAGCTGCACAATTCCCTCCGCATGAGAGAAACGGTTGCCTTAGCGCGTGAAGTCTGTGGTGGTAATGGTATTACCTATGAAACAGAAGTGGCTCGTTTCTTCACAGATGCGGAAGCTATTTACACTTACGAAGGCACACACGAAATTAATGCCATGATTGTTGCCCGTGAACTCACTGGCATCGGTGCTTTCATCTAACCCTTGCTCTTCAAACCTCAGAAATCCCAGATGGTTCATTGCAATAGGCTGAACCGAGAACTATCTGGGGTTCTGATTTTGTAAGCAACTGGAAGTAGGGACCAGTTTCCTGCTTTCAAACAGCAAGATCCATGGCGATCTGATGAATGAGATAAGGAGAAAAAATGGAAATTACAAAAGTTATGGTCATTGGTTCAGGACAAATGGGAAGCGGTATTGCGCAAGTTTTTGCACAAGCAGGCTTCACCGTTTACCTCAATGACATTAAAATGGAATTTGTTGAACGCGGCTTAGCAGGTATTAAAAAGCAATTTGACCGGGCGGTTGACAAGGAAAGAATGACCCAGGATGAAGCAGACCAAGCGATGGCACGCTTGATTCCTTCAGTTGATTATGCAGATGCAAAAGGTGTGCAGTTGGTGATTGAAGCAGCAACTGAAAATCGGGATATCAAACTTAGCATCTTTAAGCAGTTGGATGAGCTAACTCCTCCAGAAACTATCTTGGCATCCAACACCTCTTCCTTGTCTATAACGGATATTGCAGCAGCAACTGGTCGTCCTGATAAGGTTTTGGGGATGCATTTCTTCAACCCAGCACCTTTGATGAAACTAGTTGAAGTCATCCGTGCCATTCAAACCTCACCAGAAACAGCTGCTGTGGTGGAGGAAGTGACTGCAAAAATCAATAAAACAGCAGTTCGAGTGGCCGATTCTTATGGATTTGTTGTCAACCGTATCTTGATTCCAATGGTCAACGAAGCAGTTTTTGTCTTAGGAGAAGGTGTGGCAACAGCAGAAGAAATTGATACGGCTATGAAATTAGGGGCCAACCATCCAATTGGTCCGCTTGCCTTGGCTGATTTGATTGGTTTGGATGTGGTTCTTGCCATTATGAATGTCCTCAGTACAGGCTTCAATGATCCAAAATATCGTCCTGCACCGCTCCTTAAAAAGATGGTAGAATCTGGTAAGCTTGGTCGTAAGACAGGCGAAGGATTCTTCAAGTATTAAGAAGGAGGAGAGAAGATGAAAGAAGCTGTTATTGTTGCGGCTGTTCGGACACCGATTGGCAGTTACGGAGGCTCTTTAAAAGATGTTCCAGCTGTTGATTTAGGTGTGACAGTAGTCAAAGCTGCCTTAGAAAAAATTCAACTCTCACCAGATATGGTAGATGAACTGATTTTTGGGAATGTCTTGAGTGCTGGTTTGGGGCAAAACGTCGCCCGTCAAATCAGTGTGAAGGCAGGTATTCCAATATCAACCCCTTCTTACACCATCAATAAGGTCTGTGGTTCTGGTCTAAAAACCATCCAATTAGCTGCCCAGGCTGTTCTCCTTGGAGATGCAGATGTTGTCATTGCAGGTGGTGCTGAAAACATGAGCCAGGCAGCCTATGTTCTACAAAATCAACGTTGGGGTTCGCGGATGGGGCATAGTAAGGTTTTAGATACCATGCTCGTGGATGGCTTGACAGATGCCTTTGAACCGATTCATATGGGCATTACTGCTGAAAATGTAGCAGCCAAATACGGCATCAGCCGTGAACAACAAGATGCATTTGCAGTTGCATCCCAAGAAAAAGCCATGGCAGCAATCAAAGCAGGAAAATTTAAAGATGAGATTGTGCCAGTGAGCATTCCGCAACGCAAAGGCGATCCAATCCTATTTGACACTGATGAATACCCACGTGAAAATGCCAGCTTAGAAGGCATGGCCAAACTTCGTCCAGCTTTCAAGAAGGATGGAACGGTTACAGCCGGAAATGCTTCTGGTATCAATGATGGGGCAGCTGCTGTCGTTGTGATGAGCAGTGAAAAGGCTGCAGAGCTTGGTTTGCCAGTCCTAGCAACGATTAAGTCCTATGCTAGCGCAGGTTTGGAACCAGAGCTGATGGGCTGCGGTCCAATCTATGCCAGCCGAAAAGCCTTGGAAAAAGCTGGTCTGACTGTTGCCGATTTAGACTTGGTGGAATCCAATGAAGCCTTTGCGGCACAAGCATGTGCAGTTAACAAAGACCTAGACCTCAATACGGATATTGTCAATGTAAATGGAGGTGCCATTGCCCTAGGCCATCCAATCGGAGCGTCAGGAGCCCGCATCTTTGTGACCCTTCTCCATGAAATGCAAAAACGTGATGCCAAATGTGGACTTGCGACCCTCTGTATCGGTGGAGGTATGGGAACAGCAGTCATTGTCACACGTTGAGTCAAGAAAAGGAGATGGTAGAATGAAAAAAACACCAAACCGTTGGTTGATTTTGGCAGCAGCTATTTTAACCAACCTATCTCTTGGCGCTGGCTATGCCTGGTCGGTATTCCAAAAAGCTCTTTTGGAAGCCAATGTTGACCAGGGATGGGTCCAAGCCCAAACATCTCTAGCCTTTAGTATCTCCTTTGCCATGGTACCAATTGGTATGATTATCTTTGGACCAAAGGTAGATGCCCTAGGCCCTAAAAAGTTTGTCTTCCTCGGAGGAATTCTCTTTGGACTTGGGATGTTTGCGACTGGTTTCGCAACATCCTTGCCAGTCCTTTATCTGACCTATGGTCTGGTACTTGGTTTAGGTATCGGTGCCGCTTATGGTGCCGCAACATCTGTGGCGACCAAATGGTTCCCAGATAAAAAAGGTCTGGCTGGTGGTTTGACAGCAGCAGGCTTTGGTCTTGGACCCCTCATTATCGGTCCTGTTGCCAAAAGTATGATTGCAGCAATGGGTGTTTACCGGACCTTCAATGTTCTGGGAATTGCCTTGCTCGTGATTATCTGCGCTTCCTCCTTGGTCATGGAAAAAGCACCAGCGGCTGCACCAGTAGAGGGTGCACCAGCACCGACAGGTAAGACCCACAAGGAAATGCTACGTGAAGGAAACTTCTGGTTGCTCTGGGTTATTTACATCTTAGGAGCAACTGGAGGTATGATGATTATCGGATCTGCAGCTTCTATTTCTGACCAATACAAGTTGGTCGGAGAGGCGACTTTCTTTGTCATGTTGGTATCCATTGCCAACACCTTTGGTCGAATTTTTTGGGGAGCTGTTTCAGATAAAATTGGTCGCTACCCAACAGTTGTTGCCATGTTTGCGGCAGTAGCGGGAGGCCTCTTTTTGACAGCGACCTTTAAAGGTGAAGGCAGTGTCCTAGCCATTGTAGGTGTCATGTTGGTTGCCCTGTCCTTCGGTGGATTCCTGGGCTCCTTCCCAGGTATCACGGCAGAAAACTGGGGAGTTGCGAATGTCGGTACCAACTATGGCTGGATGTTTACAGCCTACGGTGTTGCAGCCATTGCTGGTCCACAACTAGGTGCCCGCCTGGCTCAAGCCAATAATGGTGATTATTCAATGGCCTTCTATATTGTTATTGGAATGGCCTTGCTGGGTATTGTGTTGCAACTATTCTATATTTCTAAAACCAAGAAATAATGTCCTTTGGTAAACCTCTTCTGGAGGTATCAGATTTTCTTCTGATACCTCTTTTTTTGTAGGGAAATGACTAGTTTATCTATAAGCTAGTCTTATATTTCTATTAAAAATTCTTAAGTAGACGAGACAACAAAATATTATTATACTGAAAATGTAAGCGTTTAACATTTTGTCATCTGAATGATTGCATTGTTGACACCTGAGCAATCGTTCAACTAACAAACTAGGAGAAAGTCTATGAACAAAACTGTATTGTTAGAGGTGAAGGACAAGATTGGTTATATTACTATCAATCGTCCAGAAGCTCTAAATGCACTCAGCTCACAAGTTCTCAAGGACTTGAATGAGGTATTGGATACTGTCGAAGCAAGTCAGGAAATCCAGGTTGTTATTGTCACAGGTGCAGGTGAAAAATCATTTGTTGCTGGTGCAGATATCAAGGAAATGGATACAATGACGCCAACTGAAGCTTTTGAATACATGACCTATGCCAATGATACCTTCTCCAAACTCGCCAATCTCCGTCAACCATCTATCGCTGCCATCAATGGCTATGCCTTGGGTGGGGGAATGGAACTGGCACTTTCAACTGATATTCGCCTAGGGCATGAGAAAATCTTGCTTGGATTTCCTGAGGTGACACTTGGCATCATTCCAGGATTTGCAGGTACCCAACGGATGTCACGCTTGATTGGTGCAAGCAAGGCAAAAGAACTGATTTTAACAGCACGAAACGTGAAGGCGGATGAAGCCCTTTCTTTGGGAATTATCAACCATTTGGTGCCCGTTGATCAGTTACTAGAAGAAGCTGAAAAGTTGGCGAAGAGCATTTTAAAAAATGCGCCACTTGCTGTCGAAAAAGCAAAACATGTCATCACAGTTGGTGTGGAACTTCCGTTGCAACATGCCATTCGTTTAGAAACGGAAGCAGAAGCACTCTTGTTCTCTACTGAGGATAAGGTGGAAGGCATGCGAGCCTTTGTCGAAAAACGAAAAGCTGTCTTTAACAAGAAATAAACCGACTGACGAGGAGAAGAAAATGGCAAAAATTGTAACGTTGAAAGAAGCCGTATCCTTGATTCAACCTGGTCAAATCGTGGGAATCTCAGGATTCTTGGGAGTTGGTGAACCGTTTGAATTGATTGAAGGATTGGTTGCCCAAGGGACCAAAGACTTAACCTTGACCTCTGTTGTGACCTCACACCCAGGTAAGGAAGTTGGAGTTGGTCGCTTATGTGAAAATCACCAAGTTAAAAAATATATTGCAGCCCATGTTGGAACCTCACCTGGCGCTCAAAAAGCTTACTTCAGTGGTGAAATGGAAGTAGAATTCACACCGATGGGAACGGTTGTGGAACGCCTGCACGCTGCCGGTGCCGGACTGGGAGCAGTCTTGACTCCAACAGGTGTAGGAACAATCTTAGAAGAAAACCAAGAAAAAGTTGTCCGCAATGGCCGTGAGTACCTGGTTTATGATCCTTTGAAAATTGATGTAGCCTTGATTAAAGCGACCAAGGCTGATGCCTATGGCAACCTGTACATCGATGGAACAACTAAAAATATCTCCCTTCAGCTAGCACTTGCAGCAGATACTGTCATTGTTGAAACCAATGAAATTGTAGAAGTTGGAGATATCAGACCAGATGATATTTACATCCCTGGAATTTTGGTTGATTATGTTGTACAAGGCTTGTCTGCCCAAGAGCACCATGAAATGATGGGAGCTCTTTGGACAGAAACGAAGAAATTAGCAGAGGTGTAATAAGATGAAAGCTAAAGAAATAATTGCACGCCGTGTTGCCTTAGAATTTCACGATGGCGATGTTGTCAATCTTGGCTTTGGGATTCCAAACGCATCTGCAGACTTTATTCCAGATGGCGTGAATGTAGTCTTGCAAGCTGAAAATGGTGCGCTCCGCTTTGGACCAACACCAGGCAAGCATAACTACCATCCAAATACAGCCAACTCCGGAGGTGCACCAATTACCTTGATGCCGGGGGCTTCAACATTCGATATTCAAACCTCATTTGCGATTATTCGCGGAGGTCACGTTGATGCAACAGTATTGGGTGCCTTAGAAGTTAGCCAGGATGCTAGCATTGCCAACTGGATTATACCAGGCAAGTTTGCTCCAGGTATGGGTGGAGCCATGGACCTCTTAGTCGGGGCAAAACGAGTGATCGTTGCTCTCCAACATACCGATAAAACTGGCGAATCAAAAATTTTGAAAGAATGCTCTCTTCCACTTTCAGCCAAGGGTGTGGTATCGATGGTCATTACTGACCTAGCTGTCTTTGAATTCCAAGACGGTAAATACCTTTTGAAAGAAGTCGCACCAGGTGTGACAGTAGAAGAAGTTATCGCTAAAACAGCCGGCGATGTTATCGTTGACAAAGATGTAAAAACTATGCCAATCTAACTACTAGAGTGGCCAACCAGTCCGCAATCTGTTTTTGAAGAAAGTGCAATGGGGACAGTACTGCTATCAGATTGCAGACTAAACGGAAATACAGCATACAGAGGGGGGAGCTTGGAAGAAAAAAACTGGGCTCCACTCTGTCTTTTAAGCAATAAAAAAGCAGCTATTGAAAGTTTTTGCAAATGGCTGAAAAGTCAAAATGGTTTATTGTGTTTTAAAAAAATGGTAAAATGAAAGCGAAAACATAATAGATTAATATAGTTTTAATTGGGTAGTGTTTGTCTGAAAATGAATGGATTTGTAAGTGAAGGAGGACATTATGGGCATGGATATTGTACAGATGGGCTATTTTATTACCATAGTTGAGTGTCGGTGCAACCTGTCTTTGGCTGCCAAGAAAATTCATATCAGTCAGTCTGCCTTGAGTCAGTTTATCACTCAATTTGAGACCAACGAGGGCATCCAACTTTTTCATCGAAAGAATGGCCGATTGGAACGCTTGACCGAGGCGGGGGAGCTGGTTTTTCAGTATTCTACCGAAATTCTTTCTCGCTATGATGAGATGCTGGCGATGATTTCACGCGAATCTGCTAAGCAGCACGGGACTATCCGTTTAGGGGTTCCTTCCCTCATTTTACGTGTTTATTTTTCCACGATTTTACCAGACTTCTTGCTCAAGCATCCGGACATCAATATTCAAATTAGCGAGGGAGGGGGCATTGAATTGCTCCGAAAATTTGTTGAAGGAGAACTCAATTTTGCCCTCTTGATTGAGCCAACCAAGTTGGATCCGAAAAAGTATGAACAGCATATCATTCAAATGGATGAATATGTAGCATTTATGGACAAGGACCATGAGTTGGCCCAGAAAGACCTTCTCGAGTGGAAGGATATTCAGCCATACCCTATTGCAACCTTTAATAAAAGTTTTACAACCTATCATGCCATTACTGAAAAGATGAAAAAGGAAAAGACCAAGTTGAAGTTGACCTACCTGTCATCTTCTTGGGACTATCTTGTAGAAGCAACCTATGGCAATGAAATCATCAGCATCCTACCACGACCAGTGGCTGAATTGATTGATAGAGACCGATTCACCGTTGTGCATTTTAGGGACTATATTCCATTTAATATTTGGCTCTGTCGGCCTTATAAACACAAGTTAGGAGAAGTTGAATCCTTCGTTTATGAAGAGTTTTTGAAACTCTATTACTCGCCTGTAACCGAAAAGAATGGGGATGACTATGTTGTTTGACCAAGAACGCATTGACAAGATTCAAAAATTCATCCAAGAGCAGGTTATCGGAAAGGCTCGCTACTACGATATCAACGAACGTTTCCCAGAGCGCTTATGGGCCTATCTGAGCCAAGAACTTGGTATTTTTGACCTCTTGGTGACCTATCCTGATCGGGCAGTTGGTTTTCGGACTTTTTTGGAAATCATCCGCCAACTCTCTTTAGAGTTTGCTTCCTTAGCAAGCATTGCCTATACACAGGGAATTTACGGGATTTCTTTGCTCAACCGTTTTGGAAGTCCTGAGCAAAAGCAAGCCTATTTAGCTGATTTGGTCAGCTGTCAAAAAATGGGTGTCTTTGCTTTTTCTGAAAAAGACATAGATTTGGAGCGGGAATTACCTTCCACTATCGCCCGTCAAGTGGACGATGGCTGGGTGATTTCAGGAGTCAAGCACAAGATTGCCAACGCCAGTCTTGCAGATGTGGTCTTTGTTCTTGCAAAAACCATAGATACCTATGGTAAAAAAGGGACTGGGATTTTTATTGTTGACAGGCAACAAAAAGGGGTCACAGTTGGTGAGTCAGTAGAAAAGATAGGCTTACGAGCTATGCCTTTGGCACCCATGTCTTTTGAAGGAGTCCGTCTTCCTTCCAATAGCTTGTTAGGGGGAGTGGAAGCAGGTCTGCAACAATGGCAGGCGACCCTGATGGACATGTGGGGGGCGATTGCAGCCCAATCCCTTGGGATTGCAGAAGGAGTCCACCAAAAGGGGATCACCTGTAGTCAACTCAAGCGCAATTTTGGCAAACGCCCTATTGATGTTACTATCAACCAGATCAAGTTTGCAGAAATTGAGACTAAGCTAGCAGCCTGTAAGGCCTACTATCAAGAATACCTCCGCAGTGACATGCAGGAAAAACGAGCCATTTTGATTCTGAAAGTCCTGACTTCTGAAACAGCAAGATCCCTGTCGGAAGAAGTCATTCGCATTACAGGTTCCTATCATTTTTTGGCTGAAAATGACATCGAGCGTTATGTTAGGGATGCCGAAGTTGCCAGTACCTATGGGGGGACCAATGATGGAATGCGGCGCAAGATTGCCCAAAAATGGCTGTGATAGTCGAAGGGAAAATCACTATGTTACAAACCTATACTTTTGGAGAAATGCGGCTCACCTGGTTGAGGGGAGCTGATAAATATACTGATGCAGGAACCTTGTTCGGCCCTGTTCCGAAAGCTGTCTGGTCGCGTTTTTATCCGACGACAGAAGATGGCTTGATGGCAGATGTGACAGATCCTATTTTGATTGCATATAGGGGCAAGCACTATCTGATTGACACCAGTTTGGGAACGGAGAAACTAGATGCCAAACTGCGGAGAAATTTGGGAGTCCTGTCCGAGAATCGGGTACTTGAGAGCCTAGCCTGTCTCGGATTGGGTCCTGAGCAAATTGATGTTGTCATGATGACCCATATGCACAATGATCACGCTGGCGGCTTGACGCGTTTGGTGGATGGACAGCTCGTGCCAACCTTTCCAAATGCGGTGATTTATATCAATGAGATCGAATGGGAAGAAGTTCGTCATCCCAATCCTCGCACTAGGGCAACCTATTTGCGGGAAAATTGGGAAGCCATTCAAGACCAGGTGCAAACTTTTGGAGAAAGTTTTACAGTCACGGACGGTATTGAAATGCATCGAACTGGAGGACATAGCAATGGTCATTGCTTAATTCTGCTCAAGCAAGCTGGAGAGACTATCATCCATATGGCAGATACAATCTTGACCCATGTCCACCGCAATCCGCTCTGGGTTGCTGCTGTGGATGACTATCCTATGGATTCGATTGCTGCTAAGCAAAAATGGGTGACAGAAGCCTACGAGAATGGGTATACCTTCCTTTTCTATCACGATCCCTTCTATGCTCTGTTGAAGTTTGATTCGACAGGTCAGGAAGTTGTCGCATGTTTGGAGCGATTTAGAAAGCCTCTGGTACCATTTACGGATAAGCAGGACAAGCGTCTAGAAGTTCCAGACCACGCCAAACTCCCAATTGTCACATTGGGTTAATCCAACCTCTTCTCATCACCTAGTGTCCAACTAGGTGATTTTTCGTGGTATAATAGACAATGAAGAGGATATTATGACAGTACTGAAACAGATTGAAAAACTTAGAAAAGAAATACTGGGGCCCCTTACCGTCCTGACCGGAGAAGATGTGGGGCAATACCAAATAGCCAAAGATGCTTTGCTGGAGCAAATTGGATTTGATGTGGCGGATTTGACCTATGCATATTTTGATATGTCAGAGGCAGACTATAGTCAGGTAGATATGGACTTGGTTTCCCTGCCCTTTTTTGCAGATGAAAAGGTCGTGATTTTAGATTACTTTGCAGATCTGACAACAGATAAGAAGCGTTATTTGAGCGACGAAGAGTTGAAACAGTTCGAACAGTATTTGGAAAATCCGGTGGAGACAACTCGTTTGGTCATTCTAGCAGGGGGAAAGCTGGACAGTAAGCGCCGTTTGGTCAAACTTCTCAAACGAGACGGTCTTGTTTTGGAAGCCCAACCCCTTAAGGAAGCAGATATTCGGCAACATTTCCAACAAGAAGTGGGGCGTTTGGGTTTACAAATGGAGCCGAGGGCATTTGACCACCTCTTGCTAAAATCCAATTTTGACTTTGCAGAATTGACCAAAAACCTAGCTTTCTTGCTGTCCTATAAGGGACAGCAAGTTATCCGGCAAGAAGATGTGGACTTGGCCATCCCCAAGACCCTTCAGGACAATGTCTTTGATCTGAGTCAGCTAGTTCTTAGAGGTGAGATGGATCAAGCTGCTAGTTTGGTTAAGGATTTGCGGTTGCAAGGTGAGGAAGAAATTAAGTTGATTGCTATTCTTCTAAACCAATTTCGCATGTTTCTTCAAGTACGTTTATTACAGGCGCAAGGACGGAGTGAGCAACAGATTGTGGCGGATTTATCGGACATATTGGGGCGTAAGGTTAATCCTTACCAAGTCAAGTTTGCTCTCAGAGATTCACGGAATTTGTCCATCGGATTTTTGAAAAAAGTGCTGACCTTGTTGATTGAAACCGACTTTCAAATCAAAACGGGACAGAACGACAAGGACTACCTTTTTGATATCACCCTCCTAAAATTAGCCAGTCTAGATCGATAGAATTCGGACAAATAAATTGAAAAGGCTCTCACATTGGAGTAAAATAGGTATATCAATTAATATAGGAGAACAAGAATATGGCAATTATTTTACCAGACCTTCCATACGCATACGATGCCTTGGAACCACATATTGATGCAGAAACAATGACCCTACACCATGACAAACACCATGCAACATACGTTGCAAATGCAAATGCTGCCCTTGAAAAACACCCTGAAATCGGTGAAGACTTGGTGGCGCTTTTGTCAGATGTAGAGAGCATTCCAGCTGATATACGCCAAGCCCTTATCAACAATGGTGGCGGACACCTCAACCACGCTCTCTTCTGGGAGTTGCTTTCACCAGAAAAAACAGAAATTTCAGCAGAATTGGCAGCAGATATCGATGCAACTTTTGGTTCATTTGATGCCTTCAAAGAAGCTTTCACAACAGCTGCAACAACTCGTTTCGGTTCAGGTTGGGCATTCCTAGTTGTCAATAAAGAAGGCAAGTTGGAAGTTATCTCAACTGCCAACCAAGACACACCAATCATGCAAGGTTTGAAACCAATCTTGGCACTTGATGTTTGGGAGCATGCTTATTACCTCAACTACCGTAACGTCCGTCCAAACTACATCAAAGCCTTCTTTGAAGTGATTAACTGGACAAAAGTTGATGAACTTTATAAAGCTGCTCGTAACAACTAATCTACTAGCTTACTGCGACGTTTTTTCGAGGAAACGACCTTTTTCCGAGAAAAAACTAGTCAGTCCTCTAGGAAAGCTAATTGGGCTTTCCGTGCTACAAGGAGCAAGGCCCTTGTAGCTGAGGAGTGGGAACAAAGTTGATGAACTTTACAAGGCGGCAAAATAATAGAGCTTAGTCTCACATTTTCAGAATTGAAAAAGCTTAGAACATCTTCAATAGCGGTTGTTCTAAGCTTTTTTTGTTTGTGAACAAGTTTCGTCAAAAGAGAGTAATGTTGATCTAATTTTCCTTTTTTACTGTCCTTTACGACGTTTTCGACTGGCCAGTCCAAGACCAGCTAAGAGACTGCTTGTTCCCATGACCAGAAGGGTCGTATCAGAAGAGCTGGCGGTCTGAGGAAGTCTTTCTTGATGTGTAGTTGCAGTTGCCTCTTTTGTTCGAGCAGGAGGAAGAAGTGCTTGCTCTCTGTGAGTCAAAAGCAATCCAGCTAAATCAAAGGCTTCTGGAGCAGCCTGAAGCAGGCTTTCTCCTTTCTGACTGATCAGCACACTAGCAGGGTCCAGAGATTCGGGTGCAGGATTGAGCAGGCTTTCCCCTTTACGACTGATCAGTACACTAGCAGGGTCCAAGGTCTCAGGTGCCGGATTGAGTAGTGCCTCCCCTTTCTCTGTTTGTAGGACAGGTTCAGCTGGCAGTTCCGTTTCTACTGGATTAGGATTTTCAGTTTCTGCTTGCGCAATCCCCAAGGTAGCTTCCAGTTGAGCCAGGCTAAAGCGGGCATGCTTGATATAAGCAAGGTCCGTTGTGACGCTGCCACCTTGCTGGCGCCAGTTTTCTGAAAATTCCTTGTCAAAATGCCCATAAGAAATCAGGTTAAAGGTCCCATCTGGCGAAACAGTAGCCCCAGTATAGCCCGTATCGCCTGACTTGGCGTTGGTCGTGAAATCTTCAGCCAGACGAATTCGGTATTGGCCTTCATTTTGTTGCAAGAGATCATCAACACTACCAATCCAGGCAATCCAATCACCCGCCATCCAGTCATTGTTTTCAATCTGACCATTACGGTTGTAATCAAGAATGATTTCACGGAAGGTTACCACTAACTTACCAGAAATTGGGTCAACCAGAATTTTATGGCGTTCCCCTTGGAGGGCACCTTGCAATTCCATTGGGCGAGACCAGGTTTTGCCTTCATCATCAGAATAAATCAACAAGCTAGAATGGTGGTGGGATTGGGCACGAACCAGCCCGATAATCCGTTGGCTATTGGGCACACGAAACATACCGATTTCACACATCTGGGCAGCTTGTTCAATATCACGGTGGGTTGCCAAAATCGGTTCCGGAAGGGACCAAACTTGGTTTCCATCTTCATCAAAACTCAAGATGGACTTGTAGTTAACGAATTGGTAGTCATGGAAAATACCCATCCACTCATCCTTGTAGTTCCCTTGTTCATCACGCAGTTGGATCAGACTGGACATGGCAACAATAGTATAGTGCTGTCGTCCATTTCTAGTCGGGTGGAAGAGTTGGTATTCAGACCAAGTTTCGCCACCGTCCTCAGAAATGGACGTGCGGAAGCCACCCGTAGGGTTGTTTTGCCAACTTGGCATGGCAGTAATAAGGATGACTTTCTCACTACCATCAGCAAAATTGAGTTTGTAGAGAGTAGGTGTTTCCAAGGAACTTGCCCAAGATTCAGGGATGTCGGCCTTTTCAGTCCATGTTAGGCCATTGTCTTTTGAAATCTGCATCACGATTGGGCCATGGCCGTGACCAACTGGATAGGCAGCAATCAGCGTTTGGTTGTCATTAAGTAGGACCATGTCTGGCTGTCCTAGGTATTGGCGATTTGTTCCAGGTTTTTTCTCTAAATCCTTGATGTAGTCCGTTGGCAAGTCGTATTGAGGAATGCTTGGTTGGTGCAGGATTCGTTTGCTGATGCTGAGCGGAATGTCCGTCACAAAGTCAGTACCACTCGCGGTAATGCGTACGCTAGTTTGCCCCTTGGCTAGCGGCTTGATAGTACCAGTTGCATCAATACTTGCAATAGTTGGATCAAGGACCTCAAAGGATAGTTGAGCGTTGGCTTTGTCTGTCACCAAGTAGGCTTTGATGGTATGCTGCTGGTCGGTAAAGAGAGCAATTGAGTTATCTTTTGCATAGATTCCATTTACGCGCATGGAGTGAAGGACTTCGGTCGCATCAAGTGGTCGATTGTAAATTTTCAACTCATCAATGGCTCCGACAAAGCCTCCACCTCCAATTCGATCGATTGGGAGCTTGAAGTCATTTGTTGCGGTCCATGGGTTGGTTTCGACCAGGCGACCGTCCACATAGAGTTTGAGTCCCCCTGTTTGGCTGTTGGTCCAGGTATAGTGCCGCCATTGGTTGGTCAGGCTGCTCACAGAACGCATGGTTAGGCGGTCACCTGGATTATTTCCGACACGAACACCAACCTTGCCGCCTGTTCCGTCTAATTGAGAGGTGAGGGCACGTCCGCCTTCCTGGCTGCGGAGGACTTCACGGTTGCCACTTGTGGAGGATTGATCCAAGAGCCAGTAACCGACAGTCCATTCCTTGCCAAGTTGATGGTTGGCATCAAAGTTTAGTTGGGTATCTGCAGTCACGGCCAATGCTTGACCGCTTTTTCCTGGGACATAGGTTGGGCTTGTACCAGTTGGTGTGCGTTGGCCCCATTGGTCATCTGTATTTTGGTCAAAATGATAATAGCTAAATCGGGCCGCCTGATCCACTTCTGGCAAACCAACTTGTTCACCATTTTTTAAGCGAATGTAGCGCTCGGTAATGGATTTCAAGGCCTGTTTGAATTTTGCTAAATCTGCTGGGATTTGTGCTTTGGTAGTTTCATTTGGCTCGCGAGCTATTTGTGTTCCTAGTCCATTGTGGCGAGTTGTACGGTCGTAGCGGTCTTCCAGGCTATCCAAGAGACCCTCGATTTCCATCTCTAAGACTGGAAATTCTCGTTTCATCTGATAGAGTTTATTGACATCACGAACAGCTTCTGCCATTTTTTCTAGTCGCACACTAGACTGTGGTTTTGGTTGTCTAGCATCCGCCTTATCTGGATAGAGAAGCTGAGTGTCCCCTGCTTCGAAGGCCCAGTGAGAGAGGTCGGTCAAAGGGTCGCGAACCCAAGCATCCAAGGCCCAACGGAGGAAGCCATTGGTATTAAATTTTGCGCCATAGAGAACGGAGAAGTAACTTTCACCTGGTAGGTTGAAGAGGAGAGAGTTGGGGTATTCTTCGGTAGCAGTATAGAGGGTGGTCTTTTTCCCTTGTGCATCTCGTTCTGCGACTAAGCGTTCAAAGGCAGCCATTTCAGACTTCATATGAGGTGTTCCGATACTGAGGTCATCAATGCGTGCTGCAGTACTAGCAAAGGAGCCAGAGAAGTGGTTGGCTGCTGCGGCGATTTTGAGATATTTTCCATCCTTGTTTGGGACAGAATCGATCAGTCGAAAAGCCTGTTCCATATTGCGTCGCTCATCGATTCCGACGTAGAAGCGGTCAAACCAACCTTTTTCATCCAGATGGGTGATTAGGGCTTCTAAGAAGGGGCGCCAGACAGTTGCGTAACGGGGATCTGTAACCTCTACTGTTATTTCTTCGATAGCTTGAGTAGCCTTGTTGGTGTAAGTTACCTTGTTGCCCCAAGGAATCATCGAGTAGCCGACAATCTTGTCTGCTAGACCATATTCTTCAGCTAATTCTACCCATTTGTCAAAATGACTAAAATCAAAACTAAATTGACCATCAGCTTCCTTAAACCATTTGATCATGGATGGAACCCGTGTCTGGCCTTGAGCATAGGTTTGGCCGCCCCAAGCTTCTTCCACGATGGATGCGGTGATACCACGTCCCCCCATTTTCTTATAGATTTCAAGGCTTGGTCGTAGAATGGCCAGATGCTCTGGTGAAAACGGTGTGACATTGTAATATTCGGCTGAACGGTACGGATACTGCCAGAGTTCAATGCTAAAGTCGTTTAGATGGTCAAGTTGGGCATCTTGAACTTCCAGCTCAAGGTTAAACGTGAGCGGATTTTCGATTCCATCAGCCATTACCTCAATGTGTGTCTGGTAGGTACCAGCTTGAGCTGTTTTTGGTATGGCAATACTCAGCCAGAGATTTTGTAAGGTATTATAGGCGACATCAACTGTTTGGTCATGTAGTAAGAGGTCGGGGCGTGAAATACTTGGTGTGGTTGGGATGTTGAGTTTGTTAGCATTGTGGTAGCCAGCATTTCCTTGATAGCCAGTGATTTCTTTGATAAAGTTCCCAGTGATATGATCTTTTGAAATGGTCTGACCTGTTGCACTCACCAAATCATGAGTGCGGAAGCGCAGATTTTTTAGGCCAGAATCCTGGGGTAGAATAGCCAGCTGACTGGTCACCGTGTCATTTTTCCAGGCAACCAATTGTCGACTGGTTTCTTGGTTGTTTAAAAGTCGGCTATACGCATCTCCGTAATGATGGACATTGTTATCTACAAAACTGCCTGTAAACTGAGCAATGGTTGCTTGAACCTCAATATCTAGGCGGGCGGTTAGTTGCTTGTAGTGGGCGATGAGTTGCGTTCGACCTTCTTTCAGACCTTCCACACGACCGGTTTCATCCACTCGAGCAATCTCAGGGTTGGCAATGCTGTAACTTACCAAACTAGGGTCTGCATAGGCAGGAGCAATCTGTAGTTGGCTAGCAAGTGATTGTCCAACTTTGAGATTGAGACTTTGGGATGAAAAGGCTAGCTGCTCGGGTTGGTAGGGCTGGTGGCTAATGGTTGCCTTATGAACCTGATTGACATAGTTTGCTCTGGTATTGGCTGGGTTGTTGCGCCCTGTTGAGCTGACTTTTAAAAAGTGGTCCCCTTCTTGCAACTCATTGAACTCAATGATCTTGACCAGCTGGCGCGTGCTATTATAGAGATCCACTTCAGTCTCTTGACCATCATCTAACTGCACCTTGATAATACCGTGGTTAGGCGATTTGTGGGCATAGAGGGTAATGCCATTTCCCTTGAAAGGTATGGTGTAATAGTGTTGGCTTTGATCGTCTGTCTTTTGAATGTTGATGTAGGCTTCATTAGCATTTTTTACCCAGGAGCCTGTAAAGACAAACTTGTTAAAGGCTGCGTCTGGATTATCAACAGGGCTGATCTCTTCTATGACGGACTCCACAGCCTCTTCCCTAGGGGGCTCTTCAGATGGAGTGGCAGGTGTCAAGTCAGGGCTTTCAGGGCTTGTAGGCTCAGCTTGAAGGACAGGAAGCGTTTCCCCTACGGACCGATCAGTAGCTTCCTCCTCCCGGTGTAGCTCCTCTTCTGAGACAGGCTCGGCAAGAAGGTCACTGGTCTGAGGTTGGCTATCTAGTTCATTTGCCAGGACTGGTTGTTGGCCGAATAGAACCGAACCGACAAGAATAGAAGCTGTACCAACTGTCAACTTACGGATGGAGAAGCGAAAGTGACGGTCGAATAGCTCAGTGCGTCTTCGTTTCATACGAAATCCTTTCTATTATATTTTATGTTTTTCTTATAATATTAATATACCAAAAAATAGGTAAATATCAAGCAATTTCACAATGCCAACAAGAGGTTTTGTCTCAGTAGAAAGGTTAATGAAAAATTATTCATTAAATGGTATAATAGTTCTTCAATGATATGAAGGAAGTATGACATGCAGATAAAAGAATTTGGTGTTGAGGATTGGCTCAATCAATGGGAAAAACAAGCAAAGTGGGATATCGCTGGAAGTTCAGTTGCCTCTCTTTCCTTAGAAGAATTGGCTACGCTGGCTGGCGATTCCTATGAGCAAATCAGTCAGGACCTATGCCGCTCCTTGCTCAACTACGGTTGGATAGAAGGTTCTCCTGATTTTAAAGAGGCTGTCAGTCAATTGTATGAGACGGTTTGTCCTGAGCAAATCTTGCAAACCAACGGCGCTACGGGGGCCAATTTCCTAGTGTTATACAGTCTCTTGGAGCCTGGAGATCACGTGATTTCCATGTACCCAACCTATCAACAGTTGGTCGATATTCCACACTCACTGGGTGCACATGTTCAATTGTGGCCTATTCGTGAGGAAAAGGGCTGGTTGCCCGATTTAGCAGATCTACGCCAGATGGTAACCGAGAAGACCAAGATGATTTGTATCAATAATGCCAATAACCCAACAGGGGCCTTTATGGACCGTGCCTATCTTGAAGAACTGGTTTCCATTGCAGAGGAGGTAGGTGCCTATATTTTGGCAGACGAGGTGTACCAAACCTTTGAAGACCAAGCTTTTCCGGCCATTGTTGACCTTTATGAAAAAGGGATTTCGACCAATAGTCTCTCCAAAACCTATTCCCTTCCTGGTATTAGGGTTGGTTGGATTGCAGCCAATCGTGAATTGTCGGATTATTTTAGAAAATACCGTGACTACACTATGATTTCTGCAGGTGTGATTGACGATGCTTTGGCGACTTATGCCCTTCAGCAGAGAGAGCATATTTTGGAGCGAAATCGTCAATTGGTTCGTAGAAATTTGGCTATTTTAGAAAAATGGGTTGCAGAGCAGGATCAGGTAGACTTGGTCTTGCCGCGGCAGGTATCAACCTCCTTTATTCGTTTAAGGATTGACCGACCGACTGAGGAATTTTGCCTAGCCTTGTTGGAAGAAGAAGGAGTCCTCTTGGTGCCAGGTGAACGATTTGATATGCCTGGCTATGCCCGTCTGGGTTATTGCTGTAAAACAGAGGTATTGGTGGAAGGACTGGAGCGCTTGGCTCGATTTTTGGGTTCTAACAAGTAATAGTATAGTCAAATGAAGAGCTTTCAGATAAGGAACTGAGGTGCAGATTTCAAGAACAGCCTCTAGCTGTTCTTGGTTGGATATAAGTCATGCGAAGCAAGTCACTTTCCTAGGGTACGGCAAGCCCAGAATGACCATGTATCAAAGTTAACTCAAATGACTAAAAAAGTCCCTTGCTGGGTCCTGGATGGACTGGTCAGCAGGGGACTTTTGTATTATATAGTGGGATTATTTGATAAACATGGCATCGCCAAAACTAAAGAATCGGTAGCGCTCTTCAACGGCATGTTGGTAGGCAGAGAGGGTGAGTTCTCGCCCGGCAAAAGCAGAGACCAACATAACCAAGGTTGACTTTGGAAGATGGAAGTTGGTCGAAAAGGCATCGACAATCTTGAAAGTATAGCCTGGTTTGATAAAGATATTGGTCCAACCAGAGTCAGCTTCCAAATGGCCATCAAACTTGTTTCCAATGGTTTCAAGGGTGCGAATGGAGGTTGTTCCAACTGCAACGATGCGACCACCGTTTGCCTTGGCTTCATTTAAGGTCTGGGCAGCTTGGGCTGAAAGGCTATAAAACTCGGAGTGCATCTCATGCTCATCGAGATTCTCTACCGAAACCGGACGGAAGGTCCCTAAGCCCACATGGAGGGTCAGATAGACCAGTTTTACACCCTTGGCTTCGATCTTATCTAGCAAGTCCTGTGTAAAATGCAGTCCAGCAGTCGGTGCAGCAGCAGAGCCATTTTCTTTGGCATAGACAGTCTGGTAACGTTCGCGATCGTCCAATTTTTCATGGATATAAGGCGGTAGGGGCATTTCCCCCAAACTTTCAAGGACTTCTAAGAAGATACCTTGATAGTCAAATTCAACAATCCGTCCGCCGTGCTCCAGTTCTTCTATAATGGTAGCCATGAGTCTTCCATCACCAAAGGCGACTTTGGCGCCGACTTTCAGGCGTTTGGCTGGCTTAGCAAGAACTTCCCATTGATCTCCTTGGGTATTTTTCAAAAGGAGCAATTCGACATGTCCTTGTGTATCGGGCTTTTGGCCGTAGAGTCGAGCTGGTAGGACGCGGGTGTTGTTCATAACCAGGGCATCGCCAGGCTCCAACTCATCGATGATGTGGTCGAAGTGGCTATCTGTCATGGCACCTGTGGTTTTGTCCACAATCAAGAGGCGGGAACTGTCGCGTTTTTCCAAAGGGACTTGCGCAATCAGTTCTTCTGGTAGGTAAAAATCAAAATCTGCTGTATTCATCGGAACTCCTTACATGCTGAGAAATAGGATCATAAAATAAAGAAAAATCAGAAATGGTAGGGCGGCCATCAATCCTCCCAGAGCCATCATCAGTCGGCGCAACCAAATTGGTTTTGGAACAAAGTAGCCACCGACAAGCAGTAGGATCCCGAAAAAGAATAAAATAAATAGTTGTTCAGTCATAAAAACATTATACCATAGTTTAGAAAAGATTCTCTTGACAAAAATTGGTCTATACCATATAATAGATTTTGTAAATAGGTCTATACCAAATGGAGGGAAATATGAAAGTTTTTGTCGTAAAAGATCAAGTTGAGGGTGCAGGCATTGCCTTGGATATTCTCAAACAGAAAATGGCTGATGGTGCGCAAGTTCTGGGTCTGGCAACAGGTTCCAGTCCAATCGAATTTTACAAGCAGGTTCGTGAAAGTGAGTTAGATTTTTCTGAGGTGACATCTGTTAACTTGGATGAGTATGTTGGTTTGGGCGAAGATAGTGACCAATCCTATGTCTATTTCATGAAAGAGCATCTTTTTAATGCAAAACCATTCAAGGAAAACCATTTGCCAAACGGGTTGGCTGCTGATCTTGATGAAGAGTTGGTGCGATACAATGCTATTTTGGAAGAACATCCTGTTGATTTCCAAATTCTAGGTATCGGCCGCAATGGTCATATTGGCTTTAATGAGCCAGGGGCTTCCTTTGACGGAGTTGCCCGCGTTGTGGATTTGGCGCCATCAACCATCGAAGCCAACGCTCGCTTCTTTGCGGACCCAGAGGAAGTGCCTAAGCAGGCTATTTCAATGGGCATCGCTAACATTATGGCAGCCAAGACCATTGTCCTCATGGCTTATGGTCCTGAAAAAGCTGACGCTATTAAGGCGACGGTAGAAGGTACAGTGACAGAGGAAGTTCCAGCAAGTGTCCTTCAAAACCACGACGACGTCGTTCTCATCATTGACGAAGCCGCGGCAAGTAAATTGACAAAATAAGAGTTAAAAACCGGCCACCTTTTTAGGCAGTCGGTTTTCTTATTTTCTTCCAACTTGCTAGTATCCATATGAGCAAACGGGATTTCGGAATGGCTAATCCCATAAGCGGACAAATGCGACAAATACAAACAATAGCCTGCGTGCCTTGAGCAAGCACAAAAAACAGCCATGGCGGCAAACCACGGATGTTTTTCTTATGCTTGGTTTCTCGAATTTTTAAGCACTTCAAGTATGACACACCTGTCTTTAGTTTTCAAGCATCCAGTCCAACTCAGGTCCCACAGGAACGATGCCCGTTGGGTTAATGGTCTTGTGGCTACCATAGTAGTGCTGTTTGATATGGTCAAAGTCCACCGTTTCTGCAATGCCAGCATGATTGTAAAGACGTTTGGTATAGTTCCATAGATTTGGATAATCAACCAAGGCCTTGATATTGCACTTGAAATGCCCAAAGTAAACAGGGTCAAACCGCACCAAGGTAGTAAAGAGACGAATATCAGCTTCTGTCAACTGATTGCCCACCAGATAGTCCTTGTCTGCCAAATGCTCTTCTAATTTATCTAAGGCGGCAAAAAGGTTCTTGACCTCTTTTTCATAGACTGCCTGACTGGTTGAAAAACCTGCCTTGTAGACGCCATTGTTGATGTTTGGATAGACAAAATCATTCATGGCATCAATCTCGGCTTGCAGGTTTGCTGGATAGTAGTCATCGTAGTTGCCTGTAATGTCATTAAAAGCAGTGTTAAACATGCGCATGATTTCAGCAGATTCGTTACTGACGATGGTATTGGTTTCCTTATCCCAAAGGACAGGAACGGTCACACGACCAGTGTAATTTGGGTCTGCTTTCAAGTAAACTTGATAAAGATAGTCGCTGTTAAAAATTGGGTCCTTGATTACACCAGGACCATCTGCGAAGGTCCAACCATTTTCCAACATGAGGGGATGCACGATAGAAATCGAGATGTGTTCTTCCAAGCCTTTCAGTTTTCGCATAATCAAGGTCCGACTAGCCCAAGGACAAGCCAGAGAAATGTAGAGGTGGTAACGACCAGATTCTGCCTTGAAACCGCCTTTGCCTGTTGGACCAGCCTGTCCATCAGGGGTAATCCAGTTGCGAAATTGTGTGACAGTACGAACAAACTTACCGCCTGTTGACTTGGTGTCATACCATTGATCTACCCATTTACCATCTTGTAAAAGTCCCATAAAATATCTCCTTTTTAAAAATTTAGAAATCGCCCAGAAACTCAGAGACTAGGTGTTTCTAAAACATATATCACTAATTAGTATTATACTCCTTCTATTTTAAAGGTCAAGTCAAACGATTTATGGTACAATAGTCCCATGAGATTGGACAAGTGTTTGGAAAAGGCGGAGATTGGCTCCCGTAAGCAGGTAAAAAAACTTTTCAAAGCCCAGCAGATTTGCATTGACGGACAGGTCGCAACCAGCCTAAGCCAAATTGTGGACCCAGGTCTGCAAAACATTACAGTTGAAGGCCAGAGGGTTGAACTGGAAGGCAGTCGCTATTATCTGCTTCATAAGCCTGCTGGTGTGGTTTCTGCCGTGTCCGACAAGGATCACCAGACCGTTATTGACCTGATTGAGCCAGAGGATAGGGCGGACGGCCTCTACCCTGTTGGTCGCTTGGACAGAGATACTGAAGGTCTGCTTCTCATCACTAACAACGGCCCACTGGGCTTTCGCATGCTTCATCCCAAACACCATGTGGATAAGGTCTATTACGTGGAGGTCAACGGTCCCTTGGAACCAGATGCCTCAGCCTTTTTTGCCCAAGGTGTTCGCTTTTTGGACGGCACCTGCTGCCAGCCCGCAGACTTGACCATTTTGGAGACTTCTATGGAACATAGCAGAGCAGTTATTCGGATTGGGGAGGGCAAGTTTCATCAGGTCAAGAAGATGTTTTTAGCCTATGGTGTCAAGGTCACCTATCTCAAACGCACCAGTTTTGGTCCATTTCAACTGGGAGATTTGCAAGTAGGGACTTACCGCAGCTTGACTGAAGCAGAACTGCAGGATTTAAAAACCTATTTTAGGGAGTAAGAAAGATGACAGCTATTTATGATTTTACACTCGAAAACCAAGATGGTCAGCAGGTATCTCTAGAAAGGTATAGAGACAAGGTCTTGCTGATTGTCAATACCGCGACAGGCTGTGGACTGACTCCGCAATATGAGGCCTTACAGGCGCTCTACGACCGTTATCATTCACTGGGCTTTGAAATCTTAGATATTCCATGCAATCAATTTATGAATCAAGCTCCAGGAACAGCTCAAGAAATCAATCGATTTTGCCAGCTCAATTATGGAACCAGCTTTCCCCGTTTTGCTAAGATCAAGGTCAATGGAGCAGATGCCCATCCCCTCTACAGATGGTTGAAAGAAGAGGCACGAGGACCAGTTGGCAAGGCCATTGAATGGAATTTCGTGAAATTTTTAGTGGACAGACAAGGCAAGGTTGTCAAACGCCTAGCTGCCACTAGCAGCCCAGATAAATTATCCGAGAGGATTGAAGCGTTATTAAAAACCAGCTAAATTCTAGCTGGTTTCTTTTTGCATCAGAACGAAACAATATGGAGCGCCAATGATGGCTAAAACGATGCCAGTTGGAATGCCTGTTCCCACCAACAGCAGTCTGCCTATTGTATCTGCAAGGATCATGAGACTAGCTGCTAAGCAAATGGCAAGCGGTAATGAGTAGCTGTGGTTTCTTCCGACCAATCTTTTAGCCAAATGACTGGCTAGAAAGCCGACAAAGGCAGTATTGCCGACCAATAAGGTGGCAAAACTTGCCAAACCAGCAGCTAATAAGAGGATAATGCGGCTTTCCCTCTGGACATTTATCCCCAAGCCCGTGGCAGCTTCTGGACCTAACTGCAAGACATTGAGTTTGGGAATCCGAGGAAAGACTACTAGTAAGCTGATGAGAATCGAGGGAGCCAGGATCATCAAGCTAGACCATTTGTCGCCAAGATAGGCACCTGACAACCAGGATTGGGTATTTTCCATTTGGTAGGGACTGATGACTTGAGTTAAGCTGAGGGTCAGACTTGTCAAGAGCCCAGCCAGCCCCATTCCGACCAGTAGGAGTTGATTGGATTGGAAACTGCCTTTTCTAGTCTGACTGAGCAGATAGACAGTTAAGGCGGCCAGGCTTCCTCCTAACCATGCAAAGATGGATTGGAGTCCCAGACCTGAAAATGGAAGGAAAAGACTGGCAAGTGCCGCTAAGCTAGCTCCGGCATTAATCCCCAAAATACCAGGGTCTGCCATGGGGTTGTGTGTAAGGGTTTGAAGAAGACTAGCGCTAGTTGCAAGTGCCGCACCAGCCAGGCAGGACACCAGCAGGCGTGGCAGCCGAAGATTCCACACAATCAGAGAAATAGAAGATTTCGCCTGACCAAGCAGTGCTTCTAAGACTTGGTCTGCCCTTAAATGGCTATAACCTAAAAAAAGTGAGAGGAAAGCAAGGACAAGTAGTAGAAGAAGAGCTCCTAGAAGGCTTTGCCGAACAGAAAATCGGATCATGACCAGTCCCCCTTTCGAATCAAGAAGAGTAAGATAGGAAAGCCAATCAAGCTCGTGAGACTATTTAAAGGGAGTTCATATGGAGGGTGTAGGATACGGGCTAAGACATCCATCCAAACAAGCAGACAAGCCCCACAAAGAGCAGACAATGGCAAAAGGTAACGAAAATCACGTTTAAAGAATGGCCGAATCAGGTTTGGAATGATCAGACCGATAAATGTCAAACTACCAGCCAAGCTGACGGCAGCTGCGGACAGGACAGTCACTAGTAGCAAGAAGAGGACGAGGAAGAGCTTTGTCTGTAATCCCAAGCCCTGAGCCAGACTTTCCTGCAAACTTAAGATAGTCAGCTGTTTTGCAAAGAACATAGCAAATAGCAAGGCAAGGAAGATAGGACCAGCCAACCAGGCTAGGCTGGTCCAATTTGCCTGGGTCAAACTACCAGATAGTAGTCCTAGATAGTGGGTGGCTTGATTCAGATAGATGCTAATTCCTTGACCAACTGCGGATAGAAAAGCAGTAGCCATGCTGCCGATTAGAAGGATGCGCAAGGGGTGGTTACCGGGTCCATTTTGTTGGCTGCTAAAAATCACCAATCCTGCAACCAATCCCGCTCCTATAAACCCCACCATCAATCGCAGGAGGTAGTGGGAGTTGGGATTAAGGATCAAGAGTAGTAAGATTGATAGTCCCGCCCCTGCTTGAATGCCCAAGAGCCCAGAATCTGCTAGCCGGTTGTAGGTCACAGCTTGCATCATCAAGCCTGCAACTGCCAAACTAGCTCCGACCAGACAGGCTGTTAAGAGTCGAGGAATCCGTAAATCCACGATAATGTCCTGTTGAGCAGAGTCTTTACCAAACTCTTTAAGGGTTACAAGAAGCTGGTCATGGCTAAAAGAAATTGCTCCGAAGCGAAGGGAAAGGTAGGCTCCGAATATGAGAATGAGCCCCACAGTTAAAAAAACAAGCCAAAATAAATTTGGCTTAGGAAATCGAAAGTACTCTGTCATATTATTGAAGGGCTAAGATAGCATCATGTAGGATACCCAACTGGTATTCTAAAGAGATAGGGTCGTTGAAAATGAAGCTTTTGGCATCGAGTTGAATGAGGTGTCCGTCCTGAACCGCTGCTAGATTTTGCCATACATCCGTTTCGTACAAGCTACTTGCAGCGCTGCTGTCTTCATTTGCCATGATGATGTAGTCTCCCGCATATTGGCTAAGTACTTCAGTTGAAACAGCCAAATAACCAGCTTCAAAGACATCATCTTGGACACTTTGAGGAGCGGCATAACCCAATTCTTGGTAGATAATTTCTCCACCACGGCCCCAGTTTTGACCAAAGACATAGAGGTCCGCACCAAGATAGCCCATGATGGTAAAGCTTGCTGCATTCCCAGTAAGGGCCTTCATATCCTTACCAGCAGTTTCAATAGCCTTGTCCCATTGACTGGTCCACTCTGTAGCAAGTTCTTCTTGATTAAAGATTTTCCCGAAGACTGCTAAAGTATCCTTATAGGAATGTTTACCGTATTCAATCGCGATTGTAGGTGCGATCTCAGACAACTGTTCTATATTGGTATCGTTTGAACCTGTCACAATTAAATCAGGTTCCAAAGCTGCAATGGCTTCCAAATCTTCACTAGTTACGGCTTGTGTTTCTTCTAAGTAACTTGAAAAGGCGGGATTGGCTAGGTCGTAAGAAGTTGCTCCAACTATTGAGAAACCAAGTTTTAAGAGGTAGCCTGTATTGGCAAAGTTGAGGCTGACAACCCGTTTTGGCGCCTGAGGAATATCCCCATAGTAGGCCACACCATCAATGCTAGGCATTGAAGAGAGGCTGGTTTGGTTCGTTTCTTGCTTGGTTCCTGAACAAGCAACAAGCAAAATGCTTACAAAACATAAAACGGTAAATGATAGAAACTTTTTCATATTACTTCCTTTCAGATGGTAAAAGTTTGTAGTCAAGGAGAAGGGGGTAGCCGTAGTGACTAGCAGGTAGGATGGTCGCTGTAATGCCAAAGACGGTCTCTAAAATCTCTGGTCGGATTAATTTATCAACAGGTCCTTGTTCTACAATCTGTCCATCCTTCATAGCGATGATGTGGTCAGAGTAGCGGGCAGCAAGATTGATGTCGTGCAAGACCATAACGATGGTCTTACCTTCCGAATGATTGAGGTCTTTAAGCAGTTCCAAAATTTCTAGCTGATGATTGATATCCAAATAGGTAGTCGGTTCATCCAAAAAGATAATCGGCGTGTCCTGAGCCAGGGCCATGGCAATCCAGACCCGTTGACTTTGACCTCCAGATAGGTGATGGACCATGGAACCTTGCAAATGCTTGGTTTGGGTCTTTTCTAAGGCCCAGTTAATCTTTTCCCTATCCTGCTCACTCAAGCGTCCCAATCCTTTTTGATAGGGGAAGCGACCATAAGAGACCAGGTCAAAAACCTTTATTCCATCCAAACTCTGGTGAAACTGGGGCAGTAAGGATAATTTTTGAGCCACTTCTTTACTGGCTTGTTTTGAAAGGTCCTTGTCATCCAGCAGAATCTGGCCAGCTTGCAAGGGGTGGATACGGCTGAGGGCTTTTAAAAGACTGGATTTACCGCAACCATTTGGTCCTATGATGGTCGTTATGTTTCCTTCGGGAATCTTCAAGGACAGGTCAGAAAATACTGGATTCTTGTCATAAACAAGCGTCGCCTTCTTTGCTTCAATCTGGGGCATACCATCTCCTTTTCATTGAGTCTCTATTATAGCATGGTTTTTTAATCAAAAAAAGAGTTTTCTGAAAATTTTAATCTAATAAGAATGGTTATAAAAAATCCCTGTCATAAGGACAAGGATTCTCATTATAAATAACGTTTAGCTACTTCCAAATCACCGTCATATGCGGCCTTTTTGCCATTTACAATCTGGTAGGCATCAGCCCCCTTACCTGCGATGATGACCGCATCTTTCGGAGAGTTTGTTTGGCTCATGGCTGTTTGGATAGCTTTTTCCCGGTCCAAGATAAAGTCGCTTGGTCGGGTCATGTGGGCCCGGATTTGTTCAGCGATAGCAGCTGGATCTTCACGGTTGGGATCATCAGCTGTCAGAATTACCTCAACCTGCGGATAGTCATTGAGCAGAAGACCGAAGTCCTTGCGGCGGCTTTCTCCCTTATTGCCAGGAGCTCCCAGAATCAAAATCACCTTGCCTGTCTGGTGCTCTAAGACGACATCGATTAGCTTCTTGACACTGTCACCGTTATGGGCGTAGTCCACGAATACCTTGGCCCCGTTCTGCTGGGTCAGGACTTCCATGCGGCCAGGGACATTGGTTTGGGCAATCCCTGTGTGAATATCTTCCAGACTTGCACCCAAGCGGAGACAGGCCAGTCCAGCTGCGATGGCATTTTCTTGGTTGAAGCCACCGATCAGCTGGATGTCGTAGTGGCCAGCTAATTTTCCAGTCGCTGTGAAGTCAAAACCTGCTGACTGGCTAATCTGGTTTTCAGAAGTCGGCCCATAAAAGTCATGGTCTTTGGAGCTAACTTGGTCTTTCACCACCTCAAAATGGTCCATTCCAGCATTGACAATAACCGCTTTGCTATTGTCCATTAAAAGCCGCTTGTGGTAGAAATAGTCCTCAAAGGTCGGGTGCTCAATGGGGCCGATGTGGTCAGGGCTGATGTTGAGGAAGACGCCGACATCAAAGGTCAGCCCGTAAACCCGCTTGACCAAGTAAGCCTGGCTAGACACCTCCATAATCAAGTGGGTCATGCCGTTTTGGACCGCCTCCGCCATCATGGCAAAGAGGTCCAGGCTTTCAGGCGTGGTCAAGGTGGACTTGAAGAAAGTCTTGCCGTCCAGGGTAGTGTTCATGGTCGAAAGCATGGCAGGTTTGTGGCTCTGTTTAAGAATGTTAAAAGCAAAATAAGCCGCCGTTGTCTTACCTTTGGTACCGGTGAGGGCCAGGAGTTTGAGCTGTTTCTGGGGATGACCATAAAAATCCATAGCAATCAGGCTCATAGCCTGCTTGATGTCATGGACGATGATAGCAGGAATGCCAACCTCATAGTCGATTTCAGACACGTAAAAAGCCAGCCCAGCCTCGATAGCCTTTTCCAAAAATTCCTTCTTAAAGGCCAAACCCTTGGCAAAAAAGAGAGTCGTTGGGCTAACAGTCCGGCTGTCATAGCTGAGAGCGTCAAACTGGACATCCGTCCAAGTGCTAACTGTCTGGTTATTCTGTTTGACATGGCGGAAATTGTCATCCGCTTTTAAGATGTCTAGTACACGTTCAATTTTAATCATGCTTCTATTGTAAACCTATCTAGTGGTTTTTACAAGTCGGGACAAGAAAACCCTCTCGGAAATGCACGAGAGGGCAAATAACTATGCAATGAATTCTAACCAGAATCCCAAGAAGACGATTCCGGCACAAAGATAAATTATCCAATCCTTTTTCAGATTGCCCTTCTTGGAAAAGAAGGCTTGGTAGAGAGTGAAGGGAATCAAAATCGGTTGTAAGTATATCCACCAGTTATATTCATTGTCCCAAATAGCTCCCAAGCTATATAGTATCAGGCAAATGGCAATGTAAAAATCCAGGCTACGGTAAAACTGATTGTTAAACTCCTTGAACATAGTGACTCCTTATAGTAAAAACAGATTGAGGATGACCAAGCTGATAATGAATGTTGTTACCAAGTAGATTTGCCATGTTTTTTTAATCCAGCTGCGTGGTTTAAAGAAGGCTAGATAGCCGACATAGAGACCAAGCACCAGTTGGATGAAATCCATAAAATACAGGTTTCTATTTACAGTTGAAAGGATGAACCTTACTATGCAAAGTAAGGCAAAATAGAACTCCCAGGTACGATAAAAGACTTTGTTGAACGGTTTAGACATGGTGTGCTCCTTTTCCAGTAAAATTTAGAGCTGCAACAGCATAAAAAGTATTAGGACATCGAAGAGCAGATTAAAAAGAAGAGAAGCCAGACTGTTTTTCTGACCAATTTTTGTAAACCAGCCTAGATAGGTATTGATTACTATCAAGAGGATAAATAAGCAACGAAACCAAGTTTCAGAATAAATGGACCAAAAGCCTTGGGGATAGAAGATTGCGATGGAATACAGGATAGAGGTATAGGAATATTCGTTCATATACCATTCTTTATTAAAGTGGGGGCGAAATTGTTTAAAAAAGGATTTCATTGCGTACCTCCAATTAAAGAATCCATTTCTAGTACGTGGTAGACTTATGAAGTTTAGTGCAAGATTATAAAGAGAGCGAACGCACATGTGAACCCTACGATTAAGGCCAACTTCCATCTTGCCTCAATATTGTACCGAGGTCGAAAGAATGCGTAGAAAAAATGAATTAGGATAAGTGGTGCCATCACTATCCCAATTTTGGACAGATACAATTCTTGTTTTATGAAATACAAAGTCCAGAAAATACCGTTGAAAAAAAAGTAATTCCGATAGAATTGACGATTGAGATGGTTAAACATAATGACCCTCCTTTACATATTATTATACATCAAAATATATAGAAATGAAAGTGAAAGCAAGCTAGATATAAGGCTTACCTATAACTTGCCTGGGAAATTTTCTATAAGCAAAAACAGGGATTTTTTCACCAAGAGAGAAAGTCCGTGCTAGAATAGAAGAAGAAACGTTTGAGGAGGTTGCCATGACGAGATTAAAACGCGATACCCTTTTGGCCCAAGCAGGCATACGAAAAGATGAACGAACAGGGGCCTTGATTTCACCGATTCACCTGTCGACAACATACCAGCACCCTGAGTTTGGGCAATCCACAGGATTCGACTATACCCGTACGAAAAATCCAACCCGTTCCAGCTTAGAGGAAACCCTTGCTGCCATTGAAGGAGCAGAGCACGCCCTAGTGACCTCCTCTGGAATGGCTGCCTTGGTCTTGCTCTTTCAAACTTTTCCCCAGGGAAGTCGGATACTAGCCGTGCGTGACCTTTACGGTGGTTCCTTCCGCTGGTTTAATCAGCAGGAAGAACAAGGGCGTTTTGCTTTCCAATACGCTCAAACGCCTGACCAACTGTTTGACCAGCTAGATAATACCATTGACTATGTATTTTTAGAGACTCCAACCAACCCTCTCATGGTGGAGTTTGATATTGCTGCGATATCAGAAAAGGCGCATGAAGTCGGGGCCAAAGTTATTGTTGACAATACCTTTTATAGTCCGATTTACCAAAATCCACTTGCTCTTGGGGCAGATGTGGTGCTTCATTCGGCAACTAAGTACCTTTCAGGCCATAATGATGTTTTGGCAGGGGCTCTGATGACCAATGACCAGGCACTCTATGAACAGTTGTTCTATGACCAAAACACGACGGGACCGACCTTATCACCCTTTGATGCTTTTCTCTTGATGCGTGGCTTGAAAACCCTAGCTATTCGGATGGAGCGCTCTACCCAAAACGCTCGAGCAATCGTAGACTTTCTTGAGCAACATCCAGCAGTAAAAGAAGTCTTTTACACGGGGCAAGGAGGGATGGTTTCAATGAAGGTTGCCAAGCAAGAGATGATTCCCCACCTGCTCAATAGCCTCCGAGTTTTTACCTTTGCAGAGAGCTTAGGTGGTGTGGAAAGCTTGATTACCTATCCTGCAACGCAGACTCATGCAGATATTCCAGCAGCTATTCGCCATTCCTATGGCTTGACAGACGATCTCTTACGCATGTCAATCGGGATTGAAGATGTGTCGGACTTGATTGAGGATTTACGTACTAGTCTGGAGAAAAGTTATGACCTATGATTTTAAAACCTTGCCAAATCGCTTAGACCAACACAGCGAGAAGTGGCGGCTAACAGAAAACAACCCAGAGCTTTTGCAACTCTGGGTGGCAGATATGGACTTTCAGCCCTTTCCAGAAATGCGCCAAGCGATCGTAGACTACGGGCAAAGGCAGATTTTCGGGTACAACTATGCCAGTGAGTCTCTATTTGAATCCATAATGGACTGGGAGAAGGACCAGCACGGCTATTGTTTTGATCGGCAAGCTCTTGTTTTGGTAGAAGGTGTTGTTCCAGCCTTGTCCATCGCAGTTCAAGCTTTTACAGCTGAGGGGGATGCAGTTATGATCAATACTCCAGTATATCCCCCTTTTGCCCGTACTATTCGACTCAATCATCGACGGTTAATTAGTCAGCCTCTTAGTGTAGTAAATGACCAATTTACTCTTGATTTTCAGGCTTTGGAGCAAAAGATTGTTGAGGAGGGGGTCAAACTCTATATCTTTTGCAATCCTCACAATCCAGGCGGCAGAGTTTGGAGTCATCAGGAACTACTGGAGCTCGGTGCTATCTGTCAGAAGCATGGAGTCATCTTAGTCTCTGATGAAATCCACCAGGACTTGACCCTTTTTGGACATGAGCACCATTCCTTCAATACAGTTTCCCCAAACCATAAGGAATTTTCGGTAATTTTGTCTTCTGCAACCAAGACTTTTAATATAGCGGGAACAAAAAACAGCTTTGCTATTATTGAAAATCCTCAGTTGCGTAAAGCTTTTACCAAGAGACAATTGGCCAATAACCAACATGAAATCCCTAGCCTAGGCTTAATTACAACAGAAGTTGCCTACCGACACGGAAAACCTTGGTTGACCGCCTTAAAACCAGTTTTGGAAGAAAATATCCTGTTGGTCCAAGAAGAATTGAGTAAAAAGACGAATATCAAAGTGCTTAAACCACAAGGAACCTACCTGATTTGGCTGGATTTTTCAGCCTATGAACTCAGTCACCAAGAGCTAGCAGAGAAATTGTTGGAAGAAGCACAACTGCATTTGAATGATGGATTGACCTTCGGAAAAGAAGGTGAAAAGCATTTCCGATTAAATGCAGCAACACCACAATTTGTCATCAAGGAAGCCTGCCGACGATTGGTGGAAGTGTTTGGCTGTCTAATAAATTAGGTAAAAATTCAATGAAGTTCGAGCATTTTTTCTCATTTTTTGGTAGAATAGAAAAAACAAAAAAGAGAGGTTTTACCACCATGGGGAAATTCCAAGTTATTTCACATCCACTCATTCAACATAAGTTGTCTATCTTGCGTCGCGTTTCGACTTCGACCAAAGATTTCCGTGAGTTGGTAAATGAAATTGCTATGCTAATGGGTTACGAAGTTCTTCGCGACCTACCATTGGAAGATGTTGAAATCGAAACACCGATTACAAAAACGGTTCAAAAACAAATCGCAGGTAAGAAATTGGCAATCGTTCCAATTCTACGTGCAGGTGTGGGAATGGTTGACGGTCTATTGAGCCTTGTCCCTGCTGCAAAAGTTGGTCATATTGGTATGTACCGTGATGAAGAGACCTTGCAGCCAGTTGAATATTTGGTGAAATTGCCAGATGATATTGACCAACGCCAGATTTTTGTTGTTGATCCAATGTTGGCGACAGGTGGCTCAGCTATTTTGGCTATTGATTCTTTGAAAAAGCGTGGTGCTTCAAACATCAAATTTGTAGCTCTTGTGTCTGCACCTGAAGGTGTAAAAGCACTTCAAGAGGCACATCCAGATGTAGATATCTACACAGCGGCTTTGGATGAGAAACTCAATGAAAAAGGCTACATCGTTCCAGGTTTGGGAGATGCAGGAGACCGTTTGTTTGGTACAAAATAATATAGGATAAAGAAATCAGCCTGACTGGTTTCTTTTTTTGACCAAGCAAACTGTGTTTTTTATTTGACCATTTTTGACTAATTCTATATAATGGTCTCAGATTTGTTAGAAATGAATAAAAGACAAGGAGAATTCTTATGATTCCAGTAGTAATTGAACAAACCAGCCGTGGTGAACGTTCTTATGACATTTACTCTCGCTTGCTCAAGGACCGCATCATCATGTTGACAGGTCCAGTTGAAGATAACATGGCAAATTCTATCATTGCCCAATTGCTTTTCTTAGATGCTCAAGACCCAACTAAGGATATCTATCTCTATGTCAACACTCCTGGTGGTTCTGTATCAGCAGGTCTGGCGATTGTGGATACCATGAACTTTATTAAAGCAGATGTTCAGACTATCGTGATGGGAACTGCAGCTAGCATGGGAACGATCATTGCATCAAGCGGTGCCAAAGGCAAACGTTTCATGTTGCCAAATGCAGAATACATGATTCACCAGCCTATGGGTGGAACAGGTGGCGGTACCCAACAGACAGATATGGCGATTGCGGCGGAGCACTTGCTCAAAACTCGTAACAAGTTGGAGCAAATTCTTGCTGATAATTCAGGTAAATCTGTCAAACAAATCCACAAAGACGCAGAGCGCGATTACTGGATGACTGCGGAAGAAACCTTGGCATATGGATTCATTGATCAGATCATGGATAAGATGGCAAAATAAGGTAGATGAAGGGCTCGATGTAGCCCTTTTCATTTTGCTGATAAAAAGGTATAATGAAGAGAAGAAGTATGAGAAGGAGCCAGTCATGTTTGAAAAGAAAGAGCGTAAAGGCCTCATTGTATATCTCCACTACAATCGTGAAGCACGCAAGTTGCACAATTTTGGGGATGTGGTCTATCATTCAAAAAAATTACGCTACTTGGTTCTCTATATAGAGGCAGATCGTTTTGATGAGACACTTGAAAAATTAAAAAAAGAACGATTTGTAAAAAAAGTTTTACCATCTTACATTAAGGATCTAGACCAGAATTTTGTAGGGACTTTAGAGCAAGAACGAGAGAAAAATATTCTTTTATAAAATATTTTTCTTTTTTTGTTGACAATTTTCAGATAATTCAGTATATTGGATACATCGTAAAAATTTAAGAAAGATTTAAGGGGATTTTCATGAAAAAAAGAAAATTTGCTATGGCTCTTGTGAGCTTTGCATCGGCTGCACTTCTTGCAGCATGTGGAACTGTTTCATCAACAAACTCTTCAGCAACGGGAACTGAAATTGGTGAGACAGTCAAAATCGGTTATAACTTGGAATTGTCAGGTTCCGTTTCTTCATATGGTCAAACCGAAGAAAAAGGTGCAAACCTTGCGGTGAAAGAAATCAACGCTGCGGGTGGTATTGACGGCAAGCAAATCGAAGTTATCACAAAAGACAACAAATCTGAGACAGCAGAAGCAGCGACAGTTGCAACTAGCTTGGTAAGTGAAGGTGCAAATGTTATCGTTGGTCCTGCTACTTCAGGTGCCTCAGCAGCTTCTATCGCTAACGTAACTTCTGCGGGTGTGCCAATGATCTCACCTTCTGGTACGCAAACAGACTTGGTTGTTAAGAGTGATGGTGGTGTACAAGATTACTTCTTCCGTGCTACTTTTACTGACGGCTACCAAGGTCAAATCATGGCTCAGTATGCTACAGAAAACCTTTCTGCTAAGAAAGTTGTGCTTTACTATGATAACTCTTCTGACTACGGAAAAGGTATTGCCGATGCCTTCAAAGAAGCTTACTCAGGTGAAATCGTTTCTGAAATCACATTTGCTTCAGGGGACAAGGACTTCCAAGCAGCTCTTACTAAGTTGAAAGACCTTGAATTTGATGCAATCATCATGCCAGGTTACTACAATGAAACAGGTACAATCGTGAAACAAGCACGTGGTCTTGGTATCGATGTTCCAGTTCTTGGTTCAGATGGTTTCGACTCACCACAATTTGCTGAGTTGGCAACAGCTTCAGCAGCAACAAACGTGTACTACCTTTCAGCCTTTGTAACATCTGCAAGTGAGAAAGCGAAAGCCTTCTACGATGCATACGTTGCAGAATATGGTGAAGAGCCATCTATGTTCTCTGCTCTTGCTTATGACTCAGTTTACATGGCAGCAGAAGCAGCAAAAGGTGCAAAAACTTCAGTCGAATTGAAAGATAATCTTGCTGCTTTGAAAGACTTCGAAGGTGTGACAGGTACTATGTCTATCGACGCAGAACACAACGTTGTAAAATCAGTTTACGTTGTTGGCTTGACAGAAGGCAAACAATCATCAGTTGATACTGTTTCAGTTTCTAAATAATAAAAAGAGGGCTATCCCCTCTTTTTCCCTTGTTTAGGACTTGATTGAAAAAAATTTTTGGCCGTAAAACTTGCAAATATTCTGAAAATTTAATACAATAGAACGAACGCTTAACAGCAACTATTTGAATAGAAAGATTGGTGAACTCATGCTTCAACAACTTGTCAATGGTTTGATTCTCGGTTCTGTCTATGCCCTCCTAGCCCTAGGCTATACCATGGTGTACGGAATCATCAAACTCATTAACTTTGCCCACGGGGATATCTACATGATGGGTGCCTTTATGGGCTATTATCTTTTGAACAAGATGACTTTTATCCAAGATGGCGGTTTGCGCTTTTTCCTTGCCTTGGTTCTCTCGATGGTCGGAACGGCTGTTTTGGGAGTTGTCATTGAATTCTTGGCTTATCGTCCACTTAGAAATTCAACTCGGATTGCAGCTTTGATTACAGCTATCGGTGTTTCCTTCTTCCTTGAATATGTGATGGTTTATTTCTTTACAGCAGATGTAAAGGCCTTCCCACAAGCGATTGAGGCGGTGAATTTTAACCTTGGTCCAGTGACAGTTACCAACATCCAATTGATTATCCTAGGTGTTGCTTTGACCTTGATGGTTGCCCTTCAATTGATTGTTAAGAAAACAAAAATGGGGAAAGCCATGCGTGCTGTCTCAGTTGATAGCGATGCAGCTCAGCTCATGGGGATCAATGTTAACCGTACCATCAGCTTTACCTTCGCACTTGGATCTGCACTTGCTGGTGCTGCCGGTGTCCTTCTTGGTCTCTACTACAATCAAATCGAGCCTTTAATGGGGATGACACCAGGTCTGAAAGCCTTTGTTGCGGCGGTTTTGGGTGGTATTGGTATCATTCCAGGGGCTGCCTTGGGCGGATTTGTTATCGGTATTATCGAAACCTTTACTTATGTGATTGGTTTGGATACCTTCCGTGATGCCATCGTATATATTGTATTGATTATCATTCTTTTGGTAAGACCAAGCGGTATTCTTGGTAAAAACGTGAAAGAGAAGGTGTAAGCATGAAAGAGAATGTAAAAGTAAATCTAATCTGGCTGGCCTTCTTGGCACTTGGTTTTGCTGTGCTTCAAGGTCTTGTCGCAGCTGGGGTATTGAATTTTTACTATGTTCAAATCGTCCAACAAATTGGAATTAATATCATTTTGGCAGTTGGTTTGAACTTGATCGTCGGTTTCTCAGGTCAATTCTCACTAGGCCATGCAGGCTTTATGGCGATTGGTGCCTATGCGGTTGGTATTATCGGTAAAATGATGCCATCTTATGCTGGTTTCGGGATTGCCCTTGTTGTTGGCATGCTTGTGGCTGGTTTGATTGCCCTCTTGGTCGGTCTACCAACGCTACGTTTGAAGGGAGACTACCTAGCAATTGCAACGCTTGGTGTTGCTGAGATTATCCGTATCTTGATTATCAACGGCGGTAGCTTGACCAATGGTGCGGCAGGTATTATGTCGATTCCATTGTTTACCAACTGGCAGTTGGTTTATGTGTTTGTAGTGATTACAACGATTTTGACTGTTAACTTCCTTCGTAGTCCAATGGGCCGTTCTACTATTGCGGTGCGAGAAGATGAGATCGCGGCAGAATCTGTTGGTGTCAACCCAACTTTTGTAAAAGTAACTGCTTTTGTGATTGGCGCTATGACTGCAGCAATCGCTGGTGGCTTGCATGCAGGATATGTTGGAACGATTGTGCCAAAAGACTTTGCTTTCATGAACTCTGTGAACGTCTTGATTATTATCGTATTGGGTGGCTTGGGGTCTATTACAGGTTCTTTCGTCGCTGCAATCGTATTGGGGATTTTGAATGTCTTCCTCAAGAGCTATGCAGATATTTCCATGATTATTTACTCATTGGCATTAATTCTCTTGATGATTTTCCGTCCAGGTGGATTGCTTGGAACTAAAGAGTTGAGCTTTACAAACTTGCTCAAAAAGAAAAAGGAGGTTAACTAATGGCCCTTCTTGATGTTAAAAAATTGACAAAAAACTTTGGTGGTTTGACAGCCGTCGGTGATGTGACAATGGAACTCCATGCAGGTGAGTTGGTTGGTTTGATTGGTCCAAACGGGGCTGGAAAAACAACCTTGTTTAACCTCTTGACTGGTGTTTATGAGCCAAGTCAGGGAACCATTACCTTGGATGGCACTGTTTTGAATGGTAAAGCTCCTTCAAAAATTGCTTCTTTGGGCTTGGGACGGACCTTCCAAAATATCCGTTTGTTCAAAAACATGACTGTTTTGGAAAATGTTTTGATTGGACTTGGTAACCACGGTAAAGCTGAAGTGTTGGCAAGTTTCTTCCGACTACCAGCTTTTTATAAAAATGAGGAAGAATTGAAAGAAAGAGCCATCGAATTGCTTAAAATCTTTGATTTGGATGGTGATGCGGATACGCTTGCTAAAAACTTGCCTTATGGACAACAACGTCGATTGGAAATCGTTCGTGCCCTTGCGACCGAACCAAAAATTCTTTTCTTGGATGAGCCAGCTGCTGGTATGAACCCGCAGGAAACGGCAGAATTGACACAACTAATCCGTAAAATCAAAGAAGAGTTCAACATTACGATCATGTTGATTGAACACGATATGAGTTTGGTTATGGAAGTAACTGAGCGTATCTATGTATTGGAATACGGTCGTTTGATTGCCCACGGAACACCAGAAGAAATCCGTACCAACAAACGAGTGATTGAAGCATACCTTGGAGGTGAAGCCTAATGTCAATGTTAAAAGTTGAAAATCTATCGGTACATTACGGCGTCATCGAGGCGGTTAAAAATGTATCTTTTGAAGTCAATGAAGGTGAAGTTGTTACCCTTATCGGTGCCAACGGTGCTGGTAAAACTTCCATCTTGCGTACGATTTCAGGCCTTGTTCGTCCATCATCAGGAACTATTTCCTTCCTTGGAAATGAAATCCAAAAAGTTCCTGCCCGTAAAATTGTGGCAGACGGTTTGTCACAAGTTCCAGAAGGTCGCCATGTTTTTGCAGGTTTGACCGTTATGGAAAACTTAGAAATGGGTGCCTTTCTTCGAAACAACCGTGAAGAAAATCAAGCAAATTTGAAAAAGATTTTCTCCCGTTTCCCTCGATTGGAAGAGCGTAAGAACCAAGATGCGGCAACCCTTTCAGGTGGTGAGCAGCAGATGCTTGCCATGGGACGTGCTCTTATGAGCCAACCAAAACTCTTGCTCCTAGATGAGCCATCAATGGGCTTGGCCCCAATCTTCATTCAAGAAATTTTTGATATCATCCAAGATATCCAAAAACAAGGAACAACCGTTCTCTTGATTGAACAAAACGCCAACAAAGCCCTTGCTATCGCAGACCGCGGCTATGTCCTCGAAACAGGAAAAGTCGTCCTCTCAGGAACAGGAAAAGAACTCCTCGCCTCAGAAGAAGTTAAAAAAGCATATCTGGGTGGCTAAAAAGGTCCGGGGGACCTTTTTAGGTTGGAGATGAGAAACGCCGGCAGGCGTTTTTCTTTATATCAAGGTCCGGGGGACCTTTTTAGGTTGGAGATGAGAAACGCCGGCAGGCGTTTTTCTTTATATCAAGGTCCGGGGGACCTTTTTAGGTCGGAAATAGGGACCGTCTGAAGACGGTCTTTCTTATTTTTGGGATGGCTGTTTTAATCGGGAGATAGGAAAACCAGCAATTAACGTTGCTAGTTTGTCCCCCACCCTAATGAGCTACTCTGCTCTCACATTCTTGCTTATTTCTGGACAATATGGTAGTATTGTATCCTCATCAGAAGTATTTTTAGAAAGATGATATTGAGGAATAAAAATGTTTACAAAAGAATTTGGCTTGATGTTTTATGTGGATGACGTAGCTGCTGAGAAGGCTTTTTGGACAGCTGCTGGTTTTACTATTTTCAATGAAGCTGAGATGATGGGCTACGAAAGCTTTGACATGAAGCCACATGCAGAAGCGACAACGACCATTACTGTTTACGCAAATGAGTTTATCCGCCAAGTATCACCAGAAGTGATTGATATGAAGCCAAGCGTCTTGTTTGAAACGGATGATATTCATGGTCTTCAAGCACGCATCGCTGGTTTGACGGATACCTGCAGTTCGGTCAATGCGGAACCTTTCCCTAACTTTAACTTTGCTAGCCCAAGTGGTCATTACTTTGCAGTTAAAGGGTAAAAAATTATTGAGCTTTGGAACAATCAGCGGTTTTCGATCGCTGATTTTCATATTTTTTCATAAGATATTGAAATCGTTTTCGGTTTTGTGGTATAATAAAGCATGAAAATCCAAGGGAGGAATACCTATGTCAGTTAAAGATTTTATGACCCGCAAGGTTGTCTATATTTCACCAGATACGACCATTGCCCAAGCGGCGGATATCATGCGTGAACAGGATTTGCACCGTCTGCCTGTTATTGAAAACGATAAGTTGGTTGGTTTGGTGACAGAGGGAACGATTGCAGAAGCAAGCCCATCGAAGGCAACGAGCTTGTCCATTTACGAGATGAACTACCTTCTAAACAAGACCAAGGTCAAGGATGTCATGATTAAAAATGTCATTACTGTATCTGGCTATGCCAGTCTTGAAGATGCTGTCTATCTCATGTACAAAAATAAGGTCGGTATTCTTCCGGTAGTAGATAATGGCCAGCTTTATGGTGTTATTACGGATCGTGATATTTTTGCGGCCTTCCTTCATGTTTCCGGTTATGGTGAAGAAGGTGTTCGGGCACGTTTCCTTGTAGATAATAAGGCAGGTGAGTTGGAAAAAATTATCCGCTTGGTGGCAGACAAAGACTACAATATCGTTTCAACGGTTCAATTGGCAACAAAATCTGGTAAGGTTGTGATTGAAGTACAGATCGATGGCAAGGTCGATGTGGAAGAAGTCCGCAGTTTATTTGAAGGGGCAGGTATCCGGGTGGATAGCTTGACGCCGACAGTCGCAAAAAATATTTAAAGTGAAAAAATGAAATAGCAGTCCATAAGCGAATAATTGGACTGCTTTTTTTCTTTTTCTAGCTAGAAAATGCTGTGTTAAATTAGATATATGGTATAATAAAAGCGATTATACAAGGAGGAAGTATGGGACATAAGAAGTATAAAAAATACTATAAATCTGGCAAGAAAAATTCTGAAATTATTGGCTTGCTGATCGTTTTAGCCATTGGATTTGTCATGAGTTTTTGGTATATTTTATTGCCACTTGGCTTGTTAATTGGCTATTTTTATAAACGAGATGCCATCCATCGTTTTTTTCTCTCCAATGATATTAAGCGTCTGCAAGAATTGACAACCAGTTCAAAACTACATTTTGACCAGTATCAGCTTATGCTAGCTGAGAAAGGGGAAGACCAGGCTAGCCAACGGCTTAAGGGCGATTTACTGGGGCGATTGTTCGAGTTAGACTTGCTTTACCAGAAAACAAAAAAGTATTTGGATGCCTATTGGAGTCAGGAGGCACAAGCTGCACTGAGCCTGCGTTACCGACTTCAAACGCCGAAAGAGGTGGAAGAAGTGGTCGTGGAAGAAAAAGTGGACCCAATTGTATCGGAAAAAGCCTGGATTGCCCAACAGGCGCCAGAAATTTTGGAAACCTATTGCAATGTTCAAAAGGACAACCTGGTCATTCGTGAAAAGTTGGAAGCAACGACGGATAAACGAGAGGAATTAGAAGCTATCCATGACGCCAATATGCGACGTTTTGAGGATATATTGGCTGGTTATTTGAAGATTAAGTCCTCTCCGAAAGATTTCTTTAATGCGGAAGAGCGTATGAGCCAGGCTAAGTTGGCTATGGAAAGTTTCGACAAGGAATTGGATGAAACCATTCGTCAGTTTAACGAAGCAGACTTGAGGGATTTTGAAATTAGTTTACGGATGATGAAGAAGGAGGAACAAACAAGTCATGACAGGATTTAATTTTGATATCGACCAGATTGCAGCAACAAGTTTGGGACAACGGGATAAAACAACTGAGATTATTCAAGCGACACCAGTTGGTGAGACTAAGACCGTTTCTTTCTTGACACAGCTGACACCTGAACAACAAGCTGGCATTGTGGCAAAGGCGCCGCAGTTGGTAGACAATTTCTTGGCCAACCAAAATGCTTTGTTGGATTTCGGAAAGGAAGCCGTGGAAGAGGTTAATGCGACAGTAAACCATATCTTGTCTGAGCAGAAAAAAATCGAAATTCCTCAGGTGGATGAGCTGCTTGCCAATACCAACCGTGAGTTGAATGGATTTGTAGCCAAATACAAGGATGTTTCAACGACTGCCGAATTGGAGAAGAAACCTGGTTTCTTCCAACGGTTATTTAAGCAGACAAAGAACGATTTACAAGAGTTTTACTTTGATTCACAATCGATTGAAAAGCGTATGGACAGCATGGCAGCTAGTGTTGTTAAACAAGAAGAAGTCTTGGCACGCAATATTGTGTCGGCAGAGCTGCTAATCGAGAACAACACCAAGTCTATCGAAAACTTGGTAGGAGTAATTGCCTTTGTTGAGGCGACTGGTAAGGAAGCAGCAGAGCGTGCACAAGCTCTTCAGACCAGTCTGGCGAGTCTTGCCCCAACTTCTGTGGACTACCAAGTTACATCGGAAAAGTTGGCACGTGTGACAGAAGTTGCCAATATCTTGGAACAACAGCATTCAGAATACATGAGTCGCTTGTATGTAGCCTGGACCACCACCCCACAAATGCGAAATTTGGTCAAAGTTTCTTCTGACATGAAACAGCGCTTGGGTATGCTCCGTCGCAACACCATTCCAACCATGAAACTGTCAATCGCTCAGCTGGGAATTTTGCAGCAGTCTATCAAATCCAGTCAGACAGCTGATGCTATTGTCAATGCTAACAATGCTGCTTTGCAGATGCTAGCGGACACCTCAAAAGAAGCTATTCCAATGATGGAAAGAACTGCACAAAATCCAACCCTGTCCATCACTTCTGTGACCAAATTAGCTGAAAGCTTGGTGGCACAAAACAACGGGATTATCGCTGCGATTGACGAAGGCAGACAAAAACGTCGTGAATTGGAGTCTGCGATTATTCGCTCTGCTGAAACCATCAATGATTCTGTGAAATTACGGGATGAGAAAATCATTGCTGCTTTACTGGATCAAGGACGTCAGGCACAGACAGAAGCAGAACAAGAATTAGAATCCGAATAAAAAAAGCAGTTCACTTGAACTGCTTTTAATCTTTAGGAATAGGATTTTTATTGCTATCGAGGGTGAAGCCTTCTCCTAAGACTTCGTGTGCATCAAGGATGGTAATAAAGGCATGGGGGTCGATGCGATGAATCAAGTCTTTCATCTCTTGGAGTTGGCTTTTATAGATGACTGAATAGACCATATGGATATCACGACGACTGTAAAAACCCTGCGCCTTGATAAAGGTGATTCCACGTTCAATTTCCGCATCTATAGCTGTTGCTAATTCTTCTGATTTTTCGCTGATGATCATCACACCCTTGCTTCCGTAACCACCATCGCTGATAAAGTCAATCACTCGCGACGCAATTGTCACCATGAGGAGGGTATAGAGTACGGTCCTTAGGTTTTGGGACACCAAGACCGTCAATGTTAAGACCAAGAGGTCGATGGCAAGGATAATCTTTCCAATTGAAAATTGGCTATAACGGTGGCCGATACGGGCTAGAATGTCCGCTCCACCAGTTGTACCGCCAGCCTTAAAGATGATGCCAAGGCCAACACCGACAAAGATACCGCTCAACATGCTGACGATAAGCAAATCACCTTCTAAGTTGACTTGTAGTGGGAGCTTTTCAAAGAGGATCAACCAAAGGGTCACTGCAAAGGTACCGATGAGTGAATAGATAAGGGTTCTGTGGCCTAAAATCCGCCAGCCTAGGATGAAAAGAGGGATATTGATGACTATGTTCATCACCCAGGGTTGGATACCGAACAGGTAGTAGATAATCAAGTTAATCCCTGTCACCCCTCCTTCATAGAGGTGGTTGGGCATGACCAGGTAGTTCAGTCCGAAGGCAAATAAACCTGCACCCAAGAGAATCAGACAGATTTTTTTCAATTGAATTGGATATGCTAACTTCAAGATACTTCCTTCCTTTTTGCGTTCTTATGACCATTCTATCAGATTTTTGAAGCGCTAACAAGCAAATTCAAGGTGCTTTTTTGATAGATTTTTGGTAAAATAAGTGGAAATAGTTTTGAAAGTAGGAATAAGAAACCAGATGAGCAAGGGATTTTTAATATCAATTGAAGGGCCAGATGGGGCTGGAAAAACCACTGTTCTCCAACAGATGCTTCCAGCTTTAGAAGCCTTGGGAAGGGAGATTGTGACAACACGAGAGCCTGGCGGAGTCTCCATTGCAGAAGCGATTCGATCCATTATTTTGAATCCAGAGAACACGGAGATGGATGATAAGACAGAACTGCTCTTATTTGTTGCTGCGCGTCGTCAGCACCTGATGGAAAAAATTCTGCCACCATTGGAAAGAGGAGCCCTAGTCATCATTGATCGCTTTATTGACTCCTCAATTGCCTACCAAGGGTTTGGTCGTGGTTTAGATGTGGATGATATCAACTGGCTCAACGCTTATGCGACGGATGGATTGAAACCTGATTTGACGCTCTATTTTGATATTGACGTGGAAGAGGGGTTGGCTCGGATCGCTTGTAATGCCAGTCGAGATGTGGACCGTTTGGACATGGAGAAAATCGATATGCACCAACGGGTTCGCCAAGGTTACTTGTCTATTTTGGAAAAAGAGAGTGACCGAGTGGTGAGAATTGATGCGAGTCAAGACTTGGCAACTGTAACAGCGCAAGCCTTGGCTATGATTGAAGAAAAACTCAAGGTCTAGCATGAAACAAGAACAAGTAAGGGAATTGCAACCCAAGGTATTTTCCTATTTTCAAACTGTGATGATACAAGGTCGCTTGGCTCATGCTTATTTGTTTTCAGGTGACTTTGCCAGCTATGAGATGGCTATCTTTCTCAGCCAGTCACTCTTTTGTCAGGAAAAAGAAGATGCCCTTGCCTGTGGTCAATGTCGGACTTGTCGCCTGATTGAAGAGGGACAGTTTTCAGACGTGACTACATTGGCGCCTCAAGGTAATCTGATAAAAACGGAAATGGTTCGTGACTTGGTAAAGGATTTTTCACGCTCTGGTTTTGAATCCAATCAGCAGGTTTTTATCATCCGCGAAGCAGAAAAGATGCATGCCAATGCTGCTAATTCGCTTCTCAAGGTCATGGAAGAGCCTCAGAGTAAAATACACCTCTTTCTGCTTACCAATCAGGAAGAAGCGGTACTGCCGACCATTAAAAGTCGGGCGCAAATTGTGACTTTTCCTAAAAATCAACCACTCATCGAACGAAAACTAGAAGAAGCAGGACTTTTGCGCAACCAAGCAGTCTTAACTGCCCAGCTCGTTTCCCAACTCGATCAAGCTTTGGACTTGGCTAAGAGTAAGTCTTATTTGGACCTGCTTGCGATTTGTCGTAAGTTTGTGGACAGTTTGTTGCATTCCCAAGACAGGGCCTATCTTTTGGTGCCTCAGTTGGTTAACTTGGCGGTGGAAAAAGCAGAGCAGGCTCGTTTGTTTGAACTACTGATCTGTTTGTTGGCTGACCAGATGGCAGAGAAAAAGGCAAGGCAATTACTGACAGCTTGCTTGTCTGCTAAGAAGATGTGGCAGGCCAATGTCAGTTTGCAGAATTCTCTGGAATACCTAGTCTTACAAAACCAGAATTAGAAAGGAAGAAAATGGATAAAAGAGAACTTTTTGATGCTCTAGAGGATTTTTCGCAACAACTTTTGACGACACTTGCAGAGGTTGAGGCCATTCAAAACCACTTACGAGGAGTGATTGAAGAAAACACGGCTCTTCGTTTGGAAAATTCTAAACTGCGGGAGCGACTAGCAAAAGACACAACTGCTTCTGCAAAAAATTCTAGTTCTGGTAAGGAAAATCTGCGTCATGTCTATGAAGATGGATTCCATATCTGTAACTATGATTATGGTAAACGTCGTGATAATGACGAAACCTGTATGTTTTGTGATGAACTATTGAATCGAGAATAAGATGAACCTACAAAAATCATTTAAAGGGAATCAGACAGTTGGTAGTCTCTACTTAGTGCCTACCCCAATTGGGAATCTACAAGATATGACCTTCAGAGCTATTCAAACCTTGAAGGATGTTGATGTGATCGCGGCGGAGGACACCCGTAACACAGGACTTTTGCTCAAACATTTTGAGATTGACACAAAGCAAACCTCTTTTCATGAACACAATGCCCATGAAAAGATTCCTGTCTTGATTGATTGGCTCAAGTCGGGCAAGTCTATTGCCCAGGTGTCTGATGCAGGCTTGCCTTCTATCTCGGATCCTGGTCATGACTTAGTAAAGGCAGCTATTGCAGAAAATATTCCTGTTGTGGCATTGCCTGGGGCGTCCGCAGGAATTACAGCCCTGATTGCCTCCGGCTTGGCTCCGCAACCGCATATTTTCTACGGCTTTTTGCCTAGAAAAGCAGGGCAGCAAAAGGACTTTTTCCAAGAGAAACGTGCTTATCCGGAGACTCAGATCTTCTATGAGTCTCCTTATCGTGTGGTAGATACCTTGGAAAACATGCTTTCTGTTTATGGAGACCGCCAGGTGACAGTCGTGCGCGAATTGACCAAACTCTATGAAGAATACCAGCGAGGCACTATTTCAGAAGTTTTAGACTATTTGAAGGACAACCCTCTAAAAGGAGAATGTCTTATTATTGTCGCTGGTGCTGGTGAAGAAGAGATGCCATCTGCAGAAGATGTGGATTTAAAAGCTGAGGTTGAAAAGGAAATCGCAAGTGGCCGCAAACCCAACCAGGCTATTAAAGAAGTTGCCAAACGCTACCAACTCAAAAAACAAGAAGTATATGATGTGTACCATGGACTAGGCTAAGGCCTAGTCTTTTCTAATTTCCGTATCTTTTCTGAGAATTTAGGTAACTTTATGGAATTTTCTGAATTCTTGTGATATAATGAACACATTACATTTTTGGAGGGATTTTATGACAATCTACAACTTCTCTGCAGGTCCTGCAGTATTACCAAAACCAGTACTTGAACGCGCTCAAGCTGAATTCTTGAACTACAATGGTTCGGGAATGAGTGTTTTGGAGATGTCCCATCGCTCCAAAGACTTCGACGACATTATTAAAGGTGCTGAGGCAACCCTACGTGAACTCATGGCTATTCCTGATAACTACAAGGTGATGTTTTTGCAAGGCGGAGCATCATTGGAATTCACCATGATTCCGCTCAACTTTGCTCAAGGAAAGAAAGCCTACTATCTAGCAGGTGGTTCTTGGGGTAAAAAAGCCTATACAGAGGCAGTGAAACTATCTAAGACCATTGATTTTGAACCAATTTTGCTAGGTTCAACAGAAGACATCACCTATGCAGAATTGCCGACCTTTGATAAAAATGACATTGATCCAAGTGCAGCCTATGTTCACTTGACAACTAACAATACCATTGAAGGAACGGCTGTCTATGACATTCCAGATACTAATGGTGTTCCAGTTATTGGTGATATGTCTTCAAACATCTTGGCAGCTCGTTACAATGTAGAAGATTTTGCCATGATTTATGCCGGTGCACAGAAGAATATTGGTCCAGCGGGTGTGACAGTTGTCATTATCCGTGAGGATTTCCTCAACGACCAACCAATGCTTTCAAGCATGTTGGATTACCGCATTCAAGCAGAAAATGAATCGCTCTATAATACGCCGCCAGCTTACTCTATCTACATTTCCAAACTTGTCTTTGAGTGGGTCAAGGAAATCGGTGGTGTGGACGAAATGGAGAAAATCAACCGTGAAAAAGCAGGTCTGCTCTACGACTATATTGACGCGTCAGCTTTTTACAGCAACCCTGTCCGTAAAAAAGAAGAGCGTTCAGTAGCCAACATTCCATTCGTGTCACCAAGCGAGGAATTGGATGCTAAATTTGTCAAAGAAGCAACAGCAGCAGGCTTTAAGAACATCAAGGGCCACCGTTCTGTTGGTGGAATGCGGGCATCACTTTACAATGCCTTCCCACGCCAAGGTGTGGTTGATTTGATTGACTTTATGAAGAAATTTGAAGCGGAGAATGCTTAATGGAAATCCGTCTTGCTCATCCCAATGAAGTAGCAGTTATTAGTCAGATTATTGATCAGGCCAAGGCCTTTCTAGCAGCTTCTGGCAGTAGCCAGTGGCAAGGAATTTACCCTAATCAAGATACGATTTTTGATGATATTTTAACAGGCAAGGGCTATGTTGGTCTGGTGGATGGTAAGGTTGCGGTTTATGCGGCTGTCTTTCGTGGGACAGAGGCTGCTTATGAAGCCATTTATGACGGCAAGTGGCAGCATAACAATCCCCTTTACACGACTATTCACCGTGTGGCAGTAGCCAAGGAGTTTTAGGGTCAAGGTGTTGTTCAGACCTTCCTGCAAGGGATTATCGAAGGGCAAAAGGGCCCAGATTTCCGCTGTGATACCCATGAGAAAAACCTGCCCATGCAGCACATCCTGGAAAAGCTAGGCTTTGTCTATTGTGGAAAGGTTCCCTTGGACGGCGAACGCCTAGCCTACCAAAAAATCAAACACAAGAGCGAGCGCAGTCTCTATCAGGAGATTGATGAAGATGATCGTTGGCTCTTGGGAAATAATTAATAAAGAAAGAAAGGGACCGGGAAAAAGCTTCGTATCACTTCTCAAGGTTCGTGTCAACATCTCAGAACAGTGGTTGATTGGCTCTAACAATCTGGGAGATTGTTAGAGGTTGGAGATAAGATTTGTGAAACAAATCTCAGCAGTTCGTGTGCACTCCAAATCTGACCTCTACGGCTGATACGAACGGAGTTCGCTTTATTTCCAAGCTCCAACAGTCACTACTCTGACTGTTGGAGCTATGCGGAGGTGGGAGTAAAATAGTCTAGTGGACTATTTTAGCCCGAACCTACTGTTTGGAAATGAGGGGAACTCTTCTAGGAGTAGTTGAGTTCTTTCCCACTCCCCTTTTTAGGTAAGAAAAATGGTATTTAGTGTACGTACGTTTAACAATATTAATCAAGTTGGTTTGAAGGAATTGGGCAATCGTTTCCAGATTGACGGAGACCATGCGGCCAATCCAGATGCCTTTATCATCCGTTCTGAAAACTTGCATGGTTTTGATTTTCCTGAAAATTTGAAAGCCATTGCTCGTGCAGGTGCTGGGACCAACAATATTCCTATTGAGGAAGCGACTGAGAAGGGAATTGTTGTTTTCAATACTCCCGGAGCCAATGCCAATGCCGTAAAAGAAGCGGTGCTTGCCTCTATCCTTTTGTCTGCTCGTGACTATATCGGAGCGACAGCTTGGGCTAATACATTGTCAGGAGATGATGTACCTAAGCAGGTTGAAGCAGGTAAGAAGCAGTTTGCAGGGACAGAAATTTCTGGTAAAACTCTTGGTGTCATTGGACTTGGTGCTATTGGTGCCCGTATTGCCAACGACGCTCGCCGTCTGGGCATGAATGTGCTTGGTTATGATCCGTATGTGTCGATTGAAACAGCATGGAGTATCTCAAGTCACGTTAAACGGGTAGATGATTTGAAAGAAATCTTTACCAATGCTGACTATATCACGGTCCATGTTCCTTTGACAGACAAGACGCGCGACTTGTTTAATGCAGCTAGTTTTGGTCAAATGAAAAAAGGGACGACTTTGATTAACTTCGCTCGTGGTGAGCTGGTCAATAATGCCGACTTGTTTGAAGCCATCGAAGCAGGAGTTATCAAGAATTACATCACTGACTTTGGAACAGAAGAAGTGCTTAATAAGGACCACATTATCGTCTTCCCACACGTTGGTGGTTCAACAGAAGAAGCAGAGCTCAACTGTGCTATTGCAGCTGGTCAGACCATTCGGCGTTTTATGGAGACTGGTGAAATCATCAACTCAGTCAATTTCCCAAATGTCAAACAGTTCTTGGATGCTCCCTATCGAATTACCCTTATCAACAAAAACATTCCAAACATGGTGGCAAAAATCACCACAGCCGTGTCTGAATTAGGCATCAACATTGACAACATTATCAACAAGTCAAAGGGTGACTATGCCTATACCTTGTTGGATTTGGATGAAGCAGACAAGACAAAAATCGACCAGTTGGTTGCCAACTTTGAAGCAACGGAAGCCATTGTCAAGGTCCGCGTCATTAAAAATAAAAACTAAGTATGTACTTAAAAACGATCTATCACAGTCCACTTGGTCCTATGTCTCTTGTTGCTAGTGATAGGGGCTTGCGAGGTGCCTGGTTCGAGGACCAGAAGTATTTTGAACGAGGACTAGCTGAAGAACCAGTTCTAGGCTCACATCCTATTTTGGATCAGACCAGTCTCTTGCTGGATGCTTATTTTTCAGGTCAAGATGTGGATTTTTCTAGCCTGACGCTTGAAGCTATTGGAACGGAATTTCAGGAAAAAGTCTGGACCTTATTGAAAGCAATCCCTCATGGCCAGACGACTAGCTATGGACAACTTTCCCAGCAACTGGGAGTCTGTTCAGGGCAGGCAGTCGGTGGAGCAGTTGGGCGAAATCCCTATTCTGTCATCGTTCCCTGCCACCGTGTTCTCAATCAAAATGGGCAGTTGACAGGCTATGCGGGAGGACTGGATAAAAAAATCTGGCTCTTGCAACACGAAAATCCATACTTTGAGGTGAAACAATGATTTTATTCTATGAATATCCCAAGTGTTCGACCTGTCGAGCAGCAAAAGCAGAGCTGAAAAGTTTGGGCTTGGAATTTGAAGCTATTGATATCAAGGCAACTCCTCCAAGTGCTGACCAGCTCAAATCCTGGATGGAAGCAACAGGTTTAGACCTGAAAAAGTATTTCAATACTTCAGGAAATAGTTACCGTGAACTAGGTCTGAAAGATAAATTTGACAGCTTAACGGTGGATCAAGCATTAGACTTATTAGCTAATGATGGTATGTTGATTAAACGTCCTCTCTTGATTCAAGATGGAAAAATATTGCAGATTGGCTATCGTACAAAATATGAAACTCTCGGCTTATAAGGCCGAGAGTTTTTGTTAAAAGGCGTATTCAATGGAAATGTATTCATAGTCTTTACGTAGCTGGTAGAGCATATTTTGCTTGTTGGCACGAAGTTCCGCAAAGCTACTAGGACTGACCTTGTGAAGGTGAATTTTGACCTTGAGCTGCATACCTTGTTTGTAGATGAGAATATCCAAGTCCTCCTCTTCTTCCAAATAAGGTGTGAGAATTTCGTAGATATTGTCTCTCAAATCAGGTGCCTGAATGGTACCGTGTGCCAATTCCATAAAGGCTGATATCAACAGCTGGAGCGGTTCTTTGAAGGAAATAACTGCAAGAGCAACCGTTACAAAGAAATCTCCTGTAAAATGTAGGAACTGCAAGGGACTGTTTACTGGGATAAAGGCAAGAAATAGAAAAGCGATACCAATGGCAGCTGAAATCAATCCGTCAATCAAGTTGCCTTTGGCCTCAGCTGCAATGATGGTTGAGATATTGCCGATTTTTTGATTCATATAGCGATTGTAGCCATATAGACCGAAGCAAACAAAAAGCATAATACTGGTGTATGGGATAACAGGCCCCGTTGTCATCTGGTGCCCAATGCCATGTACAAAATAGGCAAAGGCTGTCGCTGCTGTTTCCAAAACGGCAAAAACAAGCAAGAGTAGGGTGGCCAAGGACTTCATAATGGCATAGAGCGGCTCTAGAAAGTGAAGGCCTTGTGGAAATGTTGTTGTTCTCCGGTGGCTATTTTTTGAAATATAGACGGCAACAACAGATGACACAAAAGCAATTAGGGAGAAGACACTGTCCAAGAGAAGAGCGTTTAAATCGGTCATAATGTAAACTGCGAGACCTACCAAACCACTGAGCCCATTGACCAGGGCAGAAATGGTTAAAGAGCGCGCTTCAATTTTTTTTGGATCCATTTCATCTCCTTCTTAACTAGTTCACTAAATTTAGTATACTATATTTTGGAAACGATTTCAAAAATACTGTCCGAAAGAAAAAGAGGGTATTCCCTCTTCTATGGTAAATCAATTTCCATGACAATCGGTGTATGGTCTTGGCGAGCACCGGAGTCAATCATAGCTGATTTTGTCACCTTGTCAGCGATACGGTCGCTAACCAACCAGTAGTCGATTCTCCAGCCTGTGTTGTTGATTTTGCTGGTGCGGCTGCGTTGTGCCCACCAGGTATAAGCATTGAGGACATCCCCATGCAAGTGGCGGAAGGTATCTGTGAAGCCTTTGGCTAGCAAGTTTGTAAAGCCCTCACGTTCTTTATCTGTAAACCCTGGTGACTGGCGGTTGCTGGCTGGGTTGGCAAGGTCGATTTCCTTGTGGGCAACGTTGTAATCACCTGTAGCTAGAACAGGCTTTTGGCTGTCAAGCTGTGATAGGTATTCGGCATACTGAACGTCCCAGATTTGGCGGTCGGCCAATCGCTTCAAGCCATCTCCAGCATTTGGCGTATAAACCTGGGTAACATAGAAGTTGTCAAACTCCAGCGTGATGATGCGTCCCTCAGAATCCATAGTGGTCGGGGCACCAATTTCTGGGAAGCTGATAGTTGGTGTAAGGTGATTTTTATAAAGGAAGAGGGTCCCTGCATAGCCCTTGCGTGCAGGCTCAACCGATGAACGCCACGTGTTCGCATAGCCTGGGAAGTAGCTTTCCAGAATTTCCAAGTGCTTCTTGGTTGGCCCCTTGTCAGAGAGTTTGGTCTCCTGAATAGCGATGATGTCGGCATCTTCCGCAACTAGCGTGTCAATCACGGCACGGGATAGGAGGGCACGTGGGGATTCTGCAGTTAGCGCAGCGTTGAGGGAATCAATGTTCCAAGAAATGAGTTTCATATGGGTTCCTTTTTCTAGTTTTATCGTGTTTTATTATACCAAAAATCCTTTGACCAAGCGAATCTAGGAACTGGAAAAAATCTTTTCATTTTTTGTGTTACAGTATTAAAAGTATGATACAATAGTAGCAAGTAAATCTTTGTTTACGGAGGTTAGGATGAAAAGAACAGTTATTGGCTTTGCCTGGCTGGCACTCGTTTTGGAAATGCTTGTCTATTATTGGTTCCAATTGCCAGCTCTTAGTATCTACAGTTTAGGTTTTTGGATTTTCCTATTGCAATCTCTGGGCTTTGCTTGGTTGATTTTGCTCTTTTCCAGTCCACAGGGATTGGTCCAAAAGGCCAGTAAATTGTCTGGTAGAAATCGGCAAGTAGAAACCTATGAGTTGAATAAGTCTTTGCCTGCCCATTTGGTTTGGTTAGGTCGGGCTTGGATTTTCGTTATTCTTGCCTTGATGGTGATAGGGTTTGCTAATTCACGGATTTTTCGTGCCAAAGATTATGCCAATGTGGTGACGGTCCAGGATGCGGATTTTAAGGAGGATTTTCCGGAAACGGATATTTCAAAACTAGCCCTTTTGGATCGGGCTTCTGCAGAGAAAATCGGTGATACCTATTTAGGGACCATTGATAAGGTTTCTCAGTTTGGCATTTCAGATGATTACCGTCAGATTACCATTGGTCAGCAGCCCTATCGGGTTTCACCGCTTGAGTACAAGAGCATTTGGAAGTGGATTAGCAATCATCAAGATGGGATTGAATACTATGTTAAGGTAAATCAAACGACAGGTAAGGCAGAGTTGGCAAAACTCAGCAAGGCCATGCATTACTCCGATTCTGAGTACCTGATGAATGACACCATGCGCCACCTCCGCTTCCAGTACCCAACGACCATTTTTGGCAAACCATCCTTTGAAGTAGATGACGAAGGAAACCCTTATTACATTGCGACCATCTATCAGCCACAGTTTGGACTATCTTCGAACGACCCAGTTGGAGCAGTTGTCTTGGATGCTGTGACAGGTGAAAGCAAGCGCTATGATCTTGCAGACATCCCAGAATGGGTGGACCGAGTGTATTCTGCCACAAATGTGATCAGTCGTGTGGATGATCACTATACCTATCAGAATGGCTTTTGGAACACTATTTTCAGTCAAACTGGCGTGAAAAATACGACGGATAGCTACAACTATATTACGATTGGGTCGGATATTTATCTCTATACAGGGATTACCTCCGCAACAGCTGATTCTTCTAACCTAGGCTTTATTCTTGTCAATATGCGGACCCGCCAAATCACCAACTACAAGCTAGCGTCTGCAACAGAAACTGCAGCCCAAGAATCAGCAGAAGGAGAGGTGCAGGAAAAAGGCTATCAGGCAACTGCACCTAGTCTGGTAAAATTCTCTGACAAAGCCTATTACCTTGTTTCCTTGAAAGATGATGCAGGGCTGGTTAAAACCTATGCTCTGGTCGATGCAGAAGATTATCAACAAGTAACAGTCAATAACGATTTGGCGAGCTTGATTTCACAGGTCTCTGGTTCAGATGCTTCCAGTCTGGCAGGTATCTCTAGTGATGGTTCGACTGCAAGTCAGGATATTCAAGTGATTGAAGGAACTATCGAAGCCTTAGGAAGTCAGATGATTGGGGGAACAACTGTTTATTACCTACAATCTCAGGGAACGATTTATAAAGTAAAAGCAAGTGAAGATGCGACAGATCAGCTACCATTTATGAAAGTTGGCGATCAATTCACCGGTCAATTGGCTAAAAATAACTACCTCAATCAATTCACTCTTGAAACAAAATAATCCAATGAGACTGGGCAAAAAGCCTAGGTCCACTTCTCAGAGTTCGTGTCAACATCTCAGCGCAGTGGTTGATTGGATTTAACAGTCCAGTGGACTGTTAAAAGTTGGAGATAAGATTTGCGAAGCAAATCTCAGCAATTCGTGTTTTGCACTCCGAATCTGGCCATTACGACTGTTGCGAACTGAGTTCGCTTCATTTCCAACCTCCAACAGTCACTACGCTGACCGTTGGAGCTATGCGGGGGTGGGAGTAAAATAGTCCAGTGGACTATTTTAGCCCGAACTACATGTTTGGAAATGAGGGGAACTCTTTTTTGACCTAGTCGAGTTCTTTCCCATTCTCATTTTTTCGTGCTAAGATGCTTATTTCATGGTATAATGATTCAGTTTGAAAAAATTGTGTAAAGGAGATTACATGAATCTATTTCGAAAGAAATCTTTGAGAAAATCAAAGACAGCCATGCACCGTCACTTGAGATTGGTTGACCTGATACTTCTTGGAATTGGCTCCATGGTTGGAACGGGAATTTTTACTGTAACGGGGTTGGCAGCTGCAGAATATGCAGGCCCTGCCTTGGTCGTCTCTATCTTGATCGCGGCGGTTTCAGTTGGTTTGACAGCATTGTTTTATGCTGAGTATGCCTCTCGCATCCCAGCAAATGGAGGGGCCTATGGGTACTTGTATTCCATTTTTGGGGAATTTCCTGCTTGGTTAGCGGGCTGGTTGACCATCATGGAATTTTTAACAGCTGTTTCGAGTGTTGCCTCTGGTTGGGGAGCCTACTTGAAGGGGCTCTTAGCCAATATGGGGCTTACCTTACCTACTGCCTTGAATGGCACTTTTAATCCTCAAGCAGGGACCTATATCGATATCCTACCTGTCTTGGTACTTGGTTTTGTAGTGGGGGTAGTTCTCTTAAATTCTAAGGCAGCTCTTCGTTTCAATTCTGCCCTGGTTATTCTGAAATTTTCTGCCTTGGCGCTCTTTTTGTTCGTTGGAATCATTCATCTTCAACCAGCGAATTGGTCTAATTTTGCCCCCTATGGCTTTGGTGCTATCTATGGTGGTGAGGCGGGAATTATGGCTGGTGCCTCGCTCATGTTTTTTGCTTTCTTAGGTTTTGAGTCCATCTCTATGGCGATCGATGAAGTGAAGCAGCCTGAAAAAAATGTTCCAAAGGGAATTGTCATTTCCCTGTCCATTGTCACCATCCTTTATATCCTAGTGACCCTGGTCCTAACAGGGATGGTTCATTACAGTCAGTTGAATGTAGCGGATGCAGTTGCTTTTGCGCTGCGACAAGTGGGCATGGATTGGGCAGCATCTTATGTCTCTATTGTTGCGATTTTGACTCTCATTACAGTGTGTATTTCGATGACCTACGCTCTCTCGCGAATGGTTTACTCCATTAGCCGCGATGGCCTATTGCCGAAATCTCTCAGTCAATTGACTACAAAGAGCAAGGTGCCAAAAAATGCAACCATCTTAGTTGGCATTTTTGCCGCAATCTGTGCAGGCGTTTTTCCTCTTGCATCCATCGCTTCCTTCCTGAATATCTGTACCCTTGCTTATCTGATTCTCTTAGCTGCAGGAATCATTCGATTGAGACAGAAAGAAGGCCCGGCAAAAGAAGGACAATTCTCTACTCCATTGGTTCCGATTTTGCCAATCATCTCTATCTTGATTTGCTTGTCCTTTATGTTTCAATATGGACTGGCAACTTGGCTAGCTTTCTTCCTAGCCTTGCTCATCGGAACAGGTATTTATTTCTTTTACGGCTACAAGCATTCCGAACTCAATCATTTGAAATAAGTTAAATCTCTGTTCTATACAGGGATTTTTTTGCCTATATTGTCTTGCAAAAAAATCTTGGATTGACTATAATAAAGATAGAAAAGATAGGTCTGATTGAGAGGAGGAAAGTCTATGACAAATCAATCGATTCGTGAGCGTGCTCGAGCAATTTGGTCAAGTACAGATGGTCTGGTTGGAATCTTTTTAGTTCCAGTTTTGCTTGGTTTACTAGTTGAACTAGTCAATCATTTGCTCAATTCCATCTTTTTGGTGAGTAAATTTCGTTATTTTTATCAGCAGATTCCTATTTACAATGATGGCACTCATTTCCAACATGTGACGCTTGATTTTGGGATTGAATATACTTTTTTGTTTCAATTCCTTGTTGAATTGCTCTTCCTAGTTGCCCTGTTTCAAGTTTTGCAACGGGTTCGTGAAGTGACGCGTCAGCTTTCTTATAAGGAGAGTTTCCGCATTCTCTTTGGACCACGTTTTGTACCGATTGTCTTAGCGACCATGGTGAAGGAGTTTTGTCTCTATCTAGCTTCCCTTCCTTTGATTGTTGGTTTAGTCACTGGACTCGGTCTAATTCTAACACCAAATCTCTATTTTCTGTCCTACGGGGTTTTGCCTGATTTTAGTCCATTAGTTACAACTAGTGTCGGTCTCATCAGTCTTGGCTTGATGATCTTTGGCCTACTCTTATCTTTCTATGTTGACTTGAGCCTGAAGCCTATGTACTTCTTGTTGCATGATCAGTTAGAAGCTGGTGTATTTCAAAATCCCTTCAAACTGATGAAACAAAGTTGGCAGTTGATGAAAGGGCATCGCATGAGACTCTTTCTTTTGGATTTGTCTTTCTTCTTCTGGTGGATTGGTATTCTATTGACATTCGGTCTCTTAGCGATTTATGTAATGCCCTATTATTGGACTTGTCAAGCCCTTTTCTATGAAGATCGCAAAAGCCAGTCTGCTGATTTGTATCAAACATTTTTTCTGACTGCAACAAAATAATGTTCAAAAAAAGCCTGTTAAGCAGGCTTCTTTTTCTTTAAAAATAAATCGTAGGTTAACCAGCAGATAATTAGGGATTGGACCAAGAGGCTGATGACGGAACCTTCGACCCCGAAGCCACCACCGGATAGCCACTCCGGTCCCATAGTACGAACTTGGATAAAGGCTTGCCCTGCCTCTGAACCACTAACTGGAAAGGCAAAGACATTGCCTTGGAAACAGTTCCAAGCTGCATGTAAGCCACCAATCAGCCAGACAGTTCCTGTCTTTAGCATGACAAGGCAGGCGAGGATAGCAAAGAGTGTCAGATCCAAGAGCGGAATGAGGGAGATAGCGTCATTTCCCAAGTGGAGTGCGGTGAAAAAGAGTGATGAAATGAGGATACCAACTGGTAGATTGTAGCGAGCTGCTAGAGATGAAAACATCCAACCTCTGGTTAGCAATTCTTCCGTTGTCCCTTGGATAGACCAAGCTAAGGTTAGAATCAAAAATTGCCCCAAAAATAGTGGTGAAAAATGGAAGCTAACAAATTCAATGGCACCACAGACCCACATCAAGGCCACACAGGTAATCAACATAGCTGCTCCCAAGCCCCATCCCAGAAGAAAATCCTTGACGGCACTCGCTTTGGTCAGACCGATTCCAAGCCAGGGGCTGATTTCTACCTTTCTTGCCCATAGAATGACAGCTAAACTGATAAAGGCAAAGGCAAATAATTCAAAACAAAGTGTTATAAATGCATTATCCTCAAAGGCGAATAGAAAGGGCATCAAGGTAAAATAGCCGATCATTTCCGCACCGACGGTCAAGAAGAGACCGACCACAGGAGAGAGGAAAAAATTTAAATTAAAGGCTGACTTAGCCTTTTCTGAAATAAATGCAGTTTTCATGAAACCTCCCAGTACAGTTTTATACTAGTTTATCATATTTTCTAAAGGAAAACTAGACCAAACCGAAATGAGTATGGTAGAATGATACAAAAATAGAGTAGGAGAATGTCTATGCAACTAAAGGATTGGCTCAAGGAGTTTCAGTTACAAAACAAGCCATTAGTGGGTCCATTTTTTTATGACACACCTCTGGCGCTTCGATTTGAAATTGGACCTGCGGAGGAGGCTGAAACTCTTCCTAAGAAAGTTTATCTGGACCGAGCTTATGCGCGTGCGGTTGAATTAATGGAGCAGGCAGCTTCAGAATACGACTACCTAGTTCTCTCTCTTCTTCATGAGGAAGAAAGGGATATCAACACCTACCTCTGGCATTTTACATCGAAATACAACTTTGACAAATGTCCAGAGCCTGAGCGGATAGAGGTGGAGGACTGGACGGGGGATGTGCTGGTCTTTGAACGCTATCTTTTCCCTGTTACTGGTCAAGATTTGAAAGCTTTGCTGAGGGAAATTATCAGAGCCGACCATGGTGGTTTTCACTACCTTTCAGCCTCAGTCCACTTTTTGTCAAGCCAGGATAAGATCATCTACCATTGCTATGACGATAGGGGAGTGGATATTGCTATCCTTGATAACGATAAACGACACCAGCTCTTTACAGACTACCGTGACCTCCTACTTGACTATGATATGGAGGAGATGGATAGGAGGGTGTAGGTACAGAAAGATAAGGTCACCAGATAGTTGGTGACCTTGTTTTTATTCTTTTTCTACGAAAAACAGAACCATGATTTGTAGGAAGGTAAAGCCGAGGATGAAGGGAAGGGCCTCCCAAGAAATGACTTCCAGTAGTTCGTTGATGACTAGGCTTGGTCGGGTAAAGATGTCCCAGGAATTGAGACGGGCATAGCGTCCGATATGAATGGCAAAGCTTGATAACAGGGATAAACCGCAAATGATTGTCAGTCGAAACCAGTAGGACTTAATTGAAAATCCTTCGAAAATTAGCCGTAAACTTTCCACGCCAGCCATTACTCCAAAGAAGATACTTGGGACATAGAGCATAAAGAGAATCATATTTTCCCGTTGCCAAAGGGCGGTGCTGGCAAAATGCATGTGGACGATATCTGTTATCATATAAAAGGTATTGGGATAGAAGAAGAGCCAGAGTAAGCCAATCCCGATTTTTATAAAGGGCTGTTTGATTCCTTGAACAAGAAGAGCCAGGTCGAGAGCAACTAGGGCCAAAAACATGTTCCAGGTCAGATCAGGAGCTGTAACCCCATAGCGTTGCAACCCAGCTGCAATAATAAGAAAGAAGAGATGAATAAATAGCGTTTTTTTAGTGAAAAATTGTGAAAACATAGGAAACCTCTTTCAGTAATCTGTGTCTAGTATAGCATATCCCAAGGAAAAAATGGGAGGCTGTCACAGATTTGTTAGTTTGTCATTGGATAGAAAAGGACCTGTAAAAATTGACCCAAAAAGAAAACAGCATGTAACAAGCGATTACATACTGTTTTTCTGTCTTATTCATCAACTGCAAAGACCAAGACCATGATTTGCATGAGCGTGAAGCCCAGGATAAAAGGAAAGGATGACCAGTTGATAGCTGAAGTTAAGCCATTAAGAAATACGAGTGGTCGTGTAAAAATGTCCCAACTATGCAGATTAGCATAACGACCAATGTAGATTGCATAGCTTGAAAACAGAGATAGGAGACTGATGACTAAGAGTCGAAGGCCGTAAAATTGAATGCCATACCCCTTAAAAATCAATTCGACACTTTCTACCCCAGCCATTATACCAAATAGAATAGCTGGAACATAGAGCATGAAGAGAATTAAGCTAGATTGCTCCCAGAGAGCATTGCTTGAAAACTGTAAATTCACAATCTCCGTCAAGATATAAAAGGTATTAGGATAAAAGAAGAGCCAAAAAGGCGTAATCAAAAGCTTGCTTGCGGTGTGGTTGTTCTGACGCACCAAAATCGCAACGTCCAAGGCTAGTAAGGCCCAGACCATATTCCAAATCAAGGCAGTATTGCCAGCCCCATATAGGAACATCCCTCCTGCAATGATAGCAAAAAATAGATGGATGAGTAGATTTTTAGGTGAAAACATAGATAACCCCATTCTTTTTCATAACTTCTTCTAGTATATCATATATTAGAAGGATTGTGGACGGGAAGTCGCTTTGTTTTTACACAAAAATATGATAAAATGGGATGTTATCAAGAACAGGGTTTCATTTGCCCTGAGTTGAAAGGAAAAAAACATGACAAAAACACCGTTTTATATCACCACACCGATTTATTATCCGTCTGGAAAACTTCATATCGGTTCAGCCTACACGACCATTGCCTGCGATGTTTTGGCTCGTTATAAACGCCTTATGGGGCATGAAGTCTACTATCTAACAGGGCTTGATGAGCACGGGCAGAAGATTGAGGAAAAGGCAAAAGAGGCTGGTCTAACACCGCAAGCCTACGTTGACGGCATGGCGGTTGGCGTCAAGGAGCTCTGGAACTTGCTAGACATCTCTTATGACAAGTTCATCCGCACGACTGATGATTACCACGAGGAAGTGGTGGCGGCTGTTTTTGAAAAATTGCTGGCGCAGGACGACATTTACTTGGGTGAATATTCTGGTTGGTACTCCGTATCAGACGAGGAATTTTTCACCGAGAGCCAATTAGAAGAGGTCTTCCGAGATGAAAACGGCAAGGTAACAGGTGGTATTGCTCCGAGCGGTCACGAGGTTGCCTGGGTATCAGAAGAGTCCTACTTCCTCCGCCTCAGCAAGTATCAGGATAAATTGGTTGAGTTTTTCAATGCTCATCCAGACTTTATCCAGCCAGATGGTCGCCTCAATGAAATCATGAAAAACTTCATCGAGCCAGGCTTGGAAGATTTGGCTGTATCCCGTACCTCATTTACTTGGGGCGTGCCTGTTCCGTCTAATCCTAAACACGTTGTCTATGTCTGGATTGATGCCCTACTCAACTATGCGACGGCCTTGGGCTATGGTCAGGAAGAGACAGCCAATTATGACACCTTCTGGAATGGAACAGTTTACCACATGGTCGGGAAGGACATTCTTCGTTTCCACTCCATTTACTGGCCAATCATGCTTATGATGTTGGATATGAAGTTGCCAGACCGCTTGGTTGCTCATGGCTGGTTTGTCATGAAGGACGGCAAGATGTCTAAGTCCAAGGGCAATGTGGTTTATCCAGAAATGCTGGTCGAGCGTTTTGGCCTGGATCCACTACGTTACTACCTCATGCGTAGCCTGCCAGTTGGCTCTGACGGAACCTTTACACCAGAAGACTATGTTGGTCGTATTAACTACGAACTGGCCAACGACCTTGGAAACCTGCTCAACCGAACGGTTGCTATGATTAACAAGTATTTCGGTGGTCAGGTACCTACTTTTGTGGCTAATGTGACGGATTTTGATGCGGACTTGGCAGCAGTTGTAGCTGAAAACTTGGCAAGCTACCACACCTACATGGAAGCTGTGGACTATCCACGTGCCTTGGAAGCTGTTTGGAATATCGTCTCCCGTACCAACAAGTACATCGATGAAACTGCACCTTGGGTCTTGGCTAAGGACGAAGCGGACCGTGACAAGTTGGCAGCAGTCATGGCTCACTTGACAGCCGGTCTGCGTGTGGTGGCTCACCTCATTCAACCATTCATGATGACCACTTCAAATGCCATTATGGAACAGCTTGGTTTGGGAACAGCATTTGACCTTGAAAATCTCGACTTTGCAGGTCTTCCAGCTGGTTTGACAGTGGTAGAAAAAGGCACACCTATCTTCCCACGATTGGATATGGAAGAAGAAATCGCCTATATCCAAACCCAAATGGGTGGCAGCTCTGCTATTTCCCAAGAGGAAGAAAAAGAATGGAACCCAGCTGACGTGGAACTCAAAAACGAGAAAGCTGCAATCAAGTTCGAGGACTTCGACAAGGTGGAAATCCGTGTGGCCGAAGTCAAGGAAGTGGCCAAGGTGGAGGGCTCTGACAAGCTGCTCAAGTTCCGCTTGGACGCAGGTGACGGACAGGACCGCCAAATCCTGTCAGGTATCGCCAAGTACTATCCAAATGAGCAAGAGTTGGTCGGCAAGAAAGTCCAAATCGTTGCCAACCTCAAGCCGCGTAAGATGATGGGCTTGCTCAGTCAGGGCATGATCCTCTCAGCCGAACACGACGGCAATTTAACATTATTAACAGTAGATCCATCTGTGCCAAACGGCAGTCAGATTGGGTAAGGTTGCTTAGAAAAGACACAAAAACCAGCCTAATCAGCTGGTTTTTTGAGTGCTTTCCATTCGTCTTCTAAGATAGACATGATAAGGGTATCGGCGTAGCCGTCTGCTGTCTTTTGGCTGTCACGCTTGATGCCTTCCAAACGAAAGCCAGCTTTTTCATAGGAACGCTTGGCACGCGGATTGAAGGAAAAAACTTCCAGTTCCAAGCGGTGTAGGCCGACCTGCTCAAAAGCAAAGTCCCTGGTTTTCTCAACTGCCCAAGATCCCAGACCTTGTCCCAGATAGCCCTCGTCAAAGATAACAATCCGAAAGTTAGCAGAGCTGTTCTCCCTATCCAGTTCATTGATGACCGACTCGCCGATAAAGGTCCCGTCAGGTGCGATCAGCATAAAATCAAACCGGTCAGGGTCAGTAACAATCCGGTTGTAGTAGCTGACAACATCCTCTTTCTTATAAGTCCCCGAACTCCCCGTCAGGCGATCAATTTCAGCGGAAGGCTTGGTAAAACAGTCCTCATAATACTTCTCCGCAAAGCCCGCTTGAAAGGACTGCAGAATGAAGCCGTCCTTTTCCCATTTATCAAATTTTTTTGTCATTTTCTATCTCCTTTCCACCATTCTACCACAAATTCCGAACTAATAAGGAAAGGAGAGTCTATGTTAGTAGCCGTCGATCAAAAAGGAAAAACTGTCAATCTTTTGGAAAAACCAGAGGTAAAAAAGGAAGAGTATTTCTGCCCAGCCTGTGCGGGCAAGGTCCGTTATCGGTCTGGAAAAATTCTGCGTTCGCACTTTGCCCATCAAACCCTGCGGGATTGTGATTTCTGGTCCGAGAATGAATCCGCCCAGCACCTGAGCCTCAAGTCCAGTCTGTATCAGTGGTTACAGGGTCAGGAAGAGGTAGACTTGGAGGCTTATCTGCCTGCAACCAAGCAGGTGGCAGATATTTTAGTCAATCAACAACTGGCCTTGGAAGTCCAGTGTTCCAGCCTGTCTATTTCACGCTTGCAGGAGCGGACGGAGGCCTATCAGCAGGCAGGCATGGCTGTTCTGTGGCTCTTGGGCAAGGACCTTTGGCTTGGAGAACGGTTGACCAATCTCCACAAGCAATTTCTGTATTTTAGTATGAATATGGGCTTTCATCTCTGGGAACTGGATGCGGAGCAGGAGGAGCTGCGGTTGCACTACCTGATTCACGAGGACTGGTATGGTAAGGTCCACAAGTTGACCAAGACCTTTTCATTTGGTCAGGGGAACTTGCTAGCTATTCTGCGGTCACCATTTGCCAAGCAAGCCTTGTCCCATTTTACTTGTTCGAGTGATCAGGATTTGCTGGACTATGTTGCCAAGCAGCTCTATTACCGCGTGCCCAAGTGGATGAACTTGCAGGCGGAGGCCTACCAGCAAGGGAAAAACTTGCTCAGTCAGTCCTTGGCTGACTTCTATCCCCAAATCCGCCTGCCCCGCTCTGCTATTGGCTTTGCCCAAATCCGCCAAAACTTAAGCTCCCTCTACCCAGCCTTTGACCAGTATTATGCAGGAGTCAAGGACAAGCGGATACAAACGGTTTATCCACCAGCAGTTTATTGGAAAAAAGTAGAATAAAAGAATGACAAGCGATAACTTTTGAGTTATAATATATAGAAAGAGGCAGAAATGTACACTATTTATTTTTATAAGGATAAGAATGGAAAGGAGCCTATTTTAGAGTATCTGAGGGAGCTTGCTTCTAAAAAGGGGAAAGAGAGCAGGATTAAACTGAATAAAATAAATGACTATATTGAGCTTTTAAGTCAACTGGGAACTCGACTTGGGGAACCTTATGTGAAGCACTTGGAGGGGGATATTTGGGAGTTACGTCCCTTGAGAGATAGGATTTTATTTGTTGCTTGGTATGACGGTAGTTTTGTCTTGTTGCATCATTTTATGAAGCAGACGCAGAAAACACCACGGAGAGAAATTGAAAAGGCTCAACGTGAGTTAGCAGACCTACAAGAAAGAGGAAAAATGAATGGAAAATAGTGCAATTGGTACTAACTGGCAATCGGTTCGGTCGGAACTCTTTAGTGCGGAAGAGATTCTAGAAAGTGATTTGCGTGTGGCTATTATGAGCGCGCTCATAAAGGCAAGGCATGAGCAGGGAGTAAGCCAGAAAAGACTGGAGGAATTAAGTGGAGTGAGCCAACCAGTTATTGCCAGAATGGAGACAGGCAAAACCAATCCGCAATTGGATACCGTCTTGAAGGTTTTAGCTAGCTTAGGAAAAACCCTAGCCGTTGTTCCCTTAGAGAATAGATAAGATGCTCATGACCTTCTATCCTACAAAGATTTTTAGTATAATAACCAGTCTATCCTCTCACTTTCCAATGGAAAGAGGGGCTTTTTTGTGGTAAAATAATGGGAACGGAGGATTTTATTTATGTCACAACAACGTCATGAAATCGAAGAAAAATACCAGTGGGATTTGGCCACTATTTTCCCAACAGATGAGGCTTGGGAAGCTGAGTTGGCTGAACTCCAAGTAGAAACAGAAAAGACAAAGGAGTTTGCAGGCCATTTGCTAGACTCTGCTAAGAGCCTCTTGGAAATTAGTGAAACCCAGCTTGGCCTCATGCGTCGCATTGAAAAGCTCTATGTCTATGCGTCCATGAAGAACGACCAGGACACTCGTGAAGGCAAGTATCAGGAGTTTCAAGCCAAGGCTTTGGCCCTTTATTCAGCCTTTTCACAAGCCTTCGCCTTCTATGAGCCAGAATTTATGGCGATTACTGAGGAGCAACTGGAAGCCTTCAAGGCAGCAGAGCCAGCACTGAGTCAGTACAGCCATCAATTTGAAAAACTCTTGGCAGCCAAGGATCATATCTTGTCACAGGAAGTAGAAGAGGTTCTAGCGGCGACCAGCGAGATTTTTGATGCCCCGTCTGAAACCTTCTCTGTCTTGGACAATGCCAGCCTGCGTTTCCCAGAAATCGCAGATGAGGACGGCAAGTTGGTGCCTCTCTCTCACGGCAACTATATCTCCTTCATGGAGTCCAAAAACCGTGAAGTGCGTCAAGAGGCCTATGAGGCACTCTACGAAACCTACGAGCAGTTCCAGCATACCTACGCTAAGACCCTCCAGTCTAACGTTAAGGTCAATAACCTGAAAGCTCGTTTGCGGAAGTACGACTCTGCCCGTCACGCAGCCCTTTCTGCCAACTTTATTCCAGAGTCCGTTTACGATACATTAGTGTCAGCAGTCAACAAGCACCTCCCGCTCTTGCACCGCTACATCAATTTGCGTAAGAAACTCTTGGGAATCGATGATCTCAAGATGTACGATATGTACACACCACTTTCGAGCACAGATACAAAAGTCACCTATGAAGAGGCCCTGGCTACCTGTGCCGATACATTGGATATCTTTGGTGATGAGTATGCGGCCATTGTCAAAGAAGCCTTTGAAAACCGCTGGATTGACGTCCATGTCAACGAAGGCAAGCGTTCAGGAGCTTATTCAGGTGGTGCTTATGACACTAATGCCTTCATGCTCCTCAACTGGCAGGACAACTTGGACAATATGTACACCCTGATTCATGAAACAGGGCATTCGCTCCATTCTATGTTGACTCGTCAGAACCAGCCTTATGTCTATGGTCACTATTCAATTTTCTTGGCGGAGATTGCTTCCACCACCAACGAAAATCTCTTGACAGAGAAGCTCTTGGCCGAAGTCGAAGACGACAAGACCCGCTTTGCTATTCTCAACCACTACCTAGACGGTTTCCGTGGCACTGTCTTCCGTCAAACCCAGTTTGCAGAGTTTGAGCAGGCTATTTACAAAGCAGACCAAGAAGGTCAGGTCTTGACAGCGGACTTCCTCAACCAGCTCTATGGTGAGCTCAACGAGAAGTATTACGGCTTGTCTGCGGAAGAAAATCCACTGATTCAGTACGAGTGGGCTCGTATTCCACATTTCTATTACAATTTCTATGTTTACCAATATTCAACTGGCTTTGCGGCAGCGTCTGCTTTGGCAGACAAGATTGTCAATGGTAGCCCAGAGGATAAGGAAAACTACCTCAACTACCTTAAGGCAGGTAGCTCTGATTACCCACTCAATGTCATTGCAAAAGCTGGCGTGGATATGACCAAGGAAGACTATCTCAATGATGCCTTCAAGGTCTTTGAAGCCCGCCTGACAGAGTTGGAAGCTCTTGTTGAGAAAGGTGTGCACCTATAAAGATGATTTCCTATAACCGCTCTAGTCTGATTCCATTTGCGACGGCAGCTTGTTTATTTGTGATTGTCCTGGGTTTACTGACTCACTCCAAGACTGGGGAGAATCGGTTCCTAATGGCTCTAGTTTTATTGATTTCAGCCCTTGTTTTTACTGGCTGGGGGATTTTTATCAGAAGACAAGCACCAGCCCTTGTGATTGGAGAACAGGGTGTCGAACTACGTCCGACTATGTTTGGGCCAAGGTCTAACTTTAGTTGGGAAGATATTGTTTCTATTCAATATGTGGTTCGTCAGAGCGAGGGGCTGCAGTATGTCATCTTGAAAAAAGATTTCCTCTTTTATGGAGCGAATCGTCAATTTTTAATCAGTATGCCTGTGGGTAAATTAGCAGAATTTGACTTCAATGATGTCTATCATTTCATCCAAGAGCAAGCCCCCCATGTCACTTGGGAATTTGCGGATGATGTACAATTTTATTAAGAAAAGCAATGTCGAGACAGCGACAAAATAAATAATGAAAGGAGTTTGCATGTTTACAGAAGAATCTCTCCAAGATATCTTTGAGATTGCGGATATTCTATCAGAAGGTGACGAGATTGTTTACCGTCAACTCAAAGAAATTGTTTTTGCACAAGATCCAGAAGCCTTATTGGACCATCTGGAAACCTTGATTGCGCCTGAGTTCTTCCAAGATTTGTTGGAGAAATTTACGGACTCAGAAAAAAACAATCTATGGTATATTTTGGTCTATCTGCTCATTCAACGCAACTATATTGTTGTGACAGGTCAGACTGAGTTCTTGTCTAGCTTCATTCAAGGTTTTGACAAAGTTCCCTTTATGCAGCGTTCAGGAATCACTCTCTGGTCTAAGCTCTTCCAGTTGGACACGAGAGATAGTCAGTTGAAGTGGATTTCTAATATCAATCACATTTTGCTTTTGCAAGATGCGGTAGTAGGTGCCATCTATCTCAATGATGAGAAAAATTATTTCTTCCTTAGTAAGCTAGATCAAATGCAGAAGCTCAGCTATTTGGCAGAACGACTTGGATTTAGTATTCAAATTGCGGGCTAAGTAACCGCCTCCTATGGGAGGTGGTTTTTCCTTATCTTCCTTGACCCTATGCTGTTCCTGTGCTATACTGAAGATTATGGTTGAAACTTATTCAAAAAATGCAAACCACAATATGCGCCGTCCAGTTGTTAAGGAAGAAATTGTGGATTTTATGCGTACAAAACAGGCGCCAAATATCGGATTTTTGAAGGAACTAGCGGAATTTGCTCAAGAAGAAAACATCCCTGTGATTCCGCATGAGACTGTTGCTTTTTTCCGTCTACTCTTGCAGTCTATCCAGCCCAAGGATATCTTGGAAATTGGGACAGCGATTGGTTTTTCTGCCTTACTAATGGCTGAAAATTGCCCTGAGGCTCGGATTACGACCATTGATCGCAATGAGGAGATGATTGGCTTGGCCAAGCGCAATTTTGCTCAGTTCGATGAGCGAAAACAGATTCAACTTTTGGAAGGTGAGGCGCAGGATATCTTGCCCGGCTTGGATGATAGCTCTTATGATTTTGTATTTATGGATTCTGCCAAATCTAAGTACATCGTCTTTTTGCCGGATGTTTTGAAAAAACTGAAAAAAGGTGGCATGATTGTGATTGATGATATCTTCCAAGGCGGAGATGTTGCCTTGCCAATTGAAGAAGTGAGACGGGGGCAGCGAACTATCTATCGTGGCCTGCATAAGTTGTTTGATGCAACCTTACAACACCCTGATCTGACAGCCAGCCTAGTCTCCATCAGCGATGGTTTGCTCTTAATCCGTAAAAATGTGGAGGAAGTTGACCTTTTGACTGATGAAAATTAAGCAAGTTTTAAGGTTTTATGATATAATAATTGAGTTAAAGAAAAAAGGAGTAACACATACATGAAGACAAAAAAACTCATTGCAGGAGCTGTTACCTTGTTGGCAACAGTGACTCTTGCAGCTTGCTCAAGTTCAACGGATACTGACATCGTGACCATGAAGGGTCAAACGATTACTGTTTCTGAGTTCTATGAACAAGTGAAGACAAACTCTTCTGCTCAACAAGTTCTCTTGTCTATGGTTATTACAGAAGTTTTTGAAGAAAAATATGGCGATAAAGTCACAGATGCAGAAGTCAATGAAGCTTATGACACAATGGCTTCACAATATGGTGATTCATTTGAAGCAGCCTTGACATCTGCAGGTTTGACAGCTGAAACTTACAAGCAGCAAATCCGTACCAACAAATTGGTTGAGTATGCAGTAAAACAAGCCGCAGAAAAAGAATTGACAGATGAAAACTACCAAGCTGCTTATGAAGCTTATACACCAGAAGTGACTGCCCAAATCATTAAACTAGATGATGAAACAAAAGCTAAAGAGATTTTGGCTGAAGCACAAAAAGATGGTGCTGATTTTGCCCAATTGGCAAAAGATAACTCAACGGATTCAACCACTAAAGAAGATGGTGGAACTGTTACCTTCGACTCAACCTCAACAGATATTCCAACAGAAGTCCAAACAGCAATCTTTGCCTTGGATGAAGGTCAAGTGGGAGCATCAGTTGTAACAGTTGTTGATATGACAACCTATACAACATCTTACTATGTTGTGAAATTGAATACCAAAACAGAAAAATCTTCAAACTGGGAAGATTACAAAGACATCTTGAAAGAAGTTATTTTGAAAGAAAAACAGGCTGATTCAACCTTCATCGCAGGTGTTGTTTCGCAAGCCCTTCAAGATGCAAACGTGAAAGTGAAAGATGCAGCCTTCCAAAACGTTCTTTCACAATACATCACATCCACTACTGAAAGTTCTTCAACTTCAGAGTCTAGTTCTTCAACAGAAGCATCTAGCACGACGGAATCAAGTTCTTCAGGTGAATAATTAAGATTGGAAGGAATACTCTGATTTCAGAAACTTGGCGGTTGTTGCGAGCCAAGACAGACTTCCTTCTTGCTACTTAATTTCTACAATTGAATACAGGTTATGAAATGAGAATGACAAGTCATTGAATGAAGGTGGTACCGCGGTTTTTCGCCCTTCGTTTGGTTTCTTGTTATTTTTTTTGGAGGGTTATCATGAAGCAATTTCAAGTGAAACAGCGTTTTACCTTTGGTGGTGAAAAATTTGATATTCGTGATAGTTTTGGGAATCTTGCTTATCAAGTGGAGGGATCTTTTCTCGAAATTCCAAAACGATTTATCGTGACCAATTCCAGAGGTGGGGAAGTTTGTCAGATTACTAAGAAGTTTTTGACCTTCCTGCCCCAGTTTACCATTGATATGGCAGATGGTCATTCTTTCTACTTGCAAAAGGAATTTACTTTTTTCAAGGATCGCTATACTGTGGAAAATCTAGGTTTAATCCTAGACGGAAATATCTGGGATTTGGATTTTCGCTTGAAAAGGCCAGATGGTATGCTCGTAGCCGAAATCTCCAAAGAACTCTTTCATTTAACTTCTCATTACTCCGTTACTGTAATGGAGGACTCCTATGCAGATTTGGTCATTTCCTTGGTGGTCGCAATTGACTACGTCGAAATGATGGAAGATGCATCAACTTAATCTTAAAATAATTGTTCAGTTTAACTGTTTCGTTAAATTGAATCCGCCTAACTATCACTTATGAAAGGAAAGGGCATCGAGTTTATTCTGAAATGAACTCGGGCTACGGACTTTGTCAAAAAGAGAAACCCTTCCTAGACGCAAGCGTCTTCGTCAGGTTTCCTATTTTGACGGTGTCCGCTTAACGCCCTTAGTATCTTAATTTATGAAAAATTTATCTTCTGCTCAAATTCGTCAAATGTGGTTGGATTTCTGGAAATCAAAGGGTCACTCTGTTGAGCCTTCAGCAAATCTTGTCCCAGTAAATGATCCAACTCTTTTGTGGATCAACTCTGGTGTGGCAACCCTAAAGAAATACTTTGATGGCTCTGTCATTCCAGATAACCCACGGATTACAAACGCTCAAAAATCTATCCGTACCAATGATATTGAAAACGTTGGTAAGACAGCCCGCCACCACACCATGTTTGAAATGCTTGGTAACTTCTCTATTGGTGATTATTTCCGTGATGAAGCGATTGAGTGGGGCTTTGAGCTCTTGACAAGCCCAGAATGGTTTGCCTTTCCAAAAGACAAGCTCTATATGACTTACTATCCTGATGATGTGGATTCATACAATCGTTGGATTGCTCTTGGTGTTGAGCCAAGCCACTTGATTCCGCTTGAAGATAACTTCTGGGAAATTGGTGCGGGCCCTTCTGGTCCAGATACGGAGATTTTCTTTGACCGTGGTACTGACTTTGACCCTGAAAACATCGGTATCCGTCTCTTGGAAGAAGATATTGAAAATGACCGTTATATCGAGATTTGGAATATCGTATTGTCCCAGTTTAATGCAGACCCAGCTGTTCCGCGTTCTGAGTATAAGGAATTGCCAAATAAAAACATCGATACGGGCGCTGGTTTGGAGCGTTTGGCAGCTATTTTCCAAGGGGCTAAGACTAACTTTGAAACGGACCTCTTCTTGCCAATCATTCGTGAAGTAGAAAAGATTTCTGGTAAGACTTATGACCAAGATGGCGACAACATGAGCTTCAAGGTTATCGCAGACCACATCCGTGCTCTTTCATTTGCCATTGGTGACGGTGCCCTTCCTGGAAATGAAGGCCGTGGTTATGTCCTTCGTCGTCTCCTTCGTCGTGCTTCTATGCATGGTCAACGTTTGGGTATTACGGAGCCATTCTTGTACAAATTGGTGGAGACAGTTGGCAATATCATGGAAAGCTACTATCCAGAAGTACTTGAAAAACGTACCTTCATTGAGAAGATTGTTAAGAGTGAAGAAGAGTCGTTTGCTCGTACTATCCATACAGGTTCACAATTTGCTGAACAATTGATGGACAAATTGGCGGCAGAAGGCAAGTCTGAGATTGATGGTCGTGACATTTTCAAACTCTATGATACCTATGGTTTCCAAGTAGAATTGACAGAAGAATTGGCTGAGCACCGTGGTATGACCCTTGACATTGCGGGATTTGAAGCGGCTATGAAAGAGCAACAAGACCGTGCCCGTGCTTCAGTTGTCAAAGGTGGTTCAATGGGTATGCAAAATGAAACCCTGGCTGCTATCACAGAAGAGTCGGCCTTTGTTTATGGGCAAACAGCTCTTGAGGCAAGCTTATCTGTCATTGTGGCTGATAATGAGCGTACAGAAGCAGTTTCAGAAGGTCAAGCCCTCCTTGTCTTTGACCAAACACCATTCTATGCAGAAATGGGTGGTCAGGTTGCAGACCATGGTTTTGTGAAAAATGCTGCTGGAGATATTGTTGCAACTGTCATCGATGTGCAGAAAGCACCAAATGGTCAACCATTGCACACAGTTGAACTGTCCGCAAGCATTTCAGTTGGTCAAACCTACACACTTGAAATTGAAACAAAACGCCGTAAGGGTGTTGAGAAGAACCACACAGCAACTCACTTGCTCCATGCAGCTCTTCACAATATTATCGGTGAGCATGCAACGCAGGCTGGTTCCTTGAACGAGCAAGACTTCCTCCGCTTTGACTTTACGCATTTTGAGGCAGTTACTGCGGAAGAACTTCGTCGTATTGAAGAAGAAGTCAATGAGCAAATTTGGAATGCCATTCCAGTTGTGACGGTTGAAACTGATATTGACACAGCTAAGGAAATGGGTGCCATGGCCCTCTTCGGTGAAAAATACGGTAAAGAAGTCCGTGTGGTGACAATTGGTGATTATTCTGTTGAACTCTGTGGTGGTACCCACGTTGGCAACACCGCTGAAATCGGTATCTTTAAGATTTTGAAAGAAGAAGGTATCGGTTCAGGCACTCGCCGTATCATTGCGGTAACAGGCCGTGAAGCCTTCCTTGCCTATCGTGACCAAGAAGATGCCCTCAAAGAAGTAGCGGCAACGATCAAGTCACCACAGATCAAGGAAGTACCAAACAAGGTTGAAAGTCTTGCTCAGCAAGTTCGTGATCTGCAAAAAGAAAATGCAGCTCTGAAAGAAAAAGCAGCGGCAGCCGCTGCTGGTGATGTCTTCAAAGATGTCAAAGATGCTAATGGCATTCGCTACATTGCCAGCCAAGTCCAAGTATCAGATGCAGGTGCCCTCCGTACCTTCGCTGACAACTGGAAACAAAAAGACTACTCAGATGTCTTGGTCTTGGTTGCTGCAATCGGTGACAAGGTCAATGTCCTTGTAGCCAGCAAATCAAGCGATGTTCATGCAGGGAACCTCATCAAAATCCTAGCTCCAATCGTAGCAGGTCGTGGTGGTGGTAAGCCAGACATGGCTATGGCCGGTGGTAGTGATGCCTCTGCCATCCAAACCCTCTTGAACAGCGTAGCAGAAAACTTGTAATCTATACTGAAAAACTCTTCTATCCAATGGGTAGAAGAGTTTTTTGCGCGTTATTCTAGTCATTTTGACAAACTTCATAAACTTTTTGACAAAAATTGTTGTTTTTTTGACAAAGATAGTTGTCAAAAAGAAAAGGAAGTGTTACAATGATATCAAGATAAAGAGATGAAAACGAATTTATCAGGTAAATAAACAGAAAGCAGGAAACAATTATGAAAAAGGTAAATCAAATTGACATCAAACGTTTTGTACAACTTATCGCTATCATCTATCTTGTTTTTGTCCTGCTGGCTGACATTATGAAGTGGCAGCAGTTGGATAAAACCCATGTCGTTCTTGCTATTTGCACCATCGCAGTGACAGATGAGCGCTTGAGGAAACTAGGTAGCAGAAAAGAGTAAAAGGAAAAATTAGTCGAAAGTAAGTGGTGGAAAGTTATGAAAAACAATAGCAATAAAAAAGGAATGTTGATTACAGGAACAGCTGTTGTTCGTGGAGTGCAGATTCTAGTTGCACTATACTTGATGTATAGTTTCGTTCAAATATTTGTATTTGGTCAGGAGATGGACATGATGCCCTTGGCGATGATGATGTGGTCTATATGGATTTTGGAAATCTCTCTCAGTAGAAAAAAGGACAAGAAAAATGAGTCAGACAAATAAAAACGGAATGAAAGTGTTGGTACTTTTCCTAAGCTTATTTTTGATCAATATTCTGGTGTTTAAAGTTTTATATTGGCTAGGCTTTGAGATGAGTTAAACTGGGATAAGTTATCTATTTCCTCCATTGCTGGCGACATTGGTGACAGCTCTGCTATTTTATAAAAATAAATCTAAGGAGTAGAAACATGGAAGCGAAAATGAAATTATTTGAAGTTAATATCATGGAAAATAAGAAATTTGTCTGGGGTTTGAATATTCTTGCTGTGGCACTCATCTTTCCATTTGCCTTCGTATTTGGAATGATAGGCAGTTGGTTGATAGCTAATGGTTCGCAATACTCGGAACTGGCTGTATCTAAGGTATGGTTGCTTTTCCCTATCTATATTCTTTTAATAGTTGTACACGAGGCTATTCACGGGATCTTCTTCAAGGTTTTTTGTCTTGAAAATCCTGTCAAATATGGGTTTAAATGGAAATCGGGCATGGCCTATGCGACCAGTCCAGGTTCGCTCTACAATCGGATGCAAATGTTAGTAATCAGCTTGGCACCCTTTGTTGTGATTAGTTTGGGATTGACAATGTTAGCAGGTTTGGGGATGATGAATAGTACTCTTTACTTCATGCTGGCAACCATGCACGCTGCATCTTGTGTGGGGGATTTCTACTATAGTTATCTTTTATTGGTTAAGTTTGCCAAGGAAAATATAGCTGTCGAAGACACAGAAACAGGCTTGATTATATACCAAGCCTAGAAAGGAAAACTCATGGAATATGTCTTAAAAAATCGGCTCAAGGAATTGCGAGCCAGAGATGGTCTCAATCAGACAGAGCTAGCAAAGTTAGCAGAGGTATCACGGCAGACCATTAGCTTGATTGAGCGGGGCGAATACACACCCTCGGTGGTCATCGCTATGCGGATTGCACAAATTTTTAATGAACCGCTTGAATCAGTTTTTCAATTAGTGGGAGGGGAAGAATCATGACAAGATTTTGTTGTGTCTCACCTAGTTTTTTAGTAGCAGTAAAGGAGAAGTAATATGGTATCAAATCAGTCAGATAAGAAAAAGGCAAGGATTCGTAGAAATAGTGTTCATTTTATTAGTGGAATCTTAATTGGTGCATTTGCGGGAATTTTTAGAGCGATTAGAGAATTTGAACAGTTGCCAGCTTTCCTGACCATGGACAATCTGCTCACTGCCTTACGCTGTGTTGAAGTGGCTCTGCTTATTGCAGCAGCTTATGTGGTTTATCGCTTTCTAGCTTCTCAGAAAGCCTTTCAAGCTTGTTCAGAAGATAATGAGGAGGAGTATGAACGGTTGTACAATCTTTCGCATCGGCAATTAGGCTATTTGTCTGTACTTGTCAATATTTTGGCGAGTTTAGCTGTTGTCTGTCTCTTACTTGGAAATGATATCCATAGTGACAAGGAGGGTCTGAGTTTTTTCTTTTCATTTTTTGAAATTGGCATGTTTCTTGTCATGATTGGTCTGCAGTTTATTTTTGTTAAATTGAATAATATGGTTCGTCATTACAAGCTATCTTTGTTTGCAACGGATGAGGATATGGTGGATTACCTTAACTCGCTGGATGAGGGAGAAAGACAGGCCTACTATGTAAACAGTCATCAAATTGTTTTTAATTTGAATTTTCGTATCTTGCCTCTGCTCTATGTATTGGTATTTGCGGTTAGTGCTGCGACCGGTCAGGCTCAAGTCTTGGGGTATTTAGTGGTGGCTATTGTGCATATTTATATCAATTTACTACAGGTTAAGTCGGTTCAAGCTTATTACCGTTAACAGGCTCAAATGGACTCATCAGGTTCAAGTCAGAAGAAATGCGCTAGCTTTTCTAAAAGAAATAAAAAAGTTTCGCTCTAATGAGTGAAACTTTTAATGTGCTTTTGAATAGTTTACAAACCGTAAAGGTAATCATCGTCCTGCATAGCTTCCACTTCACCAAGAAGATAGCCGTTACCGACTTGGGAGAAGAAGTCGTGGTTAGATGTACCGGTTGAGATACCGTTCATGATGATTGGGTTGACATCATCTGCTGAATCTGGGAAGAGTGGATCCTGTCCCAAGTTCATGAGAGCTTTGTTGGCGTTGTAACGAAGGAAAGTCAAGACTTCCTCGGTCCATCCAACTGCATCATAGAGGGAGCGTGTGTAGCCTTCTTCATTTTCATAAAGTTGGTAGAGCAAGTCGTACATCCAGTCGCGGAGTTTATCTTGTTCTTCCTCGGACAATTCATTGAAACCAAGTTGGAACTTGTAACCGATGTAGGTACCGTGCACAGACTCGTCACGGATAATCAGCTTGATGATTTCCGCAACGTTTGCCAGCTTGTTGTTACCAAGGTAGTAGAGTGGCGTGAAGAAACCAGAGTAGAAGAGGAAGGTTTCTAGGAAAACGCTGGCTACTTTCTTTTCAAGCGGTGTACCTGTTTCGTAGATTTCGTTGATAATCTTTGCCTTGCGTTGCAAGTATTCATTGCTGTTGGTCCATCCAAAGATATCTTCAATCTCAGACTTGGTGTTCAAGGTTGAGAAGATAGAAGAGTAAGACTTGGCATGGACTGACTCCATGAACTGAATGTTGTTGTAAACAGCTTCTTCATGCGGTGTACGAATATCGTTGCGAAGAGCTTGTACTCCTGTTTCAGATTGAAGGGTATCTAAGAGGGTCAAGCCACCGAAGACCTTACCAACCAGGTCTTTTTCTTCAGCAGTCAGTTTACGCCAGTCATCCAAGTCATTTGATAATGGGATACGTGTATCGAGCCAGAATTGCTCAGTCAACTTTTCCCAAGTTGACTTGTCGATCACATCCTCAATGGCGTTCCAGTTTATGGCTTTGTAGTAGGTTTCCATATTTCTCTCTTTCTTTTCTAGAAATATCTACACTATTGTATCATATTTTTTGCTAAAAAACGCCCCAAGGACGTTCTTTAGATGCTTTAGCATTAGTGTCTTACGACACTCCGAAACTGAAGACGATATTTCTTCAGTTTCGGAGTTAGTGAGGTAGCTAGCTAATCCGCTCATAGCGGTTAGCGTAGATTAGGTAGTTGGCTTGCCAACAGCTAGACTTGTGAAAGTTACGACCTGAGAAAAGTCGTTCGAACTTAACGATTTTTCGAGGTAGTAAGCCGCTTAGGTACTGACCATATAGTCAGTACCGTTCATTCATTAGATGTTTTGGTATTAGTATATTGCGACACGTAGAAACTGAAGACGATATTTCTTCTTCAGTTTCGGAGTTAGTGAGGTAGCTAGCCAATCCGCTTATAGCGGTTGGCGTAGATTAGGTAGTTGGTTTGCCAACAGCTAATCTTGCTACGTCGAAATCGAGTTCGGGCTAAGGATTTGGCAAAAAAGATAAATCCCTATGAGATGTAAGACATCTCTGCGGTATTTCCTATTTTCTCATTTCCAACTTTCAACAGTCTCCCAGACTGTTGAAACGCCCTCACATCTTACGACACGTAGAAACTGAAGACGATATTTCTTCAGTTTCGCAGTTAGTAAGGTAGCTAGCTAATCCGCCGATAGCGGTTAGCGTAGATTAGCTAGTTGATTTATCAACAGCTAATCTTGCTACGTTAGATCACACAAGATTCACATTGGTTTGCGCCGACTTCTTCGCCGTCATCAGTAAAGGTACGGATGTAGTAGATTGACTTGATGCCTTTGTTGAAGGCGTAGTTACGAAGGATAGAGAGGTCACGCGTTGTTTGTTTGTTCTCTTTTTTCCATTCATAGAGTTCTTTTGGAAGTTCGCTGCGAAGGAAAAGAGTGAGTGACAAACCTTGGTCGACGTGTTCTGTTGCAGCAGCGTAGACATCAATGACCTTACGCATATCCATATCGTAGGCAGATTTGTAGAATGGAATGGTCTCAGTTGCCAAACCTGAAGCTGGATAGTAGATTTTTCCGATTTTCTTCTCTTGGCGTTCCTCAATCCGTTGTGTGATTGGGTGAATTGAAGCAGAAACGTCGTTGATGTAGCTGATTGATCCGTTTGGCGCAACAGCTAAACGGTTTTGGTGGTAAAGACCATCTGCCATGACTTTCTCACGGAGGTCAGCCCAATCTTGTCCGCTTGGAATGAAAATACCTTCAAAGAGTTCTTTGACACGGTCAGATTGCGGTTGGTAGTCCCCAGTCACATACTTATCGAAATAAGTGCCGTCAGCGTATTTTGATTTATCATAGTTGTGGAAGGTTGCCTTGCGTTCGCGAGCAATGTTATTTGATTCTACTAAGGTCCAGTAGTTGAGGAGCATGAAGTAGATATTGGTAAATTCCACAGCCGTTTTTGATCCATAGTCGATCAAGTTTTGTGCCAAGTATGAGTGAAGTCCCATGGCACCAAGACCGATCGAATGCGCACGCTCATTTCCAGCCTCGATAGACGGCACTGCAGAAATGTGCGAATGGTCAGTAACGTAAGTAAGAGCGCGTGTCATGGTACGGACGGATAGTCCAAAGTCAGGTGACTTCATGAGGTTGACAATATTGGTTGAACCAAGGTTACATGACACATCTGTACCCATTGTTAAAAATTCTTGCTTGTCATTGATAACACTTGGTGTTTGGACTTGTAGAATTTCTGAACAGAGGTTGGACATGATAATCTTGCCGTCAACAGGATTGCTACGGTTAGCTGTATCGATGTTGATAACGTAAGGATAGCCAGACTCTTGTTGGAGTTTGGAAATTTCTGTTTCCAAGTCGCGTGCCTTGATTTTTGTCTTACGAATGCGTGGGTTTGCTACCAACTCGTCGTATTTTTCAGTAATATCAAGGTAGCTGTAAGGCACACCGTATTCCAATTCAACAGAGTATGGGCTGAAGAGGTACATATCTTCATTTTTACGTGCCAACTCATAGAACTTATCAGGAACAGTGATCCCCAACGACAAGGTCTTCACGCGCACTTTCTCATCGGCATTTTCCTTCTTAGTTGAAAGGAAGGCGATAATGTCTGGGTGGAAAACATCTAGGTAAACTACCCCAGCCCCTTGGCGTTGTCCAAGTTGGTTAGAGTAGGAGAAGCTGTCTTCGAAGAGTTTCATAACAGGAACAACCCCAGAAGCTGCTCCCTCGTAGCCCTTGATTGGGGCGCCTGCCTCACGCAAGTTGCTGAGGGAAATACCAACACCACCACCGATACGGGACAATTGCAGAGCAGAGTTGATGGAACGTCCGATCGAGTTCATATCGTCTGTGACTTGGATGAGGAAACACGATACCAACTCACCGCGACGGGCACGACCTGCGTTGAGGAAAGAAGGAGTAGCTGGTTGGTAACGCAAATGGATCATTTCGTTAGCCAAGTTCAAGGCCAACTCTTCATTTCCTTCTGCAAAATACAAGGCGTTGAAGAGAACACGGTCTTCCATGCTCTCCAAATAGTAGGCACCGTCGTTTGTTTTAAGGGCATATTGATTGTAGAACTTGTAAGCTGCCATGAAAGACTTGAAGCGGAAATTTTGGTCTTTCAAGAATTGATTAATTTTGATGATAAATTCTGGACTGTATTGGTCCAAGAATTCTTTCTCAAGATAGTTTTCTTCTAATAAGAAGGCAATCTTGTCCAAGATAGAATCAAATTGCTTGGTATTTGGAATGACGTTTTCCTTGAAGAAAGCAGTCAAGGCTTCCTGGTCCTTATGGAGAGGGATTTGCCCATTGACAGGACGGTTGATTTCGTTATTCAAACGGAAGTAGGACACATCGCCTAATTCTTTCAAACTCATATACAATCTCTTTTCTATAAAAATGAAAAAGGAAGTAGGGCTAACTAGCCTCTTCCAATAAACATAGGCTTAGACCAATGCTTTTAATTTTGTAGGTTGGAAACCTGAAAAACTTTCTGTTTCTGTTTCGATGACAGGAGCAGATGAAAAACCAAGGCTTTTCACATGTTCGATGTATTCTGGTTGCTCATCTAGGTTGATTTCAGTATAGGCTACATTGTGTTGGTCAAGAAATTTCTTGCTCATTTTGCATTGTACACAATCATTTTTTGAATAGATAGTGACCATTCACGTTCTCCTTTGTTCTTGGGGAAATAAAAAATCCCAATTTTGTTACCAGTCTAGGATACAAGATTTTGTGGTTAAAGTCAAGGTCTAAGCTTGAATGTATTACTAAATATTGTGCTCGTGAACATTTTCTTATACAAGATATTGTGTAAAACAAGGAAGAAAACGCTCTGCAAAGGGGAAAATGGTCAAAATCAAGCCTATCTATCTTTTAGAGTATGAAAAAAAAGGGAATGTCACAAAACATAACATATGAAGTGATGAAAAGGGTTGCAAGGTTGAGCTGATTTAGTATAATATACAAAACTGAAAGGAGTAGGCTATGAAAAACGACTTTTTATCAACAATTGTCCTAAATGGAAAGAACTTTTCTTATTTTGATATTGCAAAGATTTGTCAAGTTAAGGGAAGAGATATTCGAGAATTGCCTTATTCTATCCGTATTCTTTTAGAAAGTTTGATTCGACAGTTAGATGATGTGGATGTTACAAAATATCACGTAGAAAATTTGGTTTCCTATAAAGCGGAGCATCCAACTGGTGAAGTCCCCTTCAAACCAAGTCGAGTTATCTTGCAGGATTTTACAGGAGTTCCTGTGCTGGTGGATCTTGCTGCCATGCGGGATGCCGTGGTCAAAGGCGGAGGAAGTGCAGAGCAAATCAATCCTGAAATCCCAGTTGATCTGGTCATTGACCACAGCATTCAGGTAGATGTTTTTGGGACGGAGTCTGCTTTTCAGCAGAATATGGAATTAGAATTTGAAAGAAACAATGAACGCTATCAATTCTTGAAGTGGGCTGAAGGGTCCTTTCAATCTTTTAGGGCAGTCCCTCCTGCAACGGGCATTATTCATCAAGTGAATCTAGAGTTTTTGAGTGAAGTGATCATCGAAAAAGATGGGCTGCTCTATCCAGATTCTATGTTTGGAACAGATAGTCACACTACTATGATTAATGGTATTGGGGTTCTTGGCTGGGGGGTTGGTGGGATTGAAGCAGAGGCAGCCATGTTGGGCGAACCCTCCTATTTTTCAGTGCCGCAAGTAGTTGGTGTGAAATTAACTGGAAAAATGCCGAAACTGGCAACGGCTACGGATTTAGCTTTGAAGGTGACCCAATTATTACGTCAAGCCAATGTTGTCGGCAAGTTTGTGGAGTTTTTTGGTCCTGGTTTGGCCCAGCTTAGTTTGGCAGACCGTGCGACAGTAGCGAACATGGCTCCTGAATATGGAGCGACCTGTGGCTATTTCCCGATTGATGAAGAAAGCTTGGCTTATATGGCCTTGACCAATCGAAGCCAGGAGCAAATCGAGCGAACAGAGACCTATACTCGAGCAAACTCCTTATTTTATCAGGATGAAATGCATCCAACCTATACTGAAATCATCGAACTAGACTTATCTCAATTACGGCCGTCAATAGCTGGTCCAAAACGTCCGCAGGATTTGATTGAACTGTCAGAAGCAGCATCAGCTTTTCGGGCGAGTTTAACCAATCCGGTCGGAGTCCAAGGATTTGGCTTGGATCAAGAGGAAAATTTGAAACGGGTAACGATTGAAATGGATGGTCAAAAAGAGGAACTGGCAACAGGACATGTCGCACTTGCTGCCATCACCTCCTGTACCAATACTTCCAATCCATCGGTTCTGATTGCAGCAGGCCTTTTGGCCAAAAATGCTGTGGAGAAGGGGCTATCTGTCTCGAAATCAATTAAAACATCCCTTGCACCTGGTTCCAAAGTTGTATCAGGGTACTTGCGTCAATCTGGTTTGCAGACCTACTTGGATCAGCTAGGTTTTCACTTGGTTGGGTATGGCTGTACCACTTGTATCGGAAATTCGGGTGATTTGCCTGCCGCAGTTGCAGAGGCGATTCAAGAAGAAGATCTATTGGTTGCGGCTGTGTTGTCAGGCAATCGAAATTTTGAAGGCCGGATTAATCCGTTGATTAAGGCAAATTATCTAGCGAGTCCACCTCTGGTTGTTGCCTACGCTCTCGCTGGAAATATGAATCTGGATTTGACAAGAGATCCGCTAGGAGTAGACCATGATGGACAGGCTGTTTACCTAGAGGATATCATGCCAAGTCGTGATCAAATTGAAGACTATATTGCCAAGTATGTGACCCCACAGTTGTTTAAGGAAGAATATCAGACTGTCTTTACCGACAGTCCTGCTTGGAATGCGATTGAGACAGAGACAAGTGCGCGTTACCAGTGGGATTCAGCATCGACCTATATTCAAAATCCTCCTTATTTTGAATACATGGACCGACCTCTTGCAATCGAAAGCTTGAAGGATTTGGTTGTCTTGGCCAAGTTTGGGGATTCGGTAACAACAGATCATATATCTCCTGCTGGAAATATTGCACGTTTGAGTCCTGCTGCGCAGTACCTAGAAGAAAACGGCATCTCTTATATGGATTTCAATTCTTATGGAAGCCGTCGTGGGAATCACGAGGTCATGATGCGAGGTACCTTTGCCAACATTCGGATTAAGAATGAGCTGGCAGAAGGAAAAATCGGTGGTTGGACCAAGTATAAGGATCAGCTGATGCCGATTTATGATGCGGCCATGCACTACCAGGCGGATGGAGTGGGTAGTATCGTCATCGCAGGAAAGGATTACGGAATGGGGTCCAGCCGGGACTGGGCGGCAAAAGGTTCAAATTTGCTGGGAGTTAAGGCCGTATTGGCAGAGTCCTTTGAGCGGATTCATCGTTCCAATTTGGTGATGATGGGGATCTTGCCGTTACAATTTTTGGATGGAGAAACAGCAGATAGTTTAGGCTTGACAGGGCGGGAACGGTATGATGTTGAGCTCCCAAGTCACCCCCAGGTAGGTCAAAAAGTATTGGTGAGGGCTTCGAGTGGTGATGCAGTCACAGAATTTTGGGTTAAACTACGATTTGATGCTGTTTCTGATATTCGCTACTATCGAAACGGGGGCATCCTTCCTATGGTTGTGCGTAAGAAATTAGGAGAACAGATATGACAGAAAGCCAGGGATTAAAAGATACGATTGCTTGTCAGACACGAATCAGTACGATAGAAGAGGATCGACTTTCGTATGTTGGCTATGACATTGCTGAGTTGATGGAAAACAATGCTTCCTTTGAAGAGGTTATCTACCTACTCTGGAATCTACATCTGCCAACTCAGATTGAATTGAATTATTTTGAAAAAAGCTTGAGATCAGAGTATGCGATTTCCGATGCAGTTGAGCAATGCATACTGATTCAGTCACGAAGACACTTGCATCCGATGAGTGTCTTGCGTTCGACAGTCTCCTTGTTAGGAGTATATAATGTGCATGCGGAGGAAAATTCGCTTGAAGCCTTGTATGAGCAATCGATTCAAATCATGGCAAAAGTTCCGACGATTATCGCGACTTTTGCTCGTTTGAGAAGGGGATTGGTTCCGATTGAGCCTCGATCAGATTTGGGATTTGCAGCGAATTTTCTTTATATGTTGAATGGCGAGGAGCCAACGGATTTGCAGGTAAGGGTATTTAACAAGGCCTTAGTCTTGCATGCTGACCATGAACTCAATGCCTCAACCTTTGCGGCACGGGTGACAGCCTCGACTTTGACGGACCTTTATTCTTGTATTACAACGGCGATTAGTACCTTGAAAGGATCGCTACATGGCGGAGCAAATGAAAGGGTCTTTGACATGCTGTTAGCCATCCGAGAGAGTGGAGATACCGAAGGATATCTGCAGAAAAAATTAGATTCCAAGGAGAAAATCATGGGTTTTGGCCATCGGGTATATAAGACTGTTGATCCTCGTCAGGAATTTTTAAAAGAGATGGCGCGTGATGTCACGCTTGGGACTGATGATGAAGCCTTTTATCGCTTGTCTGAAGAAGTAGAAAATTTCATCAAACACAAAAAAGGCTTGATTCCCAATGTTGATTTTTATTCGGCAACACTTTATAAGGCGCTAGGAATTGATAGTGATATTTTTACCCTGATTTTTGCCATGAGTCGTATGGCGGGCTGGATTGCCCATGTGCAAGAACAGCGTAAGAACAACAAGTTGATTCGTCCGCGTTCTTCTTATATTGGAAGTCGTGATTTAGAGTATATCCCTATTGGAAAGAGGTAGCTATGGTTGGAAAGTTAACGATTAGAGACGGAAAAAGAGAGGTGCCTAATCACCTCACCATTCCTTTCATTGAAGGGGATGGGATAGGAAAAGACATCTGGTTCGCAGCACAAAAAGTGATCGATAAGGCAGTTGACAAGGCCTATGATGGACGGAGATCGATTGAATGGAAAGAAGTTTTGGCTGGTGAAAAAGCTGTTCAAACTTGTGGGCTGTCGCTGCCTGATGAAACACTTGCGACGATTAAGGAGTATTTGATTGCCATAAAAGGTCCCTTGGGAACACCAGTGGGAAAAGGTCACCGTTCGTTGAATGTTGCCTTGCGGCAAGAGTTGGATCTCTATGCATGTGTGAGGCCGATTCGATATTTTGATGGGGTTCCTAGTCCATTAAAAGAGCCTGAAAAAACTAAGGTGACCATTTTTAGGGAAAATACTGAGGACATCTACGCAGGAATTGAGTGGCAGGCTGGCACAGATGAAGTGGCAAAGGTTCTTTCTTTTTTAAAAGAAGAAATGGGAGTCGAGAAGATTCGATTTCCTGAAACCTCTAGTATAGGAGTAAAACCGATCTCTGAACAAGGTAGTAAACGGTTGGTCCGTGCAGCGATTGATTATGCCTTGGAAAACAGTCTACAGACGGTTACTCTGGTACACAAGGGCAATATTCAAAAATTTACTGAAGGTGGTTTTTGTAAATGGGGCTATGAATTGGCCCAGGCTGAATATCCAGTGCAACTAGCTAGCGGAGACTTGATCGTCAATGATATTATCGCCGACAATTTCTTGCAACAGATACTCCTTGCTCCTGAAAAATTTCAAGTTGTTGCTTTGACCAACTTAAACGGAGACTATGCAAGTGATGCACTAGCTGCACAAGTGGGTGGAATTGGCATTGCTCCAGGTGCCAATATCAACTATCAAACTGGCCATGCTATTTTTGAAGCAACTCATGGAACGGCACCAGATATTGCTGGAAAAAATAGAGCCAATCCTTCTTCTTTATTACTGTCTGCGGTTATGCTGTTGGAATATATCGGTTGGAAAGAAGCAGCAGATGAAATTGTGCGGGCGCTTGAATGTGCATTTTCAAGTAAAGTCTTTACGATTGACCTGGCTCAACCTTCTCAGGTGAAGGCAAAAACCACATCCGAATTTGTAGATTATTTAATTGAAGCGATTGAGTTTCTTGATTAACTTTTCCCAATTTTTATCAGTTGAAAATCTGAAAGTGGACAAAAAAATCTTGAAAATGATTTCAAAAAGTGGTATAATGCTCCTTGTAAGGGTTATCATTCGGTAACCTACAATTTTTGATAAAATAAAGGAGAATCCAAATATGGCTTCAAAAGATTTCCACATTGTGGCAGAAACTGGTATTCACGCTCGTCCAGCAACTTTGCTTGTTCAAACAGCTAGCAAATTCGCTTCAGACATCACTTTGAACTACAAAGACAAGTCTGTAAACCTTAAGTCTATCATGGGTGTTATGAGTCTTGGTGTTGGCCAAGGTGCTGACGTAACAATCACTGCTGAAGGTGCTGATGCTGACGACGCAATCGCAGCAATCACTGAAACAATGGACAAAGAAGGATTGGCATAAGAATATGACAGGAATGCTTAAAGGAATTGCAGCATCTGACGGTGTTGCCGTTGCTAAGGCATATCTACTCGTTCAGCCAGATTTGTCATTTGAAACTGTTACAGTTGAAGATACAAATGCAGAAGAAGCTCGTTTGGATGCAGCTCTTGAAGCATCACAAAACGAGCTTTCTCTTATTCGTGAGAACGCAGTAGCAAGCCTTGGTGAAGAAGCCGCAGCTGTATTTGATGCGCATTTGATGGTTCTTGCTGACCCAGAAATGGTTGGTCAGATCAAAGAAACAATCCGTGCCAAGAAAACAAATGCAGAAACTGGTTTGAAAGAAGTAACGGATATGTTTATCGCTATCTTTGAAGGTATGGATGACAACCCATACATGCAAGAGCGTGCGGCAGACATTCGCGACGTAACCAAGCGTGTCTTGGCTAACCTTCTTGGTGTTCGCCTTCCAAACCCATCTGCTATCAACGAAGAGTCAATCGTTATTGCGCATGACTTGACACCTTCAGATACGGCACAGTTGAATAAACAGTTTGTAAAAGCCTTTGTAACCAACATCGGCGGACGTACAAGCCACTCAGCTATCATGGCTCGTACACTTGAAATTGCTGCTGTTTTGGGTACAAATAACATTACTGAAATCGTTAAAGACGGTGATGTATTGGCTGTTAACGGTATCACAGGTGATGTAGTGATTAACCCTTCTGAAGAAGTGATTGCAGAATTTAAAGCAGCTGGTGAAGCCTATGCTAAACAAAAAGCTGAATGGGCACTTTTGAAAGATGCTCAAACAGTTACAGCTGACGGCAAACACTTTGAATTGGCAGCAAACATCGGTACACCAAAAGACGTTGAAGGTGTAAACGATAACGGTGCTGAAGCAGTTGGTCTTTACCGTACAGAATTCTTGTACATGGATTCGCAAGACTTCCCGACTGAAGATGAGCAATACGAAGCTTACAAGGCTGTTCTTGAAGGCATGAATGGCAAGCCAGTTGTGGTTCGTACAATGGATATCGGTGGTGATAAGGAGCTTCCTTACTTCGATCTCCCACACGAAATGAACCCATTCCTTGGTTTCCGTGCCCTTCGTATCTCTATCTCTGAGACTGGTAACCAAATGTTCCGTACTCAGTTGCGTGCCCTTCTTCGTTCATCTGTACATGGTAAACTTCGTATCATGTTCCCAATGGTTGCCTTGTTGACTGAATTCCGTGCAGCAAAAGCAATCCTTGAAGAAGAAAAAGCAAACTTGTTGGCTGAAGGTGTAGCAGTTGCAGATGATATCCAAGTTGGTATCATGATTGAAATCCCTGCAGCAGCAATGCTTGCAGACCAATTTGCAAAAGAAGTTGACTTCTTCTCAATTGGTACAAACGACCTCATCCAGTACACTATGGCAGCAGACCGTATGAACGAACAAGTTTCATACCTCTACCAACCATACAACCCATCAATCCTTCGCTTGATCAACAACGTTATCAAGGCTGCACATGCAGAAGGCAAATGGGCTGGTATGTGTGGTGAGATGGCTGGTGACCAACAAGCTGTTCCACTTCTTGTCGGAATGGGCTTGGATGAGTTCTCTATGAGTGCAACGTCTGTACTTCGTACACGTAGCCTTATGAAGAAACTTGATACAGCTAAGATGGAAGAATATGCTCACCGTGCCTTGACAGAATGTGCTACGGCAGAAGAAGTTCTTGAACTTCAAAAAGAGTATGTTGATTTCGACTAATCATTGAAAAAAGCAGGGATTGAATCCTTGCTTTTTTTACTGTTCACAAAAAGACTTGTCGGAGCAAGTCTTCTTGAGTGCCTAGTTTTTCTGATAAAACTTGTTGTGTTGGTAGATAGGGTCAAAGGTAAGATTGATTCCTAATTTACGGAGGACGCTCTTATCTTCATCGGATAGGATAACAGTCGAATGGGCCTCGCTACCATTTAATTGCCCCAATTCTTTCATGGCACTTGCAGCAAGAGGGCTGTCTTGTGCAGTAATGGCAAGGGCGTTGAGAATCTCACTTGCATCGAGTCGTGTATTGGTCTTATCCAGATAATCTGCCTTCAATTCTTGGATTGGGCGGATGTAGTTTGGTTCGATAAGAAGTGTTTCATCATCGATGTTAGCGATTTGCTTGATAGCATTGAGAAGAACAGTTGCAGTTGGTTTGAGGAGGTCGGATGTCTTACCTGTTACCATCTCTCCATTTGGCAACTGAATAGCTAGGGCAGGGCTGGCTGTCAGCTCTGCTTTTTCGCGCGCAGCGATAACGACCTTACGATCGGCTGGTGTCACGCCGACTTCATTCATGAGGAGTTCAATCTTTTTAACTGCTTGCTCGCTGACCCGCTCTGCCTTGAAATCAACCAAGGTCTGGTAGTAGCGACGGATGATTTCTTGCTTGGATGCTTCGATAGCCGCTTCCTCGTCCACGATGGAGTAGCCCACCATGTTGACACCCATGTCCGTAGGTGAGGCGTATGGTGATTTGTTCAAAATACGTTCAAAGGTACGGTTGAGGACAGGGAAGACCTCGATGTCACGGTTGTAGTTGACCGCAGTTTTGCCGTAAGTTTGCAGGTGGAAGGGGTCAATCATGTTGAGGTCGTCCAGGTCGGCAGTTGCTGCTTCATAGGCCAAGTTAACGGGATGGTGGAGTGGTAAGTTCCACACTGGGAAGGTTTCAAACTTAGCATAGCCTGATGTTACGCCGTGCAGTTGGTCGTGGTAAAGTTGGGAGATACAAGTCGCCAATTTACCTGAACCAGGTCCAGGTGCGGTGACAACGACGAGATTGCGACTAGTTTCGATGTAGTCATTTTTGCCCATACCTTCTGGTGAGATGATGTGGTCGATATCAGAAGGATAACCCTTGATTGGGTAGTGGAGATAGGACTTGATACCATGTTTTTCCAACTGCTTGCGGAAGGCATCCGCGGCTGGTTGGTTGCGGTATTGGGTAATGACGACAGAACCAACATAAATATCAATATCATTGAAAGTATCAATCAAACGGAAGACTTCTTGGTCATAAGAGATACCCAAGTCGCCACGTGCCTTAGAATGTTCGATATTGCTGGCATTGATGGCGATGACAATTTCTACTTGGTCTTTCAACTCTTGGAGGAGTTTGATTTTATTATCTGGTTCATAGCCTGGTAAAACACGGGCTGCGTGGAAATCTTCTAACATTTTTCCGCCAAATTCCATATAGAGCTTGCCTTCAAACTGGGCAATACGCTCTAAAATATGATCACGTTGTAGGTTCAAATACTTATTTGAATCAAATGCAATCTGCTTCATACAAAAATTCCTCCATATAATCAGTAAATTGGGTCCAAGCTTGTCTGAAAAAAACAAAAACAGCTCCCTAAAATTAGGGAGCCTTTTCTCCGACCTCTCAAAAGAGGTGCCCGAACAATACTATAACAAACTGTGCTAATCTTGTCAAGAAAAAGCCAGATAGAACAAAATTAAATAAGTGTTTAAAAAAACTTTAACTTTTATGAAATTAAGTGTTGACTTTATTAAAATAAAGCATAAAATATTATTAAACAAATGTTTAATTTTGATTTAAGGAGATGTTTATGAAAAAGCTGTTCAACAATAAATTGTTCTTATCAAGCTATCTGGCAGATGTTATTTCCAACTTTGGAGATACGCTCTACTATCTAGCTCTGATGAACTATGTCCTGTTTCTACCAGATACCAAGTTTGCTCTGGCTATGATTACGGTTTCTGAAACTCTGCCAATCTTGTCGGGACTTTTTATGGGAATCTGGGCTGATCGGACAAAAAACAAATTGGATACCATTCTAGCTACCTTAGTTGTCCGTTTCGGTTTATATGCACTTGTTGGCTTACTAATGGGATTTACACCAGCTCTCTGGATTGTCGCAGTCGTTTGTATGGTGAATTTCCTATCTGACTTGGCTGGCCAATATGAAAATGGTCTTTATATGCCACTTAGCCTGCGGGTTGTAGCGGCAGAAGAACGTGAAATAGCCATGGCTTTTAAGAACACCGTGGGCGGCATCTTGATGATTGTCTTTCGATCTAGCGGTGCCATTCTCATCGGTTATATGTCTTACCAGCATCTTGCCTTTTTCAATGCTGGGACTTTCTTGGTCAGCCTTGTGATTATGGTAGGTTTGCGTCCAGCTTTTGCCAAGTTGTTGAAAGAAAATCCTATCCAAGAAGTTGAACAAACCGAAACAGAAGCAGGACTTATCAAAGGAATCGGTCAGAGCCTCAAAGAATCTTATCAAGCCATTCAAAACATCCCTGTACTAAAGACTTCTATTCTGACCATTGCGGGTATCAATACGGTTGGCAGTGCCGTACCTCCCTTGGTTATCCTGGCTATGAAGGAGTTTTCAGACTTCATGATTGTCAATTCTGGCATAACTCTTGCCTTGGTCTTTAATCTCTTTTCTGTCGGCTACATCCTTGGCTCTAGTTTAGGCATGGCTTTCTTCAAACATGTCAGCTTATCCAACCTGCTCAAATTTTGTACAGGTTTGTCGGTTCTCCTATTTATTGGTTTCTATCTTCATAATATTTACATTGTAATGGCCGTTATTTTACTCAATACCATGACGGCTGGTATTATCAATCCAAAATTGTATGCCTTGATAATGAATGAACTACCAGAGGATAAACTGGCGACTATCAATGCAGGAATGGGGACCATATTTAATATTGGGATGCTTGCAGGTCAAGCCTTGGTAGCTCTGATGGTGACACTTTTGTCTGTCACAAGCATCTCCCTTATCTTCCTCTTGCTTTCTGTGGGACTCTTGGGCTATACTGTTATTAAACCAAAAAAGAGTTCGTTCAAGTTTAGAAAGAAGCAATATGAAATTAGATTACCGAGATTATAGAAGCGAGATTGTTGAAAAGTTCTTTATTCCTTTAATTGTCACGGAACGTGAGGAACCGATTGAGGCGGATTTGTCACAGAAAGAAAAAGACATTCTCAAAGATGCTTTGGAAAATCGAGATGAAATAGAGGAAAAACTGGCCGATTTTCGTCAGGAAGTTAACGAGGTCTTTGTTTGGGGTCATATCTTTAACATTTTGCATAGTCTTTATTTCTATCTCTTGAATGATGGGCAGGATCCAAAGACAGTCGAGGAAGCTTGTCAGTTGATTTTAAAGCTGTCTCAAGAAGAAGTAGAAGAGACTATGCGGACCATGTTGGCATCAGAAAATGAAGGTCATCGCGAGAAGGACCTCAGCCTCATGGAACTCTTGGAGAATACGGGCAAAAAACCAGCTGATAAATGGTACTGGTCGCTGGCAATCCGCAATCCACTAGAAACTGTTGAGCGGTCTGTCCATCTCTTGGATAAGATGCTTCCAATCTATCAACCCTATTTTGAGCAGGCAAGAGCGGAGCGGGAAGAATTTGCTCAGGAATTTGACATTGAAAAACTGTATCGAGACTCCAAACAGTTGTCCATGACTGGCTTGGATACTTTAGGAGTGGAAACTGCCCAATTCTTCGTTCTCAGTCCTTGGAATTATTGGTTTGCTTATTATGGCAACGAAGAATTTGACTATATGAAAGTCGCTCTTTTAGCTTCCTGTCGAATTGACCAGATTATGCTCTCAAATGACGAGCTGGATCTGGATGATTTGACAACGGCTCTTAAAGTCATCAGCGATAGTACGCGTTATCAGGTCTTGGTGGAGCTGACCAAGCCCCATGCCAAGAGCAAGGATATTGCAGAACGTCTGGCTATTACAGGGGCAGCAGTGTCCTTTCACACCCAGAAACTGATCAACGGTGACCTCCTTCTCTTTAATACCAAAGACAGCGATGTCAAATACAGTGTCAATCGGGATTTACTTCAACAGGTGATTGATAAGTTGAAAGAGGATTTTGATTTGTAAAAAAGCCTTGTAAGTTAGATCTTTCAAGGTTCTTTTGTGCTTATACTCTTCGAAAATCAAAATCAGACGTTGTTGACTGGATTTGATGAGTGAAAAGGTCCAGTGGATCTTTTCAGCCTGTTCCCTTGAAATATAATAAGGAACAGTGTTCTATCCGCATCTGCGTCGCCTAGTTTGTTTTTGGTTTTCATTGAGTATTAATGATTAACCAGCTGAGCAGTTGGCAAGTGATGATGGTGATAAGGAAGACTAACCAACCTTGCTGTATTTTGGTCAGGGCACTAGTTTCTAGGAAGAAAAAGCTGATTTCGACTGGGATAACATGGATAAAATAATAATAGCTGGCGTATTCTTTGAGAAATTGGAATTTTTTCTGACGGAAGAGGTCTGTGGTTAGGGTCCAGGCGACTAGATAGGCTGTGAATGGAATCAGGCTAAATAGAAAGTTCTTGTCGTAGCCCTGATTGAGATAGATGACAGTGGCTTCAAAAGCTAAAAGGGCTGTGCAGACAAGTAGTTTGGTCTTTTGTCTGTATTGGAAAATGGGTTGATTGAGTTTGTCGGCTAGATAAAAGCCTGTCAGGACAAAAATCGGTGCGTAGAAGAGGCCGTTGCGGCTGGTGAAAAAGAAGGTTTTGTAGCTGTCAAATGCGGTCAGGACAACCGATTCTGCCAGGTAGGAGGAGTAGGTTTCGACTGAGCCTAGGAGATAGAGGAGGCAGGCTAGACAAGCTGTGATGCGCCAGCCCCATTTCTCCAAGGAAAAATGAACGAGGACAAGGCCAAGCAAGAAGGCGGGCATGTACCAGAGTTGGTAGCTGGGGCCGGTGTAGGTCAGTCCGACTAGGAGTGCGAGTGGGTAGTAGGGGAAGGGGATTTCTTGAAGAGTTAGGTAGAAGAGGTAGAAGGGCAGGTAGAGGGCGGACCAAGTCAGGTATTGTTTGCTGTAGCGGATCAGGTATTGTTTGGAGAGACTGGGGTAGTTGCGTCGGAGGAAGAAGCTGGCGGTGACCATGAAGTAGGGGACGACCATGCGACTAAAGATGGATTTTTGGATGAAGTGGAGCTGGTCTGCTTCAAATAACCTGCGGCAATGGAGGGCGATAACTAAAATAGCTCCGATGAACTGGATGAGGGAGAGTAGTGAGGTATTGAATGGTTTTGGTTTATTGTGCATACTAACTCCCTTCTTTTTCTTCCATTTTATCGAAATATAGCGAATATGTAAATGTTTACAGGAATGGGAGATAGGCTACTTGAGGAAAGCCAAGTTAAGAGGAGAAGTCCAGTGTAAAATATGGTATAATAGGAAATAGCTTGCTTAAGCAGGTAATTAGAAAGGAGCAAGAGATGCAAACCTTACAAGAAAAATTAGTAGCAGAGTTTGGGATTGATTTTAGTGATTTGGCCTTGTTAGAAACTGCCTTCACCCATACTTCTTACGCTAATGAGCACCGCCTTCTAAAAATTTCACACAACGAACGCTTGGAATTTTTAGGAGACGCTGTTCTGCAATTGATTATTTCCAAGTATCTATATCAGAAATACCCAGATTATCCAGAAGGGGAAATGTCAAAACTTCGTTCAACATTTGTTCGGGAGGAGTCCTTAGCTGGCTTTTCTCGTGCCTGCGGTTTTGATCGTTATATTAGACTGGGCAAAGGTGAGGAAAAATCTGGCGGCCGCAATCGGGATACCATTCTAGGAGATGCTTTCGAGGCTTTCTTGGGGGCTCTGCTATTGGACAAGGGAGAAAAGACTGTGGAGGCCTTTCTGTATCAGGTCATGATTCCGCAGTTAGAGGTAGGCAATTTTGAACGTGTAACGGACTACAAGACGGCCTTGCAGGAAATTTTGCAGGTCAACGGGGAAATCGCCATTAGTTATCGAGTAGTTTCAGAATCAGGTCCTGCCCATGACAAGGTCTTCGAGGTAGAAGTGTCGGTAGATGAACGGGCGATTGGTCGTGGTAAAGGGCGATCTAAGAAATTAGCGGAACAGGCTGCTGCCAAAAATGCGGTGGAGGCCAGAGGGTAAGTATGTATCTCAAATCAATCGAAATGCAAGGTTTCAAATCCTTTGCAGACAAGACCAAGGTGGTCTTTGACCGTGGGGTGACTGCCGTGGTGGGGCCAAACGGTTCTGGTAAATCCAATATTACTGAAAGTCTACGTTGGGCCTTAGGAGAATCCTCTGCAAAAAGCCTGCGTGGTGGAAAGATGCCTGATGTTATCTTTGCGGGAACAGAAAGCCGTAAGGCTCTTAACTATGCCTCAGTAGTGGTGACCTTGGATAATTCTAGCGGATTTATCGCGGATAAGGCTAAGGAAATTAAGGTTGAACGCCACATCTATCGGTCAGGGGATAGTGAGTACCTGATTGATGGGAAGAAAGTTCGACTGCGGGATATTCATGGTCTATTCATGGATACCGGATTGGGTCGGGATTCTTTCTCCATTATTTCTCAAGGACGTGTGGAGGCGATTTTTAATTCTAAGCCAGAAGAGCGTCGAGCGATCTTTGAAGAAGCAGCAGGAGTACTCAAGTATAAGACCCGTAAGAAAGAAACCGAAAGCAAGCTAGCTCAGGCTCAGGATAATTTGGATCGCTTGGAAGACATCATCTACGAGTTGGACAACCAGGTCAAACCCTTGGAAAAACAAGCCCAGACGGCTAAAAAATTCTTGGAATTAGACGGACAACGCACCGAACTCTATCTGGATGTCTTGGTGGCTCAGGTTCTTGTTGGTCGTGAAAAACTGACGACCAAGCAGGAGGAGTTGGAAGCCGTTAAGGCAGATTTGACCAACTATTATGAACTCCGTTCCAACTTGGAGCAGGAAAACCAAGATCTCAAGCACCAACGGCACCAACTGACCGAGCAGATAGAGAGAGAACAAGCTGTTCTCTTGGACTTGACCAAACTGATTAGCGACTTAGAACGGAAAATCGAAGTCCACAAACTGGAGTCCAGTCAGAATGAATCCAGTAAGCAAGAGGCCCAAGACCGCTTACAGATCTTGCAAGAGAAGCTGGACAAGACCAGCCAGCAGGTTGCAGACAAGACGGAAGTTATTGCCGATTTGAATAGCAAGTTGGCAAGGATTAAACAACAGATTGTTGAATTGGAAAAGGAAATTGCCTACTTCTCTGAAGATCCAGAGCAGGTCTTGGACCACCTTCGTGAGCAATACGTGACACTCTTACAAGAAGAAGCAGACATGTCCAACAACCTGACCAAAGTCGAGCAGGATATTGCCAACCAGATCCGCCTAACAGAGAGCAAATCGGAAGAAGTCCGTCGTTTGCAGGCGGAAAAAGAGACAGTTGATGCTGAAGTTGCCAGCCATCAAGTAGAAAGAAACCAAGCCGAATCTAGCCTGAGTCAGCTCTTGAAAGATTATCAGAAACAGGCTCAAGCTGTACAGCAGGCTGAGCAAACTTATCAAGAGGACCAGGCTGTCATGTTTGACCTCCTGGATCAGGTCAAGGCCAAACAGGCCCGCCAAGCCAGTCTGGAAGCGATTTTGAAAAATCATTCCAACTTCTACGCAGGGGTCAAGGCAGTCTTGCAGAACGCCCAGTCTATCGGAGGTATTATCGGAGCGGTCAGTGAACACCTGACCTTTGATACTCGCTATCAAACAGCTCTTGAAATTGCTCTTGGTGGTGCCAGTCAAAATATTATCGTAGAGGACGAGGCGACTGCCAAGTTTGCTATCTCTTTTCTTAAACAACAAAGGCAGGGGCGGGCAACCTTCTTGCCTTTGACAACCATTAAAGCTCGGCAGCTGGCCAGCCATCATGAATCAGTCTTAAAGATGGCAACTGGATTCTTGGGCTTGGCTAGTGATTTGGTGACTTTTGAGCCTCGACTTAGCAACATTTTTCAAAACTTACTGGGAACTGTTGCCATTTTTGACACCGTTGATAATGCCAACCAAGCGGCGCGTGCGACCAAGTTCCAAGTGCGTATGGTAGCCTTGGACGGTTCTGAAATTCGACCAGGTGGAGCCTTTGCTGGCGGTAGCAGCCGCAATAACAATACCACTTTTGTCAAGCCAGAACTAGATCAGTTACTTGGGGAAATAGCAGAGCTATCTAGCCAGTTAAAAGCCCAAGAAGACAAGGTGTCATCTCAAAAAGTCAGTCTTGACCAGGCTCGTCTAGAACTTGAAAAGATTAAAAGCCAAGGCGAGGAAGCTCGCTTGATGGAACAAGAAATCCGACTCCGTCATGAGCAAGCCTTGGAAAGACTGCAGCAATTAACTAGTTTGTATGACCTTCAAATCAGTCAAACCAGTCCGACCATTTTGGTAGAATTGAAAGAATTAGAAGCTGGTTACCAGAAAGACTTGTCGGCCTTAGCGGACAAGAAAGATCAGCTCAACAAGCAGATCGAAGAAGTTAAGAACAACCGAGATGCAGTACAAGAAAGCTTGTCTAATTTGCAAGGGCAACTGTCCAGCTTGAAATTGGAACAGACTCAGTTTGTTGGTCAGCTTGGCTTTGAACAGACAGACCTGACACGCTTGCAGGATGAAGTAGCAGCTACTGAAAAAGAAATTGGTCTTCTAGAAGACATCATCAATCAGAAAACGGTAGCCCTGGATGATAGCAGTTTGGAAACCTTGCAGGAACAACTAGCAGCAGCCAACCAAAAGCAAGTAGAGACCAGCCAATTACATATTCGTCTCAAGTTTGAATTGGAAGATATTGATGGACAATTTGAAGATTTGGAAGGTCGCTTGGAGCAGGCTCGTTTAAAGAATGATGACCTGATTCGCAAGCAAGCTAAACTTGAAGCAGATTGTGAGCAGGCCAGCGACAAGTTGATGTCTCTTCTCTCTAATCTCAGTGAACAGTACAAGATGAGCTTTGAAGAGGCCAGCAGTCAAGCTAAGGAAGTAGATAATCTTGCACAGGCAGAAGCACAGGTCAAAGATTTGGAGCGGTCCATTCGTGCCTTGGGGCCAGTCAACCTGGATGCCATTGAGCAGTATGATGAGGTCAATAACCGCCTGACTTTCCTCAAGGAGCAACGGACTGATATCCTCTCAGCTCGTGATTTGCTCTTGAACACCATTCATGAGATGGACGGAGAGGTTAAGGAACGCTTTAAAGTGACCTTTGAAGCTATTCGAGAAAGCTTCAAAACAACCTTTAAGCAAATGTTTGGCGGTGGCTCTGCGGACTTGATTTTGACCAGTCCAGACATACTGACTGCAGGTGTGGAGATTTCTGTTCAGCCTCCGGGTAAGAAAATTCAATCGCTCAACCTCATGTCAGGTGGCGAAAAAGCCCTTTCGGCCCTCGCTCTGCTATTTTCCATTATCCGCGTCAAGACCATTCCATTTGTCATCTTGGACGAGGTGGAGGCAGCTTTGGATGAGGCCAATGTCAAGCGTTTCGGGGACTATCTCAATCGCTTTGATAAGGACAGTCAATTTATCGTCGTGACCCACCGAAAAGGGACTATGGCGGCGGCGGATGCCATGTATGGGGTGACTATGCAGGAATCTGGCGTGTCCAAGATTGTGTCGGTCAAACTGAAAGATGTGGAAGCCTATACAGATTAAGAACTAGAAAAACTTGGAAATTTCCAGGTTTTTTCTTGATGGAAATTCGACTAGACGAAAGGGAAATAGGGCGAAATATGGTATAATAAAAGGACTGGACGGAGGTTGTTTGTTATGTATAAGAAAATCATTGCAACGGATATGGATGGGACATTTTTACGAAATGACCATGGATTTGATGCCAGTCGTTTTCGAAATTTGTTAATGCAGTTTAAGGAAAAGGGCTATTTGTTTGTTGCGGCTAGCGGTCGTTCTCTGCCGAGTCTCAAACAGTTGTTCGAGGAATTTTTAGATGATATTGCTCTGGTTGCTGAAAATGGGGCTGTAGTTGTCTATCGCAATCAAACAATCTATTTAGACGATCCCATTCAGCCATCGACTTATCTAGCCTTGGTGGATGAGCTGGTTAAGAGTGGTTATGTTCATCCGCAGTATGTTACCTTGTCTGGCTTGAAGGCCTCTTATATGTTGGATAAAGTTGAAGAGGGGCTATACAGAGAATTGTCTGGCTATTATCATGACATTGTATTGGTACCGAGCTTTGAAGATATTTCTGAAGAGATTATCAAGTTAAATCTTTACATCGATGAAGCTATTCGTGTAGAAGCGCAGGACTGGATCAACAAACATTTTCAACAATTATCTGCCGTGACTACCGGCTTTACATCGATTGATATCATCTTGTCAGGGGTTCACAAGGGGATCGGACTTTCTCACCTCTGCCAACACTTAGGGGTGACTGGAGAAAATCTGATTGCCTTTGGTGACAATCAAAATGATTTGGAAATGTTGAAACTGGCAGCCTATTCGGTTGCGACAGAAAATGCTATTGATGAAGTGAAAGCGCAAGCAGATCTGGTAATTGGGCATTGCAATGATGAGGCAGTCATGGCTTATATGGAGGAATTAGTAAATGGCAATTAAGTTGATTGCATTGGATTTGGATGGAACGCTTCTGACATCGGACAAACGGATTTCAGAAGCCAATAAAAAGGCCTTGCAGGCAGCGCGTGAGCGTGGAGTTTATGTAGTTCTGACAACAGGACGGCCCTTGCAAGCTATCGGTAGTTTTCTAGAAGAATTGGATTTGCTAGGTGAGAGCCAGTATTCCATTACCTTTAACGGTGGTCTAGTCCAGGAAAATACAGGTCGGGTTTTGGATAAGGTTGGCTTCACAATTGAAGATGTCCGCGCCATCCGTCGTGTGACAAATGATTTGGACTTGCCTCTGGATGTTCTCTATGGTGGTGATGTCTATTCGCTACCTGCTGCCCATGAATCTCTCTATTTAACAGCCAATCCACTTTTGAATAAAATCCCTGTGACAGATGAGGAACTGCCAGAAGATTTTGTTTACAATAAGGCAGTTTCAGCTGTGGCAGCAGACTTTTTGGATGGACAAATTCCAAAAATTCCTGCGGAACTTCACGAGCGTTTCGAGATTTTCAAATCGCGTGATATCTTGCTCGAATGGAGTCCAAAAGGTGTCCATAAGGCAAATGGTTTGGCCAAGTTGATTGGACATCTGGGGATTGATCGGTTAGAAGTTATGGCTTGTGGTGATGAAGGAAATGATCTTTCGATGATTGAATGGGCAGGTTTGGGTGTTGCCATGGCGAATGCGACTGATGAAATCAAGTCTGCGGCAAACCTTGTCTTGCCAAAAACCAATGATGAAGATGGCATTGCTTGGGCCATCGAGCACTATGTATTGAATGAGGACTAATATGGGATTATTTGATCGATTATTTGGACAAGAAAAACAAGAGGAGCAAGTTGCTCTTGTTGAAGAAGTAGAAACGGAACAGTCGACTTCAAGCGAAGATACTGTAACTACTGAAGTTGAGTTAGCTAGTCAAGAAATGGAAGAGTTCCAGTCTGAAGTAGTAGAGCCTGAATTGACTGCCGAGCAAGAAGCTCAGAAACAACGGACATTAGACATGATGGCTCAATATTATGCAGCTAAAGAAGCCGCTGCGGCTCGAGTGAAGGAAGCGCAGGAACAAGGCTTTGACCCTGCTATTCAAACCAAGGTCAAGGAAGAGCCTGGTGAGGAAGTTGTTCCAGTAGAGCAAGAAAGTGAGCAGGACAAGTACCAGCGGACCTTGAAAAAGACCCGTACAGGCTTTGGGGCAAGGCTCAATGAATTCTTTGCCAATTTCCGTTCGGTTGATGAAGAATTTTTCGAAGAGTTGGAAGAAATGCTAATTTTATCAGACGTAGGTGTGCAAGTTGCTTCTACTCTAACAGAGGAGCTCCGCTATGAAGCCAAGCTCCAAAATGCCAAGAAGACAGATGAACTCCGTCGGGTCATCATCGAAAAATTGGTGGATATTTACGAAAAAGATGGTCAATTCAGTGAGCAAATCAATTTCCAAGATGATTTGACAGTCATGCTCTTTGTCGGTGTCAACGGTGTTGGGAAGACGACATCTATCGGTAAGTTGGCCTACAAGTACAAGCAGGCTGGCAAGAAGGTCATGCTGGTTGCGGCGGATACCTTCCGTGCAGGTGCGGTGGCCCAACTGGTCGAGTGGGGTCGCCGTGTCGATGTGCCTGTGGTCACGGGTCCTGAAAAGTCAGACCCAGCCAGTGTGGTCTTTGACGGGGTAAAACGTGCCGTGGCAGAAGGTGTGGATATTCTCATGATTGACACAGCAGGTCGTTTGCAAAATAAAGAAAACCTCATGGCAGAGCTGGAAAAAATCGGTCGCATCATCAAACGGACCCTGCCTGATGCACCGCATGAAACCCTCTTAGCATTGGATGCCTCCACAGGTCAAAACGCCCTTAGTCAAGCCAAGGAATTTGCAAAAATTACCCCGTTGACAGGTCTTGTCTTGACCAAGCTAGATGGTACTGCAAAAGGTGGTGTTGTCCTTGCTATCCGTCAGGAATTAGATATTCCAGTCAAGCTGATTGGTTTCGGTGAGAAAATCGATGACATCGGAGAATTCAAATCCGAAGAGTTCATGCGTGGGCTCTTGGAGGGATTGGTATAGAATGAAAAAAGTAGTTAACTGTGACAGTTAGCTACTTTTTTGCTGGTCCATAATTCTTGTAATTTCTTCTGCAGTGTCCACCATGCCCCGTTGGTACCAAGCAGTGCAGGCTCCTAGAATGGAATAGCCGACAAAGGCATAGGAATAGGCAACCTCAGTCGGTAATGTAGAAAGGCTTTGCTTGTCTGTCAGAAGCTGGGCGATAAAAATTTCCTTTTCGCTCTTGTAGAGGCAGTCAATCAGGCTCTTGTTCTGCTGAAAAAAGGCAAACAGTGCCGGGAAAGATAGGTCGGTTCCATGCTCTGCTTGATAGGCTTGGAATGCAGATTTCAAGGCTAGCTCCAATATAGCATCCTTGCTGTCAAAATTTCGATAGAAGCTAATTCGAGTTACACCAGCCCGTTTTGCAATGTCAGTTATGGTGATTTTTTCATACTCCTTTTGTTGAATGAGTTGCAGTAAGGCTTCTTGAATATAGTGACTGGCTGACATGATACAAACTCCTTTGATTTGTTACATATGGCTGCATTGCTATTGCATAAGAAATAATTAAATGTTACACTTGTTACATCTTAAATGAAATAAATTGAAATGTCAAGGAGTAATCATGACGATAAAACGTTGGCTTGTTTTAGGACTTATAGCGATTGTTGGAATTTTAATTGGACGCTTGTTGGTCCGTATTTTTCTTAACCTACTCTTAGGTGGAACACTTTGGGGAGGTAATTTTTTATGAGAAGGAGAAAATTTGTGGGATTTGGAATTCTGGTATTTGTGATAGCTCTTCTTGCGGGCGTGGCTTCAAAAAACTTTTTGAAACCTGCTTGGGCTAAAGAATATTCGGTGGAATGGTCTGACCAGATTGGGAGAATGGTGACTGACCTGTCCTACGGAGAAGGAGAAGCACAAAAGTTTGACCTCTATCTACCTGCGGATAACAGTAAAAAAACGTATGGACTTGTTGTCTATCTTCATGCGGGTGGATTTACGAGTGGTGATAAAAAAGACGACCAGCAGATGTTGCAATGGCTTGCTTCTAAGGGCTATGTAGCAGCTGGTATCAACTATACCTTGCGGACGGATGAGAATGGAGCAAGTGTTACTTCTCAGGCTCAGGAAATCAAAGACAGCATTCCTCATGTGATTGAGGCGGCTAAAAATGAAGGTTATACAATTGACAAAATGGCTATTTCAGGTGGTTCAGCTGGTCATGCTCTAGCTATGATTTACGCTTATCGAGATGCCAAAGAAGCTCCTGTTCCTGTGGTTTTGACCTTCGGTGGCGTTGGCCCTTCTAGCTTTTACATGGAAGATTGGGGCATTTATGGAGCAGATACCAATCATGAGGCGGCTGCGGGGCTTGTCAGTGCCACGTCAGGTCAAGAAGTAACAGAGGAGATGATTATGGACGGTAGTTACAAGGAGATTGTCAATGAAATCTCAGCAGTCCACTGGGTGACGGATGAAACCGTACCAAGCGTAGTCATCTATGGCAAGCATGATAAGGTGCAACCTTATAAAGCAGCAGTGCGATTAGAAAAAGCTTTGAAAGAAAATGGTGTTGATTACCAGTTTCTTACCGCTGAGCATTCAGGCCACGGTCTGCAAAATGATTATGCTGCCAATCAAGAATATATGCAATTGGTGGAAGACTACTTAGCGAAGTATCTGCCGGTTGATTAGTCAAAAGAGAGAAGTATAAAAGTCGTTAGTTCAACAAGAACTAGCGACTTTTTCTATCTGTATGCAACAGTGAGTAAATGGCAATATCCACAATACCACGATTATTTCGAGCAGCTTGTCGAAGGGTACCTTCATAGGTCATGCCAACTTTTTCCATAACACGACCAGAAGGGCGATTTTCACTATCGTGTACAGCCGTAATCCGTAAACAGCCAACCTCTTCCAGTAGAAAGCGATTGACTGCTTCAAGGGCTTCGGGCATATAGTTCTGTCCCCACCACTGGCTGCCCAACAACCAGCCCAATTCAGCAGCCTGTACTCGTTCGTCTAGGTTGACCACGGAAATATCGCCAATTGCTTGCTGACTTTCTTTGAGTTCAATAGCCCACCTGTACGTTTTTTCCTGTGAATAAGACTGGATACAGAACTGGATATAGTCTTCTGTATCTTGCAGCCTTTGATGAGTTGTCCAGGTCAGATAAGTGGTGACCTTTTCATCTGAAGTCCAGTTTTGGAAAACTGACTCAACATCTGTTGCTTGAAAGGGGCGTAAAATTAGACGTTCTGTTTCTAATACCTGAGTTCCTTTATGTTGCATCTTATTTTCTCCTCAATAATGCCTCAATCCAGTCTGGTGCATAGGCAGAAGTACAGCCTTTTGGAACTTTCATGTCCACATAGACAGCTAACTCCTGACCGATTGCAAGGCCTTGTTTTAGATAGTCGGGGTAAGCAACGGCAATCTCCACCAAGCACTGGTTCATGGTCCATTGGATAAGTGGTTCTGCATTCTGTAAATGCTGGCGAATATGGTCTAGAGTCTCTTCAATTTCTTGATTTGTTGCTGCTTTTCCAGCAAAGTATTTGGCACGAAGGAACCAACCAAGTCGCTGAAAAATAGCTTTGTCTTGGATGAGTAAGTATTCCTCCCAGTCTTTGCTATCCTTGCGTTTGCTAAGAATGATGGAAGCCAGCTTATCGAGGACGTTGACCGAAACTTGTTCATTGAGGCAAGCCTCTAAAGCGGCAGAAGTCAGCTGGTCAGGTTTTGTTTTGGCAATTTGAATAGCTAAATATTGTGCCTCGAGGACACCTGTTTGCCAGAGTGGAGCAAACAAGTCCAGTCGATTTTTATAGGCCTTGGCGATACCAGAAATAGCTCCCATCGGAACGCCGTAGTAGGGCTTAGTTTCGCCAATTTTTTCATAACGCTTGAGGGTGCCAGCATGGCTGGCTGCTTCAAGTTGGGTGAGAATAGTGTTTAATACAGTCATAAATATCTCCGAAAAAAACTGGATTGCTCCAGTTTTCATATTTTTATTTCAACAAGCCACGTTCACGATACCACACATCTGGTGTCCAGACCCACTTGCAACCGTAGCTTTCTAACAAATCAAAGGCAGCCTCAGGTCCCATAGTTCCAGCTGGATAGGTGTGGAGTGGGACTTGGTTGCTTGCCCACAAATCAACAATGCGGTCAATCAAGCTCCAGCTTGCTTTCACTTCTTCCCAATGGCTAAAGTTAGTAGAATCACCATTTAGGACATCGAAAAATAGTTTTTCGTAGGCTTCAGGTGAATTTCCAAGAGCAGTTGCATTGTGGCGGAAGTTGAGTTTGGCAGGAGTAAGAGCAAAGTGGGAACCAACTTCCTTACCGTTGATAGAGAGCATAAAGCCTTCGGTTGGTTGGATGAAGATGGTCAAGACGTTGGCCTCAGAAGGTTGACCAAAAATATCTTCTGCGTGCTTGAAGGTGATGGTCACGCGCGTGCCCTTTTCTGTCAGACGTTTACCTGTACGGAAGAAGAAAGGTACATCACGGAAACGGTCAGTATCAACGAAGAAGACCCCTCCTGCAAAGGTTTCTGTCTGAGAAGCTTCGGCAATATTTGGTTCATCCAAGTAGCTAACGTAGTCTTTTCCGTCGATGGAACCTGCTGCATATTGACCACGGATAAAGTTGCGTTTGAGGTCCTCATCAGAAGGTTGACGAAGGTGTTGGAAGACCTTGATCTTTTCAGCGCGGACATCTTCCTCCTTGAAGCTGGCTGGCTTATCCATTGCTAGAAGGGAAAGAACTTGAAGGGCATGGTTTTGCACCATGTCTTTTAAGGCGCCAGAATGATCGTAGTAGCCCCCACGATCCTCAACACCAATCGCTTCAGCAAATGTAATTTGGACGTTATCAATGTAATCGCGGTTCCAAATATGCTCGAAAATGATATTTGCAAAGCGAACCGCAAAGATATTTTGCACCATTTCCTTGCCTAGGTAATGGTCGATACGGTAGATTTGGTCTTCATTGAAGGCAGCTGCCAATTCATCATTGAGTTTGGTAGCTGTAGCAAGGCTAGTTCCGAAAGGTTTTTCAATAATCAAACGTTCAAAACCTTGTCCATCAACGATTTGCTCAGATTTGAGATGTTTGGCAATAGTTCCGAAAAATTCTGGAGCCATGGAGAGGAAGAAGACCTTGTTGTGCTGGGTATCGTATTTTTCACACAAGTCGTCCTGCAATTTACGAAGAGCTACATAATGTTCCGTGTCATTGACATCATGGCTTTGATAGTAGAAATGACTAGCAAACTCATGAGCTTGACGTGGTGTGTCAGGCAGATCACCCAGTGATTCAATGACGGTTTGCTCAAAAAATTCCTTGGTCCAAGGTCTGCGAGCTGTACCAATTACTGCAAAGTTTTCCTTGATGTGTCCAGCCTTATAGAGGCGAAATAAAGATGGATAGAGTTTGCGTTTGGCAAGGTCGCCACTAGCACCAAAAATTGTAAATAATACATGTGATGACATAATTTCATTCCTATCTGTTGAATATCAGTAATAGTATACCACAAATTGTCAGAAAATTCACTTTTCAAAAGGATTTTCTTAAAAAACACGATAAACATAGGGGTTGTCAGGTTCCTGGACCGACTGGATACTTTGGGTTTCAATGGATGGTAAACTCTGTCCAAGGGCTGTATGGTAAGTCACCTTAATTGTCCCTTCGACCTTAACCCAACTATTATCTGAAAAGGTCTGATTGGTGCCAGTCACCAATAAACCATAGACACCTGAATCAGCGATACAGTGGATAATACCAAAGCGGAAGAGGAAAAATTGCTGGCTATTGTCAGGATCATTGTAGACAAAGCCGACCATTTCAATCGTTTTTCCAGAAAATTCACTTGGAAAATCATAGATGGCTTCCATGACTTCCATGTAGTTTTCACTGGTAATCTGGATCTTTTCCTGGGCCAAATAGTGGTCAGCAATCTTACGCATTTCAGATTGGTAGGTGGATTTTGTAAAGTAAATGGATGTATCTGGTTTCAGGTATTGCACGCTTGTCCCTTCTTGGGCCTGAGTACCAGTATCATTTTCAGCAGCTAAAGGGAAATGATAGCCCTTGGCGGCGACAGTTGTTGAATCGAGGCTCACTGTTGGAAAAAGCCAGGCAACTGCTAAGGGAATCAGTAAAAGGCAGATGCTGGATGTTTTTGCCAACCGACTGGTTAAATGACTGGGGGTTTCCATTTGCTTCATCCAGACAACTAATTGCACCAGCGCCAAGATAAAAGCGAGAATCATGGATAAAAATGCCAAGTAGGTGTAGTGCAAGTTGATGTACTGGTCCAACTTACCAGACACGTAGAGATACATGGTCATTTCAAAATAAGCAGCTAATACCAAAAATCGAATCATACTAGACCTCCAATCACCCAGCAATAGACAAGGACAAGTAAGGACACCAGACCGACATAGGCACCGATGAACCATGATTTGAAATAGGATTTCATCATCAGAAGATTTTTGACGTCTACAATAGGGCCAATGATGAGAAAGGCCATTACAGGCGCAAAACCAAAACTAGACAGCAAAGATGCACCGATAAAAGCATCCGCTTCTGAACAAAGCGAGAGTAGGAAAGCAAGAACCATCATCAGTAAAATTGCTGTTAGAGGACTGTGTCCGATACTGGTTAACAAGGCAGTCGGAACATAGACCTGCACCAGACTGGCAAATAAACAACCGAACACTAAATAGCGTCCCGTATCAAAAAATTCATCAATAGCGTGAATAAGGGCATGTCCTATTTTTTTCCAAATTGATCTTGTCTCCAAGCTATGCTGATGATTGTCTTCTAGAGCACGCTTGAGAATAGGCTCTTTGACAAAATAAGCTAAAATCAAGCCCACAACCATGGCGAGCAGTAGTGAACCAAGGGCACGATAGATAAGAAAGACCCAGGAATTTCCAAAAGCAATAAAGGTCGCAAACAGTACAATTGGATTGATCACAGGAGCTGTGATTAAAAAGGGAATGACGGTGTATTGTGGGACTTTTTTCTCCAAGAGTCGATTGACGATAGGAACGATACCGCACTCGCAAGAAGGAAAAATTAAACCAACAAAACTACCAAAGATAACTGCTAAAATTGGCTGTTTAGGCAGAAAGCGTCTAACTAGATCGGGACTGACAAAAACCTCAATGAAACCAGACAGGATGGAACCTATCAAAACAAAGGGCAGGGCCTCGATGATAATGGATAGGAAAATCGCACCAGCTTGCAGGATGGAAGTAGGCAAGTTTTCAAAACCAAACATATGGCCTACTCAGCACTTTCATCTTGCTGGGGAGCTGATTTTGGATCCGGAAATTCCACCTTTTCCATCTCATCAAATGAGGCAAAGGTTTCAAATAATTTCTCTAAATCATCTTGACGTTTATAAGTAACAGGCATAAGCCACCTCCAAAAATTATGTTGATTTTATTATACCGTTTTTTATCAAATTTATCTAAAAATCAAAAGCTTGTCCAAGTGTTAAATGACCAGTCCCTTATTTTTCATGATATAATGTACTTATGAAAACAAGAATTGAAGAGCTGGTTACCATCCTCAACCAGTATGCCGACGAATACTACCGAACAGACAAGCCAAGTGTGTCTGACGCTGAATACGACAAACTTTATCGGGAATTGGTGGAGCTGGAAACAGCTCATCCCAACTTGGTATTGCCTAACAGTCCCACCCACCGCGTTGGTGGCAAAATTTTAGACGGTTTTGAAAAATATGCCCATGTTTATCCTCTTTTTAGCTTGCAGGATGCCTTTTCGCGTGAAGAATTGGATGCCTTCGATCAGCGTGTTCGCAAGGAATTTCCGCAGGCGACTTACATCTGTGAGCTCAAGATTGATGGTCTGTCCATTTCCCTGACCTACGAAGCGGGCAATCTGGTGGTTGGTGCAACACGTGGCGACGGCAGTGTCGGTGAGAATATCACGGAAAATCTCAAGCGAGTGGCGGACATTCCCCTGACCTTGCCAAAGATAGTTGATATGACTGTCCGTGGCGAGTGCTACATGCCAAAAGCTTCTTTTGACCGCGTAAATCAGCAGCGGCAGGAGGCAGGCGAGGCAGAATTTGCCAATCCACGTAATGCAGCGGCAGGCACCCTTCGCCAGCTGGATACAGGCGTAGTTGCTCAGCGCGGTCTTGCTACCTTCCTCTACCAAGAGGCTAGTCCGTCTGAGGCGACCAGCCAGTCGCAAGTACTGGAAAAGCTGGATAGTCTAGGCTTTGTGACCAACCACGACTACCAGTTGGCAGATACGATCGATGAAGTTTGGGATTTTATTGAAAAAATGGCAGAGCGACGAGACGATTTGCCTTATGAAATCGATGGTATCGTCATTAAGGTCAATGACCTTGCTATCCAAGAAGAACTCGGTTTTACCGTTAAGGCACCTCGCTGGGCGGTGGCCTACAAGTTTCCAGCTGAGGAGAAAGAAGCGCAAATCCTATCAGTTGATTGGACCGTTGGTCGCACAGGTGTCGTTACACCAACTGCCAACCTCAGTCCAGTTCAGCTAGCAGGAACAACCGTTAGCCGTGCTACTTTGCACAATGTGGACTACATCGCTGAAAAAGACATCCGCATTGGCGATACGGTCATTGTCTACAAGGCGGGAGACATTATTCCAGCCGTTCTGAAAGTAGTGGACAAGTATCGGACTGACCAAGAAGTCATGCCTGTCCCAAGCCAATGTCCGTCTTGTCAGAGCGACTTGCAGCATTACGAAGATGAAGTTGCCCTCCGTTGCATCAATCCCATTTGTCCTAGCCAGTTGATGAGCAAGTTGGAGCATTTTGCCAGCCGTGATGCTATGAATATCGCAGGTCTGGGATCTTCTATTGTAGAAAAACTCTTCCTAGCGGGTCTGGTCAAGGATGTGGCGGACATCTACAAACTGACAGTGGACGACCTCTTAACCCTAGACGGATTCAAGGAAAAATCCGCAGATAAGCTCTACCAAGCTATTCAGGCATCAAAAAGTAATTCAGCAGAACGGCTCTTGTTCGGTCTGGGCATTCGCCATGTCGGCAGCAAGGCCAGCAAGATTTTACTAGAGAAGTTTGGTGATTTGGAAGCCCTAGCTCAAGCCATCCAAGACGAGATTGCCTCTCTAGAAGGATTGGGCCAGGTTATTGCCAAGTCACTGACCAGCTTCTTTGCCAGCTCAGGAGCCCAGCAACTTTTAGCTGAACTTAAGGAAAATGCCGTAAACTTGACCTATCTAGGACAGGTGGCCGATGAAAATGCTGCACTGTCTGGTCTGACAGTTGTGTTGACAGGTAAGTTGGAACGGATGAAGAGGGGCGAAGCCAAAGCCAAGCTAGAAGCCCTAGGTGCCAACGTAGCAGGCTCGGTTTCCAAAAAGACTAACTTAGTCATCGCAGGAGCTGACGCGGGAAGCAAGTTGGCCAAGGCACAAGAATTAGGTATTGAAATAAAAGACGAGGCTTGGTTAGAAAGTCTCTAAGGTATTGGATATGGAAGAATGTAAACGAGCACGATTGATTTACAACCCGACCTCTGGTCAGGAAATCATGAAAAAAAATGTGGCAGAAGTGTTGGATATTTTAGAAGGCTTCGGCTATGAGACATCTGCCTTTCAAACGACACCTGAAAAGGATTCGGCTAAAAATGAAGCCAGAAGAGCTGCTTTAGCAGGTTTTGACCTGGTTATTGCAGCAGGTGGTGACGGCACAATTAACGAAGTGGTTAACGGTATTGCACCTCTCGAAAAACGACCGAAAATGGCCATCATCCCAACTGGTACAACCAATGATTACGCGCGTGCTCTCAAGGTTCCACGCGGAAATCCAGTCGAAGCCGCCAAGTTGATTGGCAAAAATCAGACAATTTTGATGGATATTGGCCTGGCAAAGAACCATAAGAAAGGTGTTTACCAGGAACATTACTTTATTAATATTGCAGCTGCTGGTACATTGACAGAGTTGACCTATAGTGTTCCAAGCCAACTCAAGACCATGTTTGGGTATTTAGCATATGTGGTAAAAGGAGCAGAGCTTTTGCCACAAGTTCAATTCACACCTGTCTTGGTTGAGCATGATCATGGTATTTTTGAAGGCAAGATTTCCATGATGTTCGTCGCTTTGACCAATTCTATAGGAGGTTTTGAACAGATTGTCCCTGATGCCAAGCTAGACGATGGGCAATTTACCTTGATTATGGTAAAAACTGATAATTTGTTTGAGATTTTGCATCTGATTCGACTGGTTATTGATGGAGGCAAACACATCGAAAGCGATAAGATTGAATACATCAAGACCAAGTCGCTGCATGTTCGCTCTCTGGACGTCCAACATCCAATGTTGTTAAACTTGGATGGCGAGTATGGCGGTGATGCACCTGTGGAATTTTTTAACCTCAAGAACCATATTGAATTTTTTGCAGATACGGATGAAATTGCAGACCATGCGATTACGATTGGTACGGAAGAACTCAATTTGGAACAGATGACCAGAAAGTTCTTGGAAGAATCAGCTCGGTTTGATGAGGCTATTAAATAGGAAGAAAAGAGCCGAAAGGCTCTTTTTCTTTTTGTCAAAAGCTGAATATAGCGTTTACATTGACCGTATTTTCTTGACAAACGCATTTAATAGGAGTATGCTTACATGGTATAAAAAATTAAAGGAGAATTCAACATGAATTTAGGTGCATTGGCTTTAGGTTTGGCCTGTCTTGGAGTAAGTATCGGTGAGGGTCTTTTGGTAGCTTCTTACCTTAGTTCGACTGCTCGTCAACCAGAGATGCAAAGCAAATTAATGGCTGGTGTATTTTTGGGTGTAGCCTTTATCGAAGGTACTTTCTTCGTAACACTCGCGATGGCATTTGTACTTGGTTAAGGAAAAGAGAGATTAGAAAAAGGGGGAACCTCCATTGGAAGAACATGCAAGTCCAACCCTTACCCTTGGTCCCGTAACCTTTGACCTGACCATGGTATTGGTTTCATTCATTACCATTTTCGTTATTTTCCTCCTGGTTTTCTGGGCAAGTCGCCGCATGGAATTAAAACCTAAAGGAAAACAAAATGTCCTGGAATATGTTTATGAATTAACCATAAATTTCACCAAGGGAAATCTGGGTGATGAAGATGCAAAACGCTATTCACTCTTCTTTTTCACAGTCTTTACCTTCCTCTTAGTTGCCAATAATTTGGGTTTGATGACCAAAATCGAAACAGCAGAAGGACACAATCTTTGGACCTCACCAACAGCCAATATGGCCTATGACTTTGGTCTAGCAACGATTGCAATTGTCTTCTGTCATGTCGAGGGAATTCGCCGCAAAGGTTTTAAAGGTTATTTAAAAGCATTTGTGACACCTTGGGCCATGACTCCCATGCATATCTTAGAAGAAGTGACAAACTTAGCATCTCTGGCCTTGCGTCTGTATGGTAATATCTACGCGGGTGAAGTGCTGGTATCTCTTCTCTTACAATTGTCTCAACAGAGCGCTTTAGCATATCCGATTGCTTTTCTTTTGAACGTGCTTTGGACAGCCTTTTCTGTCTTTATTTCATGTTTGCAGGGTTATGTTTTTGTTATGCTGGTGTCTATGTATTTGAGCAATAAAATTGGTGACGAACACGGATAGGAAAGGAAGAAAAGATTTATGATTACACTACTCAGTACAAGTAGTACCATTCTCGGCAATTTTATCCTTGTAACAGCTTCGTTTGGCCTGTTGATTGTATTGATTCGTGTCTTTGCTTGGAATCGTATTACAGGTATCTTTGAAGCACGTGAGCAAAAAATTTCAGGTGATATTGATGCTGCAGAAGAAAAATTGCAGGCAGCGTCGGATTTGGTTGCCCAACGAGAATCTGAATTAGCACAAGGTCGAGTGGAAGCACAGCAAATTGTACAAGATGCTGTAGAGCGTGCAAAACTTGAGAAAAAACGTATCTTAGAACAGGCAGATGTTGAAATTCAAGGCTTAAAAACAAAGGCTCAAATGGAAATTGAAGCTGAGAAACGTGAAGCCCAAGAAAATCTACGTGTCCAAGTAGCTGATTTGGCTGTAGACTTGGCAGGAAAAATTATCTTGGAAGATTTGAACCAAGAAGCTCATCAAGCCTTGATTGATCGATATATTGACAAGCTAGGAGACAAGTAAGATGAATGCAAGAGAAACTGCCCTCGTGCAAAAATATGCTCAGTCATTCGTTGAAAAAGTAAGTGATAAGCAAGAAATCTGGGGAATGTATGACCAGATTTCAGATTTGATTGCGATTATTCACGAAACCAAGTTGAATCGCATCCTCTTGTCACCAACCGTATCAGCTGCTGAAAAGTCAGACTTTGTTCGCACGGTTCGCCAATCTTCTTACTATCAAGTCAATGAATTGATAGAAGAAGTCATTCGAGATGGTCATGCGGACCTCTTGTTGGAAACCTTAGAAGCAGCCAAACGTTCGATTAGTAAGAGTAAGAATGAATTCGATGCCCATGTGGTTTCGGTCCATCCTTTGACTCCCGAACAAAAAGACAGACTGACAAAGCTTGTCCAACAGAAATTTTCTTTGACAGTTCGTTCAATCATGGAAGAACTAGATCCAAGTATTCTTGGCGGTTTTATCGTTACGGTTAACCACAAGGTGATTGATGCCAGTGTTCGGACACAGTTGAAAGAAATTAGAAATAAACTTTAAAAAATAGAAAGTGGTGTTCTTTTGGTGATTAATGCACAAGAAATTAGCGCTTTACTAAAACAACAAATTGAAGGGTTTCAACCAGACTTTGACTACACAGAGACAGGGGTTGTAACCTATATTGGTGATGGAATTGCCAGGGCCCACGGTCTTGACAATGCCATGAGTGGCGAGCTCTTGGTCTTTGAAAATGGAACAATCGGTATGGCTCAAAACTTAGAAACCAACGATGTTGGTATCATTATTTTGGGTGAATTTACTGATATTCGTGAAGGTTCTGTTGTTCGTCGTACAGGAAAAATCATGGAAGTGCCAGTTGGTTCTGCTTTGATTGGTCGCGTCATTAATCCACTTGGTCAGCCAGTTGATGGACTTGGTGACATTCGGACAAGCAAAACCCGTCCGATTGAATATCCAGCACCAGGTGTTATGCAACGTAAGTCGGTTAATGAACCACTTCAAACTGGTCTTAAGGCTATTGACGCTTTGGTTCCGATTGGTCGTGGTCAGCGGGAATTGATTATCGGGGACCGTCAGACAGGTAAAACATCAGTTGCTATCGATGCCATCCTTAACCAAAAAGGACAAGATATGATTTGTATCTATGTGGCGATTGGTCAAAAGGAGTCAACGGTTCGTACTCAGGTGGAAACCCTTCGTCAGTACGGTGCCTTGGATTATACTATCGTGGTGACAGCTTCGGCTTCACAACCGTCTCCATTGCTTTTCTTGGCTCCTTATGCTGGGGTTGCGATGGCAGAAGAGTTCATGTATGAAGGCAAACATGTCTTGATTGTTTATGATGATTTGTCAAAACAGGCGGTAGCCTATCGTGAGTTGTCCCTCTTGCTTCGTCGTCCTCCAGGTCGTGAGGCTTATCCAGGGGATGTCTTCTACTTACATAGCCGTTTGCTTGAGCGTTCAGCTAAAGTTTCAGATGAATTAGGTGGCGGTTCCATTACAGCTCTGCCATTTATCGAAACCCAGGCAGGGGATATTTCAGCCTACATCGCAACTAACGTGATTTCGATCACAGACGGTCAAATCTTCTTGAAGGATGACTTGTTCAACTCTGGTATCCGTCCAGCCATTGATGCGGGTTCTTCTGTATCTCGTGTAGGTGGTTCAGCTCAAATTAAAGCTATGAAGAAGGTGGCAGGTACTCTTCGTATCGATTTGGCTTCTTATCGGGAACTAGAAGCCTTCACTCAATTTGGTTCGGATTTGGATGCAGCAACTCAGGCCAAACTCAACCGTGGTCGTCGGACTGTGGAAGTGTTGAAACAACCATTGCATAGGCCACTTCCAGTTGAAAAACAGGTTTTGATTTTGTATGCTTTGACAAATGGCTTCTTGGATTCAGTGCCAATTGATGATATTTTGGCATTTGAAGAAGAACTGTACGCATATTTTGATTTGCACTACGATAGTCTTTTGGATGTTATTCGCACAACAAAAGATCTTCCTGATACAGATGAATTGAATGCTGCTATCCAAGCTTTCAAAGACCAGTCTGTCTTTAAGTAAAGGAGTGAATAATGGCAGGTTCTCTCAATGAAATCAAGTCAAAAATTGCATCTACTAAGAAAACCAGTCAAATCACCGGTGCCATGCAGATGGTTTCGGCTTCTAAATTAGCCAAATCAGAGCAATTAGCGCAATCCTTTCAAATCTACGCTAGCAAGGTTCGTCAGATTACAACGGACCTCTTGCGTGGAGAATTGATGGCTTCAGATACAAGCAATCCAATGCTGATTCGTCGTCCAGTTCAAAAATCTGGTTATATTGTCATTACCTCTGACAGTGGACTAAAAGGTTCTTATAATTCCAGTATTTTGAAGGCTGTGATGGGGATGATTGAACAGGACCATGACTCGAAAGATGAGTATGAGATTATTGCTATTGGTAGTATGGGAGCTGATTTCTTCCGTGCTCGTGGTATCAATCCTGTCTTTGAATTGCGTGGTTTAGCAGACAATCCAAGTTTTGAAGAGGTTCAAAAAATCATTTCTAAGTCTGTTGAGATGTACAAGAATGAACTCTTTGATGAGTTGTATGTTTGTTATAACCACCATGTCAATAGTTTGACCAGTCAGGTGCGTGTACAACAGATGCTTCCTGTAGAAGATTTGGACCACAATGAAGCAGATGGTTATACAGCTACCTTTGAGTTGGAACCAAACCGTGAGGTTATTTTGGAACAACTCTTGACTCAATATGCAGAATCAACTATTTATGGAGCGATTTTGGATGCCAAAACTGCTGAAAATGCAGCAGGTATGACAGCCATGCAGACAGCAACGGATAATGCTAAGAATGTCATTAACGATTTGACAATCCAATACAATAGGGCTCGGCAGGCAGCGATTACTCAGGAAATTACTGAGATTGTAGCTGGTGCCTCAGCCCTTGAGTAATAGAAATAGAGGAAATAGAATGAGTTCAGGCAAAATTACTCAGGTTGTCGGACCAGTTGTAGACGTTGCGTTTGCAGCAGAAGATAAACTTCCTGAGATTAACAACGCACTCGTTGTATATAAAAATGATGATTCCAAACAAAAAGTCGTGCTTGAAGTGGCTTTGGAACTTGGTGATGGCGTTGTACGGACCATTGCCATGGAATCAACGGATGGATTGACACGTGGGATGGAAGTTCTCGATACAGGTCGTCCCATCTCTGTTCCAGTCGGTAAAGAAACGCTGGGTCGTGTCTTCAATGTGTTGGGAGATACCATTGACCTTGAAGAGTCTTTTCCGGCAGATTTTGAACGTGAGCCTATCCATAAGAAAGCGCCGGCTTTTGACGAATTATCTACTTCAAGCGAAATTTTGGAAACAGGGATTAAGGTTATCGACCTCCTAGCACCTTATCTAAAAGGTGGTAAGGTTGGTCTCTTCGGTGGTGCCGGTGTTGGTAAAACCGTCCTTATCCAAGAATTGATTCACAATATTGCCCAAGAACACGGTGGTATCTCTGTATTTACCGGAGTTGGCGAGCGTACCCGTGAAGGGAACGATCTTTACTGGGAAATGAAGGAATCAGGTGTTATTGAAAAAACGGCCATGGTATTTGGTCAGATGAATGAGCCACCAGGAGCTCGTATGCGTGTTGCTCTTACTGGTTTGACCATTGCGGAATACTTCCGTGATGTGGAAGGGCAGGATGTTCTTCTGTTCATCGATAATATCTTCCGTTTCACGCAGGCTGGTTCAGAAGTGTCTGCCCTCTTGGGTCGTATGCCATCAGCCGTTGGTTATCAGCCAACACTTGCGACAGAAATGGGACAGTTGCAGGAGCGGATTACTTCAACGAAGAAGGGTTCTGTTACATCCATTCAGGCTATTTATGTGCCTGCCGATGACTATACAGACCCAGCCCCAGCAACTGCTTTCGCCCATTTGGATTCAACAACTAACTTGGAACGGAAATTGACCCAACTGGGTATCTATCCAGCGGTTGATCCATTAGCATCCTCTTCACGTGCCCTTGCTCCAGAGATTGTGGGCGAGGAGCATTATGCCGTTGCCATGGAAATCAAACGTGTCCTTCAACGCTACCAAGAATTGCAAGATATTATTGCCATCTTGGGGATGGATGAATTGTCTGATGAAGAGAAGACTTTGGTTGGTCGCGCTCGTCGCATCCAATTCTTCTTGTCACAGAACTTTAATGTGGCAGAGCAGTTTACTGGGATGCCAGGTTCTTATGTTCCAGTTAAAGAAACCGTCAAAGGCTTCAAGGAAATCTTAGAGGGTAAACATGACCATCTTCCAGAAGATGCCTTCCGTAACGTTGGTTCAATTGAAGATGTACTTGCCAAAGCGGATAAGATGAAGTTTTAGAGGTGAATCATGGCTCAAATGACCGTTCAAATCGTAACGCCGGATGGCATCAAATACGATCACCACGCTGCCTTTGTTTTGTGTAAAACAAAAGAAGGGGAGTTGGGAATCTATCCAGGTCACTTGGAATTGATTGCTGTTTTGGAAATCGATGAAATCAAAGTTCGTCGGGTAGATGATGAAAACCATGTGGACTGGATTGCGGTCAATGGTGGTATCATCGAAGTAAATAAAGACCTGATTACCATTGTTTCTGACTCAGCAGAGCGGGAACGTGATATTGATGTCAGTCGTGCAGAACGTGCCAAATTACGGGCTGAAAGAGAGCTGGAAGAAGCTCACAATGCCCACAATATTGATTTGGAAATGCGCGCTAACATTGCTTTGCAACGAGCTATTAACCGGATTCGTTGTGGTAATCGTTAACAGCTAGGAATTTTCCTAGCTTTTTTTGTTTGATAGGATTTCAGAGGAGGGGCTGTGTTTCTTTTGGCAAATTTTTGGGGAAGTTTGTTATAATAGAGTCATGCTTAATTCATTATTTCAATTATTCAGTCACTTGTTATTTATATACCTCTCCCATATATTGTTGACATCGGTCATTGATTGGAAATCAGTTTTTAAGGGGAGTCGAGAGACTGGAAAGATTCAGGTCTTACTTCTCTTTTTCGCCATTGCTTTGGGCTATATCGTGTCAGGCTTCTTCCTAGATATCGTTGCCCTCAGTAAGCTATTTGTACTTCAATAGAAAAGAGAGAACTTATGGATCAAATTATAGTAACTGGAAGTAAAAATCCCTTGCAAGGAAAGGTCGCGATAGAAGGAGCAAAAAATGCTGTTCTGCCCTTGTTAGCAGCAACGATTTTAGCTTCAGAAGGGACTTCAACTTTAACCAATGTTCCTATTTTATCGGATGTATTTACCATGAACAACGTTGTACGTGGTTTGGATATTGATGTGACCTTTGATGAGGAAGAAAAACAGGTTATCATTGATGCAAGTGGTCAGATTGGTAGTCAGGCACCCTATAAATATGTGAACCAAATGCGGGCTTCAATTGTTGTACTCGGTCCAATTTTGGCACGAAATGGCTATGCCAAGGTCTCTATGCCAGGTGGCTGTACAATTGGCAGTCGTCCCATTGATTTACACTTACAAGGTTTAGAGGCGATGGGGGCACGTATTACGCAACGCTCAGGTTACATTGAAGCGCATGCGGAGAAATTAAAGGGAGCACATATCTTCATGGATTTCCCAAGCGTAGGTGCTACTCAAAACCTGATGATGGCAGCTTGTTTGGCTGAGGGAAAAACTGTTATTGAGAATGCGGCTCGGGAACCTGAAATTGTTGATTTGGCGATTTTCTTGAACAAGATGGGAGCCAAAGTACGTGGTGCAGGTACCGAAACTATTACCATTCAAGGTGTTGAACATCTTAAAGGAGCAGTTCATCAGGTAGTTCAAGATCGGATTGAAGCGGGAACATTTATGGTTGCAGCTGCCATGACAGGTGGTGATGTACTGATTCAGGACGCTATTTGGGAACATAATCGTCCCCTTCTCTCAAAACTTCAGGAGATGGGAGTCGAGGTGCTTGAGGAAGACGAAGGTATTCGAATTCGATCAACGGTGACTGACCTTAAACCTGTTTCTGTCACAACCCTGCCTCATCCAGGATTTCCAACGGACATGCAAGCCCAATTTACAGCCTTGATGTCAGTTGTAAAAGGTCAGTCAACCATGGTTGAGACAGTTTTTGAAAATCGCTTCCAGCACTTGGAAGAAATGAGACGGATGAATGTCCATTCAGAAATCTTGCGTGATACGGCCATTATCCATGGAGGTCAAGCCTTGGAGGGAGCTCAAGTCATGTCAACAGATTTGAGAGCAAGTGCTGCTCTGATTTTGGCTGGCTTAGTAGCAGAAGGCCAAACAATCGTCGGAAAACTTAGTCATTTGGACCGAGGATATTATAAATTTCATGAAAAACTAGCCCAACTTGGTGCTCGAATTGAACGAATCAAAGGAGAAGACAGTGATGTTTAAAGAAAATCTTGGCTTTGTCGGACGACAATGGTTGATTGTCTTTCTAGTTTTCATATTGGCTCTATTATTTTTAGCGGCAGGTCTCATGGTGGGCTACGGTGTTGTCGGAGATGGAGACAATGCCTGGGCTATTTTATCACCTGATAAATGGCAAGAATTAATGAGTAAATTTACAGGAAAGTAGGCTAGACCTACTTTTTTGACGGGAGATATATGGCAAAGAAAAATGTAAAAAAACAGGCCATGAGCCTACTTAGTTTGATAGCAACTATTGTTGTAGTAGGCGGAGGCTATTTTTTAAATAATTCGAGTAGCAATAATACAGCTAGTTATTCGTACTATGTGAATCAATCGCAGGCAAGTGAGTCTACCCCGAGTGAGGAATTAGCTAGTTCTGTTTTAACAGAGAGTGTAAAAAAACAACTGGGCAATTCGATTGACTGGAATGGAGCTGGCGCTTTTCTTGTCAATGGGAATAAGACTGACCTAGATGCTTCTGTGTCCAGCCTGCCTTATGCAGATACCAAAACTAAAACAGTCCAGGGAGAAACAGTTCCAACGGTAGCCAATGCCTTGATGACTAAAGCAACCAGACAATACAAGGACCGTAATGAGACTGGAAATGGTGCTACATCCTGGACTCCAGCAGGTTGGCATCAGGTTCATGATTTAGCTGGAGAATATGACCATGCTGTGGATCGTGGGCACTTGCTAGGATATGCAATCATTGGCGGTCTATCTAGCTTTGATGCTTCAACCAGCAATCCTCAAAATATTGCAGTTCAAACAGCTTGGTCCAACCAAGCTAACGACCAAACTTCAACTGGGCAGAATTATTTTGAAACCTTGGTACGAAAAGCATTAGACAAGAACAAACGTATCCGATACCGTGTCACCTTGATCTATGCCCAAGAGAATGATTTAGTCGCAGTTGGTCGACAAATTGAAGCTAAATCTTCTGATGGTAGCTTAGAGTTTAATGTATTTGTTCCCAATGTACAGAGCGGCCTCAGCATTAACTACCATAGTGGTGAAATCACGGTGAATGAATAAAGAAATCAGTTGCTAAACTGCCTATATTTTGTTAAACTAGAAATAATTGAATAGAAGTCTGTGAGACTAGTACACCTATGGAAACTGTCCAGGGAGTTGAGCCGTGACTGTAAGCTCAATCAGTGAAAGTTGGTCGAATTCACTCACGCAAAGACTTAGAACTAAGGTCTGCCTAGCAGATGAAAACGGATGGTACCGCGTGACAACGCTCCGATACGAGTGGCGTCATGCGTTTTTTTATTGGAGGAATTATGTCAAATCTTGAACAACAGTTGGTGGAGTTACGCCAAACTACACTTGAACAATTAAAAGAAATCCAGCACCAAGGCGAAAAAGAACTACAAGACCTGCGTGTCGCAGTTTTGGGTAAAAAAGGGTCCTTGACTGACTTGTTGAAAGGCTTGAAAGACCTATCTAACGACATGAAACCAATCGTTGGTAAGCAGGTCAATGAAGTACGTGATGTGCTGACAGCTGCCTTTGAAGAAACCGCTCAGAAGGTTGCAGCCGCAAAAATTCAACAGCAATTAGCTTCCGAAACCATTGATGTGACCTTGCCAGGTCGCCAGGTCAAGGTCGGAAAACGCCATGTCCTGACTCAAACTTCTGAAGAAATCGAAGATATTTTCTTGGGCATGGGCTTCCAAATCGTTGACGGATTTGAAGTGGAAAAAGATTACTACAACTTTGAGCGCATGAATTTGCCAAAAGACCACCCAGCACGTGATATGCAGGATACCTTCTACATCACAGAAGAAATCCTTATGCGGACCCATACGTCGCCTGTTCAGGCACGGACCATGGACCAGCATGATTTCTCAAAAGGTGCCTTGAAGATGATTTCGCCAGGCCGTGTTTTCCGTCGTGATACGGACGATGCGACCCACAGCCACCAATTCCACCAGATTGAAGGTTTGGTTGTCGGTGAAAATGTATCCATGGGGGATCTCAAAGGTACGCTTGAAATGATTATCAAGAAAATGTTTGGTGAAGAGCGTCAAATTCGTCTCCGTCCATCTTACTTCCCATTCACTGAGCCATCTGTTGAGGTGGATGTTTCTTGCTTCAAGTGTGGTGGTGACGGCTGTAACGTATGTAAGAAAACAGGCTGGATTGAAATTCTCGGTGCCGGTATGGTCCACCCTCAAGTATTGGAAATGAGTGGGATTGACTCAACCAAGTACTCTGGCTTTGCCTTCGGTCTTGGTCAGGAACGCATTGCCATGCTCCGCTACGGTATCAACGATATTCGTGGATTCTATCAAGGCGATGTACGATTCTCGGAGCAATTTTAACGTAGCACTACTTAAGGCTGACAAAGTCAGCTCTTAAGTAGACGGGAATCGCTATTCTGCGACTTCCCTAGCTACCTTACTAGGATTTCAAGCAAAAGATATCGTTTTGCTTGAAATCCGTCGTAATCTGATAAAGTTAGTAAATTGTTGTTTGAGAGAAACGGTAGTCGCTTTAGCGGTCTACCTACTCCCCTCACTAGTTCTAAGGTTGAAAAAAATGTCGTTTTCAACCTTAGAACGTCGTAACTCCGCAGGAGTGAGTAGAAGGAAATCGTATTAAGCGACTTCCTTAGCTACCTTACTAGTATTTCAAGCAAAAAATATTGTTTTGCTTGAAATCCGTCGTAATCCGAAAAAGTTAGTAGATTGGGAGAAGCGGTAGCTGATCTAGCAGTTTACCTACTCCTCTCACTAGGTTTACAGCTGAAAAAGTAGTGTTTTCTAAAAAAATAAAGAAAGAAAAGTTATGTTAGTAAGTTACAAATGGTTAAAAGAACTCGTTGACTTTGATGCGACAAGCCATGACTTGTCTGAAAAAATGTCAACAACAGGGATTGAGGTAGAAGGGGTTGAGCAAAAGAGTGCTGGCCTGTCTAAGTTGGTTGTCGGTCAGGTTGTGTCTGCTGAGCCAATTCCAGATACCCACCTCAACATCTGCCAGGTCAATGTCGGTGAGGAAGTCACGCAAATCGTTTGCGGTGCTCCAAATGTCAAGCCAGGTATCAAGGTGATCGTCGCTCTGCCAGGTGCGCGTATCGCTGGCAACTACAAGATCAAGAAAGGCAAAATCCGCGGCGTTGAGTCCTTGGGGATGCTCTGCTCATTGAGCGAAATCGGCGTGTCCGACTCTGTGGTACCAAAAGTCTATGCGGACGGAATCTACCACCTGCCTGAAGATGCAGTCGTGGGTGAGCCAGTCTTTTCATACCTTGACCTCGACGATGAGATTATCGAGCTGTCTATCACGCCAAACCGTGCCGACGCCCTCTCTATGCGTGGTGTGGCGCACGAAGTGGCAGCTATCTATGACAGCAAGGTCAACTTCAAGCCTGTGACCTTGGAGGAAAGCGACAAGAAGGCCAGCGATGTAATTGAAGTGGCTATTGAGTCAGACAAGGCGGCTGCCTACACGGCCCGTGTCATTGAAAATGTGACCATCGCACCGAGCCCACAGTGGTTGCAAAACCTGCTCATGAACGCAGGTATCCGCCCGCTCAACAACGTGGTGGACATCACTAACTACATCTTGCTCTATTTCGGTCAGCCAATGCATGCCTTTGACTTTGATAAGTTTGACGGCAAGAAAATCGTGGCTCGTCAGGCAAAAGAAGGTGAGAATTTGGTAACGCTTGACGGCGAAGAGCGTGACTTGATTGCTGATGACATCGTCATTTCCGTTGCGGACAAGGCAGTTGCCCTTGGTGGTGTCATGGGTGGTGCTAACACAGAGATTGACAACAACTCTAAGACGGTTGTACTGGAAGCTGCCCTTTTTGACGGCAAGTCTATCCGCAAGACCTCAGGTCGCCTCAACCTTCGCTCAGAGTCCTCTTCTCGCTTTGAAAAAGGCATCAACGTGTCAACCTTGACGGAGGCTATGGATACAGCAGCGGCTATGATTGCAGAACTAGCTGGCGGTCAGGTCTTGTCTGGTATCGTTTCTGCGGGCAGCGTGGACACATCGGATGTCCCAGTCACAGCGACTATTGAGTACGTTAACCGCTCGCTCGGGACCAATCTGGACTATGCTCAAATCGCAGACATTTTCCGTCGTTTAGGTATGGAAACAACTGGCGATGCAAGTCAGTTTACAGTAGCAGTACCGCGTCGTCGTTGGGACATTCGCATTCCAGCGGACTTGGTAGAGGAAATCGCACGTATCTATGGCTATAATAATCTGCCGACCACTCTTCCAAAAGAGGACGGAACAGCAGGTGAGTTGACCCTGACCCAGAACATCCGTCGCCAAGTGCGTAGCCTGGCAGAAGGTGCAGGACTGACAGAAATTATTTCTTATGCCCTAACAACACCTGAAAAGGCAGTGGAGTTTGCGGTTCGTCCAACCACAGTCACCGAACTCATGTGGCCGATGACCGTTGACCGCTCTGCCCTTCGTCAGAATATGGTGTCTGGTATGCTGGAAACAGTGGCTTACAACGTGGCTCGTAAGAATAAGAACTTAGCCCTCTACGAAATCGGAAAAATCTTTGAACAGTCTGGCAATCCAAAAGAAGACTTGCCACAAGAAATTAATAAGTTTGCCCTTGTCTTAACAGGTTTGGTGGCTGAGAAAGACTTCCAGACACCTGCTGTACCAGTTGATTTCTTCCATGCCAAAGGTATTTTGGAAGCTATCTTTGGTCATTATAAGTTGGCAGTTGACTTTGTGGCAACCAGTGAGATTGCTGCCTTGCATCCAGGTCGTACAGCTGAAATCCATTTGAATGGGGCGGTAATCGGCTTTGTCGGTCAGGTACACCCTCAAACGGCTAAGGACTACGGTATCCCTGAAACTTATGTGGCTGAAATCAATCTGGATGCGATTGAAGAAGCTCTCCAGCCTGCTCAGCCATTTACGGAAATCTCCAAATTCCCAGCGGTTAGCCGTGATATTGCCCTGCTTTTGAGCAGTGATGTCAAACATCAGGATGTCCTGGATGCCATTGCTGGTGCTGGCGTGAAACGCTTGACTAAGGTGACCCTCTTTGACGTTTATGCTGGCAGCAATATTGAGGCTGGTAAGAAGTCTATGGCTTACAACCTGACCTTCCAAAATCCTGCGGACAGCCTGACGGATGAGGAAGTGGCGAAGTACATGGAGAAAATCAGTAAGGCGCTCGAAGCAATTGGAGCTGAAATTCGTTAATTTGTAAATATTGTGAAATCCTAGTCTGCGGGCTAGGATTTTTGGGAGGATGATATGAGTACTCAAGATATTCAAGAAAAATTTTTCCGAGATGGGAAGTTGCTTGTCATTCCGAAAAAGCTGAGAAGTAAGCAGGTCTTGTTTGCCTATTTGCAAGAAGAATTAGCTAAGAAAGGCTCAATATTCACCGAAAAAGAGGTTAATGCCTTTCTAGCTGAGTTTTATGATGACTATGCTATATTGAGACGCTACTTGGTGGATTATGGCTATCTATCGCGTGATCAGTATGGTTTGGAATACAGAATAGAAGAAAAGAGATGATTGCGGTCATCTCTTTTGTCTTACAAAATAAAGGGTTCAATCTTCAACTCTATCTGGTTACCATACTTGGCTAGTAAATCGTCTGCCAGGGGATGATAGAGTGCTCGTAGTTGTTCAATCTTGTCAGGGAATTGCTTGCCGATGTAGTCAAACTTGCATTCGATGGTTAAGAAAAGTTGGTGGAAGAGTTCGTTCATCTCATTCAATCGGGCAATCATTTCTTCGTCTTCTTTGAGAAAATCAGGGATTTCTGAGCGATTGTTGACAAAACCGTCGATGAGTTTTACGGGGAAAGAGCCGTATTCTAGGACAAATTCGTACATGGGTTTCTCCTTGCGTTCGTTTTCTTTATTCTAGCATAGTTGCAAGCCTTTTCCTACGATTTTGATTATGGGGTTATTGGAGCCGTATGGTCATTAGGACAGGATGGTGGTCGCTGGACGCAAAATCGTTTGAAAGAGTCTCAATCGTATCAACAATGATATTGTCTGAAAGGATAAAACCATCGATGGTTCCTGTCAGGGTAGTATTGGGATTGTAGGGTTGGTCGATATTGCGGACAGTTGGTACATTACTTGGAGCGGCTAGGATAAATCCTGCTGGCAGCTGGTCAACTGGAAAGGCCTTCATCCAGGTCAGATCGTTGCGGGCATTGTCATCAAGTGCGTGGTTGAAATCTCCGCCAACGATAACATAGTTGCCTTTGGCATACTCGCTTTCCATAGTCTGACTAATTTTTGCCAGCTGTGCCTTTTGGATACTCGCGTTCTTAGTATAGGCAGAAAGGTGGACATTGATAACTACCAAATCCGCTCCGCTATTGGTCCCATAACGATTGACCGAGTAGGCACGGTCAAGGTCGAAGAACTTATTGATGTCCGTGTCAATAGGCAGTTGGTAGCGGGTGGCCTCTTGGAAATTAATCTTAGAGAGGGTCAGCAGTCCAGAAGTCGCTTGGCCAATCGGGTCGGTGACGGGGTAGAAGAGGTAGGAAGAGTCGTAGTTCTGAGCAAAAGACCAGGAATAGTCGGTCAACCCCTGTGTAAAATAGTCCACCTGATTGACGTGCTGGGAACGGTCACCGTCCAGATCCACCTCCTGAAAGAGAAGGAGGTCGGGATTGGCAGAAGTTATCAGGTCCTTATCAATAGCCAGAGCCTCCTCTACAGCCTTTTTGCTCCGAGCTCGGACCTCATCACCCCCGTCCATAAAGAAGGAGTAGTCGCTCGGATAGGAGCCGTAGCCGATATTAAAGGTCATCATAGAGTAAGTTTGACCGACCGCAAACTCGTCCTGACTGGTCTGATTGGTCACCTCCAGAGCAAGATTGTCTTCGAGTCGGTGGTAGTCAAGAAAGAGGTAGGCTACATAGGAGCCGACGGTCAGTAGGATAAGAGCAAGGATGCTCAGGGACCATTTGATAATCTTTTTTAACATGATTTTCTCCTTTGCTTTATTGTAACATAGCAGAGCTGTTGCGTTAAGGTTTCTTTAACATTTCTTTCAGCTTCTTTTAACTTTTTGCCGTTAAACTAATACCTGTAAACGAGACAGGTGCTCGAAGAAAGTGAAAAGAAGGTAAAGCCATGAAGACAAGAATCGTACAAAAACAGTTTAAACGCATTGAATCAAAATACATTTTGGACAAGGCAACTTTTGCTCTCTTAGCAGAAGATTTGAAAGAATATATGGTGGCGGATGAATATGCTCAATCAACTATTACAAATATATATTTCGATAATGAAAACTTTGATATGATCCAAGACTCGATTGCCAAAAAGAATGGCAGAGAAAAGGTGCGCATGCGTGTCTATGATGCCCAACCAACAGGTGCTAGTCAAGCATTTTTGGAAATTAAAAAGAAAGAAAATAAAATCGGCTACAAGTACCGTTTGACATCTACTCCAGACTCTGTGACTCATTTTATGGCGACTGGTGAAAATGATAAATCGATCCAGGATGAAAAAGTCATGTTCGAGATTGAAATGCTTAAAGAACGCTACGGTCAAATCCATCCTAAAATGTATATCTACTATGACCGTGTTTCCTTCAAAGGAAAAGAGGACAAGAAAATTCGCTTGACCATTGACCAAAACCTTCTCTACCGGGACTACGATGTAGCAGTTGAGGAAGGAAAATTTGGTAAAAATCTCTTAGACCCAAACAAGGTTATCATGGAGGTTAAAGTACCAGAAGTTTGCCCAAAGTGGCTGGAGGAGCTTCTTGAAAAATATCAGATTGAAAAACAATCATTTTCTAAATACGGAAACGCCTATAAATTGGCCCACAATATCAGCCTAACTAGAGAGGAAGAGCAGAAACATGCAACTGTTTAATAGTATCTTTACAACCAGTAACTCAAATATAACTCTTTTGCAAATGGCACTGACTTTAGGTTCAAGTTTGGGGCTGGGGATCCTATTAGCTGCAGTTTATAAGTATAAATCCCTCTATTCAAAAGAGTTTGTTATGACGCTCAGTCTCTTACCCACCCTGATTGCGGTGATTATCTTCCTAGTTAACGGAAATCTAGGAACAAGTGTTGCGGTGGCAGGAACCTTTAGCTTAATCAAGTTCCGTTCTGCTGCGGGAAGTTCCAAGGACTTGCTAGCTGTTTTCATGGCGACAGCTATTGGTCTTGCAACAGGGATGGGCTACATCGGACTGGCAGTTTTGGTTACTTTAGTCCTTTCATTGGCTATTCTCCTATTTGAAAATACCCCATTTGCTCAGGTGGATCAATCAAGCCGTCATTTACTAGTGACAGTTGATAAGGAATTTGACTATGATCAGTTTTTCGAGAAGAGCTTTGGAAAGGAGTTAAAGGCTGCTAAGCTACTTTCTATCAAGTACAAGAAAAAGAAAGAGAAGCTGGTTTTGGAATACCACATTCAAGTAAGTCAACGTATTTCAGACAAGCATATTCTCGACACCCTTTTGGCAGCTGGTCCAAAGGATGTTGTCCTCAACAAACAAGTTCCTAAAAAAAATTTCTATAAAAAATCAACAATCGTTTCAGTGATAGGTCCGCAAGGACCTTTTTTTCATGCAAAAACTCCTAGCATGTATGTACAAAACTAGGAGTCGTGTTCCAAATATAATGAAAAAAGAGTTAATCTTCATAAAAATCAACGCTGTAATCCAGCAGTTTGTCCCCATCATAGCGGAAGCAGGCAGAGAAGAAGGGACGGTTTTCCAAGAGCCACTCTTGAAAATGGCGGTCGCCTTCCCAGGTTGGCTTGGTTAAGACCTGGTCGTAAGGAACCCACTCCAGATCGCCTTCGTTGCATTCTATTAGGTTTCCCTCAAAACCAGTTATCTTAAAGACATAGGTGTACCAGTCAGTGTTTGGAGTAAAGTCTGGAAAGGTGATGACTCCTTTGAGGGCATGCTTGGTGACGGTCAAGCCTGTTTCTTCAAAGACCTCGCGGATGGCACAAGCTTGCGGTGTTTCACCAGGCTCCAACTTGCCACCGACCCCAATCCATTTTCCGTGGTGGACATCGTTTTCTTTTTTATTGCGATGGAGGAGGAGAAATTCCTTGCCATTATCAATGTAGCAAATCGTCGCTAGTTGGACAGGTTTTTTGGTCATAGTAGCTCCTTGAAAATCATTTCCTCCATTATATCACAAAGCTATATCACAAAGCCAGTCGATGGGAATGGGCTAGATGATGGTTGGTCGGGGACAGTTTCTGCATTAGGAAGTTGAAAGCCCTTTTCTGAAAGGGGATTTTACGGTATAATAAGAACATCAAATTATTTAGGATGTAGTATGTCAAAACAAGAACAAATTGAACAAACCATTTATCAATTATTGGAATTATTAGGAGAAGATCCAAACCGTGAGGGTTTGCTAGATACACCAAAACGTGTAGCTAAAATGTATCTAGAGATGTTTAACGGCCTACAAGAGGATCCTAAGGACCAATTTACGGCTGTCTTCTCAGAGGGTCATGAAGAGGTTGTTTTGGTCAAGGATATTCCTTTCCACTCCATGTGTGAACACCATTTGGTGCCCTTTTATGGCATTGCTCATGTAGCCTATATTCCGAGCAAGGGTCGAGTGACAGGTCTGAGCAAGTTAGCGCGTGCAGTAGAGGTGGCAAGCCGTCGCCCTCAATTGCAGGAACGCTTGACTCATCAAGTGGCTCATGCACTTCAAGATGCCCTTGCCCCAGAAGGCGTTTTTGTCATGGTTGAAGCAGAGCATATGTGCATGAGTATGCGTGGTATTCGCAAGCCAGGTAGTAAGACAGTGACCACAGTTACCCTTGGCAAATACAAGGAAGATGCCATCTTGCGCCGTGAACTCTTGTCCATGATTCACAATAAATAGGAGGTTCTATGTCTATTGAACGATTAGCCCATCAAGTAACCATTATGGGGATTCTCAATGTGACCCCAGATTCATTTTCAGATGGGGGTAACTATAATGAGGTAGAAGCAGCCCTGGCTCAAGTAGAAAAGTTGTTGGCAGACGGCGCGACTGTCATCGATGTTGGTGGTGAGTCCACTCGTCCAGGTGCAAGCTTTGTGTCTGAAGAGGATGAGATTGCTCGTGTGGTTCCGATTATCCGCGCTATCAAAGAAAACTATGACTGTCTTGTCAGCATCGATACCTATAAAACAGGAACAGCACGAGCAGCGCTTGAAGCAGGCGCAGATATATTAAATGATGTCTGGGCAGGACTTTATGATGGAGATATGCTAGCACTGGCTGCGGATTACAAGGTACCAATTATTCTCATGCACAACCAGAAAGAAGAAAGCTATGCGGATGTTGTTGGAGAGGTCAAAAACTTTCTAGCCGAGCGTGCCCAAGCAGCACTTGATGCTGGTGTTTCCGCAGACCGGATTTGGTTAGACCCAGGATTTGGTTTTTCAAAAAATGTCCAACATAATCTGGACCTCTTGCAAGGTCTGGAACAGATTACTGCTCTTGGTTATCCCGTTCTATTTGGAATATCTCGTAAGCGCGTGGTAGATTATCTGCTTGGTGGAAATAGCTTACCGACTGACCGCGATCAAGCAACGGCAGCCTTGTCTGCCTGGGCAGTCCAAAAAGGCTGTAAAATGGTCCGTGTTCACAATGTCGCTGCCAACCGTGACATCGTTAAAGTTTGGGACCAATTGACTTCTGGAGGTCAACATGGATAAGATTTCTCTTAATAAATGTCGCTTTTACGGCTACCATGGTGCCTTCAAAGAAGAACAAGTTCTTGGTCAAATTTTCACAGTTGACTGTGATTTGTTTGTTGACCTGACAGCAGCTTTACAAACTGACAATTTAGAAGACACAGTTCACTACGGTATGGTCTTTGATACCATTAAAGCAGTTGTGGAAGGCAAGCCCTACATCCTTATAGAAAAGGTAGCAGGTGTTATTTGTCAGGAGATTTTTGATCAATTTCCAAAGGTGGAGAAGATTCGCTTGGCCATTTACAAGGAAAATCCGCCCATTGCTGGACACTATGATTCTGTCGGAATTGAATTGGAGCGTGAACGACCATGAAGCATCTAGCCTATCTCAGCATTGGCGGAAATATGGGGGACCGTCTAGCTTATTTAAAGGCGGCTTTAGAAGCTTTAGACCATCATCCTGACTGCCGACTAGGTTTGGTTTCTCCCATCTATGAAACACCAGCCTGGGGCAAGACAGATCAGGCTGATTTCCTCAATCTGGCCTGTCAGGTTGAAACAGATTTATCTGCCCAAGACTTTTTAGCCCTTTGCCAGAAGATTGAACTGGACCTGGATCGGGTCAGGATTGAAAAGTGGGGCCAACGTACCATCGATTTAGACATTATTTTTTGGGATGAGGAGAAGATTCAAGAAGAGAATCTGATTGTTCCCCATCCCTACGCCCATGAAAGGGCATTTGTTCTTTTACCACTGGCTGATATTGCAGCAGATTATCGACATCCAAGTTTTGGTCAAAGAGTAGAAGAGCTAGTAAGTAATTTAGGAGATACGTCAGATATTAAAAAAATCTCTCTTGACTAAGAAGGGAAAATAAGGAGAACTATGGAAATTTTAGCAATTTTAGGAGTTTTACTGGCCGTTGTGGCCATTATTTATTGGACTGCAAAGAATCTACATGTAATTGTTGCAGCGCCATTGGCTAGTTTGATTATCATCTTGACCAATCAGATGAATGTGTTAGAGGTCATGTTTGGACAGGAGAAGTCCTATATGACTGGTCTAGCAGGCTTTTTAATTAATAACTTTGCTATCTTTATGCTGGGCTCAATTTTGGCACGTTACATGGAAGCAAGTGGAGCTACCCAGACCATCGCCAATAGTATTTTGAAACTTGTCGGAAAAGATAGTCCCTATAAGGTTTTATTGGCAATTACCTTGATTACAAGCCTATTAACCTATGGTGGTGTCAGTATTTTTGTGGTGATTTTTACCCTACTTCCACTTTCTCGACCACTTTTTAAAGAGTTGAATATCAATTGGGCCCTATTTCCCCTCCCCGTTTTTCTCGGAGCAAGTACCTATACCATGACATCCTTGCCAGGAACACCTTCCATTCAAAACGTGATTCCAACCAAGGTTTTGGGAACGAGTCTGACAGCAGCTCCCCTACTTAGTCTAGCGGCCAGTGTGACCTTGTTGCTCTTTGGTCTATTTTACATGGCATATTGCCTTAAGCAAAGTCTTGCCAAGGGAGAAACTTATACAGAGGTCGAAGAAGCATCTGTCTCGACGGAAGAAGGCAAGCAACCTAGTGTTGTGCTTTCTATCTTACCATTGCTGAGTTTGATTGGAGTGATTTTCGTATGGAGTCAAACACCAAATATCTTGGTCATTGGACTGACAGTCTCTATTCTATTGGCAGCCCTGATTTTTCATTCCTATCTTCCAAATCAAAAAGATATGTTGAACTCAGGCGCGACAGCTTCTATTGTCCCAGCCTTTGCTACATCTAGCACAGTAGCTTTTGGAACAGTTCTTGCCATGTCGACAGGTTTTGCCGTCATTCAAGACTGGATCCAACAGATTCCAGGATCTCCACTGATTAGTTTGTCACTATCAACAGCCTTGATTAGTGGTATCATCGGATCTTCTTCTGGAGCGGTAGGCATTGCCTCTAATAACTTCTTGCCAGCCTACTTGGAAATGGGGATTAATCCGGAAGTCCTCCATCGTGTGGTTGTCGTAGCTTCGGCTATCTTGACTGTTGTACCACAATCCGGTGTTATGATTACCTTCCATAACCTGTCAAAAATCAGCATGAAGCGTGGTCTCAAGTATTCATTTGTACTGGTGACAGTTGGTCATTTGTTGGCCTTGGTGGTCATGTTCGTTTTGATTGAACTAATATATTAGGAAAAGCTTTGGAATTATGAATTAGATTTCACATTTTTATAGTAAGGGAGTGCTTTTCTAGAAGTGGACCAACTTGGTCCGCTTTTTTTATTTTAATTAATATATTTTTTAATGATTATTTTGAGTTGCAATAATATCATTATTTTCTTTAGATTGATGAAAAATCTTATTTAAAAACAGAAAAATAGTTAAGTAAAGATATTAAAGTGAAATAATGATATCAAATTACTTAATAATATGTCTATAGTCACATAAATCTATTAAATGAATGATCAGCTATCAAGCAAAGAGTGAAAAATTATTTTTCAATACAATTGTTGTAAATTGAAGTTGATAGTTGAACAAACCACAGAAGAATTGAGAGTAGAATAATGATTTTGCAAGAAATGATTATAGTTTTTCGATTTATATCTCATTAGAATAACTGTGCAGAGAAATAAATACGGAGTAGGTATGGAGAAGTTTGTTTATCGACCTTATCTACCGAAAAAGTATTTTTTGTAAAAAAACAAACCATCGGTTTAAACTGATGGTTTTGGTTATTCTATGGCTTAATTTGTAGCTATAGACTTTTGAAAGTTCTTGAAACTTCACTTAATTAATTAGTTTAGATTTCTTGTTATAGAAATGGAATGACAAAACTTATTGATTATTTATTTAGAATACTTCGTAAATTAGAAAGTTATCAAGTAAATTAATGAGTATGTTTGAAGCTGCAATAATAGAAAAACTTTATTGCAAGAAATATTAAATACGAACAATGGATAAGATATAGCTCTGAATGGTTTCAGGTGTTTCTTTACAACCATTTTGTATCCAATACTTGATTATGCTGTCAATAGTTGAAGTATAAACACTTAAAGCATAGGGATATGGAATTCCATACGCCTGTTCTAACTGTTGAGGAAGGTTTGGTATGCTAGAATGTTCAACGACTTCAGTAATATACTTGGTTACTTCCAAAGAAATATGTGGAAAAAAGTTGACAAAATCTATAGCAATTTCCTGATTTTGATAGAGGAATGTTAACATTTCTCTCACAACATCATCGCTAAGGGTAGGATCTTTTTCAAGAATAATATTGATCTCATTCAGAATATATTCAAGCGATTCTTCTAAAAAAGTTTCTTTTGAATTGTAGTAGTTGTAGAAAACCCTCCGACTTAATTCGGCCTGTTCAGCTATCTTATTTACTGTAAAACTCTTACAATCGTTAGATTTCTTGAGCTTAAAGTAAGCTTTTAGAAATTTTTTACTAGTTTTAAAAGACTTTTTTTCCACAAAAGTTCCCCCATTTTCAATTTTATAAGTAATTTCCCCAAAAATTTAAATAGTATTTTCACAAAATAATATATGTTGTGAATAGGTACTATTTCAATTAGTATATAATGAAAAATGTAATCTAGCAACTATTTATCTGTAAAATTGTTGCATAATAGAAAGGAATTCTTATGTTTTTTAATAATAAACAGTTTGAAAGTGAAGCACTGCGTTCTAAACAACGGTTTACAATTAAAAAGTTTAAATCTGGTGTTGCATCTGTTTTAATTGGTTTCTTATTTATGTTTAGTGGAGGGGCTGTAAAAGCGGCTGCTGAAGAAATAGACACTGGACAAATAGGGCAAGCCAATTCCAATATAGAACTGATTGAAAAAGTTTTGGATTCAACTACAAACGCGAAAGAAAGCGCTCCAAAATTAGAAGGTGTTGAACCAAGTGGGGGTGAAACTGGAGTAGATTCAACCCCCATCACAGCTGAAGCAAACTCTACTGCAAAAGAGGTAAACGGTGTTTCTGAGTTGGGTACAGCAGTTACTTCATCAGAAACTTCTACAGGTGAGCAAATTGGCAATGAAGTTGAAAAAGAAAGTCATCAAACAAGTAGGGAAAATCAGACAGAGACTTCGCCGGAAGCTATTTCTAATTACAATGACGTAGGAATTACTACCGAGGAAGGAAGGAATGCTCTTTCAGTAAGTTCTGCTGTAACTAAAATGGATAGCCATGAAGTTCCCAATTCATCTGATTCAACTCTAGACCTAAGTCAGTTAGATTTGGCAAATATGAGTTTTGCTGACTTAGAGGCTTTAGGACTTTCCGAAGAAGAGAAGCTGACTTTGTTTAACCAAATTGTAGCTCAACAAACTGGAACCAATTCAGTTCAATTGACAGCAGAAGAGATAAAAAGTTTGGCTGGTTTCAGTGAGGCTGAGAAGAAATTTTACATCCAAAATAAATTAGGAAATACAAGCCTTCCAAAACCTCTCAATCTGGTAGTTATGTCAGAAACACTGATTAATCCCAATAATCAGAATAAGTATGTGGTCAATGGGAAAGGACAGACCTTCTCATATGGACCTGCTAATTATACCCTGACGGTGACACCGAACAGATCCAGAAATACCATGGATTTCGAATTGAACTATAAATTAGATGGTATCAATAGTCGTTCTGGTACACATGTGGGAGATTTCGTTGTCAATTTAGGAGCTGCATACGGAACTCCGACAAATGCTTCAGTGCGTGCTGGATCTAATATTTCAAGTATTGCTCTTGTTAATGGAGGTAGAAGAAATACCATTGCAGGTTATAGCCCATCGGCACCGATCCAGTACACGAATGCCCAGGTGATGTCTGGTCCGCTTAATATAAAATTTTCAGTTCCTGTTCGTAATTGGAATGGAGATTTGAGTATTGATAGCCATATCGGAATGTTCTCATTAGATAATGGTGCTAATAATACCAAGGATTTCTTCTCTTCTGATAACTACTTTTGGAATAAGAGTGTTGTAACAATTGATCCAAATCCAAGTCGAAATGAAGTGACGACGGAGTTGCCTCCTATTGCCATGCCTATTCCGTTTCAAACCGAATATCGCTTTGTAGTGATGCCTGACCAAGCACCTGGTTTCACTAGACAAATTGAGTCTGGTGTAAATGGAATTATGCAAATTCCTGTTAAGCGAATTGCTTATATTGGTGCAAATGGGACGGAAGAATCCTCCCGCTATGAATATGGTCAAGCAACTATTCACACACAGCCTCGAAATCAAATTATTGAGGTTAATATTAAAGATGGTGAACAACCTCAAGTTGTTGATTCGAATATCGATGTTACAACAGTTAGGAAGCAGGGATCTGTAGATGGCGGGCCATTGGTAAACGGTACTGAAATAACCTTTAGAGATGGTCCAAATGGTAGAATTATACGACAAGTCTTTATTCCGGACGGGTTACAAGGTGAAAGAGGTCTTGATGGACGTAATGCAGATGTTAGTATTGAACCTGCACAAGATATAGATGGAGCATCTGGTTATAATATCACTATTTCTAAGGCTGATGGTAGTAGATATACACGCTTTGTCCGTAATGGGCGCGATGGGAGGAATGCTGATATCAATGTGACACCAGGCGTTTCATCTGATGGAACATCAGGCTATAATATTACCATTACTAGACCAGACGGAAGCGAATATACTCGTTTTGTTCGAGACGGTAGAAATGGTATTGATGGAAAAACACCTAGTGTAGAGCTAGAGCCGTACACTGGTCAAGATGGACATGTGCTTGGAACAACAGTCATTGTTAAAGATGGTGATGGACGCATTATTTCTCGTAGAAATATCTTAAATGGTAATGATGGTAGGGATGGAAAAACACCGACCATTGAACAATTACCTGTGATGGATGGTAATAGGGAGATTGGAACTTTAATCATTGTTCGTGATGGTGATGGGAGAGAAATAAATCGTCAGACCATCTATAATGGCCGACATGGTACCAACGGAAGTTCTGTTATTTCAGAACGTCAACCAGATGGCAGTGTCAAAGTATACAATGTCTCTGCAACAGGTGAACGCACTGAAATCACTACCATCCGTAATGGAGTAGATGGCACAAACGGTACCAACGGTCGTGATGGCGCAAACGGAAGCTCGGTTATTTCAGAACGCCAGCCAGACGGCAGTGTTAAAGTATACAATGTCTCTGCAACAGGTGAACGCACTGAAATCACAACTATTCGCAACGGCGTAGATGGCACCAATGGTCGCGACGGAGCAAACGGAAGCTCGGTTATATCAGAACGCCAACCAGACGGCAGTGTCAAAGTCTACAACGTTTCCTCAACAGGCGAGCGCACTGAAATCACTACCATCCGTAATGGAGTAGATGGCACAAACGGTACCAACGGTCGTGACGGAGCAAACGGAAGCTCAGTTATTTCAGAACGTCAACCAGATGGCAGTGTTAAAGTATACAATGTCTCTGCAACAGGTGAACGCACTGAAATCACTACCATCCGTAATGGAGTAGATGGCACCAATGGTCGCGACGGAGCAAATGGAAGTTCTGTTATTTCAGAACGTCAACCAGATGGCAGTGTCAAAGTCTACAACGTTTCCTCAACAGGCGAGCGCACCGAAATCACAACTATTCGCAACGGCGTAGATGGCACCAATGGTCGCGACGGAGCAAACGGAAGCTCAGTTATTTCAGAACGCCAGCCAGACGGCAGTGTTAAAGTATACAATGTTTCCTCAACAGGTGAGCGCACCGAGATTACTACCATCCGAAATGGAGTAGATGGCACAAACGGTACCAACGGTCGTGACGGAGCAAACGGAAGCTCAGTTATTTCAGAACGCCAGCCAGACGGCAGTGTTAAAGTATACAATGTTTCCTCAACAGGTGAGCGCACCGAGATTACTACCATCCGAAATGGAGTAGATGGCACAAACGGTACCAACGGTCGTGACGGAGCAAACGGAAGCTCAGTTATTTCAGAACGTCAACTAGATGGCAGTGTCAAAGTCTACAACGTTTCCTCAACAGGTGAGCGTACTGAAATCACTACCATCCGTAATGGAGTAGATGGCACAAACGGTACCAACGGTCGTGATGGCGCAAACGGAAGCTCGGTTATTTCAGAACGCCAGCCAGACGGCAGTGTTAAAGTCTACAACGTTTCCTCAACAGGTGAGCGTACTGAAATCACTACCATCCGTAATGGAGTAGATGGCACAAACGGTACCAACGGTCGTGATGGCGCAAACGGAAGTTCAGTTATTTCAGAACGTCAACCAGACGGCAGTGTCAAAGTATACAATGTCTCTGCAACAGGTGAACGCACTGAAATCACAACTATTCGCAACGGTGTAGATGGCACCAATGGAACCAACGGAAGTTCTGTTATTTCAGAACGTCAACCAGATGGCAGTGTCAAAGTATACAATGTCTCTGCAACAGGTGAACGCACTGAAATCACTACCATCCGTAATGGAGTAGATGGCACAAACGGTACCAACGGTCGTGACGGAGCAAACGGAAGCTCTGTTATTTCAGAACGCCAGCCAGACGGCAGTGTTAAAGTCTACAACGTTTCCTCAACAGGTGAGCGTACTGAAATTGCCACCATCCGCAACGGTGCAGATGGAACCAATGGAACCAACGGCCGTGATGGCGCAAACGGAAGTTCTGTTATTTCAGAACGCCAACCAGATGGTAGTGTTAAAGTCTACAACGTTTCCTCAACAGGTGAACGCACTGAAATCACTACCATCCGTAATGGAGTAGATGGCACAAACGGTACCAACGGTCGTGATGGCGCAAACGGAAGCTCGGTTATTTCAGAACGCCAGCCAGACGGCAGTGTTAAAGTATACAATGTCTCTGCAACAGGTGAACGCACTGAAATCACAACTATTCGCAACGGTGTAGATGGCACAAACGGTACCAACGGTCGTGACGGAGCAAACGGAAGCTCAGTTATTTCAGAACGTCAACCAGATGGCAGTGTCAAAGTCTACAACGTTTCCTCAACAGGTGAGCGTACTGAAATCACTACCATCCGTAATGGAGTAGATGGCACAAACGGTACCAACGGTCGTGATGGCGCAAACGGAAGCTCGGTTATTTCAGAACGCCAGCCAGACGGCAGTGTTAAAGTCTACAACGTTTCCTCAACAGGTGAGCGCACCGAGATTACTACCATCCGAAATGGAGTAGATGGCACAAACGGTACCAACGGTCGTGATGGCGCAAACGGAAGTTCAGTTATTTCAGAACGTCAACCAGACGGCAGTGTCAAAGTATACAATGTCTCTGCAACAGGTGAACGCACTGAAATCACAACTATTCGCAACGGTGTAGATGGCACCAATGGAACCAACGGAAGTTCAGTTATTTCAGAACGTCAACCAGATGGCAGTGTCAAAGTATACAATGTCTCTGCAACAGGTGAACGCACTGAAATCACTACCATCCGTAATGGAGTAGATGGCACAAACGGTACCAACGGTCGTGACGGAGCAAACGGAAGCTCTGTTATTTCAGAACGCCAGCCAGACGGCAGTGTTAAAGTCTACAACGTTTCCTCAACAGGTGAGCGTACTGAAATTGCCACCATCCGCAACGGTGCAGATGGAACCAATGGAACCAACGGCCGTGATGGCGCAAACGGAAGTTCTGTTATTTCAGAACGCCAACCAGATGGTAGTGTTAAAGTCTACAACGTTTCCTCAACAGGTGAACGCACTGAAATCACTACCATCCGTAATGGAGTAGATGGCACAAACGGTACCAACGGTCGTGATGGCGCAAACGGAAGCTCGGTTATATCAGAACGCCAGCCAGACGGCAGTGTTAAAGTATACAATGTCTCTGCAACAGGTGAACGCACTGAAATCACAACTATTCGCAACGGTGTAGATGGCACCAATGGAACCAACGGAAGCTCGGTTATATCAGAACGCCAACCAGACGGCAGTGTCAAAGTCTACAACGTTTCCTCAACAGGCGAGCGTACCGAAATCACAACTATTCGCAACGGCGTAGATGGCACCAATGGAACCAACGGAAGTTCAGTTATTTCAGAACGTCAACCAGACGGCAGTGTCAAAGTATACAATGTCTCTGCAACAGGTGAACGCACTGAAATCACAACTATTCGCAACGGTGTAGATGGCACCAATGGAACCAACGGAAGTTCTGTTATTTCAGAACGTCAACCAGATGGCAGTGTCAAAGTATACAATGTCTCTGCAACAGGTGAACGCACTGAAATCACTACCATCCGTAATGGAGTAGATGGCACAAACGGTACCAACGGTCGTGACGGAGTAAACGGAAGCTCTGTTATTTCAGAACGCCAGCCAGACGGCAGTGTTAAAGTCTACAACGTTTCCTCAACAGGTGAGCGTACTGAAATTGCCACCATCCGCAACGGTGCAGATGGAACCAATGGAACCAACGGCCGTGATGGCGCAAACGGAAGTTCTGTTATTTCAGAACGCCAACCAGATGGTAGTGTTAAAGTCTACAACGTTTCCTCAACAGGTGAACGCACTGAAATCACTACCATCCGTAATGGAGTAGATGGCACAAACGGTACCAACGGTCGTGATGGCGCAAACGGAAGCTCGGTTATTTCAGAACGCCAGCCAGACGGCAGTGTTAAAGTATACAATGTCTCTGCAACAGGTGAACGCACTGAAATCACAACTATTCGCAACGGTGTAGATGGCACCAATGGAACCAACGGAAGCTCGGTTATATCAGAACGCCAACCAGACGGCAGTGTCAAAGTCTACAACGTTTCCTCAACAGGCGAGCGTACCGAAATCACAACTATTCGCAACGGCGTAGATGGCACCAATGGAACCAACGGAAGTTCAGTTATTTCAGAACGTCAACCAGACGGCAGTGTCAAAGTATACAATGTCTCTGCAACAGGTGAACGCACTGAAATCACAACTATTCGCAACGGTGTAGATGGCACCAATGGAACCAACGGAAGTTCTGTTATTTCAGAACGTCAACCAGATGGCAGTGTCAAAGTATACAATGTCTCTGCAACAGGTGAACGCACTGAAATCACTACCATCCGTAATGGAGTAGATGGCACAAACGGTACCAACGGTCGTGACGGAGCAAACGGAAGCTCAGTTATTTCAGAACGTCAACCAGATGGCAGTGTCAAAGTATACAATGTCTCTGCAACAGGTGAACGCACTGAAATCACTACCATCCGTAATGGAGTAGATGGCACAAACGGTACCAACGGTCGTGATGGCGCAAACGGAAGTTCTGTTATTTCAGAACGTCAACCAGATGGCAGTGTCAAAGTATACAATGTCTCTGCAACCGGTGAGCGTACAGAAATCACTACCATCCGTAATGGAGTAGATGGCACAAACGGTACCAACGGTCGTGATGGCGCAAACGGAAGTTCTGTTATTTCAGAAAGCCAACCAGATGGCAGTGTTAAAGTCTACAACGTTTCCTCAACAGGTGAACGCACCGAAATCACAACTATTCGCAACGGTGTAGATGGCACCAATGGAACCAACGGAAGTTCTGTTATTTCAGAACGTCAACCAGATGGCAGTGTCAAAGTATACAATGTCTCTGCAACAGGTGAACGCACTGAAATCACTACCATCCGTAATGGAGTAGATGGCACAAACGGTACCAACGGTCGTGACGGAACCAACGGAAGTTCTGTTATTTCAGAACGCCAACCAGATGGTAGTGTCAAAGTATACAATGTCTCTGCAACAGGTGAGCGTACTGAAATCACTACCATCCGTAATGGAGTAGATGGCACAAACGGTACCAACGGTCGTGACGGAGCAAACGGAAGTTCTGTTATTTCAGAACGTCAACCAGATGGCAGTGTCAAAGTATACAATGTCTCTGCAACAGGTGAACGGACTGAAATCACAACTATTCGCAACGGCGTAGATGGCACCAATGGAAGCAACGGAAGCTCAGTTATTTCAGAACGTCAACCAGATGGTAGTGTCAAAGTATACAATGTCTCTGCAACAGGTGAACGCACTGAAATCACTACCATCCGTAATGGAGTAGATGGCACAAACGGTACCAACGGTCGTGATGGCGCAAACGGAAGTTCTGTTATTTCAGAACGTCAACCAGATGGCAGTGTCAAAGTATACAATGTCTCTGCAACAGGTGAGCGTACAGAAATCACAACTATTCGCAACGGCGTAGATGGCACCAATGGTCGTGATGGCGCAAACGGAAGCTCAGTTATTTCAGAACGTCAAGCAGACGGCAGTGTCAAAGTATACAATGTCTCTGCAACAGGTGAACGCACTGAAATCACTACCATCCGTAATGGAGTAGATGGCACAAACGGTACCAACGGTCGTGATGGCGCAAACGGAAGCTCAGTTATTTCAGAACGTCAAGCAGATGGTAGCGTTAAAGTCTACAACGTTTCCTCAACAGGCGAGCGCACCGAAATCACAACTATTCGCAACGGCGTAGATGGCACCAATGGAACCAACGGAAGCTCAGTTATTTCAGAACGCCAACCAGACGGCAGTGTCAAAGTGTATAATGTTTCCTCAACAGGTGAACGCACCGAAATCACAACTATTCGCAACGGCTTTGATGGCACCAACGGAAGCTCTGTAACTTCAGAAGTTCAAGCAGATGGCAGTGTCAAAGTATACAATGTCTCTACAACAGGTGAACGCACTGAAATCACTACCATCCGTAATGGAGTAGATGGCACAAACGGTACCAACGGTCGTGATGGCGCAAACGGAAGCTCAGTTATTTCAGAACGTCAAGCAGATGGTAGCGTTAAAGTCTACAACGTTTCCTCAACAGGCGAGCGCACCGAAATCACAACTATTCGCAACGGCGTAGATGGCACCAATGGAACCAACGGAAGCTCAGTTATTTCAGAACGCCAACCAGACGGCAGTGTCAAAGTGTATAATGTTTCCTCAACAGGTGAACGCACCGAAATCACAACTATTCGCAACGGCTTTGATGGCACCAACGGAAGCTCTGTAACTTCAGAAGTTCAAGCAGATGGCAGTGTCAAAGTATACAATGTCTCTACAACAGGTGAACGCACTGAAATCACTACCATCCGTAATGGAGTAGATGGCACAAACGGTATCAACGGTCGTGATGGCGCAAACGGAAGTTCTGTTATTTCAGAACGTCAACCAGATGGCAGTGTCAAAGTATATAATGTCTCTGCAACTGGAGAGCGTACTGAAATCACTACCATCCGTAATGGAGTAGATGGCACAAACGGTACCAACGGTCGTGACGGAGCAAACGGAAGTTCTGTTATTTCAGAACGTCAACCAGATGGCAGCGTCAAAGTCTACAACGTTTCCTCAACAGGCGAGCGTACTGAAATTGCCACCATCCGTAACGGTGCAGATGGCGCTCGCGGTCAAGATGGAACCAACGGTACCAACGGAAGCTCTGTAATCTCCGAACTTCAGCCAGATGGAAGTGTCAAAGTATATAATGTCTCTGCAACTGGAGAGCGTACTGAAATCACTACCATCCGTAATGGAGTAGATGGCACAAACGGTACCAACGGTCGTGACGGAGCAAACGGAAGTTCTGTTATTTCAGAACGTCAACCAGATGGCAGCGTCAAAGTCTACAACGTTTCCTCAACAGGCGAGCGTACTGAAATTGCCACCATCCGTAACGGTGCAGATGGCGCTCGCGGTCAAGATGGAACCAACGGTACCAACGGAAGCTCTGTAATCTCCGAACTTCAGCCAGATGGAAGTGTCAAAGTATATAATGTCTCTGCAACTGGAGAGCGTACTGAAATTGCCACCATCCGCAACGGTGTAGATGGAATCAACGGTACCAACGGTCGTGACGGAGCAAACGGAAGTTCTGTTATTTCAGAACGTCAACCAGATGGCAGCGTCAAAGTCTACAACGTTTCCTCAACAGGCGAGCGTACTGAAATTGCCACCATCCGTAACGGTGCAGATGGCGCTCGCGGTCAAGATGGAACCAACGGTACCAACGGAAGCTCAGTTATTTCAGAACGCCAACCAGACGGCAGTGTCAAAGTGTATAATGTTTCCTCAACAGGTGAACGCACCGAAATCACAACTATTCGCAACGGCTTTGATGGCACCAACGGAAGCTCTGTAACTTCAGAAGTTCAAGCAGATGGCAGTGTCAAAGTTTACAATATTTCTCCAAGCGGCGAGCGTACTGAAATTGCCACCATCCGCAACGGTGTAGATGGAATCAACGGTACCAACGGTCGTGATGGCGCAAACGGAAGTTCTGTTATCTCAGAACGTCAACCAGATGGTAGCGTTAAAGTCTACAATGTTTCTTCAACAGGTGATCGCACCGAGATTACTACCATCCGCAATGGTGTAGATGGAGCTCGCGGTCAAGATGGTACCAACGGTCGTGATGGCGCAAACGGAAGCTCAGTTATTTCAGAACGTCAACCAGATGGTAGCGTTAAAGTCTACAACGTTTCCTCAACAGGTGAGCGCACTGAAATCACAACTATTCGAAACGGCGTAGATGGCACCAATGGTCGTGATGGCGCAAACGGAAGCTCAGTTATTTCAGAACGTCAAGCAGATGGCAGCGTTAAAGTCTACAACGTTTCCTCAACAGGCGAGCGCACCGAAATCACAACTATTCGCAACGGCGTAGATGGCACCAATGGTCGTGATGGCGCAAACGGAAGTTCTGTAATCTCCGAACTTCAACCAGATGGCAGTGTTAAAGTTTATAATATTTCTTCAGGTGGTGACCGTACTGAAATTGCAACAATCCGTGATGGTAAAGATGGTAAGGACGGAATAGATGGCAAAGATGGCAAATCACCGTTAGTTGAACAAATTGAAGTTCGAGAAGGTGACAAAGTTATCGGAACAACAATCATCATCAAGGATGGCGATGGCAATGAAATTAGTCGTCAAACCATCCTCAACGGTCGTGACGGTAAGAATTCGGAAGTCACTGTTACACCAGGTACCGATCAAGATGGCAACAGCGGTCAAACAATTACCATTGTTAAACCAGACGGCAGTCGAGAAACCACCTTTATCCGTGATGGTAAAGATGGTAAGGACGGAATAGATGGCAAAGACGGTAAATCACCTCTAGTTGAACAAATTGAAGTTCGAGAAGGTGACAAAGTTATCGGAACAACAATCATCATCAAGGATGGCGATGGCAATGAAATTAGTCGTCAAACCATCCTCAACGGTCGTGACGGTAAGAATTCGGAAGTCACTGTTACACCAGGTACCGATCAAGATGGCAACAGCGGTCAAACAATTACCATTGTTAAACCAGACGGCAGTCGAGAAACCACCTTTATCCGTGATGGTAAAGATGGTAAGGACGGTGTAGATGGTAAAGATGGCAAATCACCGTTAGTTGAACAAATTGAAGTTCGAGAAGGTGACAAAGTTATCGGAACAACAATCATCATCAAGGATGGCGATGGCAATGAAATTAGTCGTCAAACCATCCTCAACGGTCGTGACGGTAAGAATTCGGAAGTCACTGTTACACCAGGTACCGATCAAGATGGCAACAGCGGTCAAACAATTACCATTGTTAAACCAGACGGCAGTCGAGAAACCACCTTTATCCGTGATGGTAAAGATGGTAAGGACGGTGTAGATGGTAAAGATGGCAAATCACCGTTAGTTGAACAAATTGAAGTTCGAGAAGGTGACAAAGTTATCGGAACAACAATCATCATCAAGGATGGCGATGGCAATGAAATTAGTCGTCAAACCATCCTCAACGGTCGTGACGGTAAGAATTCGGAAGTCACTGTTACACCAGGTACCGATCAAGATGGCAACAGCGGTCAAACAATTACCATTGTTAAACCAGACGGCAGTCGAGAAACCACCTTTATCCGTGATGGTAAAGATGGTAAGGACGGTGTAGATGGCAAAGACGGTAAATCACCGTTAGTTGAACAAATTGAAGTTCGAGAAGGTGATAAGGTTATCGGAACAACTATCATCATCAAGGATGGCGATGGCAATGAAATTAGTCGTCAAACCATCCTCAACGGTCGTGACGGTAAGAATTCGGAAGTCACTGTTACACCAGGTACCGATCAAGATGGCAACAGCGGTCAAACAATTACCATTGTTAAACCAGACGGCAGTCGGGAAACCACCTTTATCCGTGATGGTAAAGATGGTAAGGACGGAATAGATGGCAAAGACGGTAAATCACCGTTAGTTGAACAAATTGAAGTTCGAGAAGGTGACAAAGTTATCGGAACAACAATCATCATCAAGGATGGCGACGGCAATGAAATTAGTCGTCAAACCATCCTCAATGGTCGCGACGGTAAGAATTCAGAAGTCACTGTTACACCAGGTACCGATCAAGATGGCAACAGCGGTCAAACAATTACCATTGTTAAACCAGACGGCAGTCGGGAAACCACCTTTATCCGTGATGGTAAAGATGGTAAGGACGGAATAGATGGTAAAGATGGAAAAGACGGTAGAGATGGTAAAGATGGTAAAGATGGTAAAGACTGTGGTTGTGTACCAACCCCACCAGTTGTACCAACTCCACCAGTCGTACCAACTCCACCAGTCGTACCAACGACACCAGTTGTACCAACGGTACCAGTCGTACCAACGACACCAGTTGTACCAACTCCACCAGTCCCACCAGTTGTACCAACGGTACCAGTCGTACCAACGACACCAGTTGTACCAACTCCACCGGTCGTACCAACCCCACCAGTCGTACCAACGACACCAGTTGTACCAACGACACCGGTCGTACCAATCCCACCAGTTGTACCAACTCCACCAGTTGTACCAACGGTACCAGTCGTACCAACTCCACCGGTTGTGCCAACGACACCGGTCGTACCAACTCCACCAGTCGTACCAACGACACCAGTTGTACCAACGACACCGGTCGTACCAATCCCACCAGTTGTACCAACTCCACCAGTCGTACCAACGACACCAGTTGTACCAACGGTACCAGTCGTACCAACGACACCAGTTGTACCAACGGTACCAGTCGTACCAACTCCACCGGTTGTGCCGATACCATCAGTTCCATTTGTTAATCCAAATATTCCAAGCCAACCGAGGAATCCAAAAGTTGTCGTAACGCCTGGGATTGATGTTACAGTATTACCAAGTACGGGTGAGTCGGACACAACACTTGTATTGATTACTTGTGGAAGTGCTCTCTTAGCTAGTTTATCTTTTGTGGGAGCTGTCGTAAGAAAAGATGACTAAAACGTGAAATTTTCAAGTAACATTGGTTATATTTATTAACAATTACTATTTTTCACTATTTGAAAAGAGAGGACAAAATTTGTTCTCTCTTTTTTCGTGTTAAAAACACCAAAATATAAACCAGTTAATTACTAACCAGTTGACTAATAAATGATAAAATCATATACTTAACTGGTGAATTATTTTTGCGTTGAAAGAAGGAGAAAATGGTGAATATGAAAGGGAAGTTTTTTCTAGCAGGAATTTCTCTTATGTGTGGACTGACACTTATGGCTTGTCAGCAAGAACAGCAGGCACAAGAAATTAGCACATCGCTTGACCAGCATCAGGCTCAAAAGGAAGACATTGTTTATGTGGTTGCTGCCTTAAGTGAAGATGGATACGTATTAGTTCATGGGGACCATCAACATTTTGAAAAGGGTTCTGTACCTTATGAAGCGAAATTCTTAAAGGAAACACTTTTAGATGATTCAAGCTACAGATTAAATGAAAGTGATATTCTTTATAAAGTTCGGACAGGCTATATTATTCGTGTTAAGGGGAAAATTTATTACTATCCTAAAAAAGCTGGAGATGGAATTGTTTCTTTGGAAGAGGCGAGAAAGTTGACCGAAAACAATCCAGAACATGATCATCACCATCATGATCACGGCCATGACCATGAATCAGAAAGTCAGTCTTCAACAAGTCATACAGGAGTTGCTGGAATTGACAGACCAACCACAGATGGCTTTTTATTGACAGATGAAAAACAAGTGGAAAGTAAAACAGCGACAGGTATTGTCGTGCTGCATAATGGTCACAGGCATTTTATTTTTTATGGCGATTTGAAAGGGAGCAAGTGGGAATATCTGATCCCAGTTGGTATGGATTTCACCAAGCAATCGGATTTTCGAGCAGATTCTCGGGTATCTAGTGCTTCCCATCAAGATCATTATCAATTTAACCCAGCAGATATCATAGCTGAAGATGCAAATGGCTACACAGTTCGACATGGAGATCATTACCATTATATTTTAAAACAAAATAGGGGAGTAGTTGCTAATGGTCCAGTAACATCCACAATAAATCCTATTCATACCATAGAAGTTGGACAGCCACATCAACCTGTAGTTCCTGTGGCACCAAGGATTCAAGCAATTGCTGGGCTTGATTACCCGACTAGTGATGGTTTTTTGTTTGATGGAAAAGGTATTGTCGGTCAAAATGCCGTAGGCTTGCTTGTTCAGCATAAGGGCCATACCCACGTCCTTAGAAAAGAAGACCTTGCTCGATCAAAATGGGCTTATCTCTTGCTAACCAATCCTCAAGCTGACTCAGAGGCGCTAGACAATGACAAGAGTGAAGCTAGTGATTCTACAAGCAATCCAATTACAGTTGATGATAGTAAGGGTCAGGAATCCTTGGTACCATCAAAAGAAGATGCAGTGATTACCAGCAAGCGTGACTATCTTGCCCAGGCACTTGGTTTACCTGTAAGTTCAATTAGCCTTTTGGATACTCCGCAGGGTCAAGCCTTTATGTATCCGCATGGGGATCATGATCATCTGGTACTTTTGAAAGATATTGATTTAACCAAACCGTTTGAAAGCAACGAGGATTTGGAAAGAAAAATCGACTACATTTCTAAGGTCTATGGTGTACCAAAAGAAGCTATTCGAGTTTCAGATACGACCTTTAGCTTCAATGATCCTAGTCACGCCTATGATCCGACTCATGTGCATCCATATGTGATCTTACGGTCTATGTTAGTCATTCCAGAGGTGACTGGTGATCCGGAAATGGACTTTGAAGCGGAGCTTTTGGCGGTAGCCAAGCGGACAGGTATTGCACCTTCTAAATTGATAATCCGAGATAAGAAGTTCACTCTTCCACATGGAAGTCATGATCATGTCTTACATATTCAAGCAGTGGATGGCATCGAACCTTATCTTGCTAATAAATTACCAAGTATTGTAGGAAGTTACCGAGAGGGAGAGTTTGCTCGAGCGATCGTAGATCAAGAAGTGGATCGTTTGCGTCAAACTGCGCTTGAAAAATATGATCAAGCGAGCAAGGAATACCGTCGTATTGAACGAGCTTTGGAGGAGTTTTCAAGCCATTTAGATGAATTGGTTACCAATTCGACGGAAGGTTATCTTGCTATGTTGACTCAATTTGAGAAGGTTCATATTTTGAAAGAAGAGACCAGCCGTCATGAAGATCAAGCTGATAGCCTTTATCAATCAATTCTTGAAAAGATTCGCATGTTAGATACTAGCAACTTGCCAGTTAATAAGGAAGAATTGACCAATCAACTCAATCAAGCCAGTCAGGATAAAAATAGGCAGTCATTGCTTAATTTAGAACATATCTTGCAAGAGTTGAAGCATTTCCAAGACCGTCCAGATATCACGGCAATGGAGTATATGGATTACATGCTTATTCAGTTGGATCAAACGTATCTGTCACCTGATTTGCGGGAAAGATTGGCAGGCACCTTAGATCGTCTGTTCCAAGCAACCTTGGGAGGAAATAGTACCGTCAAACCTTTGGATTTGTCCAAAGAATTGGTGGAAGTGAAAATCGCTCTCCATTTTGCAAAGGTCGCTCATCAAACCTACCCTATTCAGACTAGTCCTGCATTAGAAAAACTGCAAGTAAATAGGGCATTTATGGAGGCATTTGTAGCAGACATCCGCGAGATGTTTACAAGACAGATGACCTTCCCAGATATTGTAGAGCAAGTACAAGATGAAAAAGCGCTTGAAGAGACCGAACCAGGTTCCGAGGTAGAAAATCAAACTTATCAGGACCTCCTTGCTTTGTTGAGAATGACCAATCTAACTGGGACAGCAACGTCACAGACTGTTTGGGTGGAACGAATTAATCAGGCTAGTCTCAAGAGAGATGAGAAAGAGTTGGCTAGAATTTCCCATAGTTTGAAGGAAATTCAGCAGTTCCAAGATCGAGCAGAAATTCGATTGATGGAATACATGGACTACCTTTTGGCGCGAATTGACAGTCCGTATCTGAAGCCAACCACTCGCCAAGAGGCAGCTCGTCTCATTAACCAGATTTATGGCATGGTTGTGAGAAGAGAATTGGCAGCTAGTCCTATTTCGTTAGCTGAAGACTTGATAGCCAGCAGCATCGCAATGACTAATGATATCAAGAGTCAGGTTCAGCAGCAATTGGAAATGTCTGAAGAGTATGGTGTCTTGCAGATGAATCGTCTGGAAATGAATATGTTTGTCGAGGGGACTAGAGACTTCTTTGTCAATTCTTTGAGTTTGCCAGAAATTGTATTGGTGGAAGCAAATCAACCAGCCCTAGTTCAACCTATCGAAGTAGAAAGTGCACCAGCTGAGATTCATCCGAGTCATGCACAAGCTTCAAGTTCTACAGAAGCATCAGAGGTTTCAAATGCAACTAATAATCAAGTGCTGGCAAGTCAACCTGAAGCAACTTCTGAAGAATCAGCTTCAACAGAAACTCCTACATTCACTGAAAATGAAGGTGAGACTGAAAAACCTAGCCAACCAGCACCATCAACCGAAACGACAGCTCCAAGTTCCCCTATAGAGGATCATCTGGAAACCACTGATGAATCAAGTGAGGAAGACATCGAGTTATCCGATGAAGATCTAGAGTGGTTATCCGATATTTTCGGAGAATATACAAGTTCAGTTTCTGAGGAGGACAATGAAGACATTGGTTTGACTTGGAAGCCACTAGGGAGTTTGTTAGATTCTTTTGAAAATGAATCAGCTTACTAGACACTTCGAACCAATTTCTAGTTTTAAGACTTCAGAAGAACAAACAACAGCCCCATCAAAGATGGGGCTGTTGTGGTGCACGAATAAGGAGAAGAGGCTATGCCCAAAACTTCTCTGCAATTTCTTGGCCTTGTTTAATTTTCGCCCATTGTTCTGGGATGGCCAATTCATTACCTGAATCACATGAGGCGAATCCACATTGATGTGACAAGTAGAGACGCTCTTTTGGAATAATCTTGCTTGCTTCTTCCAAGAGACGGAATACGCGTTCTTCATCGTCTAGGTCAGTTGTTTTACTAGATAGAAGACCTAAGACAACTTCAACATCTTTATCACGCAAGCTTTCCAAAGCTTTTAAATCACCAGCTCGCTCATCATCCCATTCGAGGAAGAAGCGGTCATATTGCTGGTCACGAAGGAATTTCTCTGCAATGGCTTCATAAGTTCCGCCAGCAGCGTGCCGACTTTCATAATTACCACGGCAGTTGTGTGTCCAAACTGTTAGACCTAAGTCATGACCGATAGCAATGACTGCGTTGTTGATGGCTACGAATTCATCAGCAAGTGCAGCCAAGGCTTCTGGATCATCCTGTGGTAAAAATGGAACAGGGTTTGCTGGGTCAAACAATTCCCAAAGGCAGTCATCGAATTGTACGATTTCACCACCTGCTACCTTGTAGTCCGTCAGAAATTCCTTGTAGGCTTGGATCAAGCCTTCTTTCAACTCTTCGCGTGTTTGATAGACTTGGTCAGGACCAACTTGACCATTGAAGACTGCAATTTCTGTAAAGGCGTGTGCTGGTCCCCAAACTGTCAGCTTGGTAGCTGCATCACCAGCCTCAGCTTTGACAATCTTGTAGATGTCAATGAAATGATGATTTTTACCAGACAGTTTATCGACGATACGCAGGCCGATATCTTTTCGGGTTTCATAGATATTCCCATCATGGTCCTTGAAAGGGTAGCCATGCTCAGCGATGTAACGCTCAATGCCATGCAAGCCCCAGGCAAAATCAAGGTGCCACATTGATTTTGAGAACTCACCATCTGTTAGATAAGGAATACCGTGTTCTTTTTGCTCCGCAATGACAGCCTTGATGTCTGCCAGTTCTGTTTCTTGGTAGCCTGCAAAATCTTGGTAAAATGGATAGGAGATGTCGTCTCGTACTTCAATCTCACGCTTGTATTTTACTAAGTCAGATGGTCGTAACAAGGAACCAACTAATTGAAATCTAGAACTTGTCAAATCATTTCTCTCTTTTAAAGTGATGGTTTTATTCTACCTGAAACTCTCCAACTTGAAAAATAGTTAAATAGTCAACAAATATATAGTTCTAAACTATAGGTAAAGCTTTCTTTTTTGTGATTTTTGATAAATTTACTTGGGAAGCAAGGGGACTTATGGTATAATCTAGAGTGCATTTTTATGGAAAATGGAAGGAAAGAATTACTTGAAAAAGAATCAATTATTACTAACTACCTTGGGAATTGTGATGCTTGGGGTCGTCATGCGTGCTCCCTTTACAGCTTTACCGGCTATTTTAACGGATGTTGCTGCAGATTTGGGAGTAAACGTTAGCTCGTTAGGTATTTTAACCTCTATCCCCTTGATTATGTTTGCCTTGTGCTCTTCTTTGGCACCAAAGTTAGCTGAAACGTTTGGGATGGAAAAACTCATGGCGATTGTATTGTTTGTCATGGTTATTGGATCAGGGATGCGCATTTTGGGACTCCCATTCCTATTTTTAGGAACTGTCATTGTTGGTGCGACGATTGCTTTTATCAACGTTTTGTTACCTAGTTTGGTAACAGCTAATTTTCCAAAGAAAATCGGGCTTTATACGACCATCTACATTACCCTGATGGGGGTGGCAGCAACAGTTGCAGCGATGATTGCTGTGCCAATTGTTTCATCAAGTTCTTGGCAGTTCTTTGTCCTTTTGATCACAGGCGTAGTCTTTTTGGCATTTATTATTTGGTTGCCTACGACGCGCAACAATCACCGCTTCGAGGCTAAAAAACAGAGTACGCAAAGTAGTTCCATCTGGAAAAATAAGGCAGCCTTGGCCTTTCTGATTTTCGGAGGGTTGCAGTCGGTTCTCTACTATACAGAGATTACTTGGCTACCGACGATTTCCCAGTCTGTTGGTTTTAGCAAGGCGGAAGCAGGACTGATGGCTGGTTTCTTCAACATGACAGCCATTCCCATGTCCATGATTATCCCAGCAATCCTCTCTCGTCAAAGCAAGGAAATGCGTCGAAACATCATGTTAGCTATCTCGTCAGTGACCCTTTTAGGTTTGGTGATGATGGCAATAATTCCAGCCAATTTTGTTCTCTGGTCAGTCCTCCATATTATTCTAAGCTTTTCAAATGCAGCCCTCTTCCCATACATGATGTTGGGCTTTACCTTGAAAACCAGCAACAGCCAGGCGACTGCTCAGTTATCTGGTATGGTACAGACAGGTGGCTACTTGATTGCTGCCTTTGGTCCAGGTCTTCTTGGCTATAGCTTCCCTCTATTTGGAAGTTGGATGCCTTTAATTCTGGCACTAGCAGTCGTGACCATTTCCATGATGTGGACCATTGTCCTGATCGAAAAAGAAGATATCATTGTCTAAATGTATAGGTTGGCAACTGCCAGCCTTTTTTTATGTCTGTTATCGTTGACGAGTAGACTAGAAAACTTTATACTCTTCGAAAATCAAAATCAGACGTTGTTGACTTGATTTGATGAACTTCAGTTCTATCTGCATCTGCGTCGCCTAGTCTGTTTTTGATTTTCATTGAGTATTAGAAATCCTAATAGGAACTCAGAGAGCATGATTAGGTCATTAAAACTGTAAAATGCATCAAAATAGTTACATGATCTATTTTAAACATTTAAAATAAGCCACAGCAGTGTATTGACATGTTTTAAAATGTAAAAATACGCAAATACATTGAAATGACATGTTTTAACAATTTAAAATACGCAAATACATTGAATTAACATATTTAAAAATTGATTTTCCTGTCACAACAATGTATTCACGTGTTCTAAACATTTATTTTTAAGTTTTCGGAAATGAAACTGTTCGTAAAAAAACCTATCTCGTATAGGAGATAGGTTTTTAAAGCGATCTGAAAAGACAAGTCAAGCTTCCCTTTTCTAATTAGTGTGCGACACGTTTGCGCGCGGCTTTTTTACGGTTTTCTTCGATGAAAGCCTCTTTTTTCTCTTCTGGTTCAATGATTGTTTTATGAACGGTGAAGATAGCACCTGCGGCAAGAGCAACGGTTGATAAAACGCCAGTTAAAAATCCTTTACCAAAACCTTTAGCCATAGTGAATTCTCCTTTACTTGTGTTATAATAGATTTTAGCGAAAAAACAAAATATTTTCAAGGAAAAAGATGAAAACAAAAGTAATTGTGGTCATTGGACCGACAGCGGTAGGAAAGACTGCCTTAGGCATTGAGTTGGCCCAGCGCTACAATGGAGAAATTATCAGCGGTGATAGCCAGCAAGTCTATCGCAAACTAGATATTGGTACGGCAAAAGCTAGTCCTGAAGAGCAGGCTGCTGCGGTTCATCACTTGATTGATGTCCGAGATGTAACCGAGGGCTATTCGGCTTATGAATTTGTAGCAGAAGCCAAGGCCTTAATTGCAGACATTACTAGTCGTGGAAAGTTGCCCATTATCGTGGGTGGAACAGGCCTTTATATCCAAAGTCTACTTGAAGGCTACCATCTGGGCGGGCAGGTTGATCAGGAGCAAGTTCTTGCTTATCGGGCGGAACTCGACTGCTTGTCTGACGAGGTTTTGGAAACAATGGCAGAGCAGGCAGGTTTGATGGTCGAGGGAAACAGCCGACGGAGAATCATTCGTGGGTTAGAGTTGAAAAAATTTGGCAAGAACTTAGAAAATACAGAGTCAGAATATGAGCCCCTATACATCTGCCTGACGGATGACAGACAGGTTCTTTACGACCGCATCAATCAGCGAGTGGATAAGATGATGGCGGCGGGCTTACTAGATGAAGTCAGCTGGCTCTACCAAGAACATCCCCAAGCCCAAGCTGCTATGGGAATTGGCTACAAGGAGTTTTTTCCATACTTAGCAGGTCAAATCAGCCTAGAAGAAGCAGTTGATAAGGTCAAGCAAAATAGCCGCCGCTTTGCCAAACGCCAATTGACCTGGTTTAGAAATCGCATGCAGGTTCCCTTTTATTCAGTGGGCGAGCCAGATTTCAAGTCACAGATTTTCACCGCCGTGGAGGAATTTTTAAATGATTGAAACCCAGAAAGAACAAGAACGCGCCCTCCTGGTTGGAGTGGAATTACAGCAGACAGACAACTTTGACATGTCCATGGAGGAGTTGGCAAGTCTTGCTAAGACGGCTGGTGCTCTGGTCAAGGGAGTCTACACTCAAAAACGTGAAAAATATGACAGTAAGACCTTTGTCGGCTCAGGGAAACTAGAAGAAATTGCCCAGATGGTCGAAGCTGATGAGATTGATACCGTCATTGTCAATAACCGACTGACACCCCGTCAGAATGTCAATTTGGAGGAGATTCTGGGGGTTAAGGTCATCGATCGCATGCAGTTGATCTTGGATATCTTTGCCATGCGAGCACGAAGTCACGAGGGTAAACTGCAGGTTCACTTGGCCCAGCTCAAGTATATGTTGCCGCGCTTGGTTGGACAAGGTATCATGCTCAGCCGTCAGGCGGGTGGTATCGGTTCTCGTGGACCAGGTGAAAGCCAGTTGGAGCTCAACCGTCGAAGCATTCGTAATCAGATTCACGACATTGAACGCCAACTCAAAACGGTGGAGAAGAACCGAGCAACTGTCCGTGAACGCCGTCTGCAATCAGGTGTTTTCAAAATCGGCTTGATTGGCTATACCAATGCTGGTAAGTCCACCATTATGAATGCCATGACCGATAAGCGGCAGTACGAGGCGGATGAACTTTTTGCTACGCTTGATGCCACGACCAAGCAGATTAACTTGGCTGACAAGTTCAACGTGACCTTGACCGACACGGTTGGTTTTATTCAGGACCTGCCGACCGAGTTGATTTCTGCCTTCAAGTCCACCTTGGAGGAGTCTATGAATGTGGACCTCTTGCTCCATGTCATCGACGCCTCTGACCCCAATCATAGCGAGCAGGAGCAGGTAGTCTTGGATATTTTAAAAGACCTGGATATGCTGGACATTCCACGTCTGGCTCTTTACAACAAGTTGGACAAGACCGATGACAGCTTTACCCCAAGTCAGTTTCCTCATGTCATGTTGTCCGCCAAGGATGACAATGCCAAAGGCCATATACAGATGATGGTCTTGGCCAAGATTAAGACCATGTTTGAACGATTTGAGGTCAGGGTTCCACTTGCTGAATCTTATAAAATGCATGATTTAGCTACTCTAGCCCTGATTGAAAATCGGACTTATGAAGAGGATGTGGAAGTGGTATCAGGCTATATCGCTTCCAGCAATAAATGGAAGTTGGAAGAATTTTATGACGGATTATCTTGATTTGGCAATCAAATACGGTGGCTTTACCAGTCTAGACAAGGTCTATCTGGCTAAGAAATTAGCTGACTTGAGCGACCAGCAGAAGTTGGACTTCATCACACCACCGCCTTCAGTTATCAATGCTTATTTTGCGGAAATCTACCAGAAACAAGGAGCAGAAGAGGCGACGGATTACTATCTCGCCCTATCTCAGCAGCTGAGCCTTTTTCCAAAAAAGCCCAGCTTTGAAGAAGATAAGCCCTTTGTCCGTCTCAATTTATCAGGTAAGTCTTTCGGATTTGCCTATGTGTCAGCGGATGGTCTGGCTCAGGTTTTTTCGGAGCAAGACGAGGAAGTGACGGATAGCTTGCTCTTTGAAATTGCCCAAGTCTTCCCCCACTATGTTGTCTTTGTGGAGGAGGGCAAGATTTTCATGAAAGCCAATCCTTTTAAGGACACCGAGTTAGAGGAAGTTGAAACAAACTATCTCTTGACCCAAGTGGAGACGACAAAAGGTTTGGTCAAGATTTCTGGCTTTAATCAGGAAGAAGTGCTGGAAGTGGCGGACGGATATGCTGGTCAGAGCTATTATGCTTGGTCGGGTCGCTCTGCAATTTTATATATAAAACATTAGAAAGTAAACAATGCAAATTCAATTTTTAGGTACGGGGGCTGGACAGCCCTCCAAGGCACGTAATGTATCCAGTTTGGCCTTGAAACTCTTGGATGAAATCAATGAAATTTGGCTTTTTGATTGTGGAGAAGGGACGCAAAATCAGATTTTGGAAACTTCTATTCGTCCGCGAAAAGTGTCAAAGATTTTCATTACCCACTTGCATGGGGACCATATCTTTGGGCTTCCTGGTTTTTTATCGAGCCGTGCTTTTCAGTCCAGTGAGGAGCAAACAGATATTGAACTGTATGGGCCAGAGGGAATCCGTTCCTATGTGTTGACGAGCCTGAAGGTATCAGGAACGCGACTTCCCTATCGCATTCATTTTCATGAGTTTGAAGTGGAGACGGTTGGTCAGGTCTTAGAAACCGATAAATTCATGGTATTCGCTGAGAAGTTGGACCATACTGTTCCATGTGTCGGCTACCGTGTTATTCAAAAAGATTTAGAAGGTAGTCTGGATGCGGACGCCTTGTTGGCAGCAGGTGTCCCTTTTGGTCCCTTGTTTGGACAGATTAAAAATGGCCAAAATGTGATTCTTGAAGATGGCAGAGAGATTATTGCTAGTGACTATCTTTCTCCACCACGACCTGGTAAGGTGGTGACCATATTAGGCGATACACGCAAGTGCTATGCTAGTGTGCGTTTGGCAGTTAATGCTGATGTATTGGTTCATGAGGCAACCTACGGCAAAGGAGATGAGCAAATCGCTCGAAAACATGGACACTCGACCAATATGGAAGCTGCTCAGGTTGCCAAGGATGCAGGTGCCAAACAGCTGCTTCTCAACCACATTAGTCCTCGATTTTTGGCCAAGGATGTTAGCCAGTTGAGAAATGATGCCAGCAAGGTTTTTGATCATGTTCATATTGTTAAAGATTTAGAGGAAATCGAAGTATGAGAACCATTCTGATAACAGGTGCTTCTGGCGGCTTGGTACAGGAAATGGTACCTTTGCTCAAAGATGATTTCTTGATTTTATTAGGGCGAGATGTAGAGAAAATCGAGCAACTCTATACCTTTCATGACAAGAAGGCTGTATTTGATGTGGATATCCGAGATGAAGCAGCTCTGACGGCATTCTTTGAGGAAGTGGATAGCCAGTTTGCGCAGATTGATATCTTGGTCAATAATGCAGGCTATGCCATTTACGATGATTTTGAGAATTTTTCCAGTCAGCAGGTGCAGGCCATGTTTGATATCAATACCTTTGCCTTGATGACCCTATGTCGTTTGGTGGGCAAGCGTATGAAGGCTAGACGGAGTGGGCAGATTATCAATATCATTTCCATGTCAGGTTTGATCGCATCAAGCAAGTCATCCGTTTATTCTGCGACCAAGTTTGCGGCCATGGGATTTTCCAATACCATTCGCTTGGAACTGGCTCAGTATGGTGTGACAGTTACTACGGTCAATCCAGGTCCAATCGCGACCAGCTTTTTCGATCAGGCTGACCCGGATGGAAGCTATCAAGAGAGCGTCAAGGCTTTCTTACTCCAGCCAGACTATGTTGCCAAGAAGATTGTTTCAGCTATGGGCAAGAAAAAGCGGGATATCAACCTGCCCTGGACCCTGGCAGCAGCTCATAAACTCTATACGCTTTTTCCAAGACTAGCGGACTTTCTTGCCAGCACGGTTTTTAATTATAAGTAGCAGAAAATCTAGGTTAGCCTAGATTTTTTTGAAAATTCCTTGTATAATAGTTGAAATTACAGTCAATACGGAGGAGATATGAGTAAATTTTGGAGATTGGTTTATAGTCGGACGTTTATCGTACTGAGTTTAATTGTCTTGACAGTAGTAGCTATATTTTGGGCGGTGGGCTCACTGGCTGTATATGTTCCGGCTATGTTGACCGTATTGCAACTGTTTTCCATTATCGTAGCCATTTCCATTATCAATCGTCCCATGAACGCTAGTTTTAAGCTGACCTGGATTTTGTTTGTTATTGGCATTCCTATTTTTGGCGCCCTCTTTTACTTTATCCTGCAGTCCAATATCGAGACCCAGCGCTATCGAAAAACCTTTCAGCGCCAGGCAGAGATTTTGCGTCAGTATGGTAAGACCTCTGAAAAGGTGATGAAAGGTCTGGCAAAAGAAGACAGAGAGCAGCTGAAGTTGGCTCACTACATGAGTGAATATGTCGGCTATCCTCTTCATACCAATACCGATGCGGTTTATTTCTCATCAGGAGAAGCCAAGTTTGAGGCCCTGTTGGAGGAGTTGAAAAAAGCAGAGCAGTATATCTTTATGGAGTATTTCATCGTGGATTTCGGCTATATGTGGGAATCGATTTTGGATATACTGAAGGAAAAAGCAGCCCAGGGTGTGGAAGTCCGGTTTATGTATGATGGAATGAATTCCCTCAGCACCTTGCCTTATACCTACTACAAGACCCTGGGTTCCTACGGTATTAAGACTCGAGTATTCTCACAGATTATCCCTGCCTTATCTACCGTTCAGAACAACCGTGACCACCGTAAAATTGCTGTGATTGATGGCAAGGTGGCCTTCACGGGTGGTGTCAATATTGCAGACGAATACATCAATAGACGAGAGCGTTTTGGCTACTGGAAGGATGCGGCCATCATGATTAAAGGCGAGGCAGTATCCAACTTTACCCTTATGTTCTTGCAGATGTGGAACCACAATGAGAAAAAGCCAACTGACGACTTGAAATACTTGAAAGCGGCACGTGAAGCTGAGGCAGAAGTCGTTGGTGGTGAAGGCTATTTCTTGGCCTATGGAGAAAGTCCATTTGATAATGATGAAGTTGCCAAGCGGGTCTATCTTGACATGATCCAGTCGGCGACAGACTACATCTATATCATGACCCCTTATTTGGTTTTGGATGATGAGATGATTGATAACCTGACCTATGCCGCCAAGCGGGGAGTGAGGGTTAAATTGCTCTTGCCACATATCTACGACAAACAGTCTGCTTATCTGGCTGCGCGTACAGATTTTAGAACCTACCTGGAATCAGGTATTGAAATTTATGAATTTACGCCAGGATTTGTCCATTCTAAGGTTGTCTTGGTCGATGATAAGAAGGCAACTGTAGGCACCGTCAACATGGACTTCCGTTCCTTCTATCTCAACTTTGAGTGTGGTTTGTATGTCTACAACCACAAGCAGGTCTTGACAGATATTTTACAGGATTTCGAGGACTCCTTTGCCCAATCTGAGCGAATTACTCTGGTTGGTTTTGAAAATACCTATCCTTGGTATAAACGTTTAGGAGGTGCCTTGATGAACATTATTTCACCACTTTTATAGACTGAAATGAGAGTAGACAACCTTTGAATATAGTGAAGAGTCAGGTAGAGTCCTGGCTCTCATTTTTTGGAGAAAAATGATATAATAGTAGCCTATGATTAAAGGAGAAAAAAGTGATTACATCAAACTATAACTGGGAGATTCTTCCAGGTTTTTCCGATAATGATTTTATCAAATTAGCAAAAAAAGAAGGCTTAGATCCGCTTGCAGCTAAGCTCCTCTATGAGAGAGGTATCCAGACCAAGGAAGCCTTGACCAGATTTTTGCAACCGAGTTTAGAGGATTTACATGATCCCTATCACCTCCATGATATGGATAAGGCGGTGGAGCGGATTCGTCGGGCGATTGAGGACTATGAGCAAATCTTGATTTATGGGGACTACGATGCAGACGGCATGACTTCGGCATCAATCCTTAAGGAAACTTTGGAGGAATTAGGAGCAGAGGTTCGGGTCTATCTTCCCAATCGTTTTACGGATGGTTACGGCCCCAATCAGTCAGTCTATAAGTATTTCATTGAACAGGAAGGGATTTCCCTGATTGTTACCGTAGATAATGGTGTAGCTGGTCATGAGGCTATCGCCTATGCCCAAGAAATGGGTGTCGATGTCGTAGTGACAGACCACCATTCTTTACAGGAGACCTTGCCCAATGCCTATGCCATCGTTCACCCAGAACACCCAGCGGGCAACTATCCTTTCAAACATTTGGCGGGCTGTGGTGTGGCTTTTAAGCTAGCCTGTGCGCTTCTTGAAACAATCCATGCAGACTTGCTGGATTTGGTTGCTATTGGTACCATTGCGGACATGGTCAGCTTGACTGATGAAAACCGAGTCATGGTCAAATATGGTTTATCACTTCTCAAGCAGACAGAACGAGCAGGTTTACAGGAGTTGATGCAGATTGCAGGGATTGAGCCCGCTAGTCTAGATGAAGAAACCGTTGGTTTTCAAATTGCTCCACGCCTGAATGCTCTTGGGCGTTTGGACGATCCCAATCCAGCCATTGATTTGCTGACAGGCTTTGACGAGGAAGAAGCTCATGAGATTGCCCTCATGATCGATGCTAAAAATACTGAACGTAAGGAAATTGTACAGGACATTTATAACCAAGCCAAGGAAATGATTGACCCCAATCAACCTGTTCAGGTTCTTGCCAAAGAGGGTTGGAATCCTGGTGTTCTGGGAATTGTTGCAGGTCGTCTCTTAGAAGAAGTACAACAACCTATTATTGTTTTGTCCATAGAAGATGGTCGTGCCAAAGGTTCTGCCCGTTCGGTTGAAGCAGTTGACATTTTCCAAGCTCTTAAGGAACATCAAGATCTCTTTATCGCCTTTGGCGGTCATGCTGGAGCAGCTGGAATGACCTTGGAAGTAGACAAGCTCGATACCTTATCTGAAACGCTCGCAGACTATATTCGGACCAATAACCTCGAAAATGCCAGCAAGTCTAGCTTGGTCATAGACGAAGAATTGGACTTGGAAGAATTAACCTTAGATACGCTCAAATCTTTTGACAAACTGGCGCCATATGGTATGGACAATAAAAAACCAGTTTTTTATGTGAAAGATGTGCAGGTTGAGTCTGCAAGAACTATGGGACAGGGGAATGCCCACCTCAAAGTCCGTCTGGTCAAGGGACAAGCAGCTTTTGATTTAGTAGCTTTCGGTCAAGGGAACAAAGCCTTGGAGTTTTCTCAAGCAAAGAATTTGGAGTTGGCAGTGACCCTGACGGTCAACCAGTGGAACGGCAATACCAGTCTTCAATTAATGCTGGTTGATGCTCGAGTAGAAGGTGTCCAGCTCTATAACATCCGCAGTAAGCAACAAGCCTTGCCGGATGGCGTTCCTGTTCTGGATATGACTGATTTAAGTCCTCTAGTTGGAGCCCAATCACTAGTTCTAGCCCAGCTACCAGAAAATCTGTCTGACCTTAAATCCGTTTTTCAAGACCATGATTTTCAGGCCATCTATTTCAAAAATGAGATCAAGACGCCTTATTATCTAGATGGATACGGTAGCCGAGACCAGTTTGCTAAACTTTACAAGACCATTTATCAATTTAAAGAGTTTGACGTCCGATACAAGCTGGCAGAATTGGCAAACTACTTGAAAATCAAGCAACCGCTCTTGGTTAAAATGATTCAGATTTTCCAAGAACTTGGCTTTGTCACCATCACGGATGGTGTCATGACGGTCAATTCTGAGGCTGAAAAACGTGCCATTGCAGACAGTCAGATTTACCAAGAGTTGAAACAGCAGGTCATGGAACAAGAACTTATGGCCCTTGGAACGGTACAAGAAATCTATAATTGGCTGATGGAAAACTAGGAGAAGGGTCTATGTCAAATTGGATCATATACCTTAGCTTGTTTGTCCTTTTGCTTTTGAGTGCCTACAAATTGACGGGCAGAGAAACAAGGGGCAAGCAACAGGAGGATGTGCAGTTTGAGAAAAGCGATACCGTTTTGCAAGAATTGTCTCAGATGGGGTGGTCGCAAACTGCTCTAAGTAGGGTTAAGGGCCAAATAAACAGTGCAGAAGCAGGTCTGTTTGCTAGCTCTAGCTTTCACCGACTCTGCTTAGCCCAGTGGCAAGGGTCTAAGCAAGAAAAACAACAGCATCTGGCCTTCTTCCTTTCTTTTCTAGATTTTCCAAAGGAATGGAAGGGAAGTGCAGAAGAAGCAGCTACTTTGTTGGAAAAGATGTCGAAAGAAACTCCGCCTCACCATCCATTTTGGAAAGATTTTGCAGGTTTTGTTGCCGAATGCTTTTCAGATGAATCGCAGGAGGGACTGTGGAGAGACTTGCACCAACTTCGGTATTTAATTGCCAATCAGCAAGCTAATTGGGTGCGACAACACCATGGAGAAAATGGACAATCCGACCGTGATGCTCTCATTTCTTATCTAAAAACTTTGAAAAAAAAGGTTTATCGCTTGGACGAATCTGCCCGCCTCCACAATAAAGTTTTCCTAGCAGCAAATGGACATCAAGTCTGTCATTTTTCGCCAAACCTGAAGATTCTGGTCCATTTCCATTCCGAGTTTATTCTGTCAGCGGAAGGGCAATTCCTATTGATTGGGGATGGTCAGTTTGATAAAAATGGAACGATAAATGGTGCTTCATTTAATTATGCCAGTCGCAACAACCGACTGCATTGGCTTTTGGATATCGCTCCTGTTAGAAAGATGGATCCAGTCTTTCGAAAAAATATGATGAAGACCAAAGCAGGCCGCTACCTATCCCCTAGCTTGTTCCCTAGGAAAAACTTGTCATTTTCATTGAAAAACTGGGCTTTTCATTATAAAAACCCAAGGGGGTTAACAGCACTTAATGGTGTCAGCAAGTACAGTCAAGTCCAGCGAGAAATCAAAAAGCTGAAGAGAGAAGTGGAATCTGGTTGATAAGTGGGATTTTTGTCCCCAAAATAGGAATTTCATGCTATAATGAAGAGTAGAATAAAAAATAAAGAGAGAATAAAATGAAACTTGAAAATTACATTGCCTCCATTGAAAACTATCCAAAAGAAGGAATTACCTTCCGCGATATCAGCCCCTTAATGGCTGATGGCAATGCGTATAGTTATGCCATTCGTGAAATTGTCCAATATGCAACGGACAAGAAAATCGATATGATCGTTGGTCCCGAAGCGCGTGGATTCATTGTTGGATGTCCAGTGGCTTTCGAATTGGGAATCGGCTTTGCCCCTGTTCGTAAACCAGGAAAATTGCCTCGCGAAGTGATTTCAGCAGACTACGAAAAAGAATATGGTGTTGATACCTTGACGATGCACTCTGATGCCATCAAACCAGGTCAACGTGTCTTGATTGTGGATGATTTGTTGGCTACTGGTGGAACTGTTAAAGCCACAATCGAAATGATTGAAAAATTGGGTGGTGTTGTTGCTGGTTGTGCTTTCTTGATTGAGTTGGACGACTTAAAAGGCCGTGAAGCAATCGGAGACTACGATTACAAGGTTTTGATGCACTACTAATATAGCTTGAAACTATAACAATTCCTATTTTTATTCTAATTGAAAAGTATAGCTTCCTCTTTTATAATAGATAAAAAGAGATGGAGGTTGCTATGCCCATTAAGCTAGAGAAAAATTTGCCAGCGGTAGATATCTTACGGACAGAAAATATTTTCGTAATGGATCATCTCCGCGCAGGCAGTCAGGATATTCGGCCAATCAAAATTCTCATTCTGAATTTGATGCCTAATAAGATTGTGACGGAGACTCAGTTACTCCGTCTTTTAGCCAATACTCCCCTGCAGTTGGAAGTTGAGTTCCTCTATATGGCTAGTCATGAATCCAAAAATACCCATAGCGATCATCTGGACCAATTTTACAAAGATTTTTCTGAAGTTCGTGAGGAGTACTTTGATGGTTTGATTGTGACTGGCGCCCCTGTTGAGAATCTACCTTTTGAGGAGGTGGATTATTGGTCTGAATTACTAGAGGTCTTTAATTGGGCAAAAAGCCATGTTTATTCAACACTTCATATATGTTGGGGAGCGCAAGCTGGTCTCTATGCTCGTTATGGCGTTGCAAAACATGCCTTGAAGGAGAAACTCTCTGGAGTTTATTCTCAGCAAGTCTTGGCGACGCATTGTCCATTGATGCGAGGGTTTGATGACCAGTTTAAAGCACCGCATTCACGTTATACGGAAGTTCGAAAGGAAGATATTCAATCGCTGGCGCATTTGAAAATCTTGTCTGCAGGTCCAGAGGTGGGATTATCCATTCTAGCCAGTCATGATTTGCGCGAGGTTTATAGTTTTGGGCATTTAGAATATGACCGAGACACCTTGCAAAGAGAGTATCAGCGTGATTGTGCCGCAGGGAAATCTCCCAACCTACCTCACCAGTATTTTCCAGAAGATGATTTGAATCGACTGCCTTGTTTAACATGGAATTTGGCAGCGGCGCAATTTTTCACCAACTGGATAAATTATGCTGTTTACCAAGAAACTCCGTTTGATTGGAGTCAATTCGATAGCACAGAAAGGGATTAAGAGGAAAATGTCCACTTTTCGTCATTTCAAAGAAGGTCACCTGGTTTTGCCAGCTGACCTCCTCTTTCGTTTTCAGGAAATTTTTGATTCTGCTCAAGAATTCCTCGTTTGGCAATTTTTCTATTTTCAAAATACCAGTTCGCTAGAGGCCATTGCACCTAGCGAAATCGCCCAGGCAACTGGGCAAGACCTGATGATCATTAATGACTTGATTGAAGGTCTGGTAGAAAAAGGCCTCTTGGAATTAAAAGAAATTAGCGTTGCTGGAGAAGTAGATATCTTGTTCAATGCCTTTCCACTCTTTGATCGCTTGGAAGATTTGCATCAGCCGCAAGCAAGTCTGCCACTTGAGGAGACAGCTCCACCTTTGCTTGAGAATGATTTGTTGCAGCTGGTGTCTGATTTCGAACGAGAATTGGGCAGAATGCTCTCTCCGTTTGAGTTAGAAGATTTGCAACAATCCTTGGAGGAAGGTACAGCTGCTGACCTGATTCGAGCAGCACTTCGTGAGGCGGTCTTTAGTGGTAAGACAAACTGGCGTTATATTCAAGCCATTTTGCGCAACTGGCGTCGGGAAGGAATCACAACAGTCGCTCAAGTAGAAGCGAAAAATGCAGAGCGGGAACAAGTCAATCCCAAACAAGTAACAGCATCAGCTGAATTCTATGATGCAATGAATCTTTGGAAAGATTAATATGGAAACAAAATTATCAAGACGATTAGAGGCAGTAGCCTCCTATGTGCCTCAAGGGGCTCGATTAGCAGATGTAGGGAGTGACCACGCTTATCTCCCTCTTTTTTTGGTGGAACAGGGCAGGATTGATTTTGCGGTCGCAGGTGAGGTGGTCCAAGGACCTTACCAGTCAGCCCTACAAAATGTGGAGCAGGCTGGTCAGTCAGATAAGATTTCTGTCCGCTTGGCCAATGGTCTGGCGGCAGTTGAGCTAGATGACCAAGTAAGCACTGTGACCATTGCAGGAATGGGTGGTCGTTTAATTGCCGAAATCTTGGAAGCTGGGAAAGACAAACTTGGTTCGGTTGAGCGATTGGTTTTACAGCCCAATAACCGAGAAGATGATGTCCGACGTTGGTTGGTTGAGCATGATTTTCAGTTGATTGCCGAGGAAATATTGGAAGAAAATGACAAGATTTATGAAATCTTAGTGGCAGAGAAAGGAAATGTTGGCTTGACTGCAGACCAGTTGCGGTTTGGTCCTTATTTGCTGGAAGAGCAGTCTGCAACCTTCCAGAAGAAGTGGCTCAAGGAGTTGGACAAGTTGACCTATGCCTTGGAACAAGTGCCTCTAGAACGCCAGGCTGACCGCTCTGCTATTTCCCAAAAAATCCAACAAATTCAGGAGGTGCTTCATGTTAGCAAGTAAAGTGATCGAGCGGTATCAGGCTTTTTGTCCGCCGGCCTTGGCCATGGAAGGTGATGTCAAGGGGGTGCAAATCGGCACGCTCAAGAAGGACATCAGTAGGGTTATGGTGGCTCTGGACATTCGAGAAACGACGGTGGCAGAGGCCATTGACAAGCAGGTGGACCTGATTATTGTCAAGCATGCTCCGATCTTCCGTCCAATCAAGGATTTGGTGGCAGACAATCCACAAACTAAAATGTATCTTGATTTGATTAAGCACGATATTGCAGTCTATGTCAGTCATACAGATATTGATGTGGTTGAGGGTGGTCTCAACGACTGGTTCTGCGACCATTTGGGGATTCAGGATACTACCTACTTGATTGAAACTGCCGAGGGGCAGGGGCTTGGTCGTGTGGGGACTATAGCAGAGCAGACCTTGGAAGAATTAGCTTTGAAAGTCAAGGAGGTCTTTGGTCTAGATGCTGTTCGTCTGGTGACCTATGGGCATCAAGCCCAGCAGTATGTCAGTCGTGTGGCGATTTGTGGTGGAAGTGGCGGTTCCTACTACCATGAGGCTCTTGCCAAGGGGGCAGATGTTTACATAACAGGTGACATTTACTACCATACAGGTCAGGATATGCTGACACAAGGCTTGCTGGCGATTGACCCAGGTCATCATATCGAAGTCTTGTTTATCAAGAAAATTGCAGATTTACTGGAAACTTGGAAAGCAGAAGAGGGTTGGGATGTGGACATTCTTCCTTCAACTGTTTCGACCAATCCATTTAGACACCTATAAAAGTCACAAAATTGTGGCTTTTTCTTAGATTCTCTTGATTTTTTAAGATTGTTAGGGTATCCTAACAAAAGGAATATGTTTGATTAAAAATAGGATAGGATGATGACATGACGTGGTTTACAGAACAGTCTGTAGTTATACAGGCGCTAATAGGTGGTTTGTTTACATGGTTTTGTACGATTGTCGGTTCAGCGATAGTGTTTTTCTTTCGTACAGTTAGCCGGCGATTATTAGATACAATGCTTGGCTTTGCTGCAGGGGTCATGATTGCAGCTTCTTTTTGGTCTTTATTAGCTCCATCGATTGAGTATGCTGAAAGTTCATATGGCAATTTGGCTTGGATACCAGCAGCAGTAGGTTTTGCAGCAGGTGGTATTTTTTTACGCTTGGTAGATGCCTGGGTTCCGCATTTGCATTTGGGCAATGAACGAGAAAAGGCAGAAGGTGGCGGTGAGAAGGAAAGGAAGAATCTGTCCAAGACAGCTTTACTATTTTTAGCAATTACTATTCACAACATTCCAGAAGGATTGGCTGTTGGGGTGACCTTTGGTGCATTAGCAAGTAATTATACGGCTGCAGCCTTTATTGGTGCCGTAGGTCTGGCTTTAGGGATTGGATTGCAAAATATTCCAGAGGGGGCGGCGCTTTCAATCCCAATTCGCACTGATGGAAAGTCGCGCAAGGAAGCCTTTTTCTGGGGATCCATGTCAGCGATTGTCGAGCCAATTGCTGCTGTGATTGGTGCGCTTGCAGTGACTATGATGACTCCTATCTTACCCTATGCGCTTTCCTTTGCTGCTGGGGCAATGATTTTTGTTGTAGTAGAAGAATTGATACCTGAATCACAAACAAACGGCAATACGGATATTGCTACACTTGGCTTGATGGCAGGTTTTGTCATTATGATGATTTTAGATGTCGCTTTAGGGTAAAAAGGAGAAGCTTGTAGGTATTGAACTGCACCCCAAAAGTTAGACACAAAATCTAACGATTGGGGTGTTTTTCTTATGAAATTAAGTTATGAAGATAAACTAGAAATATATGAGCTGAGAAAGAGTGGCGTGTCGTGGGTCAACCTTAGCCAGATATACAAGGTCACTATTGCCAATCTCACATACATGATAAAACTCATGGATCGATATGGCGTGGAAAGCGTTGAAAAAGGTAAAAATAGGTATTATTCACCTGAATTAAAGCAAGAAATAATGGATAAGGTCTTGATTCATGGGTGTTCTCAACTCTCAGTTTCCCTTGATTATGCCTTGCCAAATCGAGGAATGCTTCCCAATTGGATAGCACAATACAAGAAAAACGGGTATACTATTCTTGAAAAACCAAGAGGGAGACCGAGCAAGATGGGACGTAAACGCAAGAAAACCTGGGAAGAGATGACGGAATTAGAGCGCCTTCAAGAGGAAAATGAACGTCTTCGAACTGAGGTGGCCTTCCTAAAAAAGTTGAGAGAACTTCGCTTGAGGGACGAAACACTAGTGCGCGAACAGCAGAAACAATTAGAGATATGGTCCAAGGAGGATTCCGACTAGACCTCCTACTTGCGACAGCTAAAATGCCTCGCTCAACTTATTATTATCAAGTCAAGCAACTGGATAAACCCGACAAGAACAAAGCCATTAAGGCTGAAATTCAAGCCATTTATGATGACCATAAAGGTAATTACGGCTATCGTCGGATTTATTTAGAACTCAGAAATCGAGGTTTCTTCATCAACCACAAAAAGGTGCAGCGCTTGATGACAGTCATGGGCTTAGCGGCTCGTATTCGTCGTAAGCGCAAGTATGCTTCTTACAAAGGTGAGTTGGGTAAGAAGGCTGATAATCTGATTAAACGTCAGTTTGAGGGATCTAAGCCTTATGAAAAATGTTATACCGATGTGACGGAGTTTGCTTTGCCTGAAGGGAAACTCTACTTATCGCCTGTTCTTGACGGCTATAATAGTGAGATTATTGATTTTACCCTGTCTCGGTCACCTGACTTGAAACAGGTTCAAACCATGCTTGCGAAGGCTTTTCCAGCAGATTTATACAGTGGGACTATTCTCCACAGCGATCAAGGTTGGCAATACCAGCACCAGTCTTACCATTACTTTTTGGAAACCAAAGGCATTCGACCATCCATGTCCCGCAAAGGGAATAGCCCAGATAATGGGATGATGGAGTCTTTCTTTGGCATTCTCAAATCTGAAATGTTTTATGGACTCGAGACATCTTATCAATCACTTGATGAGCTTGAAGAAGCTATTACAGATTATATTTTTTACTACAACAACAAACGAATAAAAGCAAAATTAAAAGGACTTAGTCCTGTCCAATACAGAACTAAATCCTTTCAATAATTATTTGTCCAACTTTTTGGGGGCAGTTCATATGCAGGCTTTTTCCATATGACATTTTCAGAAAAAATATGGTATAATGAACTGATATTAATTTAGGGAAGGTACTCTTATATGAAAGGTATTATTCTAGCTGGTGGGTCAGGTACACGCTTGTATCCTTTAACGCGTGCAGCTTCAAAACAGTTGATGCCAATTTACGATAAACCAATGATCTATTATCCATTGTCAACATTGATGTTGGCTGGAATCAAAGATATTTTGATTATTTCAACTCCGCAAGATCTTCCACGTTTTAAGGATATGTTAGGAGATGGTTCTGAACTTGGAATTTCACTTTCATATGCAGAACAACCAAGTCCAGATGGTTTGGCGCAAGCCTTCATCATCGGCGAAGAGTTTATCGGTACGGATAGTGTTGCTCTTATTTTAGGTGATAATATTTACCACGGAAATGGTTTGACCAAGATGTTGCAACGTGCAGCAAGCAAAGAAAAGGGCGCGACTGTCTTTGGTTACCAAGTAAAAGACCCAGAACGCTTTGGTGTTGTCGAGTTTGACGCTGATATGAATGCCATCTCTATCGAAGAAAAACCAGAAGAGCCAAAATCAAACTTTGCTGTTACTGGTCTTTATTTCTATGACAATGATGTTGTGGAGATTGCTAAAAATATTAAACCATCTCCTCGTGGCGAGTTGGAAATCACAGATGTCAACAAGGCTTACTTGGACCGTGGTGACTTGTCTGTGGAACTCATGGGCCGTGGATTTGCCTGGTTAGATACAGGTACGCATGAAAGCCTCTTGGAAGCTGCACAGTACATCGAAACGGTTCAACGTTTGCAAAACGTTCAAGTGGCTAACTTGGAAGAAATTGCTTACCGCATGGGCTACATTACAAAAGAACAAGTACATGAATTGGCACAGCCACTTAAGAAAAATGAATACGGACAATACTTGCTCCGTTTGATTGGAGAAGCCTAATGACAGAAAACTTTTTCGGTAAAACACTAGCAGCTCGCCCAGTTGAAGCTATTCCAGGAATGTTAGAATTCGACATTCCTGTTCATGGCGACAACCGTGGCTGGTTCAAGGAGAACTTCCAAAAGGAAAAAATGTTGCCTCTCGGCTTCCCAGAAAGCTTCTTTGCAGAAGGAAAATTGCAGAATAACGTTTCCTTCTCTCGCAAAAACGTTCTTCGTGGTCTTCACGCAGAGCCTTGGGATAAATACATTTCAGTGGCAGATGGCGGTAAGGTTTTAGGAACTTGGGTTGATCTTCGTGAAGGCGAGACCTTTGGTAATACCTATCAAACCGTTATTGATGCTTCAAAAGGTATCTTTGTCCCACGTGGCGTTGCCAATGGTTTCCAAGTTTTGTCAGACTTCGTGGCTTACAGCTACTTGGTCAACGACTACTGGGCTTTGGAACTCAAGCCTAAGTATGCCTTCGTCAACTACGCTGACCCTAGCCTTGACATCCAGTGGGAAAACCTAGAAGAAGCGGAAGTTTCAGAGGCAGATAAAAACCACCCACTCCTCAAGGACGTTAAGCCTTTGAGAAAAGAGGACCTCTAATGTTTCAAGCCTTTTTGGAAATAGCAGAGCAGTTAAACAAGTTAGGAATCACTCCCTTGTTAATGGGTTCAGTTGGTTTGGAAAGGCGCACAGGGAAGGACTGGCAGGCAGGAGATTTAGATATTCATGTTCCAAGTGATCCACGTGGCTGGGAAGCCCCAGACGACGAACGGATTTACCGTGCAGATGTGTTGATTGCCATGATGAACCAACTCGGCTATGTCCTTGTTGACCGTCACGAACATGAATTTCATAAAGATGGCTTATCTGTTGAATTCGGAGGCCTGTATTCACTGCCTGAATTTGCTGGAGTAGAGCTAGAAGATTTGGAAGAACTAGAAACAGCAGGTGTTCGCTATTACCTACCGACACTTGAACAATACCTAAAAATATATCAAGCCTCCTCCAAAGATTCCTACCGTGCAGAAAACAACAATCAAAAAGACTTTACCAAGATTGCTTACTTGGAAGAAATCTTGAAGTAAAGAAAGCGAGCATAGCGAGCCGCTCCGTGTGTCATCGCCGTAGTGAAGAAGCTCCTTTGCTTTGCTAAGGAGCGGGGGAACCCATGAGACCATGGGCTCATGGGTTAGTAATGAAACACCTTGGTGGTTGCTTACGCCCCCACTACTTAAGATGACACACAAAAAAGAAAAAACTTTTCGGAGAAAAAAATGTCTCAATTTAAAAATATTATCGTAACTGGTGGAGCTGGTTTCATCGGTTCAAACTTTGTACACTATGTTTATAACAATCATCCAGACGTACACGTAACTGTTTTGGATAAACTTACTTATGCAGGAAACAAGGCTAACTTGGAAGCTATTCTTGGTGACCGTGTTGAGCTGGTTGTTGGTGATATTGCTGATGCTGAATTGGTTGACAAATTGGCTGCTAAGGCAGATGCAATCGTTCACTATGCGGCAGAAAGCCACAATGACAACTCCCTCAACGATCCAAGTCCATTCGTCCATACCAACTTTATCGGTACTTACACTCTTCTTGAAGCGGCTCGTAAATATGATATTCGTTTCCACCATGTATCGACTGACGAAGTATATGGCGACCTTCCTTTGCGTGAAGATTTGCCAGGTCATGGTGAGGGTCCAGGTGAGAAATTCACTGCGGAAACCAACTACAACCCATCATCTCCATATTCATCAACTAAGGCTGCTTCAGACTTGATTGTCAAAGCATGGGTGCGTTCATTTGGTGTCAAAGCAACGATTTCAAACTGTTCAAACAACTACGGTCCATACCAACACATCGAGAAATTTATCCCACGCCAAATCACCAACATCTTGGCAGGTATCAAGCCAAAACTATACGGTGAAGGTAAAAACGTCCGTGACTGGATTCATACCAACGACCACTCGACTGGTGTTTGGGCAATCTTGACAAAAGGCCGTATGGGTGAAACGTACCTAATCGGTGCTGACGGTGAGAAGAACAACAAAGAAGTGCTTGAATTGATTCTTGAAAAAATGGGTCAACCAAAAGATGCTTACGATCACGTGACTGACCGTGCAGGACACGATTTGCGCTATGCTATTGACGCAAGCAAGCTTCGTGATGAGCTTGGTTGGACACCACAATTCACAGACTTCTCTCAAGGTTTGGAAGAAACAATCCAGTGGTACACAGACAACCAAGACTGGTGGAAGGCTGAGAAAGAAGCTGTTGAAGCCAACTATGCTAAGACACAGGAAGTTATTAAATAAGACTATTAAAGGCTAGGGCTCTTGCCCAAGCCTTTCTTGAAATAAGGAGTAAATATGATTTTAATTACAGGTGCAAATGGTCAGTTGGGTACAGAGTTGCGTTATCTCTTGGATGAGCGTGGTGTTGAGTACGTTGCCGCTGACGTAGCAGAAATGGACATCACGGATGCAGACAAGGTGGATGCCTTTTTTGCAGAAGTAGAACCAAGCGTTGTTTACCACTGTGCAGCCTACACAGCTGTTGATATGGCTGAAGACGAGGGCAAGGAACTCAACTACAAGATTAACGTAACAGGCTCTGAAAATGTTGCCAAGGCAGCAGCTAAATACGGTGCAACCCTCGTTTATATCTCAACAGACTATGTTTTCAACGGTGATTTGCCAGTCGGTCAAGAGTGGCAAGTAGATGACCAACCAGATCCTCAATCTGAATACGGTCGTACCAAGCGTCTGGGTGAGGAAGCAGTTGAGAAATTCGCAGACAAGTTCTACACTGTTCGTACAGCTTGGGTCTTTGGCAACTATGGTAAAAACTTTGTTTTTACTATGCAAAATCTTGCTCAAACCCGCGATACTTTGACGGTTGTCAATGACCAACACGGTCGCCCAACCTGGACACGCACCCTTGCGGAATTCATGATTCACTTGGTGGACACCAAGCAAGCATTTGGTTACTACCATTTGTCAAACGATGCAGCAGAAGATACGACTTGGTTTGACTTTGCGACAGAAATTCTCAAGGATACCAACACCAAGGTATTGCCAGTGGATTCGAGCCAATTCCCAGCCAAGGCTAAGCGTCCATTCAACTCAACCATGAGCTTGGACAAGGCAAAAGCTACAGGCTTTGTCATCCCAACCTGGCAAGAAGCACTTGAAGCTTTTTATAACCAAACTAAAAAATAAGGAAAGCGAGCATGGACTCGCTTTTTTCATGAAATCCAGTCGAAAATATGGTATAATTATCTGATTACAATTTTTAAGCGAAGGTAATATGAAACATATTTTTATCATTGGAAGTCGAGGACTTCCGGCTAAATACGGTGGTTTTGAGACTTTCGTTGAACAGCTAGTGACCCATCAACAAGATTCGACCATTCAATACCATGTGGCTTGTCTCTCAGACACTGAGCATCAGACACATTTTGATTTTAAAGGGGTTGATTGTTTTACCATTAATCCACCTAAACTCGGTCCAGCTCGTGTAATCGCTTATGATATGCAGGCTATCCACTATGCAATTTCCATTGTTAAAAAACAGGCAATCGATTCTCCTGTTTTCTACATTTTGGGAAATACCATAGGTGGCTTCATCGTTCCCTTTGCTCATATGATTCACTCTGTTGGTGGGAAACTCCTTGTAAACCCTGATGGATTGGAGTGGAAACGTGCTAAATGGCCCAAACCAGTTCAAGCCTACCTGAAATTTTCTGAGAAAATGATGGCACAAAAGGCTGACTTGATTGTTGCTGATAACCAGGGCATTGAAGACTATTTACACCAGGCCTATCCAGGTGTCAAGACCCAGTTCATCGCCTATGGTACCGATCAAACGCCCTCCCAACTCACCTCGGAGTCATCTCAAGTTCGAGAATTGTTTGAACAGTGGGATTTGAAGGAAGGCCAGTATTTCTTAGTGGTCGGTCGATTTGTACCTGAAAATAACTATGAGTGGATTCTTAAGGAGTTTCTACAATCCAAGACACAGATGGATTTAGTGATTGTCTGCAACTACCAAGGATCTGCATATTTTGAAAAGCTAGATGAGAAGACAGGATTCTCAAAAGATAAACGAGTGAAGTTTATTGGTACCATCTATCAGCAAGATCTCTTGAAGTACCTTCGCCAGGCATGTCGTGCATATATACATGGTCACGAGGTCGGAGGAACTAATCCAGGCTTACTAGAGGCCCTTGGCCATACCGAAGAAAACTTGGTATTAGGTGTTGATTTTAATAAAAAAGTCGCCTTAGATACGGTTTACTACTGGGATAAATCCCCATATGAGCTAACAAAATTGATTGACCATATGACTGAATCTAGTGCGCAAAAAGACCGAGGTATTGCTGCCAAAAACTTGATGGCAGAACGATATACTTGGGATATAATTGTGGAACAATACGAGGCTTTATTTCAAGAATGAAAGTAAATATTCTCATGTCCACCTATAATGGTGAACGATTTTTAGCAGAGCAGATTGAGTCTATTTTGGCCCAGACATTCCAAGACTGGAACTTATTGATTCGTGATGATGGTTCAACAGATAAAACCTGTGATATCATTTCATCTTTTTGCGAACAAGATTCTCGCATTCGATTTATCAATAAGGATGTCAAACAAAATCTCGGAGTCATCGCTAGTTTTCACGCAGTTTTGACAGAAGAAGCTGCTGATTATTATTTTTTATGCGACCAGGATGATGTGTGGTTGCCAGATAAGATGCAAGTTTGTCTAGACGAGGCTGTAAAACATCCTCAGGATCTACCTGTGATGGTTTATATGGATCTCAAAGTGGTTGACGAAAACCTGAGAATTTTAAACGAAAGCATGATTCGAAGCCAGTCCCACCATGCCAACACGCAATTGGTCCAAGAATTGACGGAAAATACCGTAACAGGTGGCGTTGCTATGTTCAATCATGCCCTAGCACAACTCTGGCAAGGTGACGAAACGATCATCATGCATGACTGGTACCTAGCCCTCCTCGCCAGCGCCCTCGGTAAACTCATCTATATCGACCAACCTGGCGAACTCTACCGTCAACACGGTAATAATGTATTAGGGGCTAGAACGTTGGGGAAGCGATTTAAAATTTTTAGATTAGGTCCAAGATATATATTTACTCGCTATTGGAAATTAATTCACGATACTCAAAAGCAAGCAAATTATCTTCTTAAATTTTCAGCTCTTCCAAAAGATGCTCGTGAAATGATTGAAAATTTTAGTGATATCGATAAGCAAAGTTTTATAGGACGCTTATCAAGGATTTTGAAATACAAGTATTCTAAAAATCAATGGAAACATATTTTTGTTTTTAGATTTTTGTTACTGACAAATATTTATAACGAAAGAAACAAATGAAAAAAGTTCTAATTATCATTCCAGCTTACAATGAAGAAGGAAGCATCTTAAGAACCGTTCAGTCTATTGAAAGTTTTAAAAAGCGAAATCATCTAGCCTTTCAAATAGACTACTTGGTTATCAATGATGGATCAAAGGATAAGACATCTCAAATTTTAGATGAATATAATTTAAATCATGTGGATTTGGTTCGAAATCTAGGAATTGGCGGAGCTGTACAAACTGGTTATATCTATGCTGAGCGCAACAACTACGATGCTGCAGTTCAGTTTGATGGTGACGGACAGCACGATATTGCCAGTATTGTAAATCTAGTTACTCCTGTCCTAGATGGCAGTTGTGATTTTGTTATTGGTTCTCGTTTTGTGGACAAATCCAAAGAAAATTTTCAGTCAACAGCTATGCGTCGTATGGGGATTAATCTGATTTCCAACTTGATTAAGTTGACAACACATAAGCGAATCTATGATACCACTAGCGGTTATCGTGTGGCCAATAAAGAAATTGTTTCTTACTTTGCTAAACGTTATCCAGTTGCTTATCCTGAGCCTGAGACGATTGTTCGAATTCTAAAAAAAGGCTATAGTGTTGAAGAAATTCCTGCCAACATGTTTGAACGAACAGAAGGAGTCTCTAGCATTAGCGCCTTAAAATCTATTACCTATATGGTTGATGTACTGTTATCAATCATCATGGCAGCTTATATGAAGGAGAATTAACATGAGTTTACTGTTACAAGTAGAGATGATTGTTCTAGCGGTATTGCTGATGTTTTTCATTGTCCGAATGGTCAATCGCCATTCCTTTTCAGTAAAAAAAGCGTTACCGTGGCTCTTGATTGGTCTGATACTCATCTTTATCAGTATTTTTCCGACAAGTGTTGCCTACGTTGCTCACAAAATAGGCTTTGGATTTACAATTAATTTTTTGCTCTTCTCTGCATTAGTTTTTCTATTTTTCTTAGAAATTAGTGATACGACTCATTCTGCTCAGCGGGAACAAGAAATTAAAACCTTAATACAGGAAGTTTCCCTCCTCAAAAAAGAATTACATGAACGAGACAAAGATGGTAAATAAGAAAAAAATGGCGTTTATCGCTCTAATTTTGGGATTGTTTTTACCAATGCCAGCAGCACAGGCCAAAGTACAAAATCAAACTTCACAAGTTAGTGCCTATTACTATTATAATAACAATCCTATTTATAGTATTCAAATTCAGGCGACGAATTATCAAATTGCCTTTGAAAAAATCCAATCTGGTACGTTTGAGAATAATGAACTTGACCACTATACTGTAGACGATTTCAAAAAACTTTATGAAGTTAATGGGAAGATAATTCGATTATCAGACACACTTGTGTTTGGAGAGGGAGTTGAACTCACCGAAGAGGAGAGTAAGGCTGTGTTGGAAGTTTTGTATAGAGACAACCGGCCCTTTCTAAATGTACTTAACGAGTTTCAAATGCAAGTTCCTCTTCATATTCCAGAAAATGCTCGATACCGGTTTACTTCAGAGGAGGGGCTATCTATTGCAGAACTTAAACAAGGATGGACGATTTTCCAAAACTCAAATGATAATAGCTTTGAAGTAATCAAACTTGATGATAAAGAAGAGACAGTACATTTAGGGAATACGCTCATTGACCAAGGGAATATCACTGTAGATGCAACTGAAATTGATGGATATCATACAGCTGATATTGGGGAAAGCGTGACCTATAAAATTCCGTTAGAAAGTATTTCCTCTCTTGAACTCGAAGTATCTCCAAATTTTATTATTGATGAGATCAATGCACCATTTACTGAAGAAGTTCATTTTGTACGTGAAAAAAAGGGGCAGGATGGGACATTGGTGAATATTGAGCCTTTACCTGAAAATGTAAGCTTAGATGGTGAGATTTTTAAACTTTCAAAACGATACATTGAGACTGATGAACAAGAATTTGAAACTGCCTTATCTAAGTTACAATCGATAAAAAAAATAAAGGTTGATATTAATAGTAGATCTGATGAATTTATAACAGTTACAGGACATGTTGTATCTACAGCTTCGTATCTTATTGATATTTATCAATCCGATACAGAGGAAGAAAAAAGGTTTACTAAGAATTTAGTTGTTGAAAATCAAAATAATCGTCAAGGTATTTATGTCATAGCGGATGGAAAATATCTGTTGACTCCACAAGTTTATAGTAACAACGTTAACTTTGTTATGACAGATGGGAACAGTCACCAGCTGTTGACGGGCGCAGAGTATATTCTTGGACGCTTTGATAAATCAGGTCAAGTATATATTTTGAATTACAATTCTGAAAAACAGATAATCTGGGAGAAATCAGGACTTGAAAAAGAGAGGTTAGTAGAGGCTGAGTCGAATTTTACTATTTCAGGCAATCAAGTTATTTACTTGGATGGCTACAAGTCTGTTCTGCCATTTAACGAAAAAATCTGGGCATATGATGAAAGTAATCAAACAAAGAGTAATGAGGCCTTATTCAAATTGCGAGGTCTATCTAGTGAATACACCTATTTTTTAAAGCAAGTCAAAGTACCTGAGGGATATGCTACGGCCACTGATGTTCAATTATTTAAAGTAGCTAAGGATAGTGAATCAAAAGCACAGTTTGGAGATTATCAGGTTAATGGATTTATCCTTGATTTAGATTATGGAAAAATGGAGTATAATGCATTACAGATTCTCAAGGAAGGTCAGAATGCAACTTTGCTGCCCAACCCATACTGGATGGCATTGATTTTTATAGTGGTAACAATTTTGGTGGTAGCTGTTATTGCCTACCTTGTGATTAGGAAAGGATAGAAAATGATTCGTGTAACCATTGCCATGTCAACTTACAATGGTCAAGAATTTTTAAAAGAACAGCTAGATAGTATTGTCCAGCAAACGATTCTAGACAATCCAGAAGTATCTGTTACTTTTCTCGTTCGAGATGATGGGTCAAGTGATAATACGTTGGCAATTTTGAACGAATATGCTGGTAAGCATCCAAGACTATTATGGAATATTATTTCTGGTAAGAATATAGGCTGGAAAAAATCCTTTATAGCTCTAATGGAGGCTGTTTCAAGTGACTTTGTATTTCTATGTGATCAGGATGATATTTGGAACTTGAATAAGTGTCAAGTCATGCTAGATACCATGCAAAGTAATCCTCAAATCGAGGTGCTTATGCATCGCATCGAATATTATTACACTTCAGATGTCGGTGTTAAAAAGATTTTGAACGATTCTTATGAAAAATTAGGAATTTCTAAGAATGATGGTGAGATTGAAAAGGTTCCTCAGGCAGCTCATTTTTCACATCATCCTTTTCTAGGGTGTTGCTTCTTGTTTACGGATACCATTCGTCAAGAATTTTTAAAAGTGCAGTCTCATCGAGATAATTCGATTGCGCATGATGTGGGCTTGTTTATTTTGGGATCCGCTCGTAATAGTACTTACTATCTTAATAGACAATTAATTAAATATCGTCAACATTCAAGTAATGCTACAAGTGTTCAAAAGACTCCAAGTATTATTCAACAAGTAAAAAATCAGAAAAAAACAACAAAGATTTTTTATGAAAACCTAATGACAGTCCTAACTAGTATTCAAGAACTCACATCTAATTCTAGTATCAAAACAGATGCAAGACAGATGTACTTAAGGATTGAGAAAGAGTACAAAGCTCTTATCCATCGTAGAGGTCTGCAATTTACAAAACTAAAAAGAGGAGAATTCGGATTTAATAAGTTGATGTTGATTGACATTCTTGTTGCTCTAATCTAGTCTATCCGAAAATAAATTCATGCGTCAAATAAGTCAAGCAGAAATGCGTCAGATTCAACTCGATATGCTATCATACATTGATCTGGTTGCTAGGGACAACCAGATAGAATATTCTCTTGGTGGGGGGAGTCTTCTTGGAGCTATGCGTCACAAAGGTTTTATTCCTTGGGATGATGATATTGATTTAATGCTGGAACGTAGTCACTATGAACGGCTAATGAAGGTTCTTGCTGAAGATAATAATCCTGATTTTAAATTGCTACACCATTCGAGAGAGCGTAATCTCTGGCCTTTTGCAAAGCTTTATCATAGCAAGTCTTGTTATATTAGTAAGACTGACCGTATTCACCCATGGACAGGATTATTTATTGATATCTTCCCAATTGATAAATTGCCAGATAGTCAAGAAGAACGCAACCGCTTTTTCAAAAAAGTAAGGTCAGCAGCAGAGAATCTTAAGTGTACGACCTTTCCCAATTTTGCTAGCGGTTCAAACTATCTTTTCGCTTTTGCTCGCCTGATTTTAGGTATGCCTCGTTTTGCTCTTTATCACGGTAAAGCTAAGCAAAAAGCAGAGCAAGTGGATAAAGTGATGTCAACTTATAATGCAACAAGCGCAAAATACAGAGGGTACACAGATTCACGCTATCGATTGAAAGAATGTTTCCCAGCTGAAATCTTTGATACATATGAAGATATCATTTTTGAGTATCTGACTGTTCGTAAAATAAAAAATGAAAAAGTGTACCTCAATCAGCTCTATGGAGCTTCCTACATGGAATTGCCGCCAGAGAATAAACGTGAAAGTCACGATTATTATACATGGTATTGGAAGGAGTAGTCATGAATATTGGTGTTATTTTTGCCGGGGGTGTTGGCTCACGTATGCAATCAAAAGGTTTGCCTAAGCAATTTTTAGAAGTTCATGGCAAACCAATTATTGTTCACACTATTGAACTTTTTGAAAATCACCCTGAGATTGATGCCATTGTAGTGGTTTGTGTGGCTGATTGGTTGGATTACATGGAGCGATTGGTGACCAAGTTTTCTTTGACAAAGGTCAAAGCAGTTGTTTCAGGTGGAGAAACGGGCCAAATGTCTATTTTCAATGGTCTTGAGGCTGCTGAGAATGTGGTTGGTGATGAAGAATCTATTGTTCTTATTCATGATGGTGTGCGTCCTCTTATTAATGCTCAGACTATTTCTGATAATATCGCTACAGTGAAAGGATATGGCTCTGCAATTACTTCTGTACCTGCAAAAGAAACGGTTGTTTTAATTGATGCTGACAACAATATCGATGAAGTAGTTGATAGAACGCGCTCTTTTATTGCAAAGGCACCGCAGAGTTTCTATTTAAAGGATATCCTTGAGGTGCAACGCGATGCTATCACTAAAGGAATTACTAATGCGATTGACTCAAGCACTCTGATGGGAATGTATAATCGCAAGTTGAAAATTGTTGAGGGTCCTTTTGAGAACATAAAAATCACGACTCCAGACGATTTTTATACCTTCAAAGCACTTCATGATGCTAAAGAAAACGCACAAATTTTTGGGTTGTAAATGATGATTTCATATAAAAATACGATTGTTCAAGATGATATAAATCGAATTCTGGACGATAAGGCGATTGCCTGGGATAAGTTAAAAGGAAAAACGGTGCTTATTACTGGTGCTAACAGTATGTTAGCAACATACATGATTTACGCATTAGTAGCACTCAATGAACAAAAAAATAGCCAAACCAAGGTTGTTACTACAGCTCGAAATATTGAAAAGGCCACGTTGAGGTTTGCTGATGTGTTAGGTCACGATTATTTTGAATTGTTGGAACATGATGTTACAAAACAATTTGTTTATGAGGCAGAGATTGATTATATTGTACATGCTGCTAGCAATGCCAGTCCGCACTTTATTCTCAATGATCCAGTCGGTATCATTGAGGCTAATACGATTGGAACGCTTCATCTATTGAATTTTGCGCGGGAGAAAAAGTTAACGAATTTTTTATTTTTATCTACTCGTGAAATTTATGGAAAACCGATTGCTGAAACAATCAATGAGGAAGCCTATGGTGCTTTTGATATTTTAGAAAGTAGAGCTTGTTACCCAGAAAGTAAGCGGATGGCTGAGACTCTTCTTCGTTCATATTACGATCAGTATGGGGTGCCGTTTACTGTGGCTCGAATTGCACATTCGTACGGTCCTGGCATGGAAACGGTTAATGATGGTCGCATTATGAGCGATCTCATCAATAATGTTCTCAAAAATGAAGATATTATTCTAAAAAGTGATGGTACTGCTGAGCGTGCATTTTGTTATTTGTCTGATGCTGTGGCAGGACTTTTTGTGATCATGCTAAATGGTGAGCTCACACAGGCCTATAATGTAGCAAATGAAGATAGACCTATTATGATACGTGAGCTAGCGCAGCTTTTAGTTCAACTTTTTCCAGAAAAAGCTATGAAAGTTGTTTTTAATATTCCAAAAGAAATGAGTGCTGGTTATAGCAAGATGGGGGATAGCCATTTGGATACTGGTAAAATTGAAAATTTGGGTTGGACAAAGCAAGTTCCTCTTGAAGTGGGACTTATTAAGACTGTTCGAAGTTTTGAGGAATAAAAATGGTAAAAACAGCAGTTTTGATGGCTACCTATAATGGCAGTCAGTTTATTGAGAAACAATTAGATTCAATTCGCAAGCAAACTCTGGTTCCAGATTATGTCCTAATGCGGGATGATTGTTCGACAGACGACACGGTAGAAGTTGTAAAAAATTATATCCAGAAATATAATTTATCTGGCTGGTCAATACAGAGGAACGCCAGCAATTTAGGTTGGCGTCTAAACTTTCGCCAGTTGATGTTAGATGTTGTTTCCTATGGTGTTGACTATGTTTTTTTCTCAGATCAAGACGATATATGGTATTTAGACAAAAATGAACGACAAGTTATAGTCATGGAAGAGCGACAAGATATTGATTTGTTAAGTGCAGATATTGATATAGAGGTTCGTTCCGATCGGGCAACGGTTCCAGATCAGTTCCAATTTGATGAGCAGCAACAGGTATCACCCTATCCTAATATTCTCACCTATAGAACTTACCGTCCGGGTTGGACATTCTGTTTACGGAAAATATTTTCTGACATTGTAGTAAGCTCCTGGAAGGAGGGAGATCAGATTTCTCATGATAATCTGACTTCAATTGCGGCAGCAATGACTGATCGGGCGGCTAACATGAACGTTAAAGTTGGGAGCCATATTCGATATGAAAACAATGCGAGCGGAAATAAGAAATATGTCTTTACGATTAAATCTTCAAAACAGAAACACATAGATGGACTTTATGTTTTTTATCGCTTTTATGAAGTTATTGCACAAGTAGCAAGTTATTACAGGCATGATAATAGTAAGATTTTGAATGAAGTTAGTGAGTTTTACAAAGAGCGATATGAAGTGGCGCACTCTAATAAAGTAATGGAAAATCTCTTCTTTGTTATTTTTCACTTATCATATTATGAAAATATGAATGCAGTAGCGAGAGACTTGATTTTTTCATTTAAAAAGTAAGGAATTATGGTAAAAACAGCAGTTTTGATGGCTACCTATAATGGCAGTCAGTTTATTGAGAAACAATTAGATTCAATACGCAAGCAAACTCTGGCTCCAGATTATGTCTTAATGCGGGACGATTGTTCGACAGACGACACGGTAGAAGTTGTAAAAAATTATATTCAGAGATATAATTTATCAGGTTGGTCAATTCAGAAAAATAACTTCAATTTAGGTTGGCGCCGAAATTTTCGTCAGTTGATGCTAGATATTGTTGTCTATGATGTTGACTATGTTTTTTTCTCAGATCAGGACGATATATGGTATTTAGACAAAAATGAACGACAAGTTACAGTCATGGAAGAACGTGCAGACATTGACTTATTAAGTTCAGATATTGATATTGAAATTACTGGACAAGAGGCAACTGTCCCTAAAAATTTTGAATTTGTTGATAGGGAAAACAAACTTTCACAATATCCAAAAGATTTTTCTTATCATAATTACCGTCAGGGTTGGACTTTTTGTCTCCGAAAAACTTTTCTTGATATTGTTGTTAAATACTATACCGAAGAGTTGATAACCTCACATGATAATTTAATGGCTGGTATCTCAGGGATTTTGGAAACAGGTTATAATCTGAATCAACCGGTTGGACTTCATATTCGTCACGGTGGAAATGCTAGTGGAAATATTCTTGGTCTACATAGTAATTATGACAGACATATCGCTGAGCTTCATATTGTAAAAAGTTATTATCAAGTACTTGTCTCAGTCCTAAAAGAAAAAAAAAGCTTAGCTTTATCCAGGGCACAAGCCTATTTGGATTTTAACCGTAGACGCTTGACAAATGCAAAGCAGAAGAAATTTTTTGCAACTTTAACACAGATGGTGACGGATGGAAACTATTACGACAGTCTGACAAATCGCTTACGCGATGCTATTTTCTTATTTAAAAAATAATATGGAGTTAGAATGAAAAAATTGATGCAGGTCTTTGAACCAAAGCATATTCATAAAACATATCTGGTTTTGGCTTTGACCATAGGTACCATTTTCAGCCTTTTCATGCCCTTTTTTAATGAACCAGATGGACAATATCATTTGGCAGTTTCAGGGAAAGTTGTTAATAATATTATTGATACTTCAAGATACGGAGAGTATAGGATTGACTCTGGTATGGCAAGACAGGGGAGTTCTTATAAAAATGGAACGCGTTTTGAAAAGTACTACCTGAATAAAGCAGTCTTTATAGAAGATAGCGATATGCCACGTGACATTAGATACAGCTATCTTGACTTTACTTTCTGGGGGCACTTTGTGCCGGGGATTGGACTTCTTATCGGTAAATACATATACCCTTCTATGGGAGTTATGATTACTATAGCTAGGCTTTTATCTGTGATAGTGAATAGTATACTAATAGGTCTCATTATAAAAAAAGCCAAATTTGGGAAGTTGATTTATTTTGCTATTTTCTTAAGTCCTGTGGCATTAAACTCTTTTGCAAGTCTTTCCTATGATTCTACAGGATATGTTGCGGTTGCATTTCTCTTGATGGTGGTCTTCAATACTATAGCTGAACAGAGAATTACTCGTCAGAATCGCAACAAATTTTTATTGGGCTGTTTCTTTATTATTACAGCTTCCAAATGGAACTATTGGCTTCTAATTGCTTTGTGGCCGATTTTAGAATTGAGTTTTACGGAATCGTTTGATAAAATCCGTCAGAAAATCATACAGTCAGGACAAAAAATAGTTTTACGTAAACGAAATATTGTTTTTTCAACTTTGGCAGTATTAGGAATAGGTTTTATTGTGGCTATTTTTCTAACACGGAATCATGGCGGTTTATTTTACGTTATTCAACGCTATTTGATGACTTTTGGTTACAATTATGCAGGTCTTGATTTACTTTCTAATGATATCACTTCTTGGTTAGCAGCTCCATATCCTAGCCAGAACTATATACCGATTTGGGTATCAGCTGTCTGGTATTTAATGATTTTTCTTGTTATTTTTTCAGAACAAAAATTTGTTAAAATTAAGTACCTAGGATATGTTGCCTTTTTATTCTTTACGATAGGTGTTTTAGGTGTTTATTACACAATGCTTGGCTATAACGGTGCTAGAACGAGTTATATTGAAGGAGTTCAAGGTCGCTATTTCACACCAACCTTGTTACTCTTGCAGTTGTTGGGGTCGGCTGTGATGCCACAATTAAATCGTTCGGCACGTCAGGTTGTACCGGTCTTTGTGACCCTATTGGTTATTGTTTCAAATGTCTTATTGATTTTTGATACGACCATTGGACTTATAATGAGGTAAGTATGAAATTAGTTAAAAATATAATTTATAATGCCTCATATCAAATTTTGGCATTATTATTGCCACTGATTACAACACCTTATGTTGCAAGAGTTCTATCTCCAGAAGGAATTGGAATCAATGCATATACTGGATCCATAGTTACTTATTTTACATTGGCTGCAGCGCTTGGAGTTGGCCTTTATGGGAATCGTGAAATTGCGTATGTTCAAAGAGATAGAGAGAAGCGTAGCAGAGTTTTTTGGGAATTGGTTTTTCTAAAATTTGCCTCAACTGCAGCCTCTAGTCTGGTGTTTCTAGTATTGGTTATAGCTAGTAACAAATGGAAATTTTATTTTCTTATTCAAGGACTTAATCTTTTATCTGTTGCAACGGATATTTCCTGGTATTACACTGGTCGGGAAGATTTCAAGAGAATTGTTGTTAGAAATACAATTGTTAGACTAACGACAGTGGTTCTGACTTTCTTACTTGTTAAGACCGCAGAAGATCTCTGGATTTACATGGCTTTAATTGCTGGTTCTACTGTTCTAGGAAATTTAACAGTGTGGCCTTATCTAAAGACAGAGGTTATATGGCTTCCGCTGAGGGAACTCAATATATGGAGACACTTCCTACCAACCTTAGGTCTTTTCTTGCCTCAAATTACCATGCAAATTTATTTATCTCTCAATAAAAGTATGTTAGGTTTGATGGATACTGTCGTCAGTGCAGGATATTTTGATCAGTCAGATAAGATTGTGAGAATTATGTTCACTTTGGTAGCTTCTATTGGTGGAGTTTTTCTTCCTCGATTATCAGCACTCTTTTCGGAAAATAAAAGAGAGGATGCCAGAAGTCTTTTGCTGAAGTTGATTGACCTTAGTAATGCGATTTCAATGCTCTTGATTGCAGGATTAGTAGCTGTTTCTGGGACTTTTGCTACGTACTTTTTTGGTAATGAATACGGCCCTGTTGCTTCTTTGATGCAAGTTCAATCATTAATGATTATTCTCATTTCTTACGGAAATGCTTTAGGGACACAATATCTCCTAGCTTCCAAGAGAACTAAAGACTATACCATTTCGGCTGTTGCAGGATTGGTGACAAATATTATTTTAAATATAATTTTGATTCCAAGAATGAGCGCCATGGGTGCAGTAATTTCAACAGTTCTCACTGAGTTAGTTGTGTCTGGTTATCAAGCTTATTCCCTCAGAGATGTCTTTAGTTTCAGAGAATTGACAAATGGTATGTGGAAATACAGTCTATCCGCATTTGTAACAATGGGTGTTGTTCACTATTTGAATAGTCATATGTCTGTCAATCTATTGCACTATACCTTACAAGCGGTTCTAGGTGCTACAATTTATATATGTATGGTGCTTCTATTAAAAGCACCAGTTATTACGTTAGTAAAGGATTTTAAACGATGAAATTTTTGGCAGGAATTGTGACCTTTAATCCTGAAATGGAGCGTCTGAGAAAAAATGTAGAAGCAGTCATTTCTCAAGTTGATAAATTAGTTATTGTCGATAATGGTTCAGATAATCTATCACTCCTCCAGACTACTTTTTCGGAAGTGGAAGTCATTCCTTTGCACTCGAACAAGGGGATTGCCGCTGCTTTAAATATTATCGGTCAATATGCTATTGATAATCATTACAATTGGTTTTTGACTTTGGATCAAGATACGGTTATTAATGATGATTTAATGCAGATTTATATGCCATATTTGGATTTACCTCAAGTAGGAACATTATCCTGTTTATATCGAGATTTGAATCAGGAAGATTCAAGAATCTATAGTGATAAATTTGAGGAGGTTTCATGTGTGATCACCTCGGCTGCCTTGATGAAAACGTCAGTTTTTGAAATCTCCAAGCGTTTTGATGAATGGATGTTTATTGATATGGTGGATTACGATATTAACTTTGAGTTTCAACGTCTTGGTTATAAAGTTTATAGGGTCAATCAAATTGGATTTATCCATGAAATAGGTGAAGCTAAGAAAATAAATTTCTTAGGTAGAACAGCCTATACCTCTAATCACTCTGCACTTCGAAAATATTATCGCGTTAGAAATAGTGTTTATTTATATAAAAAATATGGGAAAAATGCTACAACAAAATCTTTTTTAGTTCAATGCCGTGATGAGTTTATTAAAATTTTTCTTTATGAAAATCAGAAATGGCAAAAATTGTCAGCTATGGTTCGTGGTTTGATTGACGGTTTAAAAGTAAAGGTTGAAAAAAATGTCTAACCAAAAAACAATTGTTTTTTTTTCAGGGTACTATCTGCCTTTTTTAGGAGGTATTGAGCGTTATACTGATAAGTTGACGGAGGAACTGACAAAGATGGGATACCGCATCATCATGGTGACTAGTAAGCATGATGAGAGTTTAGCTGACAGGGAGGAAATGCTTGACGGCCGTGTGATTTATCGCCTACCTGTTAAGAAACTTTTCAAGCAACGTTATCCTATTTTAGATATTAACGCTACCTATCGCCAGTTGATGACTGCTTTGTCAGAGGAAGAGATTGACTATGTTATCTGCAATACCCGATTTCACCTCACAACTCTTGCGGGACTTCGTTTTGCTAAAAAGAGCGGTATTCCTAGCTTAGTCATTGAACATGGATCGAGTCATTTTACGGTAAATAACCGTTTTCTTGATTTCTTTGGTGCTATCTATGAGCATGTGCTAACTGCCTATGTGAAACAATTGACCAAGTATTTTTATGCAGTTTCAGAGCGCTCTACTCAATGGTTGATGCATTTTGGGATAGAAGCTGAAGGGGTGATTTATAATTCGGTGTCAGCTGACCTTGCTCTTAATTTTTCAGAAAGTTATTTGCTGGACAAGTCTGAGGATGAAATTTTTGTCACTTATGCTGGACGCTTGCTTAAAGAAAAAGGAATAGAAGTTCTTTTGGAAGCTTTCGAACTTAATCAGTTTCCGGATACAGTTAAGTTGAATATCGCTGGAGACGGTCCCTTGTTTGAGGAGTTGATAGCACAATATGAATCAGACCGTATTCGTTTTCTTGGGAAATGTGATTTTAAGGACACTATGTCTTTGATGGCGCAGACGGATATTTTTGTCTATCCGTCAATGTATCCAGAAGGATTACCGACTTCTATCCTAGAAGCTGGTATGTTAAGTTCTGCCATAATTGCTACTGATAGGGGTGGAACTATCGAAGTCATCAATTGCGATGATTTGGGAGTTATCATTGAAGAAAATGTGCAATCTTTAGCAGAGGCTTTGAAGGATTTGGTAACTGATGAGACTAAAAGGCTAGCTTTACAAGTTAATATCCATAAACGGATTTTAGAGAATTTTACTTGGACACAAACAGCTAAGCACGTGGAGAGTATATTGAAAGGTATGCGATGAAGGTATAAAAAGATGTTCTGGAATAACCAAATAATGAAGTATATTGAAAAAACATTCCAAAGTCAATTAACGCTCTCTATCAACTGTAATTAGATAAGCAAAACTTAACATTTTGAGAGGACCCATTTGGTCTTCTCTTTTTAATAGTTGGGGCAATCAAAATCCGTTTTTTACACTTTTGGAATTTACTGAAACTATAGGCATTGTGTTTAAAGACTTTGATAAGGCTGTTAGTAGCATATAATTTTGTGTTGATATTAGGGAATTCAATGGAGTTTTAAATCTTGTCTTTATCCCATAGATAGAAATGTCTTAAATATCTTCTGAAATATAGAATTAACCAAGGTCATTTTCTGTTCGATGATGGAAAAGAAGTGTTTTGATTTCTTTTCTCGGTAATGAAATAAGTGTAACTGGCAACGTTCTTAATACTATTGAAACTCATCTGAAGAGGAGTAGAGATTTTCTAGGATTTCAAGTGCACTCGCAACATAGAACGATAAAATTGTCTATTACTGTGCTTGTGGCAATCCCATTGTATTAAAGTTTAAGTGTTATATTCGTGAGATTTTTATCGAATTGATTCAAGATTTTGATCCGAATACGGTTAACGTGACTGAGATTCTACACGATGTGGAAACGGTGTAGAATAACTTTAGTGTTAGGTGATGGTTATTTATCCAATTTGTAGTAGGTGCAAAATTCTGACTTTGCTCGATTTCTTACCTTTTTAGTAGGGGTTAGAGAGTGGTTTCAGCTAATTAATTTGGCTCTTCTATCAGGGAGATTGATGATATCTAGGGAGTTGAAACTTTGTACAATTAAATTTATTTTTCTTCATTCTTTGCATTTGAATAGATGCTTTGGGAGGAGAATAAGTAGCGCGAAGCTAGCGGATTCTAGGTGATAGTCAATGTAATCCAAGTGAATGAGTGCTCATGCTATATTCATCAATGGTGATTCTTTGTCTCTAATTCTGAGGAAATTTTGGATAGAATCTTCGCTTTTCAATTAATAAGTTCAAGACTCACCTCCTTGATTCTCGTGTTATCTCCATAGGAGTTTTTCTAATGTGAGTATATTAGCGAGGGAGTTTTTTACTCTCAAAAAGCAACAAATAACAAATATGGAAATTTTTCAAAAAATTCTGTTGTGCGGCTATTGCTTTTATTTGCTAAACTGTACAAAAGTGGTATTTGAAGTTATTAATTTTATGAGGGAGGGAATGCTTTAGAAAGTTTTTTCTACCAAAAATCCAATTGTTCTATAAAAAGACTGAATTTTTCGTATGAAAATATTTCTTTTTATGCTAAAATAATATGAAGGTGGTACTATGATTAAAATCTTTGGTAAGGTTCGCTACCATTGGCAGCCGGAGTTGGCCTGGGCTGTGATTTATTGGTCAATGGCTGTGGCGCCGGTATTTATTGGGCTGTCGCTTTTGTATGAAAAAGCTCGGATTCCAAATGTGATTTTTATCCTCTTCTTGATATTTATCGTTTTGTTTGGAGCGGGTTTTCATCGCTATTTCGTCTTGGAAGAGGGAGATTTGAGAATTGCTTCTGCAAATCCTTTTCGGAAAAGTCGTATTGCGATTGCTAGTATAGAAAAAGTAGAGGTATCGGTTCTTTCGATCACGCTCTACTCTAGTGATTATCCGTCGGGCTTGTCTTTCTGTATGCGAAAATGGCCCAAGAAATATTTTATTAACGACTTGGCCCGTCATACTCACTTCCGGGGGGAAGTGGAGTTGGTTGACCATTTGAAAAAACAAGACTATTTTGAAGTGTATTATTCAGAAAAAGCCAAATCAGTCCGCTAAAATGGCTTTGGTTGGACAGGATTTGGCTGCAAGTAATAATTCTGCTTGGTTTGGAAATTCTTTTTCTAGGGATGCTGGGGCGGATGCTAAAAGGACAATTCCGTCATCGTCGTAGTCAAATTCATTTGAGATGGTTTGGCAGAGGCCGCAAGCGATACATTTTTCTGGAATTAATTGAATTTTCATACCTATATTTTAACGATTTATAATAAAAAAGACAAGGAGAAGCATTATGTCTCAAGAACCATGGAATGAAGAAATTTATGAAGCAACTGAAACCAGTCGTAAGAGTCGCGTGATGAAGGGCTATTCTAGTTCGAAGATTTTTACAATTTTAGCCGTCATTTTCGCGATTATCGTATTGGCAATTATAATCACTGCCTTGTATTTGTCGATGGGTGGTAGCAACACAAACTCAACAGAAGGATTTTATAATGCTAGTGCAAGTAGCGCAGTAGTAAGTTCTACAACTGAGTCCAGCTCTTCATCAACTTCGACAGAATCAAGTACGAGTATAGAAGAGTCGACTGAAGTTTCTAGCACGGAAACAACTGCTTCATCAAGTAGCTCGACTTTGACAGATACAGGAGATGGTTCGACATTGACTGTTCAAGCTGGCGAAGGTGTAGGATCCATTGCAGCACGTGCAGGTATTTCGATTGCTCAGTTAGAAAGTTTGAACCCTGAAAAGATGACCACTGGTTCTTGGTTAGCTCATCCGGGTGATGTTGTTCGGATCAAATAAAGGAGTACGATGAAATCAATTCAAATTGCAATTGACGGACCAGCTTCGAGTGGTAAGTCAACCGTCGCGAAAATTATTGCCAAACAGTTGGGTTATACCTATCTTGATACTGGTGCCATGTACCGTGCGGTCACTTTGTTGGCATTGGAACACCAATTGGCTGAAGATCAGGTTGGTCAACTCTTGGAACTTGTTGATCAGGAGCCGATTTCGTTTGATCGGAATCAGGATGGTCAACAGCGCGTCTTTCTCGGTCAAAGAGATGTTAGCTTGGCTATTCGTGACAACGATGTGACCAACAATGTATCTTGGGTTTCAGCGCTTGCGCCTGTTCGAGAGAAACTAGTTGCCTTGCAGCAGGAGATTGCAAAGGCTGGTGGGATCGTGATGGATGGTCGCGATATTGGAACAGTTGTTTTACCACAGGCGGAACTCAAAATATTCCTTATTGCCTCTGTTGAAGAGCGTGCACTTCGACGTTTTAAGGAAAATACGGAACGTGGTATCGAGACAGACTTGGAAACCTTGAAAGAGGAGATTTCGGCTCGTGACTATAAAGATTCTAATCGGGCAGTTTCTCCCCTGAAAGCTGCAGATGATGCCATTACCTTTGATACAACAGGTGTTTCTATCGAAGGCGTTGTAGCATTTATCTCAGAAAAAGCAAAAGAAATCCTTGACAAGTAAGTTTAGACATGTTAGAATAGTCGTATTGAGAAAAGCAGAAGTGAGAGCTTCTCGCCTTGCGACTAACGTTGTCTGGCCCTACATGTTCAAGATTTCTTCGGAAAGACTAATGATGTAGTGCGGACTTGTTTAGCAAGTCCGTTTCGTTTTTCTCGAAAAAAATAAAATGAGGTGAAAAGCCATAGCAAAGCAAGATTTGTTCATCAATGATGAAATTCGAGTGCGTGAAGTTCGTCTTATCGGCCTTGAGGGTGAACAGTTGGGTATTAAACCACTCAACGAAGCACAAGCATTAGCTGACGCTGCTAACGTTGACCTTGTGTTAATTCAACCGCAAGCGAAACCACCTGTTGCAAAAATTATGGACTATGGAAAGTTCAAATTTGAGTACCAGAAAAAACAGAAGGAACAACGCAAGAAACAAAGTGTTGTCACTGTAAAAGAAGTACGTCTTAGCCCAACTATTGATAAGGGCGACTTTGAGACAAAACTTCGTAATGCTCGTAAATTCCTTGAAAAAGGAAACAAGGTCAAGGTATCCATTCGCTTTAAGGGGCGTATGATTACCCATAAGGAAGTTGGAGCAAAAGTTCTAGCAGAGTTTGCTGAAGCAACTCAGGATATCGCTATTATCGAACAGCGTGCTAAGATGGACGGTCGTCAAATGTTTATGCAATTGGCCCCAGCTTCAGACAAAAAATAAGCTTTTTAGCAAAAGGAGAATATCATGCCAAAACAAAAAACTCACCGCGCATCAGCTAAACGTTTCAAACGTACAGGTTCTGGTGGCTTGAAACGCTTCCGCGCATATACTTCACACCGTTTCCACGGTAAAACTAAAAAACAACGTCGTCACCTTCGTAAAGCAGGTATGGTACATGCTGGTGACTTCAAGCGTATCAAATCAATGCTTACAGGACTTAAATAAGTCGATTACTAGAAATTAGAGAATTATTCGGAGGAAATATACATGGCACGTGTTAAAGGTGGCGTTGTTTCTCGTAAACGCCGTAAACGTATTTTAAAATTAGCAAAAGGTTACTATGGAGCGAAGCATCTCTTGTTCCGCACTGCGAAAGAACAAGTAATGAACTCTTACTACTATGCATACCGTGACCGCCGTCAGAAAAAACGTGATTTCCGTAAATTGTGGATCACTCGTATCAACGCGGCTGCTCGCATGAACGGTTTGTCATACTCACAATTGATGCACGGTTTGAAATTGGCAGAAATCGAAGTAAACCGCAAAATGCTTGCTGACTTGGCAGTTAACGATGCAGCAGCTTTCACAGCTCTTGCAGATGCTGCTAAAGCAAAACTTGGAAAATAATCTTTGAATATTTTCAAAAGACTGGCTTTGAACTGCCCCCAAAAAGTTGGACAAATAATTATTGAAAGGATTTAGTTCTGTATTGGACAGGACTAAGTCCTTTTAATTTTGCTTTTATTCGTTTGTTGTTGTAGTAAAAAATATAATCTGTAATAGCTTCTTCAAGCTCATCAAGTGATTGATAAGATGTCTCGAGTCCATAAAACATTTCAGATTTGAGAATGCCAAAGAAAGACTCCATCATCCCATTATCTGGGCTATTCCCTTTGCGGGACATGGATGGTCGAATGCCTTTGGTTTCCAAAAAGTAATGGTAAGACTGGTGCTGGTATTGCCAACCTTGATCGCTGTGGAGAATAGTCCCACTGTATAAATCTGCTGGAAAAGCCTTCGCAAGCATGGTTTGAACCTGTTTCAAGTCAGGTGACCGAGACAGGGTAAAATCAATAATCTCACTATTATAGCCGTCAAGAACAGGCGATAAGTAGAGTTTCCCTTCAGGCAAAGCAAACTCCGTCACATCGGTATAACATTTTTCATAAGGCTTAGATCCCTCAAACTGACGTTTAATCAGATTATCAGCCTTCTTACCCAACTCACCTTTGTAAGAAGCATACTTGCGCTTACGACGAATACGAGCCGCTAAGCCCATGACTGTCATCAAGCGCTGCACCTTTTTGTGGTTGATGAAGAAACCTCGATTTCTGAGTTCTAAATAAATCCGACGATAGCCGTAATTACCTTTATGGTCATCATAAATGGCTTGAATTTCAGCCTTAATGGCTTTGTTCTTGTCGGGTTTCTCCAGTTGCTTGACTTGATAATAATAAGTTGAGCGAGGCATTTTAGCTGTCGCAAGTAGGAGGTCTAGTCGGAATCCTCCTTGGACCATATCTCTAATTGTTTCTGCTGTTCGCGCACTAGTGTTTCGTCCCTCAAGCGAAGTTCTCTCAACTTTTTTAGGAAGGCCACCTCAGTTCGAAGACGTTCATTTTCCTCTTGAAGGCGCTCTAATTCCGTCATCTCTTCCCAGGTTTTCTTGCGTTTACGTCCCATCTTGCTCGGTCTCCCTCTTGGTTTTTCAAGAATAGTATACCCGTTTTTCTTGTATTGTGCTATCCAATTGGGAAGCATTCCTCGATTTGGCAAGGCATAATCAAGGGAAACTGAGAGTTGAGAGCACCCATGAATCAAGACCTTATCCATTATTTCTTGCTTTAATTCAGGTGAATAATACCTATTTTTACCTTTTTCAACGCTTTCCACGCCATATCGATCCATGAGTTTTATCATGTATGTGAGATTGGCAATAGTGACCTTGTATATCTGGCTAAGGTTGACCCACGACACGCCACTCTTTCTCAGCTCATATATTTCTAGTTTATCTTCATAACTTAATTTCATAAGAAAAACACCCCAATCGTTAGATTTTGTGTCTAACTTTTGGGGTGCAGTTCACTTGACCAGTCTTTTTTGTATGAAGAAGAGAAAATCATTCAAAAATTGAAAATGTGAAATTTGTTTGTCAATAAGAAAATGGGAGTTGGAAAGAACTTGATTAAGTCAAAAAAAGAGTTCACCCTCACTTCCAAACAGTAGGTTCGAGCTAAAATAGTCCACTGGACTATTTTACTCCCATCCCTGCATAGCTCCAACAGTCAGATTAGTGACTGTTGGAGGTTGGAAATGAAGTGAACTCTGTTCGCATCAGTCGTAGAGGCTAGATTTGGAGTGCAAAGCACGAATTGCTGAGATTTGCTTCGCAAATCTTATCTCTAACCTTTAACAGTCCACTGGACTGTTAAACCCAATCAACCACTGCGCTGAGATGTTGACACGAACTCTGAGAAGTGTCCCTAGGCTTTTTGCCCAGTCTCATTTTTTTAATTATTCTCCGCTTGTCGAAGAGGTTGAAGTTGTCGTGCTTGTACTTGTAGAAGTAGAGGAAGAAGCACTTGTTGAACTATGTAGTTCCTGATAGCTTGGTGCCTTAAAGAGGTTCACCGTTGATTGATTGCCATTTTGACTATATAGGCTGGTTGATTGATTGCCCAGAGCTTTTTCAATGGCCAATTCTGCCTCTAGAGAATTGAGGTAGGAGAACTGGCTAGTATCCACTGTTGGGAGGCCATTGTCAAAGAAACGAATCAAGTCACCTGTTTGAATAGCATCACTCGCTGCTAATTGGGCAGCGGCAGCGGCCTTGAGGGCCTCAACTTCGGCAATTGTTGTTTCATCTGGATTGGTGATTTCCTCACCGGTTTCTGTATAGTACAATTTCCCTGCATAGCTGGTGTATTTTGGACTAATAAAGGTTCCAGAAGTACGCATGGCGACAACTTGGTCATTTTCAGGAGACAAGAGGTCTTGGCCGACCTGAAGGAAATTATTTGCCTCAATACCAAGCAGGTGTTCAAGGGTTGGTAGGGCATCGATTTCCCCTCCGTAGGTATCGATAATCTTGCCAGTTGTCATACCAGGAATAACAACCATGTAAGGTACACGTTGCAACATGGCATTGTCATAATCAGACCATGTTTCAGAATCCTTGCCGATCAAAGGTGCTAAGTCAGGGTTGCGTGAATTTGAGATCCCGTAATGGTCTCCGTAGAGAACAATTACGGATTTTTCATACAAGCCAGTAGCTTTTAAGTAATTAAAGAAAGCTTCGATGGAAGAATCCAAGTAGTTAGCGGTAGCAAAGTAACCATTGATAGTTTCATCATCTGTTTGGGCCAATGGGAAGCCGATCTCATCTCCGATCAAACTGGTTGTATAAGGATAGTGATTGGATACAGTGATGTATTTTGCGTAGAAAGGTTGTTGCATATGCTCTAGATATTCGATAGAGTCAGCAAGCATGATTTTATCGTTCAGTCCGTATTGGAAGGAGTTTTCATCCGTTTGTTCAGTGAAATAGGATTGATCAAAGAAGTAATTGTAGCCCCACTGTTTGTAGGTATTGTTACGGTTCCAAAAACTTCCTGCATTTCCATGGAAGACAGCCGAGCTATAACCTCCGTTTTGAGCTAAGATATGAGGGGCAGCTTGTTGGGTATTGGTGCCTCCGTATTGGACCATAAAGGACCCTTGGTTGAGTCCAAATAGAGAAGTTTCAATCATGGTCTCAGCATCAGAAGTTTTACCTGCCTTAACCTGGTTAAAGAAGTTTGAAAAGGCGAGAGTGGATGAAGAGTGGTAGAGGGAATTGAGGAAGGGAGTCACTTCGTAGTCAACCCCATCGACATTCAACTTATAGTCAATGACGAACTGTTGCAAACTTTCTAAGTGGATATAGATAACATTTCGACCCTTGGCAATGCCAAAATACTGGTCGTTTGGTGCAGCATAGTGTTCAGAAATGTACTCCTGAACAGGAACCAAATCTTCAGCAGTAGCTCCTGAACGGTCTTGATGGGCCTTATAGGTCTGGTTAGCATTATAGCCGAGAAAGGCTGGTAATCCAAGAGCTCTGACGATATAGGTATTTGAAAAACCGCGAGACAGTAGTTCTGGGCGATCGATTTCAGCCAGAAAGAGGTTAGCTGAAGCAAGCATAACAGATAAGGCTGTGATAGCAAAGCTTTGGCGGATTGGGAAAGCCTTTTTATCCAACACCACCATTTTCTTAACGAGTAGAACACCAAAGATGATGAAATCCAGCAGATAAACTAGGTCCCAGATCCGAAAGAGTTTTAAAGCGGCTTCGCCCAAACCTGCGGAGACACTTGAAGTCGCCATCATAGTCGAGATGGTAATGAAATCAGAAAATTCCCTGTAATAGATGGCATTTGAAAACAGCCAAGAGAATAAAATAAAATAAATAGCAAAGGCAAATCCATAAAATACCTTGGTCTTACGGATGTAAAGGGAAGCGCCAATTAGCAGTAATCCAAATGGAATAGGATTGATGAAGGCCAGCATGTTTTGGTAGAAGCCCTTCATATCCAAGTCAAAGTCAATGTAGTAAGCCCAAATCGATTTTAGCCAATAAATGCCTACCAATAGTAGGACAAAACCTAGTCGTGTTTTCAACCCTTTTTTCAGGGAGTTCAAAAGTTTATTCAAAAATCTATTCCTCTTCGAGTAAAAATAAAATCTCAGTCCATTATAACATACTTTCAAAATTAGGATAAAAGATAGAAGTTTTTTTAAATTTAATTTCAGAATTTCTGATATAATTAGTATATGAAGAAACTGACAGTTGGGGCACAGGTTGCCAAGAAAATAAGAAAAGGGATCCAATTGTTGGATGCGGGAGATTTTCCTGAATCCTTGGAGATGGAAACGGTAGTTGAATTGCAAGATCAGTCCGGTCAATTGCTCGGAACAGCCTATCTATCACAGCAAAACAAGGGAATCGGCTGGTATATTGGAACTGGTAAACGAAAACTGGACTCTGTTTTCTACCATAATCTATTTCAAGCTGCCAAGTCCAAGCGTCGGGCATATTTTGAGGATTCTCATACAACGGCTTTTCGGATTTTTAACCAAGATGGAGATGGTTTTGGTGGCTTGAGCATTGATCTATATGGAGATTTTGCTCTCTTTTCTTGGTACAATGCCTTTGTTTATTCGCAGAAAGAAACGATTGTAGCAGCTTTTCAGTCCGTCTATCCAGAGCTGGCTGGTGGTTATGAAAAAATTCGGTTCAAGGGATTGGACTATGAATCAGCCCATCTTTTCGGTCAGGAAGCTCCTGCTAACTTTACCATTCTAGAAAATGGTGTCTCTTATCAGGTCTTTCTAAATGATGGATTGATGACGGGGATTTTCTTGGATCAGCACCAAGTCCGTGGTAGCCTAGTGGATGGTTTAGCCGCTGGTAAATCAGTCCTCAACATGTTCTCTTATACAGCAGCTTTTTCTGTTGCTGCTGCTATGGGTGGAGCAGTTGAGACCCGCTCAGTTGACTTGGCTAAGCGATCAAGAGAATTGTCTCAAGCGCATTTTGTTGCCAACCATATCGACTTGGAGCAGCATTTCTTCCATGTCATGGATGTGTTTGAATATTTTAAGTATGCTCAGAAAAAAGGTCTTGGTTTTGATGTCATTGTCATCGATCCACCAAGCTTTGCTCGCAATAAAAAACAAACTTTTTCAGTTGTGAAAGATTACCACAAACTGGTTTCGCAGGCCTTGACGATTTTAAATCCCAAAGGGGTATTGATCACCTCGACCAACGCATCCAATCTTTCGATTGAAAAATTTAAAGCGCAAATTGAAAAAGGTTTTGCAGGTATTCCTCACAAATATCTTGCCACCTACCGCCTCCCAAGTGATTTTGCGGTGAATCAATCTGATGAAAGTAGTAATTACCTCAAGGTATTTACGATACAGGTAGAAAAATGAAAATTATCGTCCCCATCATGCCCCAAAATATGGAAGAGCTCTTAGCACTGGATGCTGAGCGTTTGGCAGATGCCGACATCATTGAATGGAGAGCAGATTATCTTCCAAAAGAACAGATTTTGACAGTTGCGCCAGCTGTTTTTGAGAAATTTGTCGGCCGTGAAATTCTTTTCACTCTTCGAACGACCAAAGAAGGTGGTTTGATTGATCTATCGAACCAGGACTATGTGCACTTGATCAAGGAAGTGGCAGCTCTTTATCAGCCTGATTATATCGACTTTGAATACTATAGTCATCGGGATGTCTTTGATCAGATGTTGGAATTTCCAAATTTGGTTCTCAGCTACCATAACTTCATTGAAACACCCGATAATTTTATGGAGATCATTTCAGAGCTGACTAGTCTATCTCCTGCTGTGGTGAAGATGGCTGTGATGGCTAACACCGAACAGGATGTACTGGATGTGATGAACTTTACACGTGCCTTTAAAAACCTCCACGCCGGCCAAGCCTTTGCGACTATGTCAATGGGGCGTTTTGGAAAACTGTCGCGTATAGCAGGAGTTGTAACAGGTTCCTGCTGGACCTTTGCTAGCCTGGACGAAGCTAGTGCACCAGGACAAATGTCCCTAGCAAATACACGCAAATTTTTAGAAATACTGGAGAACTAGATGAGATATTTAACAGCGGGAGAATCCCATGGACCACGATTAACAGCCATTATTGAGGGAGTGCCTGCTGGACTACCTTTAACAGCAGAGCAGATTAATGAAGACCTGAAACGCCGTCAGGGAGGATACGGTCGAGGTGCTCGCATGCAAATTGAAACCGACCAGGTGGAAATCACTGCCGGTGTCCGACATGGGAAAACAACTGGAGCTCCTATTACACTCAATGTCACTAATAAAGACCATCAAAAATGGTTGGAAATCATGTCAGTCGAAGATATTGATGATAAGTTGAAAAGTAAGCGCCGCATCACGCGACCACGACCTGGGCATGCTGACCTAGTTGGTGGTATTAAATATCGATTTGATGATTTGCGCAATTCACTCGAACGATCAAGTGCGCGCGAGACCACTATGCGTGTGGCAGTTGGCGCTGTTGCCAAACGAATTTTAGCAGAATTAGACATGGAAATTGCCAATCATGTAGTCGTCTTTGGTGGTAAAGAAATTGATGTCCCAGATGGCCTAAGCGTTGCTCAAGTACGGGAGTTGGCTGCTCAATCGGAGGTATCTATTGTCAACCAAGAGCGTGAAGACGAGATCAAAGCCTATATCGACCAAATCAAACGTGATGGGGATACCATTGGTGGCGTTGTTGAAACCATCGTTGGAGGAGTGCCAGTTGGTTTGGGTTCCTATGTACAATGGGATAAGAAATTGGATGCCAAACTAGCTCAAGCGGTTGTTTCCATCAATGCTTTTAAAGGGGTTGAATTCGGCGTAGGGTTCCAGGCGGGCTACTTAAAAGGCAGTCAGGTCATGGACGAAATCGTATGGTCTGAAGAAGCAGGCTATACGCGTCGTACCAATAACCTTGGAGGATTTGAAGGCGGGATGACCAACGGAGAACCTATTGTGATTCGTGGTGTTATGAAGCCGATTCCGACTCTCTATAAGCCACTCATGTCCGTAGATATTGAAACCCACGAGCCTTATAAGGCAACGGTTGAACGCTCAGATCCTACGGCTCTTCCTGCAGCAGGCGTTGTAATGGAAGCTGTCGTAGCAACCGTACTTGCAACTGAAATTTTAGAAAAATTCTCTTCTGATAACATGGAGGAATTGAAAGAAGCGGTTGACAAACACCGTCAGTTCACGAAAGAATTCTAGGTGAGTCTATGTCAAAAACGATTTATATCGCTGGGCTCGGCTTAATAGGAGCTTCCATTGCTCTTGGAATTCGACGTGACCATCCGGAATACCGTTTGTTAGGTTACAATCGAAGTCAGGAATCACGGATTATCGCGCTCGAAGCTGGGATGATTGATGCTGCGACGGATTGTTTTGAAAAGTTTGCGGCTGAGGCAGATGTCATAATCTTATGTCTTCCCATTAAGCAAACCATTCAATTTATCAAAAAACTGGCAACTCTTGATTTGAAAGAACAGGTCTTGGTTACGGATGCAGGTTCTACCAAGGCAGAAATTGTTGCAGCAGCAGATACCTATTTGGCACCTAAGAATGTGAATTTTATCGGTGGTCATCCAATGGCTGGTAGCCATAAGACAGGGGCGGCGGCAGCAGATGTCCACTTGTTTGAAAATGCTTATTACATTTTCACCCCTTCTTTAGCAACGAAAAAGGACGCGATAGCCCGGATGACAGATTTGTTATCTGGCCTCCGAGCACGCTTTATTGAGATTTCTGCCCAGGACCATGACCGCATTACCAGTCAAGTTTCTCATTTTCCGCATGTTTTGGCTTCCAGTTTGATGAATCAAGCCGGGGCCTACGTTTCTGACTACCCCCTGACCAACAATTTTGCAGCAGGTGGTTTTCGGGATATGACGCGGATCGCTGAGAGCGAGCCTGGTATGTGGACTAGCATTCTTTTGTCCAACCGTGAGAGTATCTTAGAGAGAATGCAAGAATTTCAAGCTAGGCTAGACCAAGTTGCACACATGATTCAAGCAGGCGATGAAGAAGCAATCTGGCAGTTCTTTGAAGCAGGTCGGCAGACACGAAAAGCTATGGAAATCCATAAGCGAGCTGGTGTCGATTCCTTCTATGATCTGTTTATCACAGTTCCAGACCAAGAGGACATCATTCTTGCCATACTTGAAATTCTACGTGGTATTTCAGTCGTCAATATTCGTATTAATGAAGAAAATCGAGAAGATATTCATGGTATTTTACAAATAACGTTTAAAAATAAACGAGATCAACAAGAAGCTTTTCGTCGATTGGAGGAGAAGACTTCTTATAGTATCTCGATAGAATAGGAGCAACTTATGTCAACAAATGTCTATGATATTGCCAACCAATTGGAGCGCGCCATTCGAAACTTACCTGAATACAAGGCAGTCGAAGCGATTAAGGTTTCAATCGATGGCAATAAGGAAGCCAAAACAATCTTGGAAAACTATGTCAATTTCCAAAAAGATGTCCAAGCACAGTTGCAGGCTGGTCAAATTCCAGGTGAGGATGTTCAGAAAAAAATGGTTGAGTTTAATAAACAAGTTCAGGCCAATCCATTACTTGTTGAATATTTCAGTAAACAACAAATTCTTGGAACCTATGTAGCTGATTTGGAACGCATTATCTTCCAACCATTAAATGAATTGCTGTAAAATATGGCCGAAAGGCTATATTTTTTTTCATATTTGAAATATTTTCAAAAAAGTTGAAAAAATCTGACAATTCTGGATAAAATTGCTTGACAAATCCATCAAAAAGTTTTATTATTTTACTAACCTAAATGAAATGAGAAAAGGAGACACAGTATGAAGACAGCTTGTCAAACACAATCAGTCAATCAGAAGTATTTCTACAGCTATTTTAGATAGTGTTTGTAGACATGAAGTTCATGGATACAAACACGGGAACGTAAAGTTTGTATCTATGTGGCTGTGGTTGTTTTGACGTTGCCTACATAGATGTTATATCTAAATAGGCCAGTCGCTCATTCTGTTTTTCTTATACAGTAGAATTGGGACCGTTTAGATATATCTAGGACGGTCCCATTTTTGTATCCTGCATGCTACAGACCGATGATAAATGGCATCATTTCAAAAAATTAAAGGAGATTAAACTTATGGGGTTTAAAAAAATTGTATTGAGCTCAGTAGCTCTATTGTCAGCAGTAACTTTGGCGGCTTGTTCGGCAAGCTCTTCCGATTCTGAATCTGTAAAACTTGGTATTATCCAATACGCTGAGCACGATGCGCTTTCTGCTTCACGTGAAGGATTTTTAGAAGCCTTGGCAGAAGCAGGATACGTGGAAGGTGAAAACATAACAGTTGATTACCAAAATTCACAGGGTGATCAAGCTAACCTCCAAACTATGGTGGAGCAGTTGGCAGGAGAGAACAATGTAAACTTTGCTATTGCGACTCCAGCTGCCCAGGCCTTGTTGAGTGTTGATTCGGAGACACCGTCAGTATTTACTGCTGTAACGGATCCAGTAGAAGCAGGTTTAGTGAATTCAATGGAAGCACCTGGTGGAAATATGACAGGTTCAGTCGATTCGACAGATGTTGAAGGTCAAATTGAGATGTTGCTCAAAGTTGTACCAGAAGCTAAAACAGTTGGTATCTTCTACAACTCAAGCGAAGTAAACTCAGAGGTCCAGGCCGAAACAGCTAAGAAAGCCCTAGAAGCAGCTGGCGTTTCCGTTGTTATCAAAACAGTTACATCTACCAATGATGTACAACAAGTGATGACGTCTCTTGCTGGTCAGGTTGATGCAATCTATCTTCCAACAGACAATACAGTAGCTTCAACAGCTTCTACAATCGGTGAAATTTTGAAAGAAGCAAAAGTCCCTGCAATGGGTTCCGATGCCGCTGTCCTAGATGCAGCCCTCTTCACATACGGAGTTGATTACCACGCTATCGGTGTTCAGGCTGGTGAGTTGGCTGTTCAAATCCTTGAAGGTGCTGATCCAGCAGAATTGGCAGTTGAAACACCTGAAACGGCAGCGATTGCAGTGAACGAAGAAATGGCTAGTGCGGTGGGAATTGATCCTGCAACGATTGAAGCATTAGCGAAATAAATAAAAAATAGCTAGGAGAAATGTATGTATTCGTATTTGGTTAAAAAATTAACAGGAATTTCAGTTATCGGTTTGAGCGCCTTGGCTTTAGCAGCATGCTCAACATCTTCAAACAGTTCATCTAGTGAAACCGTTGCTGTTGGTATTTTGCAATATATGGAGCATGATTCTTTGACAGCAGCACGTGAAGGGTTTGTGGCAGAATTGGCTGCAAATGGTTATACAGAAGGTGACAAGATTACCTTGGACTACCAAAATGCTCAAGGAGATCAGGCCAATCTTCAGACCATTTCAGAGCAATTGGTCGGTGATAATGATATCGTCCTAGCGATTGCAACACCTGCAGCACAAAGTTTGGCAACTGTTTCGACGGAAACACCGATTCTGTTTACTGCAGTAACGGACCCACTTTCAGCTGACTTGGTTGAATCAATTGAACAACCTGGTGGATTATTAACAGGTACATCTGACCAGGCACCAATTGATAAACAAGTTGAATTGTTGGGACAGGCTGTGCCAGATGCGAAAACAGTTGGTATTCTCTATACGACCAGTGAGCGAAATTCAGAAGTACAGGTTGAGCAAGCGCAAAAATTACTTGAAGATGCAGGTTATACAGTTGTTGTTAAGGGCATTTCTTCGACAAATGAAGTTCAAGACGCAGCAACTATCTTGATGCAAGATGTAGATGCTGTCTTTGTTCCAACGGACAATACTGTTGCATCAACGATGTCAATGATTGGTGAATTATCTGTTGAGTATAAGGTGCCAGTTATTGGTGGTTCGACAGACATGGTAGATCAAGGTGGTCTCCTAACTTACGGTACTAACTACGAAGCGCTTGGGCGTCAGACTGCTAAGATTGCTATCGAAATTCTCGAAGGTGCTGATCCAGCAGAAACAGCTGTTCAGTATCCAGAAACTGTTGAATTGCATGTCAATACTGATATGGCAGAAAAACTCGGTATTGATGTATCTAACCTTACCGTTTCAGAATAAGAAAAACTAGAAGACCCCAATTGATGACGGGGCAATAAAAGGAGTAAATCGTGGATTTGATTTTATCAAGTATTTCTCAGGGTCTCCTTTGGTCAATTATGGCCATCGGTGTTTACCTGACCTTCCGTATTTTAGATATCGCAGACTTGACAGCAGAAGGTGCCTACCCGCTTGGCGCCGCTGTCTGTGCAACTGGAATTGTTAATGGGCTGAACCCTTTGCTTGCGACCTTCCTAGGCTTTGTCGCGGGGATGCTAGCTGGTTTAGTGTCGGGCTTGCTTCATACCAAGTTGAAAATTCCAGCCCTTTTAACAGGTATCGTAACCTTGACGGGCCTCTACTCGATTAACCTCAAGGTTTTGGGAAAGGCAAACGTAGCCTTGCTAAAACAGGAAACATTGGTGACACAATTACAAGATTTGGGCCTTACGAAGACAAATGCTGTTTTGCTGATTGGAGCAGTCTTCGTTATTGTGGTGATCCTTTTATTGACCCTTTTGCTCAATACGCAAATTGGTTTGGCCATTCGTTCAACAGGTGACAATATCCCGATGAGTGAGGCCAACGGCATCAATGTTGATAATATGAAAATCTATGGTTATATGTTGTCCAATGGCTTGATTGCCCTCTGTGGTGCCTTATTGACACAAAACAATGGCTATGCAGATTTGAACTCTGGTACAGGTACCATTGTTATCGGCTTGGCTTCTGTGATTATCGCAGAAGTGGTATTGCGCAATTTGAAAATTGGACAACGCTTGGCATCTGTCGTACTAGGAGCTGTTATTTACCGCTTGATTATTTTGACTATCTTGGAAATTCCAGGTATGGATGCTGACCTTGTGAAACTCTTCTCTGCCATTCTCTTGGCAACGGTTCTCTATGTGCCAGAATTGCAGAAAAAGCTCAACATTCGTCGTCCAAAGTTGAACGGAAACGCTTAGGAGGAAGTAATGACAACTATTTTATCGATTCAAAATATTCATAAAACCTTCGAAGCAGGAACGGTTAATGAGAACCATGTTCTTCGAGGTTTAAACTTGGATGTACAAGAAGGTGATTTTATCTCCATTATCGGTGGTAACGGTGCAGGTAAATCAACTTTTATGAACTCACTTGCAGGTGCTTTGACAGTTGATTCAGGTGATATTTTACTTGAAGGAAAATCCATCAAAAATGTCTCAGCTGCTAAACGCTCAAAAGACATTAGTAGAGTTTTCCAAGATCCTAAGATGGGCACGGCTTCCCGCTTGACCATTGAAGAAAATATGGCCATTGCCTACCGCCGTGGTTTATCTCGTGGTCTAGGCTGGGGTGTGAAAGACAGTGAACGTGCTATTTTCAAAGAGGCCTTGAAAGAACTTGGTTTGGGCTTGGAAGAGCGTATGAAAGTGGATACGCAGTTTCTTTCAGGGGGGCAGCGTCAGGCACTGACCTTGATGATGGCTTCGCTCGTGAAACCAAAAGTTCTCCTCCTAGATGAGCATACTGCGGCGCTAGATCCAAAGACCAGTGACATGGTGATGGAATTGACCAAGAAAATCGTGGAAAGTCATCAATTGACAGCCCTTATGATTACCCATAACATGGAAAATGCCATTGAATATGGAAACCGTTTGGTCATGTTGCACCGTGGTCAGATTGTTGTCGATGTTCGTGGTGAAGAAAAGAAAAACTTAACCGTTCAAGACCTTATGGAACTCTTCCATAAAAATAGCGGTGAAAAACTCATTGATGATGAGATGATTTTGTAAAAAAAAAAGACTACTGATTTATTCAAATCAGTAGTCTTTTTTTATATCGTCATTTGAATTAACCTTGATATATCGTCACTCTCAGCTTGCCGTACTCTAGTACTGCAAGCTCTTCAGTTCTTGTCTGAAAGCTAATTTATTTGACTATACTTGTAGATATTCCAGCATTTCTCCCATTGGGATTTGATGGATGGCTGCCTTGCCTAATTGTGGTACGATGACAAGTTTGATGGTCTTGCCTCGTGCTTTTTTATCTCGTGTTAAGGCAGCGTACAGTTCATCTACATTCCAAGGTTGGTGTGTAGTTGGCAAGCCGAATTTTTCGCACATGGCGATAATTTTTTCAGTAATACCAGCTGGCATGAGTCCTTTTTTCTCAGCTACACGTGCAATCTGGACCATACCGATGGCAACAGCTTCACCGTGCATGACTTGGCCGTAGCCAGCGGTAGCTTCGATAGCATGTCCAATGGTGTGACCGAAATTTAGGTAGAGTCTGACACCGTTGTCCAATTCATCCTCGACAACGACCTTGCGTTTAACTTCGCAGGAGTGGTAGATGATATAGTCAGCATGCTCCAAAATGCTCTTGACAGATCCATCTAGTTGGTCTAGGGTTTCCCAGAGCTCCACGTCATCTATTAAGCCATATTTGACAACCTCGCCCATTCCTTCAATCAATTCTCGTTTACCGAGTGTTTTTAGGGTATCAGGGTCGATGAGTACGCCGTCTGGCTGGCAGAAAGTGCCCACCATATTTTTGGCAAATGGGGTGTTCACGCCAGTTTTTCCCCCGATAGAAGAATCGACTTGGGCAGTTAGGCTGGTCGGGATTTGTAGGAAATGAATGCCACGCATGTAAGTTGACGCAACAAAGCCTGCCAAATCGCCAACGACTCCCCCGCCGAGAGCAATGATTCCGTCACTGCGTGTCATGCCATTTTTTACGAGAAATTCGTAGGCCTGGTTGACGGTATCAAGATTTTTTGAGACTTCACCTTCTGGAAATTCAAAGACAATGGTTTCAAAACCAGCTTGTTTTAAGCTTGACTGGACTGTTTCACGGTAGAGTGAGCCAACGTGGTCATCTGTAATAATGGCGATTTTCTGAGGTTTCCAAAGTTCTTTGACCCATGTACCTGTCTGTGCTAAACTTCCTCTTTGGATAAGGATGTCGTAGGGAGTGTTGGGAAGATTGACGGTCAGTTTCATCAGATTTCCTCTCTATTTGATGTCGTATTTCTGGACTAATTGGTCCCAAATTAAGTCAGTCGGCATTTCCTTATCAGTCCAGGCTTGGAAGGCTTCAGCTGCTTGAAAGAGGAGCATGCCCAAACCATTGATAGTTGGGTTGCCTTGTGACTGGGCAAGCTTCATTAAAGGTGTTTCAAATGGTTGATAGATCACATCTGCAACCAAGAGCTTTTCTGGGAATTGTAGGCTGGCAGGGACAGGTAAAGAAACTCCGTCCATACCGACACTGGTACCGTTGACCAACAAGTCTGACTTGGTAATTTCTTCTTGCATCAACTTGCTATCATCGTTGACTAGAACCTTCATGGGCACTCCAGTAGCTTGTGTAATTAGCGCAATACTTGCCTGTGTTCTTTCCAAGCTTTGTTGACGGCAGAAAATGGTGATCTCTTTGGCACCGTCCAGTGCAGCCTGAGCTATGATAGCAGTAGATGCGCCACCACCTCCAAGGATGGTTAGGCGTTTGTTGTCTACTTGAAATCCTTTTAGCTTTTCCAAGCTTTTGAAAAAACCAATGCCGTCAGTATTGTGCCCAATTAGCTTTTCATCCTGATGAATAACGGTATTGACAGCTCCAATCAAGCGAGCAGAGTCAGTCAGGCCATCGAGATAAGGGATGACAGCTTGTTTGTAGGGCATAGAAAGATTGATACCAAACATATCGTATCGTTTGATATTTTCTAGCGTAATAGCCAAGTCTTCCTCAGGAATTTCCCAAGCAACATATACTCCATTTACACCTGTATCTTGAAAAGCCAGATTATGAATAAAGGGGGAAATAGAGTGTTTGATTGGCTTGGCTACAACAGCAGCTAGACGAGTATATCCATCAATAGTCACAGGTTTCCTCCATTTTTGATCTGATTCTTTTAATTGTTGAGCTTATAAAGTTTGGTGGATTTCCCGGATAAGGGCTTCCGTTTTATCCCAGCCCAAACAAGGGTCGGTAATGGATTTTCCGAATACCTCAGGGCTATCTTGACGGCCGTCTTCTAAGTAGGATTCAATCATGAAACCACGGACATATTTGCGAATGGGTTCATTCCAATCACGGTTGATGAGGGTCTGACGGACGATACGGATTTGTTCCAGGTAGTTTTTACCAGAATTGTCGTGGTTGGTATCAATAACGATAAATGGATTTTGAAGACCAAATTGTTCATACTGTTTGATAGTTTTCAAGAGAATATCGTAGTAGTAGTTTGGTTCATAGGTTCCTTGCTCAGTATTGGCGCCACGAAGGATAGCATGGGCAAGCGGGTTTCCGTCTGTATCAACTTCGGCATCACGGTAGATAAAATTCTGTTTGTTTTGTGCGGCGTAGATACCATTGAACATAACGGTCAAATTACCAGAAGTTGGGTTTTTCATACCAGTTGGCATATCGACACCTGATGCAACAAATCTGTGTTCTTGGTCTTCAACCGAACGTGCTCCGATAGCATGGTAGGACACCAAGTCTTCCACAAGAGGGTAGTTGGCAGAGTAGAGCATTTCATCAGCAGTTGTGAGTCCGGTCTCAGTAATGACGCGGTAATGCAAATTGCGAACGGCAGCGATACCGTTTATCAGGTCTGGTAATTTAGAAGTATCTGGCTGATGAACCAGTCCTTTATAGCCTTCCCCATTGGTACGTGGCTTAGCTGTGTAAACCCGCATGACCATGAAGATTTTATCCTTGACTTCCTCTTGAAGTTTGGAGAGACGACGTGCGTATTCCAAAACGGCCTCTTCATTATCTGAAGAGCAAGGGCCGATAACCAAGAGCAAACGGTCATCTTCACCTCGGATAATTCTTTTCAGTTCTTCATCGCGCTGATTTTTTGCAGCCAGAAATTCTCCTTCTAACTTGGAAAGTTCCTTTACTTTATCGATGTCTAAACTGGTGCTACGTTTGTGAATTCCCATAATATCTTCCTATCTCTTGTAAATTTCTCGGATGAGTCCTTGTGTTTTTTCCCAGCCAAGGCAAGGGTCTGTGATGGATTTTCCATAGACATCTGGATTGTCTTGGCGACCGTCTTCAATGTAGGATTCAATCATGAAGCCGCGAACGTAGTTACGAATGGATTCGTTCCAGTCACGGTTGATTAAGGTTTGACGGACGATACGGATTTGTTCCAAATAATTTTTCCCAGAATTGTCATGATTGGTATCAATGATGATGAATGGATTTTTCAAGCCAAATTGGTCATAGAGGTCAATGGTTTCCAACAGATTATCGTAGTAGTAGTTTGGTAAATATTTGCCATTTTCATTGACTGCGCCACGAAGGATAACGTGAGCAAGTGGGTTACCAGATGTTTCAACTTCCGTATTATTGAAGAGGAATGATTGTTTCTTCTGAGCGGCAAAAAGACCATTGAACATGACTTTGAGGTTACCTGATGTCGGGTTTTTGAGGCCAGTTGGAACGTCGATGCCTGATGCAACAAAGCGGTGTTGTTGGTTTTCCACCGAACGTGCTCCGATAGCGATGTAGGAAACCAAGTCATCAACCAAAGACAGGTTTTCAGGATAGAGCATCTCGTCAGCAGTAGTTAAACCTGTTTCCGTAATGACACGATAGTGGAGGTTACGAACTGCTTTGATTCCGTTGATGAGGCTTGGTGCAGCATCTGTATCTGGTTGGTGCATGAGACCCTTGTAGCCGTCACCATTTGTACGTGGCTTGGCAGTATAGACGCGCATGACCATGAAAATTTTATCTTTGACCTCTTCTTGGAGCTTTGCCAAACGGTGTGCGTAGTCCAAGACGGCTTCTTCATTGTCTGATGAACATGGACCAATTACTAGGAGAAGACGATCATCTTCACCTTTTAAGATGGCTTCAAGTTCACTGTCACGAGCTTGTTTTTTAGCAAGTGTTTCTGGAGAAAGTTTTGAATGTTCTCGTACTTGATTGATGTCAATTTTTTCGCTGATTGGTGTAAACAATATAGAAGTCCTCTTTCATTGGTATATTCCTTAATTTTACCATTATTCTGAAGATTTTTAAACTAAAATAAATTCATTTTGATAAAATTTTCAGTAAATTCTGGAAATTCTGAGGTTGATATGATACAATCTGAGCTTCACATATATTTTTATGATTCTAGAGGAATTTTCTTTTTAGAAATTAATCTGAAATTGTCAAAAAAATCTGAAAACTCTTTGAAAATATGCTAGAATAGAACTGAAACTGTTTTGAGGTACAATGAAATGAAATTAAAAACCAATGTTCAAGCATTAAAAGGAACTATCCGAGTACCGGGAGACAAATCGATTAGTCACCGTTCTATTATCTTTGGTTCCATCGCTAAAGGTGTTACCAAGGTCTATGATATCTTGCGTGGGGAGGATGTCTTGTCCACCATGCAGGCCTTTCGTGATTTGGGTGTAAAAATAGAAGATAAAGGTGATGTGGTTGAAGTACATGGTGTTGGTTTTGAAGGTTTGCAAGCTCCTAAAAATCACCTAGATATGGGAAATTCAGGCACCTCTATTCGCTTGATTTCAGGTGTTTTGGCTGGTCAGGACTTTGAAGCGACTATGTTTGGTGATGATTCCCTTTCTAAGCGACCAATGGACCGTGTGACCATTCCTCTTAGTCAAATGGGTGTCGAAATCGCTGGACAGACAGATCGTGATTTGCCACCTCTGGTCATCAAGGGTAGCAAGAATTTACAAGCAATCCACTACAAACTCCCTGTAGCATCAGCCCAAGTCAAGTCTGCTCTGCTATTTGCAGCCTTACAGGCTGAAGGGGAGAGTATCATCATCGAGAAAGAGTTGACCCGTAATCACACGGAGGATATGATTGTCCAGTTTGGCGGTCAGTTGGATGTCAATGGTAAGGAAATCCGTATCCGAGGTGGGCAGGAATTTACAGCCCAGGAGATTACGGTGCCGGGCGATATTTCTAGTGCGGCCTTTTGGCTGGTAGCTGGTCTGGTGGTGCCAAATTCCAAGATCGTTCTGGAAAATGTCGGTATCAATGAAACACGGACTGGGATTTTAGATGTTATCAAGGCAATGGGAGGCAAGATTAGCCTGTCCCATGTGGATGAGCTGGCAAAATCTGCGACCATTACAGTGGAAACTTCTGACTTGCAAGGGACAGAGATTGCTGGCGACCTCATTCCACGCTTGATTGATGAATTGCCGATTATTGCTCTCCTAGCCACCCAAGCCAATGGCACAACGGTCATTCGGGATGCGGAGGAGCTGAAAGTTAAGGAAACAGACCGTATTCAAGTGGTAGCAGATGCCCTGAATAGTATGGGAGCAAACATTGAGCCGACCGAAGATGGTATGATTATCCATGGAAAAACTAGCTTGCACGGTGCGACTGTCAATACCTTTGGCGACCACCGTATCGGGATGATGACAGCTATTGCGGCCCTTTTGACTCAGGATGGAGAAGTGGACTTGGAAAGAGCGGAAGCGATCAATACCAGCTATCCAGCCTTCTTTGACCACTTAAATAGTTTGATAGACTAGGAGAAATTATGCCAATCGTTTTACTTGGATTTATGGGAGTAGGAAAAACCACTACTGCAAATTTGCTAAATCTACCTGTTTACGATATGGACCAAATCATTGAAGAACGAATTGGCATGTCCATCGCTGATTATTTCAGATTTAAAGGTGAAGCCGCCTTTCGTCAAGTTGAAACGGAAGTCTTGAAAGAATTGTTGGCCTTGTCAGCTGACTGCCTTGTGTCGACAGGTGGCGGTGTAGTCAAATCAGAGTTCAATCGTCAGTTATTGCAAAAGAATAAGGAAAATAATGTCTTATTGACGGCATCATTTGATGTTGCCTATGAGCGAATTAGCCAAGATAGTCAATCCCAGCGTCCCCTCTTTTTAGAAAATAGTAAGGATGACTTTGAAACAATTTATCAAGAGCGAATGTCTCTCTATCAAGGATTGGCTGATACCGTCATTGATACGGATGATTTAAGTCCAGAACATGTAGCAAGGAAAATTCTATGCAAGTAGCTTACTTAGGCCCTCGCGGGTCCTTTACTCACCACGTTGCCCAGCAAGCCTTCCCAGAGGCTGATTTGCTAGCTTATGGAACCATAACGGAAGTCATCAAGGCCTTTGAATCAGGGCAAGTAGAGTATTCAGTTGTTCCTGTTGAAAATTCCATTGAGGGCAGTGTTCATGAGACCATTGATTATCTTTTCCATCAGGCGGAAATTCATGCAGTTGCGGAGGTTGTGCAGCCCATCGCCCAACAACTCTTGGCGACCAGTGCAGATAAGCCGATTGAGGTTATTTACTCGCACCCACAGGCCATAGCTCAAGGCAAGAAGTACGTCCAGGAGCATTATCCGCAGGCAAGATTAGAGATGACAGCCAGCACCGCCTACGCGGCACGATTTGTAGCGGAGCATCCCGAGCAACCCTTCGCAGCCATTGCTCCTCATGCAGCAGCGGATGAGTATGGTTTGGAAGTGGTGGCTCAAGATATTCAGGAAATCAGCCAGAACTTTACACGTTTTTGGCTACTGGGACAAGATAAACCAAGTCTTTCATTGCCAGCGGATGAGAAAAAAGTATCTTTGGCTTTGACATTACCGGACAACTTACCAGGTGCTCTTTACAAGGCCATGTCTGTTTTTGCTTGGCGGGGGATTGACCTGACCAAGATTGAAAGTCGGCCTCTCAAAACGGCACTTGGTGAGTACTTCTTTATCATTGACGCGGAGAAGCAGCAGGATGAATTGCTCAGCTATGCCTTAAAAGAATTGACAAGTTTGGGGATTTCTTATAAAATTTTAGGGAACTATATGGTCTATCAGATCAAATAAGTCAGGGGAAAAGTGATGACCAAATACAAGGGAATCCTCAGTCATCATGAGGAATTACGAATTGATTATTTACAAAAAAATATCCACTATTTAAACGACAAGGAAAAGCGAGAGTTAGCTTATCTGCAACAAAAACTAGAGTTGCGTCAGACCTATGGTTCGCAAACTAGTCCTGTTCAGGAATCGAGACCTTCCAGACGAAAATCTCGGTCTCGTAGTTTACCTGTCGAAGAGGATGAGGATCTTCTCCCAGATTGGAATGAAGACCATGGAAAGGATAAGTGGAAGAAATCTGCTCAGGTGGTGACTGACTGGGAGGAAAATGGTGAGGAAGAGTTGCCAACATACCCCAAAAAAGAGCGGATGCGCAAACCCTTCTTTGTCAAAAAAGAACCAGTAGCTAAGCCTAAAAAGAAAAAGCGAGGCTTCAAAACCTATTTTAAATGGTTTTTAATGGCTATCGGTTTGGTCTTGTTGGCCATGGGCTTTATGGCCTTGAAAGGCTATACTTCTGTTGAGAATAAAGCTACTAGTGAGGTCTTTTATGGTGAAAATACCAGTAATGGTGTCAATATTTTGATTCTAGGAACGGATGGTCGAGTCGGAGAAACATCAGACGCTACCCGAACAGACTCTATCATGGTCTTGAATGTCAATAACAGTGACAACAAGGTGAAAATGGTTAGCTTTATGCGGGATACTTTGATTGACATTGGTGGCTATGACTATAAGCTAAATGTTGCCTATACCTTTGGAGAGCAAAATAACCAGCAAGGAGCTGAAAATGTTCGTCAGGTCTTAAAAGAGAATTTTGATATTGATATTAAATATTATGCCATGATTGACTTTTCAACCTTTGCGACAGCTATCGATACACTTTTTCCAAATGGAGTCACTATTGACGCACAGTTTGGAACCGTAAATGGCTACGATGTCACAGAGGTTGATGTCCCTGATGATCTCAATATGGAAAATGGTGTTGTGCCAAGTCAGACCATTCAAGAAGGTGTACAGCAAATGGATGGCCGTACCCTGCTCAACTATGCTCGATTCCGTAAAGATGATGAGAATGACTTTGGTCGAACACGACGCCAACAACAGGTTATGGCAGCCATTTTGTCACAGGTTAAAAATCCAAGCAAACTCTTTACAGGTGCTGAGGCAATCGGTAAAGTCTATGCTCTCACATCTACCAATATCCCGGGTAGTTTTGTCTTTACAGATGGAATTGCCACTGTCTTAGATGGTGCTAATGGGATTGAGCAAACCACAATTCCAGAATATGGGGATTGGATAGATGAGTATGATGTTTATGGTGGACTGGGTTTGAAAATTGATTTCTATAAATACCAAGAAAAGCTTGCAGCACTTGGTTTACGGTAGTAGAGAGGCTCTTTGGCCGTAAATATGATATACTAGAAAGTGACTTCGGTCACTTTTTTCGTGACCTCATTTAGAAAGTAGAACTATGTTAGAAAAAAATCAAATTGTTGAAGTAGATATTATTGACTTGACTCACGAGGGCCAAGGGGTTGCCAAGTTAGACGGCTTTGTCTTTTTCGTGGACAATGCCCTACCAGGTGAGCGTATCAAGATGAAAATCCTCAAGCTCAAAAAGAATATCGGTTTTGGTAAGGTGGAAGAATGGTTGAGTATCTCAGCTGACCGCAATCAGGACTTGGATTTAACCTATCTAAGAACGGGGATTGCTGATTTGGGGCATTTGAACTATCCTGCCCAGTTGGCTTTCAAGAAGAAGCAGGTGGAAACTAGCCTGCGTAAAATTGCAGGTCTGACAGATATAACTGTTGCAGATACGATTGGTATGGATAGTCCCTTTGCCTATCGTAATAAGGCTGCCGTTCCTGTCCGTCGTGTCAATGGACAGCTAGAAACAGGTTTTTTCAGAAAGAATTCTCATGATTTGATTCCTATTGAAGACTTTTACATCCAGCATCCAGAGATTGATCAGGTCATCGCATTTACCCGTGATCAGCTACGTAAACTGGATCTCAAGCCCTATGATGAAAAAGAGCAGACAGGCCTGATTCGCAATATCATCGTCCGCCGTGGGCATTATTCTGGTCAGCTCATGCTTGTTTTGGTGACGACACGTCCAAAGATTTTCCGTGTAGAAACCTTGGTGGAACGCTTGACAACCGCCTTTCCAAATCTGGTGTCCATTATCCAAAACATCAATGATCAGAACACTAATGCGATTCTTGGCCAGGAATTTCGTCTTTTGCATGGCTCTGAAACCATTGTCGATACCATGTTGGGCAATGAATTTGAGATCTCTGCCCCATCTTTCTATCAGGTCAATACGGAAATGGCAGAGCATCTTTACCAAGTGGCCATTGACTTTGCAGCGGTCGATTCTGAGGATATTGTCATCGATGCCTACTCTGGAATCGGCACTATTGGCCTCTCCTTTGCCAAGCAAGTCAAGCATGTCTACGGCGTAGAGGTCATTCCAGAAGCGGTGGCTGATTCCCTGAAAAATGCCGAGCGAAATGGCATTTCCAATGTAACCTATGTTTGCGATAGTGCAGAAGCTGCCATGCAAAATTGGGTCAAGGAAGGTATTCAACCAACAGTTATCGTCGTTGACCCACCACGAAAAGGCCTGACAGACAGCTTCATCAAGGCAAGTGCCTCTGTCCAGCCAGACAAGCTAGTCTATATCTCCTGCAACGTAGCCACCATGGCGCGTGATATCAAGCTCTATGAAGAATTGGGCTACAAACTGACCAAGGTACAGCCAACTGATTTATTTCCAAATACGCATCATATCGAAGTAGTTGGTTTATTGGAAAAACGCAACTAGATTGTCGAACTTGCTCTCTCATTTTTTGTCAAGCTGCTTCCAAGTTCCACAGGACCTTGGAACTCCCAAATACGTAGTACGTTGAGGTAGTATTACGTATTTGGGAGTTATGCTATCCAACGAGTCAACTACTATAGAATATATCCTGTAATAATAGCAAAGCTATATAAAATCACGAAAGTAACAAACATTTTTCATAGAGGGAGTTAATGAAGTTTAACATCGATTTAGGCAATTTATGGGAGATGCTATCAGCTATCGGAACAGTGGGGGCCGTGATTATTTCATTATGGTTAGCTCGAAGAACAGAGAGACCAGTACTGTATATTTACGATTGTTGCAACTATGATATTGATAGTGAGGAGCCGACTTATATTTTTGAAATTCTAAACATTGGACAGGTTCCAACAACTCTTCTTGAAGAGGGGCTATCGATGCATAAAAGAATAAAATTTAGTCGACAAGTTGATTTTGATGGTGTCTTGGACTGGACATACAATGAAAAAAATTTGCCTACCCATTATTCTAGTACCTTACGACCAGGAGAAAGTGTTTACCTAGAAATTGAAGATAGTGTGATGAAACAAACAATCCATAACTTAATTGGTCAGCGAAAAAAAGAAACGGTTTATTTTTATGTTGTTGATAACATGAATAAAGCACATTTTGTAGAGGTATCGGTCAAAGATGCCTTAGAGTGAACGTCTTGAGGAGTATGGGGTTGAGTAAAAGGTCAACGATAAAGACGACAATCACAGAAATAGTAGATTATTGGACAAATAAAGTCTATGAAGGTGATTTAAGTGTTGATTGGTCGGAAGCACACGAGAGATGCTGGCGATGTGCACATAAGACTAGGCTAGAACGATGTCATATTATTCCACATGCAAGTGGGGGAGAAGATAGGTCTTCGAATTTGGTCTTGTTATGTAAAAGATGTCACCTAGAGAATCCAAATGTTGTAGACCCAGAGATTATGTGGGATTGGCTTAAAGCTTATCAAACATCCTTGTACGATACTTTTTGGATTGTACAAGGTTTTAAGGAATACAAAAAGATATATGGTAACGACTTCTTTGAACAGTTACAGGAATTTGGAGTGACAGAAGTAGAGCAGGTCAAATCTCTAATGAGTGAAAAAATGAAAGGCAGTATTCGTCACTTTGGGGAACCTCATCTCAATATAGCAACAGTTGCAGGCATCCTTAGAATAATTTATAAGGACATCACTAAAAATAACTCAGGGCAATAAGAAGACTTGAGTTTTTTTTAATGTATCAATATCAACTTGTATAAAATTGCTTGTCCAACCAATGACTGAAATGATAGGAATTTTGTGCATCAAGATAGAAATCGGAATAGAGAAAGGTGTAGACATCCATATCATCAAAAAGGTCGAACGCTCAGGTATTGGGGTAGATAAATTCATCTAGTTCTTCTTCGGATAACTGTTTCGCAATACTCTACATAATAATTGTTGATTCTTTCATAATAAGATAGAGGCATAGTTCTTCTAGGACCGTATGGGCAATGAGTTCTGTACCAGTACGTGCTTTCAATTTCATCAGATTTACCATTTTTGAAAGAAGGTACATAAATTGGTAATCATATTCCATGAGGAATTGTTCAGGAAGTAGGGAGCTGATGAAAGAGGTACCTAATTCTCCAATGTGTGTCCCTTTTGGCTTCTCTGATAAGGCTGAGAGGTCCTCGTTTATAGAATCTGAAATTATATCTGAGCCTATTTATTTAATTAAATCACTGACGCGTAATAATATCAAATATTTATATAATAAGGAAATTGGATGAGCTATCAATAAACCTTGATAAACGGTAATGTTTTTTTGATTTAAAATTTTTAAGTGAAAAAATAATAAATTTCTAACGAGGAAACCTTTAACTACAACCATAAAGTTGTAGTTTTTTTGCTGTCTGGGAGAGATAGATGATATAATAAAGAGAAAGAGGAGATTAGTATGCACAGTCAAGAAGAGATGAATCGTTTAGTCCCCCAAAAATTGCGGGAGATTGAGAAGGAATTTGATGTCGAGGTCTTGTGGGCAATCGAATCAGGTAGTCGTGCTTGGGGTTTTGAATCACCAGACAGTGACTTCGATGTTCGTTTTATCTACAAACATAAGCCAGGTTTTTATCTAGCTTTGGATAAAGGCCGAGATGTGATTGAATTGCCGATTGATGAAACCTGGGATGTGAGTGGGTTGGATCTAGACAAAACCTTGAAACTCTTGTTTAAGTCAAACCCAACCTTATTTGAATGGTTGCAGTCGCCGATTGTCTATCATCAGACAGATTTTATTGAGCGAATTCGCCAGTATGCTCAGACCTATTTTTCTGAGAAAAAGATGCTCCATCATTATCTCAACACTGCAAAAGGCCAGATGCAAAAATACTTACTTGGTGAACAGGTCAAACCTAAAAAATATTTTTATGCTTTGCGCCCTATTTTGGCCTGTCGTTGGATTGAGAAGTATCATACCATTCCCCCTATTTTGTTTGATGACCTTGTTCAGGATTTGCTTCCAGAGGAAATGAAACCCCATGTCGCAGCATTGCTGGATTTGAAAATCAACCATCCAGAAGAAACACTCATTTCCCCCTTACTTCCGATTCAAAACTATGTGGAAGAAAGCATTCGAGAAATTGAAGTCTATATCCAAACTGTTCAGGATGAGAGACAGGATATCTTACCACTGAATCGCTTCTTTTTGGATGAATTAGGGATGGAGAGTTAGGGCAATTTTTATATAAAAATATGATGAGTAGAATGTATAAATTTTGTGAAAAAAGGTAGAATGAATGAATTTTAAAGACTTTATAAACAACACGATAATGGATTTCAGTACCAAAGAGTTTCAGAATGTTAAAAAATTACTAATTGGTGAGTATTTACAGTTTAACTTTTTAGAAAACAATCAGATTGATAAGTTGATTTTTTCTGAAAAATTGTATGATTATTTAGAAAAATTGGAATTGAAGACCAAGATACCTTTTCAAAAACACTTGGTTTATTACAGCATTTTCTTAGATAAATTGGTTTCTAATAAAATTGCCAAAGCACCAAAAGGGAATAAGAAGGTCATGGATCCCCCGCTCATACCACGAGCTAGACGGTATTATGATAAAGCTAAGGTAGCTGGAAAAAAACAATTCCATTCTGTCCATCAATTAATTGATTATTGCAGGGTTATGTTTTGTCTTTACAATTCTGCTCTCCAATCTGATTCAAAGCAACTTGAAAATTTTGATTTATCTATTGATGCTCTTTCTATTGAACAAATTATTCTCAATATGAAGCAGGAACAAGCTAAAAAATTGAATTTTCAAGTAGCAGAATTTTTCTCAATGAATGGAATCTATTCAAGTGAAGTATTCTATCTGATCATGACCATTATCGTATATTGTAAGCTTATGGAGAGTAAAATTCAAGGAGATTAACAATGTCTAACGTAATAAATATTCATAGTCTGCATGAACTGTATAGTTTTCTTAATGAAAAAGGTGTCCTTGAGATAGTATTGAGAGGGAATAATAAACAAATACGAGCGATTCAGAAAGTTGCGATTAATCAAGTTCAAAATAAAGAGGCTGCTCAATTGGTAAACCAGGCCTTTCAAGCAATACATAAAAATTTACAATTAACCAATAATGGGCTTCAATTGCTTCAAAATGTTACTGTTTTACAAAATATAACCCTTGCGTTGAATTGTTTGAATCTGGTTGCAACCTGTGCAGGCTTTGCAATTTTATATGCTAAACTCGAACAAATGAGTGAGGAAATCGCTCAACAAATTCAACATCTCCATCAAACTGTAAAACAGGGACATGATATTCAGACTGGCTATGAATTTAATAAAGTTCTTTCTTCATATACAGACATGTTGGATGCTAGAAGACGTCAAAATCCATATTCTGAAGAAAAAATGCGTGAACTAGTTGATCAACTATACAATGTCTTACAGTTATTAATTGCTGTTTTTAAGAAGGAAATTGCAACAGATAAAAGTTCAATCATTTTGTCAATTTTCTCGCTTCTTTCTATGTTAACCATGTCATTACGGTTTTATGACGAGCTCTACTATTTTAATAACAAGGCAAAATTAAATAGTGGAAGTGTATGGCATTCTTCTCATGATAGATGGATGAGTGTATATGATATTTTACAATCAGGTTGGTTTCTTGAAAGATTACAAGACTATGCTTTTTTGGAGTCCAATATGACAACAGTTGAAATGGATATCTACTGTGCAGAATTAATGGAAGAAGTTTTCTCGCAGAAAGAAGTGATTGAAGATAATCAAAACTTAATTCTTGCTTTAGATGATCAACAAACTTTCCAAACTTTAAATCAAGTTAATACAGCTGAATTAAAAGAAACTATTGTATCCAGTTTGGAAGAAACCTTAGTTCAAGATTTGGCAGCCTCGCGTCAAGTCTATCATACGATTATGGATCAAGTCGCTCTGCTTTAAATTTGAGGTTTGAAAATGGATTTAGAAATCAAAAATGCTATAGACAGACTTCTATATGCTTGTGATAGTGTTGATACAAAACACTTATCGAAACAAGGACCAATTTCCTTGAAGCAGATGGTCTGTCAAGATCTCCTAACCTTTATTCAAAAAATATCTCTTAAAGATAGCGAAGAACGCATCAATCTTTTTATGATGACCTATTTCTCAGAGATTCAAGTTGAATGCATAGGAGATGAAAATGAGAATATTCATTCTTCCTTCAAGATGCTTTGTCAAATTGATCAAGTCAAGGAGAAAAGTAACGGCTTCATACTCTCTGACCTCTATATAAAATCAATCATTGTGATTGGGCAGCACTATAGTTTAAGTAAAAAACATAAAAAATCGATAAATGTACAAGGATTTATCGACTATGTAAAAAATCTGAAAGAGTATGTGAAGAATGTTCCAGATTTAGATAAAGAATTTGGACATGAGTTTGAAAAAACATCAGTCAACACTAACACTGAACCAATTAGTATATCAGAAGAAAGTTCTTCGATTTCTTCTTCTCGAGCTGAAACAATTGAGGATGTGTTAGAGCAGATTGACCGATTGATAGGATTGCAAAATGTAAAGAGTGAGGTTCGTAATTTAATAAACTTGCTAAGACTCAATAAAATCAGAAAAGAACGAGGTTATAAGCAAATAAAAACTTCCAATCATTTGGTTTTTCTAGGAAATCCCGGAACTGGTAAGACGACCATTGCCCGATTAATCGCAAAGATATACAAAGCATTGGGAATTCTGTCGGAGGGGCAATTGGTTGAAGTCGATCGGTCTGATTTGGTAGCGGGTTATGTCGGTCAAACTGCGATAAAGACTAGAGAGGTGATTGACAAGGCAATGGGTGGCATCTTGTTTATTGATGAAGCTTATACTCTTGCTAAAGGTGGATCTGATTTTGGGCAAGAAGCAATTGATACGATTCTAAAAGCTATGGAAGATAAGCGTGATGATTTTGTCGTGATTGTTGCTGGATATTCTGGACCAATGAGTGACTTTCTGGCTTCAAATCCTGGATTGGAATCAAGATTTAACAAATCCATCCACTTTCCTGATTATACAGCAGAAGAACTGTTTGATATCTTCAACCTATATTGCCAAAATTATGAGATGCAGCTAACAACTGATGCAAGCCTTTCGTTGAAAGATTACTTACAAAAGCTCTGTAATAAGAAACCATCAAATTTTTCAAATGGACGAGCAGTTCGAAATCTTTTTGAAGCTTCATTGTCGCTCCAAGCAAATCGTCTAGCAGAAAAAGAAGCTATTGGAAATGAAGACTTGACCATGCTCATGGAGAAGGACCTTTGCCTTAATTTGCCAGACATGTGAGTGTTTAATAATGAATTAAATTTTTAGAATAACCTATAAATAGCTTATTTAAGAAAGGAACCAAATTGCATTACAAACATATTTTATTTGATTTAGACCATACTTTGCTGGATTTTGCGCGTGGGGAAGAACTGGCTTTGACCCAGTTTTTGCAGGCTATGGATGTGACTGATATTCAGGCCTTCAAGGATGTCTATCGTCCAATTAACCAGGCTATGTGGAAGGATTTGGAAAAGGGTTTGATTAGCAAGAAGGAGTTGATTGATACACGTTTTTCCAAAACCTTTGCCCAGTTTGGCCGCCAAGTGGATGGCCGCCAGATGGCTCTGACCTATCAGGAATTTATCGGTAAGCAGGGACAAATTTTTACAGGGGCAGACCAGCTGTTACGCCAGTTGACCCAAAACGGCTACCAGCTGTATGCGGCGACAAACGGTATCACCTACATCCAGGAGAACCGCCTGCACCATTCTCCCATCCAGCAGTATTTTACAGATGTCTTCATTTCAGAAAAGATGGGGACCCAGAAGCCTGCGGCTGCTTTTTTTGATAAAATAGCAGAGCAGGTTTCAGGTGGTGATAAGACCAGTCTTTTGATGGTAGGGGACAGCTTGACTGCAGATATTCAAGGTGCCAATAATGCAGGAATCGATTCTGTTTGGTACAATCCAACCAAGCAAATCAATCACGGGCCTGCTCAGCCAACCTACACTATTTCACATTATAGTGAACTTTTTGATATTTTATCCATCAAAGAATAGGAGAAGGGATATGAAACAGAGATATTGGATTTTGTTAGGTATTAGTTTAATAACGCTGGCTGCTTGCGGAAATTCTCAAGAAAAGCAAACTAGCGAAAGTAACAGTCAAAGTAGCCAGACTTTAGCTAGCTCAAACAGTTCCCAAGAGGTAGCTTCCAGTTCGACTCAAGCAGAGGCTGACACGAGTAGTTCTTCAGAAGCAAGCCAAGCAGGTCAGGTCAGCCAAGATGCTGCCTATAATGGGTCTTATTACTATGTTGAAGGCAAGTATGGACCGGTCATTATTGTCAATAAAAAACATCCTCTAGCAAGCTCTTATGCACCTGGAGAGGACCCAACTGCCCTTGCTTCCTTCTTGGAGTTACTAGCCAATATGCAGGCGCAAGGCTTTGCGGTATCCAATCAATACTCGGGTTTTCGTTCCTATGAAACACAGGCTTCGCTCTACCAAAACTATGTCAACCAAGACGGTCAAGCAAATGCCGATCGCTACTCAGCTAGACCAGGTTATTCAGAACACCAAACTGGACTGGCCTTTGATCTGATTGATACTGCGGGCAACCTTTTAACGGAACCGACAGCTTGTCAGTGGTTAGCTCAGCATGCCCATGAATATGGCTTTGTGGTTCGCTATTTGGAAGGAAAAGAAGCGTCAACAGGCTACATGCCAGAATCTTGGCATATCCGTTATGTAGGTCAAGAAGCGACAGAGATCTACCAATCTGGCTTGACTCTGGAAGAGTATTATGGGGTTGAAGGCGGGGATTACGCTCAATAGCACTAATTAGTTGTACGGACAATTTTCCTGTGGTATAATGAGGAGCCTAAATTGGCAAGGAGGAAATATACATGCTAAAAGCAATGGAAGTCTATTTGGTTACAAATGGTAACGGATTAGAAGCAATTGAATTTTACAAGAACGCGCTAGGCGCAGAAGTTGAACAAGTGAATTTGTTCAAAGATTTCTTGCCGGATTGTCCACCAGAATTGGAAAACTTTGTCATGAACGCACAATTTCGTTTGAATGGTCAACGTTTTATGTTGTCAGACAACAACCCAGAGATGCCTTATGCGGTGGGCGACAACATTACAGTTGCTTTGATTACCGATGATGAGGCAACAGCCAAAGACCTATTTGCTAAATTATCTGAAGATGCAAAACAAATCACAATGGACTTACAAGCAGTACCTTGGTCACCAGCTTATGGATCATTGCAGGACAAATTCGGTATCCATTGGCAAGTCAATGCGGAAGTAGCTGGCTTTGGTCAAGAATACTACGCAGATCAAAACTAATCATAAACCAGGGTCTCCTGGTTTTTTGATTGCTAAGAATAAATTTGCTATAATATAAACCACAAAAGGAGCTGCCATGGAAGTAGAAATCAAACAAGCTGAAAATCAATATATCTTACGCCTGAAATATGAGGTCCAAGCCAGTCCCTCTGATAGTTGGAACCTCCTTGCCACCAACAAAGGATTTGAAAAGTGGTTTCCGCAGCTAAGTGTGAAAAGTGACCATTTGGTTTTTGAGATGGAAGATTTTCGAGAGGTCATGCCCCTGCTTAGTTACCAACCAGAATCGCACCTTGCTTACGAATGGGACAGGGCACAGGTTAGTTTTCACATTAAGGACCAGCAGATTGTTTTTGAAGAAATCATTCCATTTGATTTTGGGAATGAATTTGCAGATGCTAAAAAAGATATGACTGGCTGGTTGGTACAAAATGACTGCATCAAGGCTCTATTGAATGCTAAGAAACTGCCAGATAGAGCCGCTCTTAGAGAAAAATGGTCGGCCTATTTGGAAAAAGAATTGAATCTTTAGTTGAAATTGGAAAGGAATCACGTATGCATCAAATTACTTGTCCGCATTGCTCTACTATTTTTACTGTCAATGAAACTGAGTATAGTCAACTCCTGGCCCAGGTACGTGGTGCGGAGTTTGAAAAGGAAATCCACGACCGTTTGGAGCGGGAACGGGAATTATTGTCCCAGAAGGCAGAAAATGACTTGCAAGCTAAACTGGGAGATAAAGACAAGGAAATCCTTGAACTGACTGCACGTTTGGACAAGTTGTCTAGTCAGACGGAGCTAGAAATCAGCTCTGCCCTTTCAAAAAAAGACCAAGAAATCCAAGAGTTGAAAGCCAAATTGGAGCAGATCGGCTTGGCTAAGGATTTGGAGTTGCAACAGGCTGTCGCTCAGGTGGAAAAAGAGCGAGATGCGGCTCAAAATGCCTTGGTTGTGCAGGAACAAAAGCAGGAGTTGGCGCTTGCGACCACTCGTCAGGAGTACGAGGTACGGCTCAAGGCAGCAGATGAGCAGGTGGAGTTTTACAAGAACTTCAAAGCCCAGCAGTCCACCAAGGCAATCGGCGAGAGCCTGGAGCAATTTGCAGAGGCAGAGTTTAACAAGGTTCGTTCTTATGCCTTTCCACGGGCAAAATTTGGCAAGGACAATGCGGTTTCCGCTTCTGGTTCCAAGGGGGACTACATCTATCGGGAGTTGGATGAGAACGGTGTGGAAATCATCTCCATCATGTTTGAGATGAAGAATGAGGCGGATACAACCAAAACCAAGCATAAAAACGCAGATTTCTTCAAAGAATTGGATAAGGACCGTCGCGAAAAGGAATGCGAATATGCCGTTCTAGTGACTATGTTGGAAGCGGACAACGATTATTACAATACAGGGATTGTCGATGTCAGCCATGAGTATGACAAGATGTACGTGGTCCGTCCTCAGTTCTTTATTCAGCTAATTGGGCTTTTGCGAAATGCTGCGCTGAACAGTTTGCAGTACAAGCAGGAGTTGGCAATGATTAAAAAGCAAAATGACGACATCACCCAATTCGAAAAGGAGCTAGATGCCTTTAAAACAGCCTTTGCCAAGAACTACAACTCGGCAAGTAACAACTTTAAAAAAGCTATTGATGAAATTGACAAGTCCATCAAGCGGATGGAAGAAGTCAAACGCTTCCTAACAACCAGCGAGAACCAGCTCCGCCTTGCAAATAATAAACTAGACGATGTCTCCGTCAAAAAATTAACCCGCAACAACCCTACGATGAAAGCTAAGTTTGAAGCTTTGAAGGAGGACTAGAAGTCCCTGTTATACAGACTATAATTAGGAAATAAGTAGAATCGACGAGGGACCGCCCAAAAGAGCGGTCCTTTATGTTATAATGAAAACATGATTTCAGGAATTATTAATGTGAAAAAAGAAGCGGGAATGACCTCCCACGATGTGGTATTTAAATTACGCAAGATTTTGCAGGAGAAGAAGATTGGGCATGGTGGGACCTTGGACCCAGATGTGACAGGCGTTCTGCCCATTGCAGTCGGCAAGGCCACGCGCATGATTGAGTATATGCAGGAAGAGGGCAAGATTTACGAGGGGGAGATTACCCTCGGCTATTCGACCACGACCGAAGATGCATCGGGCGATGTCGTTGAGCGGACACCGGTTTTGGAAATAGCAGAGCAGGCAGTTGATGAGGCCATGGCTAGCTTTATCGGTACTATTACCCAGATTCCGCCTATGTATTCTGCTGTCAAAGTAAAGGGTCGCAAACTTTATGAGTACGCACGGGCGGGCGAAGAAGTCGAACGTCCTCAACGCCAAATTGACATTTACAGTTTTGAACGGACCAGCCCGATCGAGTTGGCAGATGACTGTGCACGATTCACTTTTCGAGTTCGCTGTGGAAAGGGCACCTATGTCCGCACCCTTTCTGTTGACTTGGGCTCTAAGCTAGGCTACGCTAGTCATATGTCCAAGCTAGAGCGAACAGGTTCTGCAGGAATGACCCTGGCTGACGCCCTGACAATCGAGGAAATTGCTGATAAGGTATCGCAAGAAGACTATTCCTTCCTTCGTCCCATTGAACAAGGAGTTGGAGACCTACCGGTCGTTGAATTAACAAGCTCGCAGGTAGAAGGAGCTCGATTCGGGAGATTTTTGACCGTAGAACATCAAGAAGCCCTGCTTGCAGGTTTCCATCAGGGAAGATTAATCGCAATTTTAGAACAAAGGGAAGACTATTATAAGCCCAGAAAGGTTTTTCTCTAGTGATGGAGTAGAAACCTATGATACAATAAAGTGATATGGAAATTAAGTATATAAAAAATTATAAGGACCTGATGAATCAGGTACCAACTGTTTTGGTCTTGGGGTATTTTGATGGTCTCCATCTTGGCCACAAGGCGCTCTTGGACAGGGCTAGGAAAGTAGCGGATGAGCAAGGTCTTACCGTTACAGTTTTAACTTTTCCTGAAACACCACGATTAGCATTTGCTCGTTTCAGTCCGGATTTGTTGCTGCATTTGACCAGCCAGGAAAAACGGTTTCAATTGATGGAACAATATGGCGTTGATCAATTGGTTTTGACGGATTTTACGAGTGAGTTTGCAGCAAACAGTCCTCAGGAGTTTATCGATCGCTACATTAAAGGAATCAATGCTCGAGTTTTGGTGGCTGGTTTTGACTATCATTTTGGAAATTGCAGAGCAGACGTGTCTGATTTGACCGCCTTGTTTGAGGGGCAAGTCGAGATTGTTGAAGAAGTGCAGGTTGATGGACTCAAAGTATCCTCTTCGCGCATTCGTCAGGAAATCCAAGCTGGCAATATGTCCCTTGTCAATCGGCTTCTAGGCTATTCATTTTCTACGGAGGGAATTGTGGTGCATGGGGATGCCAGAGGTCGTACCATCGGCTATCCAACTGCTAACTTAACTCCTTTTGACCGCGTGCATTTACCACCAGCAGGTGTTTATGTTGCTGATGTAGAAGTAGATGGTGAGCGTTTTCGTGCTATGGCAAGCGTGGGAAAAAATGTGACATTTGATGGTACTGAAATGCGAATCGAAGCCCATATCTTCCAGTTTAATCGCTATATATATGGTGAAAAGATGACGATTTACTGGCTGGATAAAATCAGAGATATGGTAAAATTTGACGGCATAGATAGTTTGATGGAGCAGATGAAAGAAGATGAGAAAGTAGCTCTGCATTGGGAGGGAACATGATCAAGCGCTTGATATCTCATCCGCGTTATGAACCGATGGTGACCTTTTTTGCCATCTGTTATATTGTGCTCTTAGTCGGTGAATTTTTTTCATGGTTTTCAGCGACTAGTTTTTTCTATAAGGGCTTGGATCTGATTTTCTGGGGGATTTTTGTATTTGATTATCTAGCCAATCTCTTTTACGCCAGTAATCGGAAAGAATATGCAAAAAGTCATATTTTTGATCTAATTGCCATTTTGCCTTTTGATCAACTCTTTGGCTTCTTACAATTAGGTAGAATTGCTCGTTTGTTCCGTCTTTTGCGCCTAACCAGAGTTATCGCCTTGTCCAATCGATTTTGGGATACCATCAAAAAACTTCTACATACCAATGGTTTGTATAAGGTTTTGATCTTGAATATTTCAGCTGTCCTGATTTCAAGCCTTCTTTTGTCTATCTTGGAGAAAAAATCGATTTTCGACTCACTTTGGTGGTCCATTGTAACGATGACAACCGTTGGTTATGGCGATATTGTACCGCAAGATGCGATTTCAAAAGCTATTGCAATCATTTTGATGTTGGTAGGTATCTGTACCTTTGGTATGGTCACTTCGACCATCACACGTTTTTTTACAGAAAATGAAAAAGATACCAAGATTGATCTATTATTAGAAAAATTAGAAAACCAGGAACAAGTCTTGAAAGAACTGTCAGATAAGTTGGATAAAATGACAGAAATCGACGGAAATTAGTGAATATTACTCGGTTTTTATTGAATTTTCTAGAAATATGGGGTATAATGATATGTGGGAACGAGTATGTGGAAAGGGGTGAATATTGATGATTACTTTGTTTTTATCGCCAAGTTGTACGAGCTGTCGAAAAGCACGCGCCTGGTTAACCAATCATCAAGTTCCGTTTACTGAGCATAATATTATGACCAGTCCCCTGACTGCGGCTGAACTAAAAACGATTTTGTCTTTGACAGAAAACGGGACGGATGACCTTATTTCGACGCGCTCTAAGGTTTTCCAAAAACTAAATATCGATGTTGAAGAATTATCTGTTTCAGAACTGATTCATTTGATTGAAACCTATCCAAGTCTTCTTCGTCGTCCGATTATTTTGGATGATAAGCGGATGCAGATTGGATTTAACGAAGATGAGATTCGTGCCTTCTTACCGCGTAATTACCGAAAACAAGAGTTAAAAAATGCTACTTTGCGAGCAGAAATTGGATAAGGAACGATATGAACAAACAATATTCATATCCGCTTGATATGATGTGGAGCACCGAGGAGATTTCCTCCGTGCTTTCTTTTTTGAATCAAGTGGAGGCAGCCTATGAGGGTGGCACTCAAGCAGAAGCCCTGCTGACTAGCTACTCAGTTTTTAAAAAAGTAGTGCCAGGCAAGGCACAGGAAAAACAAATCGATCGAGAATTTCAAGAGTCATCTGGTTACTCAACCTATCAAGCTGTGAAAATGGCCAAGGAGAAAGGGAGAGGAGTTGTTCGACTTGGAAACTAAGCTAAGATTTGCCCAACAAATAGTCTTAAAGGCCGGGCGATGGCTACGTGAACATATGAACCAGCAAGTGGAAATTACTGAAAAAGCAGATTTTAAAGATTTGGTGACAAACTTTGATCAGTCTATTCAGGATCAATTGAGTCAGGACATCTTACAAGCCTATCCTTTGGATGCCATTTTAGGTGAGGAGTCACAAGAACATATCTCTATTTCCAAAGGCTGTGTCTGGGTCTTGGATCCGATTGATGGCACGACAAATTTTATTGCCCAGCAGACTGATTTTTGCATCTTGCTTGCCTATTTTGAACAAGGGGTAGGTCAGTTTGCCCTGCTTTACAATGTCATGGCAGACCAGCTTATTTGGGGAGGAGGAGAATTTCCAGTTTTCCTAAATGATTGGCCTCTTTTAGGCTATCAAAAAGGGGAACTTAAGCGTTCCTTACTGGGGTTGAATGCTGGACTCTTTGCATCAAATGCTTTCGGATTGGCCCGATTGGCTAATCACTGTTTGGGGACACGATCCTATGGTAGTGCTGGCATTAGTTTTGCCTATGTTTTAGAAGGGCGGTTAGTTGCCCATGCTTCCTATTTATACCCATGGGACTATGCAGTTGCCGCTATTTTAGGACCCAAGCTCGGTTATGAATTGTTGAGTTTGGAAAATGGAAAACCAAGATTTGAAGGAAGAGAGTATGTACTTTTTCTTCCCAGTCTTCTGAAAGATGAGATCACAGGATATTTAGACGAATGGAATTACCAGTAGAATTTAGAAAAAAGTATGAAACTTTGTTAGGGGCTGACTCAGAAAAATTTTTCCAAAGTTTTGATGAGCCAGCTGTTTCAGCATTTCGGACCAATCCACTGAAAGCGCAGCTTCCAGACTATTCGGAAAAGATTCCGCATTTGGAATGGTCTTATTATGGAAAAGTGAGTGGCAAAAGCTGGGAGCATGTAGCTGGTTTAGTCTATTCACAAGAGCCAGCTGCACAAATTGTTGGTCAAGTGGCTCAACCTCAACCAGGTATGAAGGTCTTGGACTTAGCTGCTGCACCTGGTGGCAAATCTACCCATCTCCTTTCTTATCTGAAAAATACAGGTCTGCTTGTAAGCAATGAAATTTCTCAGAAACGGTCCAAAATATTGGTCGAAAATATTGAACGATTTGGCGCTCGTAATGTCGTTGTGACCAATGAATCCGCTGACCGACTGGCTCGGGTATTTCCCAAGTTCTTTGACCTGATTGTTCTGGATGCGCCATGTTCAGGAGAGGGCATGTTCCGTAAGGATCCTGCAGCTATACAGTATTGGGATAGCGACTATCCAAGTCAGTGTGCTGTCTTACAAAAGGAAATTTTAGAATCGGCACTCGAAATGTTAGCTCCTGGCGGTCAATTGGTCTATTCGACATGTACCTGGTCGCCTGAAGAAAACGAAGATGTTGTTGCCTGGTTGTTAGAAGAATATCCCTTGAGTTTGCTTCCCGTTGAGAAAATCAATGGCATGTTGGAAGGGATTGCCTTTCCAGAAACGGCACGTATGTATCCCCATCACTTTAAGGGAGAGGGACAATTTGTTGCCAAGTTCCAATTAGATCAAGAAGGAAAAACAAAGAAAATAAAAGCTAGCAAGTCAAATCTAAAGCCAGAACAGAAACAGTTGTGGCTGGATTTTGCGAAAAAACATCTGGCAGTTGAGTTAACCGGGACCTTACAAGTCTTTGGAGATCATCTGTATCTGTTACCAGATGGATTGCCAGATTTGTCCAAGATCAAACTGGCAAGAAACGGTTTGCATCTAGGTGTTTTTAAAACCAAACGATTTGAACCTTCTTTTGCTTTGGGGCTTGCATTATTGCCGCGTGAGGTGAAAAATAGGGTCGAAATCAGCCAAGAATCCTTTGTGGACTATGCTGCAGGACAGCCATTAGCTGTCTCTAAAGAATTGCCCAACGGATGGTACCAAGTTGTCATTCATGGAAACGGGCTTGGTTTTGCAAAAATCGTCTCAGGAACCCTTAAAAATAACTTTCCAAAAGGGCTTCGTTTTTCGTAAGAATGAGCAGAAATATTTTGCATGTTAGTTGGTTATATGTTATATTGGTTTTGTGGAAATTTATTGTAAAATAACCTGAAAAATAGAATAAAATTACAGTAAAATTTTCACTGAAAAATGTAAAGGAAACATAGAAATGAAAAAAAAGCATAAGCTTGGTCTTGCTGCTCTCTTATTGACAGCAAGTCTCTCATTGTCTGCCTGTTCAGCTTGGATTGACCGAGGTGAATCCATTACTGCAGTTGGCTCAACTGCCTTGCAACCCTTGGTAGAAGCAGCAGCTGATGAATTTGGCTCAACTAATCTTGGTAAGTCTGTCAATGTCCAAGGTGGTGGTTCGGGTACTGGACTTTCACAGGTGCAGTCAGGAGCTGTACAGATTGGTAACTCTGACGTATTTGCAGAAGAGAAAGATGGTATTGATGCCACTGCTTTAGTAGATCACCAAGTCGCTGTTGCAGGTCTTGCTGTAATTGTCAACGAAGAAGTTACTGTTGATGATTTGACGACTGAGGAGTTGCGTAAAATCTTCACAGGTGAGATTTCTAACTGGAAGGAACTCGGTGGAAAGGATTTGGAGATTTCCATTATCAACCGGGCAGCAAGTTCAGGATCGCGTGCGACATTTGACAACATTATCATGAATGGTGAATCTGCTATTCAAAGTCAGGAACAAGATTCAAACGGGATGGTAAAATCCATCGTTAGTCAAACGCCAGGAGCAATTTCCTATCTATCATTTGCATATGTTGATGACAGCGTTCAAACCATTAAATTAAACGGATTTGAACCAACCACTGAAAGTGTTACAACCAATGATTGGCCAATCTGGTCATACGAGCACATGTACACCAAGGGTGAACCTACGGACTTGACTAAAGAGTTCTTGGATTACATGATGTCGGATGAAGTCCAGTATGGTATCGTTGAGAGTATGGGATACATCTCTATACATGATATGAAGGTAGAGAAATCTGTTGATGGTACAGTCACAGTTAAGGAGTAGAAATGAACAATCAAAAACTTGCAAAAGAATTGAGTTCGCCTTCTAAAAACTCTCGCTTAGAGAAATTTGGTAAGGTTCTCACCTTCCTTTGCTTATCACTTATTGTGTTTATCGTTGCAATGATTTTGATCTTCGTTGCACAACGTGGTCTATCCACTTTCTTTGTGGATGGCGTGAGCATTACAGACTTCTTATTTGGAACAAAATGGGAACCAAGTTCCAAGATCTTTGGTGCCCTTCCAATGATTTCAGGTTCCTTCATCGTTACCATTCTTTCGGCGGTTATTGCTACACCGATTGCTATTGGTGCAGCTGTCTTTATGACAGAAATTTCACCAAAACATGGAGCAAAGATTCTACAGCCTGTTATTGAATTGCTTGTAGGGATTCCATCTGTTGTTTATGGATTTATCGGCTTGCAAATCGTCGTTCCATTCGTTCGTTCTATCTTTGGTGGAACTGGTTTTGGTATCTTGTCAGGTGTATTCGTACTCTTTGTTATGATTTTGCCGACAGTAACCTTTATGACAGTTGATAGTTTGCGTGCAGTACCACGTCACTATCGTGAAGCGAGTTTGGCTATGGGAGCAACTCGCTGGCAAACAATTTGGCGGGTTATCCTAAACGCTGCCAAACCAGGTATTTTTACAGCAGTTATCTTTGGTATGGCTCGTGCCTTTGGTGAAGCTTTAGCTATTCAAATGGTGGTAGGGAACTCGGCTGTGATCCCGACTTCATTGACAACCCCTGCGGCGACCCTAACATCTGTTTTGACAATGGGTATTGGTAACACTGTCATGGGTACAGTTCAAAACAACGTTCTTTGGTCTCTTGCCTTGGTACTCTTGGTGATGAGTCTGGTATTCAATATGGTTATGAAATTTATTACAAGAGAGGGTAAGAAAAACTATGCACGCTAAAAAAATGGACAAGCTTGCAACAGCGACACTTTACTCGATTGCAGGCATTATCGTTGTCATTTTGACAGCCCTTATTCTCTTTATTCTGGTTCGTGGTTTACCACATATCAGTTGGTCTTTCCTAACAAGCAAATCTTCTTCTTATAAAGCAGGAGGAGGGATTGGGATTCAGCTTTACAACTCATTCTTCCTACTGGTTGTTACTTTGTTGATTTCGATTCCACTTTCTACAGGAGCAGGTATCTACTTGGCAGAATATGCTAAGAAAGGTCCTTTGACAAACTTTATCCGTACCTGTATCGAGATTTTGTCTTCTCTTCCATCTGTCGTAGTTGGTTTGTTTGGTTACTTGATTTTCGTTGTGCAATTTGAATACGGCTTCTCGATTTTATCTGGTGCCCTAGCTTTAACAGTCTTCAACTTGCCGCAAATGACACGGAACGTTGAAGATAGTTTGCGCCACGTTCACCACACGCAACGTGAAGCAGGACTTGCCCTTGGTTTGTCTCGTTGGGAAACAGTTCTTCACGTGGTAATTCCTGAAGCTCTTCCAGGTATCGTTACGGGTATTGTTTTGGCTTCTGGTCGTATCTTCGGTGAAGCAGCAGCTCTTATCTATACTGCAGGTCAATCTGCACCAGCTCTGGATTGGTCAAACTGGAATCCACTCAGTGTTACTAGTCCGATCTCTATTTTCCGTCAGTCTGAAACGCTGGCAGTGCATATCTGGAAAGTAAACAGTGAGGGAACCATTCCTGATGGAACGGAAGTAGCGGCAGGTAGTGCGGCAATCCTCCTCATCTTTATCTTGATATTTAACCTTTCTGCCCGTTACATCGGTAAGAAATTGCATTCAAAAATGACCTCTGCCTAAGAAGTCAATCAGTTAAGGAGATAAAATGGCAGATTATAACTGGAATGAACGCCATATCATTACCTTCCCTGAAGAGAACTTGGCTCTTTCAACCAAAGACTTACATGTCTATTATGGAAAGAATGAAGCAATCAAGGGAATTGATATGCAGTTCGAAAAAAATAAAATTACAGCCCTTATTGGGCCGTCTGGTTGCGGTAAATCGACTTACTTACGTAGTTTGAACCGCATGAATGACACCATTGATATTGCAAAAGTTACAGGTCAAATCCTCTATGAGGGAATCGACATCAACAAACCAGAAATGAATGTTTATGAAATTCGTAAGCACATTGGTATGGTGTTCCAACGTCCCAACCCATTTGCGAAATCAATTTACAACAATATCACCTTCCCACATGAGCGCGCTGGAGTAAAAGACAAGAAAGTCTTGGATGAAATTGTTGAAACATCACTTAAGCAAGCTGCACTTTGGGATCAGGTCAAAGATGATTTGCATAAATCAGCCTTGACCCTATCAGGTGGTCAGCAGCAACGTCTTTGTATCGCTCGTGCTATTTCGGTTAAACCAGAGATTTTGCTCATGGATGAACCTGCTTCAGCCTTGGATCCGATTGCAACGATGCAGTTGGAAGAAACTATGTTCGAGCTCAAGAAAAACTATACCATTATCATTGTGACGCACAATATGCAACAAGCTGCCCGTGCTAGTGATTACACAGCATTCTTCTACCTTGGGGATTTGATTGAGTATGATAAAACGACCAATATCTTCCAGAATGCTAAGTTGAAATCCACCAACGATTACGTTTCAGGTCACTTTGGTTAGAGAGGTAAAAAATGACATCACCTATTTTACAAGTAAAAGATTTGTCTGTTTACTATAACAAAAAGAAGGCCTTAAACAATGTTTCTATGGAGTTTTATCCAAATGAAATCACTGCCTTGATCGGTCCCTCTGGTTCAGGAAAATCGACCCTATTGCGTTCCATTAACCGCATGGGTGATTTGAACCCAGAAGTGACCTTGACAGGTGCCATTGACTACAACGGCAAAAATATTTATAGTCCACGTACGGATACAGTTGATCTCCGTAAGGAAATTGGGATGGTTTTCCAGCAGCCAAACCCATTCCCAATGTCTATCTATGAGAATGTGGTCTATGGTTTGCGGATTAATGGGGTAAAAGATAAGGCTATCTTAGATGAAGCAGTTGAGAAATCCTTGATTGGTGCTTCTATCTGGAACGAAGTGAAAGATCGTTTGCATGATTCTGCCATTGGTTTATCTGGAGGTCAGCAACAGCGTGTCTGTGTAGCTCGTGTTTTGGCCACAAGTCCAAAGATTATCCTCTTGGACGAGCCGACATCAGCTCTTGACCCAATTTCCGCAGGAAAAATCGAAGATACCTTGTATGGCTTGAAGGACAAATATACTATGGTATTGGTAACACGTTCGATGCAACAAGCCTCACGGATTTCAGATCGAACAGGTTTCTTCCTGGATGGTGACTTGATTGAGTACAACAAAACCAAGGAAATGTTCTTGAATCCTGCCCACAAAGAAACTGAAGACTACATCACAGGTAAATTTGGATAAGCCTGTATTCCGCGTCCGACTGGACTGTCAAAAGGAGAAAAGATATGTTAAGAACACAATTTGAAACCGAATTGGACAAATTGCACAATCAATTCTATGCAATGGGCAATGAAGTGGTTGTACAGATAAACAATGCCGTCCGCGCTTTTATCACTCATGACCGTGAATTGGCAAAAGAAGTCATCGAAGCTGACAAGAAAATCAACGAGTTTGAAATCAAGTTGGAGAAGAAATCACTTGAGATTATCGCCCTTCAGCAACCTGTATCAACTGACCTTCGGACAGTTATCACCGTTTTGAAGGCAACCAGCGACATGGAGCGTATGGGCGACCATGCGGTGTCGATTGCAGAGGCGACTATTCGTATGAAGGGCGAAGTGCGCAGCCAGATTGTTGAGGAAGAAATCAATAAAATGGGCCGCGAAGCTCGTAAATTGGTAGAAGCAGCGCTTGATTTGTACTTGAACGATGCTGATGTGGAGCAAGCTTATGAAATTGCTGCTCATGATGAATTGATCAATGCTCACTATGATCGCATTCGTGATTTGGCAACAGAAGAAATCAAGAAGAATCCGGATGCATTGATTGCTGGTCGAGATTATTTCCAAGTGATTTCGTATTTGGAGCGTATCGGAGACTATGCTAAAAATATCTGTGAATGGGTTGTTTACCTTAAAACAGGTCATATTACTGAACTTTAAAAAGAGCCGAAAGGCTCTTTTTTTACCTATAATTTTAGATTGATTTAAGTTAAGGACAGTATAATTTTCCCATAAGCAAAGAAAGGAGATGACAAAATGCAACAACTAAAATCAAATTATATTCGTGCCTTCCTGCTTTTATCAGGATGTAAATTTCTCTTAGTAGCTCTTTTTATCATCACTCATCCAAGCTTAGCCGACTTTTTTGGTCAACTATATTCATAAGAAAAGAGGTATACTCATTCATGTCAATTATTGAAAAAGCCAAGGCTCATCCGAAAACATTGTTAGCTACTGTTGCGATTGCAAGTTTGACAGCTGGCTTTGCCGGTGGAATGGGAGTTGGGAAACTATCAACTGCAACTGCCCAATCAGCCTTGGCTAACCAAGCATTGCAGCAAGGAACTGTTCCACCAACTGGAACAGAGCAAGGGATGATGCCTCCGGATCGTGCTGGAAGAGGTATGACTCCACCAGATGTGACAAGTGGGGCGACAGAATCATCCACAACAACCAACCCTAATTCTTCCGATGAAGTAAATGCTTTAAAAGAAAAAAACCAGGAAATCAAGGCTCGGATTGAAAGCAGTAATCAGTAAGTAAATCTATTTATGAAATGTCAATTCCATGATATAATGAATTGGCACAATAATTCCAATCACAATGTCGAAGCCAACCAACTCAAAGTTGGTTGAACGGATTATACAAAGAGGAAAAGGTATGATAAAGATTTTGCTTGTAGAGGATGATCTTAGTTTATCCAATTCAGTATTTGATTTTTTAGATGATTTTGCAGATGTGATGCAAGTTTTTGATGGTGATGAAGGCTTGTATGAAGCCGAATCAGGTGTTTACGATTTAATTCTCCTTGACTTGATGTTACCAGAAAAAGATGGTTTCCAAGTCTTGAAAGAACTGCGTGAAAAAGGAGTGACGACTCCAGTACTGATTACGACTGCTAAGGAAAGTTTGGATGATAAGGGACATGGTTTTGAATTGGGGGCAGATGATTATCTGACAAAACCATTCTACTTAGAAGAGCTAAAAATGCGGATTCAAGCCTTGCTCAAACGCTCTGGAAAATTTAACGAAAACATTCTGACTTATGGAGATATGACAGTGGATCTTGCGACCAATTCTACGCATGTAGATGGGAAAGAGGTTGAACTTCTAGGGAAGGAGTTTGATTTATTGGTCTATTTCTTGCAAAATCAAAACGTTATCTTACCAAAAACACAAATTTTTGACCGTATTTGGGGATTCGATAGTGACACTACCATCTCAGTTGTCGAAGTATATGTGTCGAAAATTCGTAAAAAATTGAAAGGTTCAGCATTTGGTGAGAATCTACAGACTCTCCGAAGTGTTGGTTACATTTTGAAAAATGTTGACTAAATCAAAAAAACTTTTTTCAACGGATAATTTTTCGTATTTTATCCGTTATTTTGCTGTTTTTACATTGATTTTCGTCTCGATGACCATCATGATTTTCCAAGTCATGCGCGCGACCATGTATCGCTCGTCAGATGAAAATTTTCAACTAATTGCCAGTGACCCTGGCATGATTATGGGATTTGCCATGGCGAGAGGGCTTTCACCGGATGTCGATGTAGTCTTTGAGCAATCCAATCAAGAATCGACTAACTCATCAGAGACAGAGTCATTTGAAACGACTAGTTCTTCTTCAAAGCAGAATTTTATGCCTCCCTATCAGCCACAGACAAAAATTCGTCTCAATACCAATTACCATATCATTCTTTTTGATGGAGAAGGTAATCGTTTGAATGCGGTTGATGATGTCTCAGGTCTTGCTGATGTTTCACTAAATACCAAGGATTTGAATCAAATCGAAGAAATAGAAGTGACTACGGCATTTGAGGATGTGGAGTACTATCGGACGATGACGATTCAATTGGACAGTTCAGCCTATGCGGCCTATTCCGATTTAGGAGTGGAGTATGCGACGATTTTATTCAATACGAGTCAAATCAAGTCTTCGATTGCATCCTATGAAACAACAGTAGTGGTTGTGATGATCAGTTTCTGGTTGATTTCGATATTTGCTAGTTTTTATCTAGCCAATCTAAGCATGCGTCCTATTTTGATTAGCTTTCAAAAGCAGAAGGATTTTGTAGAAAATGCCAGCCATGAATTGCATACACCCTTGGCTGTTTTACAGAATCGCTTGGAAAGCCTTTTCCGTCATCCAGAGGCAACCATTCTAGAGAGTAGTGAAAATATTGCCTCCAGTTTGGAAGAAGTACGAAATATGCGCTTATTGACAACGAATTTGCTCAATCTTGCGCGCAGGGAAGATGGCCTGAAGCCTGATTTATCTGAAGTGGGTCCGGAATTTTTTGAAGATGTTTTTGAAAATTATGGCATTATTGCTGAAGAAAATGGCAAGGAATTGACCGTTACCAATCATGTTCATCAATTGGTGAAAACCGATAAGGTTCTTTTAAAACAACTGATGACCATTTTATTTGACAATGCCATGAAATATTCCGATGAAGATGGGAAGATTGAATTGACAGTCTTTATTAAAGACCGCAATCTACACTTGCTTGTTTCTGATAATGGAATCGGTATTAGTGCAGAAGATAAGAAGAAAATCTTTGATCGTTTTTATCGAGTTGATAAGGCGCGTACACGCCAAAAAGGTGGGTTTGGATTGGGCTTATCTCTCGCCAAACAAATTGTACAGTCTTTAAATGGTGATATTCAAGTAAAAAACAACCAACCAAAAGGAACTGTTTTTGAAGTGAAATTGCCAAGATAAAATCAGCCAGTATAGTATACTGGCTGATTTCTTTTGATTATGTGACGGTAGAGCAGTTGAGCACTCTTTTTGAAAAATAAAAAAAGCCCAAGGGCTCTTTCTATTAAGCAAGTTTTGATGCAAGACGTGCTTTATCGCGACTCGCTTTATTTTTGTGAATCAAACCTTTTGTTTCTGCTTTATCGATAGCTGAACTTGCAGCGCGGTAAAGCTCTTCAGAAGGGTTAGCTTCGAATGCTTTGATTGCAGTACGCATAGCTGATTTTTGAGCTGAGTTTTTCTCGTTTTGTTTAACGTTCAATTCAGCGCGTTTGATAGCTGATTTAATGTTTGCCAATGGTTTCACCTCCACCCTTTTCTGTACTAACTATACCATTATATCTGAAAATATCCTGTTTGACAAGAGAAATTTATTTTTTTAAGAAAATTTCATCGATTTCATGATTTTGCCCCTTATGAAGGATAATGTCTGCACGATTTCGAGTCGGTTCGATGTAACGTACCAAATTGGCTAAGTTGATATTAGTCCAAGTGTCATGAGCAACAGCTAAAATCTGGGTAAAGGATAGGCGGGTAAAGCGATGATAGTAGTTGTTTGGATCGTTCTTCGCTCGAGAGAGTAGTTTTTGGAATCGTTCGATGTACCAATTTTCAATATCCTTGACATCAGCATCAACATAGATAGATAAATCAAAATAATCGCTCACATAAAGGCGCTGGTTTTGTGGATTTTGGAAGACATTGATTCCTTCAACGATTAAGAAATCGGGATTGGAAATCAATTGTCCTTGGTCGCTTACGATATCATAGACCTCATGGGAATAGACAGGAATTTGAACATCGTCTCCATTTTTTATATGATCTAAAAAATCAAGCAGCAGCTCCATATTATAGGATTCTGGAAACCCTTTTCGGTTCAAAATGCCTCGCTCTTCCAAGATGGCGTTAGGATAAAGGAAACCATCTGTTGTAACCATTTCAACTTTGGCATGTTTAAAGGTGCGGGTTAAGAGAATTTGCAAAAGGCGACTTGTAGTTGATTTTCCAACAGCAACGCTTCCTGAAATGCCAATGATGAATGGCTGAGATTTGATTTTTTTCTGCAGGAAGAGACTTTTTGAAAAGGACAGGTCTTCACTTGCCTTCTTATGAATACGGATTAGATTGATAAGCGGAAGATAAACGTCCAAGACTTCTTGGAGGCTAATTTTATCGTTAAAACTTTTAATCGAATTCAATTCTTCCTCTGTTAAAGGCACGGTTGTATTGCGGTGGAGTTGTTGCCAAGTTTTACGGCTGATTTTCTCAAAATTCATAAATTCGTTTTTCATAGCCTTATTGTAGCACGATTTTTCTATCAAGTAAAACGCATGTAACCGGTTTTAGTAAATAGGGGTAAAACTCTTGTAAACGTTTTTAGTAAATGTTATAATAGGAACATGTCTAATATGTATTTCGAAAATAATCCCGATTTAGCACATGATATTCATGAACTCCAGGTCCAATTGCTGGGACACAACTTCAGATTACGAACTGATGCAGGTGTCTTTAGTAAGAAAATGGTTGATTATGGAAGTCAGGTGCTTTTAAGCGCCCTTGAAGTTGATGAAGGAGCACGATTATTAGATGTTGGATGTGGCTATGGTCCATTGGGACTCAGTTTGGCAAAGGCCTACCAACTGGAAGTCACAATGGTGGATATTAATAACCGTGCGATTGAATTGGCAAAATGGAACGCAGAAAAAAATGGAATTCAAGCAACCATCTTCCAATCTGATCTATATCAAGCTGTTCAAGGGCAATTTGATGCTGTTATTTCTAATCCACCGATTCGAGCAGGTAAAACTGTAGTTCACCAGGTTATCACAGGAGCAAAAGAGCACTTGAAATCAGGTGGACGACTGACAATTGTCATCCAGAAAAAGCAGGGAGCACCAAGTGCCAAAGCTAAAATGGAGGAAACGTATGGCAATTGTGAAATTATCAAAAAAGACAAAGGATACTATATCCTCGAAAGTGTGAAAGAATGAGAACAGTTGATTTAATTCAAAAAAAACGTGATGGCTTGGAATTAAGTACGGAAGAAATTCAATGGTTGATCGATGGCTACGTTGATGGAAGTGTTCCAGATTATCAAATGTCAGCATTGGCGATGGCAATTTATTTCCGTGGTATGTCAACTCGAGAGATTTCAGATTTGACAATGGCTATGGTTCATTCAGGTGATGAGATTGACTTATCCGCTATCCCAGGTATCAAAGTCGATAAGCATTCGACAGGTGGTGTGGGAGACAAGGTGACCTTGATTTTAGCTCCACTTGTTGCAAGTTTTGGTGTGCCAGTCGCAAAAATGAGTGGCCGTGGTTTGGGCCATACTGGCGGAACCTTGGATAAATTGGAGTCTATAAAAGGCTACAAAATCGAAGTCAACCAAGAAGATTTTATCAAACAAGTTCAGGAAACAGGTATTGCAGTTATTGGCCAATCTGATAACTTAGTAAAGGCTGATAAACTTCTTTATGCTCTTCGAGATGTGACGGCAACGGTAGATATTATTCCATTGATCGCAAGTTCTGTTATGTCTAAGAAAATCGCTGCTGGAGCAGACGCCATTCTCTTAGATGTGACAGTTGGAGAAGGCGCCTTCATGAAAAATATTGAAGATGCTCGTATTCTCGCACAAACAATGGTGGATCTAGGTAAAGCAGTCGGTCGTAAAACAGTTGCAGTATTGACAGATATGTCTCAACCTGTAGGTCGGGCAATTGGTAACCGTCTCGAAATCTTAGAAGCTCTTGAGATTCTTCAAGGGAAGGGGCGAGAAGATGTTTCTGAGTTTATTTGTGAACTGGCTCAGATTATGCTCAGTCTTGCAAATGTAGAGAAATCACTTGAAGAAGTTCATCAACACCTTGTTAACGGTGCTGCCTTGAAGAAATTTGAGGAAATGGTTGTGGCTCAAGGAGGCGATTTGGACGATCTCTATCGTTCCGTTCAAGTTAGTCACCAAGTAGATGTCCTGGCGGAAGAAGAAGGGTATATCTCAGCTCTTCCGGCCTTGGAATTTGGTTTGTTCGCCATGAAACTGGGTGCAGGACGTGCTGTTAAAACGGATGAACTAGACTATGAAACAGGTATTGTCTTCCATAAAAAAGTTGGCGAAGCCGTAAGTCCTGGACAAGCGATTGCAACAATTTATGCTAATGAAAATATTTCGGAAAATATGCTTACAAATTTCCGAAAAAATGTTAAAATAGAAGCAGAAAGAGTAAATACGAAAGAAATTCTAGAAATTATTTCGTAATGTACGGAGAATCACATGAAATTAAATAAATATATTGACCACACCGTTTTGAAGCCTGAGACGAGTCAAGCACAAGTTGAACAGGTTTTAGCAGAGGCAAAAGAGTACGACTTTGCAAGTGTCTGCATCAATCCAACTTGGGTGGCTTTTGCAGCTAATGGTTTAGAAGATAGCGATGTAAAAGTATGTACTGTTATCGGCTTCCCTCTGGGTGCGAATACCCCAGCTGTGAAGGCATTTGAAACCAAAGAAGCTATTGCAAATGGTGCTGATGAAATCGATATGGTGATCAATATCGGCGCTCTGAAAGATAAGAATTACGACCTTGTTTTAGAAGATATCAAGGCAGTAGTAGAAGCGAGCGGAGACAAACTTGTCAAAGTCATCATTGAAGCTTGTCTATTAACTGATGAAGAAAAGGTAAAAGCTTGTGAATTGTCAAAAGAAGCTGGTGCTGATTTTGTGAAGACTTCAACTGGCTTTTCAACTGGAGGTGCAACTGTTGAAGATGTTGCACTTATGAGAAAAACTGTTGGACCTGATATGGGGGTTAAAGCATCAGGAGGTGCACGTTCATACGCAGATGCTATTGCCTTTATCGAAGCAGGTGCAAACCGTATCGGTGCTTCATCTGGTGTTGCGATCATGAAGGGAGAAAAGGCGGATGGCGACTACTAATTTAATTGACAAACTTGTTGAAAATAGTCAGTTTGCCTATGTCCCTTATTCGCATTTTCCAGTTAGTGCACTTCTTGTGACAAAGTCTGGTGAAATCTATACTGGTGTTAATATAGAAAACGCTAGTTTTGGATTGACCAATTGTGCAGAGCGTACTGCCATCTTCAAAGCCGTTTCAGAAGGTGTTCTTGATTTCACTGAAATTTTGATTTATGGTGAAACAGAGCAGCCGATTTCACCTTGTGGCGCTTGTCGTCAAGTGATGGCAGAATTTTTTAATCCTGATCTCAAAGTGACCTTGGTCGCTAAAGATAAATCGACAGTCGAGACGACAGTCGGGGAATTACTTCCATACTCTTTTACAGATCTTAAATAGATTTGTAAGCAGTCTTACGACTGAGAAACCATTGCACTGCAACTCGTGTTGCGAAAAAGAAATTTTTTTAGGAGGGTTCAGAAATGAACAAGAAACTTGTTGGTTTGGGTGTTGTATCACTCGCTGCGCTTACGCTTGCTGCTTGCGGTAGCCGTACTTCTACTAGCTCATCAAGCGAATCATCTTCAGATTCAGCAGTAAAAGCTGCTATTGTTACTGACGTTGGTGGTGTTGATGACCGTTCATTTAACCAGTCAGCTTGGGAAGGTATGACAGCTTGGGGTGAAGAAAATAGTTTGACTGAAAACACAGACTATACTTACTTCCAATCAGCTAGCGAATCAGATTACGTAACAAACCTTGATTCAGCAGTTTCAGGTGGATACAACTTGATTTTTGGTATTGGTTTCGCTTTGGAAAGTGCGATTGCTGAAGTTGCTCCAAACAACCCAGACACTCACTATGTTATCGTTGACTCAGTTGTTCCTGACCAAGATAACGTTGTTAGCGTAGGATTTGCTGACCATGAAGCTTCTTACCTTGCTGGTGTTGCTGCAGCTAAATCAACTAAGACCAACCACATTGGTTTCATCGGCGGTATGGAAGGTGTGATTATTGACCGTTTTGAAGCTGGTTTCGTAGCCGGTGCAAAATCAGTTAACCCAGACATTAAGGTAACTGTTGACTATGCAGGTTCATTTGCTGACGCAGCTAAAGGTCAAACACTTGCTGCTGCTCAATACGCAGCAGGTGCTGACGTAATCTTCCACGCTTCAGGTGGTACTGGTAACGGTGTATTTGCCGCAGCTAAATCAGAAAACGAAACTCGTAATGAAGCAGACAAAGTTTGGGTTATCGGTGTTGACCGTGACCAATCTGCAGAAGGTGAATACACATCTAAAGATGGCAAATCTTCTAACTTCGTATTAGCTTCAACTTTGAAACAAGTTGGTACATCTGTTAAAGATATCGCAAACAAAGCGCTTGCAGGTGAATTCCCTGGCGGTGAAGTTCTTCAATTCACTCTTGCTGACGGTGGTGTAGAATTGGCTGAAACTAACCTTTCAACTGAAGCATCAGAAGCAGTTGCAGCTGCTAAAAAAGCAATCTTGGATGGTTCTGTAACTGTTCCAGAAGCTCCATAATCTTTTATTAAACGAATTCCGAATCGGCGGCCGAACTCGGTCGCCCTTTTCGGACTGAGAATTTTTCTCAGTAAAGCCTATCACTCTGTGGTAGGTTTTACTGACAAAAATGATAGTCAGAAAGGAACTAGATTATGACTAAGGATTACGTCATTGAAATGCGCGAAATCACAAAAATATTTGGTGAATTCGTGGCAAATGACCACATCAATTTGAATGTCAAACGTGGTGAAATCCATGCCCTTCTTGGTGAGAATGGTGCCGGCAAATCAACATTGATGAATATGCTTGCAGGTTTGTTGGAACCAACAAGTGGCGAAATTGCAATTAATGGACAAGTGGTTTCAATTGATTCCCCATCAAAAGCTGCCCACCTGGGAATTGGGATGGTTCACCAGCACTTTATGCTGGTTGATGCTTTTACAGTTGCAGAAAACATCATTCTTGGTTCGGAAACGACTAAGGGTGGTGTGATTGATATCAAAAAGGCAATCGAAGACATTAAAGAATTGTCTGAGCGTTACGGCTTGGAAGTAGATCCAACTGCAAAAGTTGCGGATATTTCTGTCGGTGCTCAACAGCGTGTCGAAATCCTCAAAACACTTTACCGTGGTGCAGACCTCTTGATTTTCGATGAACCTACGGCAGTATTGACTCCTGCGGAAATTGCAGAGCTTCTTAAGATCATGAAGAAATTGATTGAAGAAGGCAAATCCATCATCTTGATTACCCACAAATTGGATGAAATTCGTGCCGTTGCGGACCGTGTAACTGTCATTCGCCGTGGTAAGTCTATCGAAACAGTTGAGGTTGCTGGTGCTACAAACCAGGATTTGGCTGAATGGATGGTAGGCCGTACCGTTTCTTTTAAAACAGAAAAAGTAGCTTCAAATCCAAAAGAAGTGATTCTGGATATTAAAGACTTGGTGGTAAATGAAAACCGTGGAGTTCCTGCAGTTAAAGGTTTGAATCTTCAAGTGCGAGCAGGTGAAGTTGTCGGTATTGCAGGTATTGACGGAAACGGTCAAAGTGAATTGATCCAAGCTATCACAGGCTTACGTAAAGTTAAATCTGGTGAAATTCTCATCAAAGGAGAAAATATTGTCGGAAAAACACCTCGTAAGATCACAGAGATGCAAGTCAGCCATGTTCCTGAAGACCGCCATCGCGATGGATTAGTCCTTCAAATGTCAGTTGCAGAGAATATTGCTTTGCAAACCTACTACAAAGAACCAAATTCGAAAAATGGTATCTTGAACTATGCGAAAATCAATGAAAAAGCCCGTCAATTGATGGAGGAGTTTGATGTTCGCGGTGCAAGTGAATTGGTTCCTTCTAAAGCTTTGTCAGGTGGTAACCAGCAGAAAGCCATTATCGCTCGTGAAATCGACCGAAACCCTGATTTGCTCATCGTCAGCCAGCCAACACGTGGTTTGGACGTTGGTGCAATTGAATATATCCGTAAACGCTTGATTGGAGAACGTGATAAAGGAAAAGCTGTCCTTGTAGTCAGCTTTGAATTGGACGAAATTCTAGATGTTTCTGATAGAATTGCTGTTATCCATGATGGTTCAATTCATGGCATTGTAGATCCTGCTACAACCAATAAGCAGGAGTTAGGTGTCTTGATGGCAGGCGGAAAATTAGAGAAGGGAGAAGGTCATGCCTAAGAAATTTCAAAATGTTGCCCTACCTTTACTAGCCGTTCTTTCAGGACTCTTGCTTGGGGCCATTATCATGCTTGTGTTTGGTTACGATCCAATTTGGGGTTATGAGGAGTTATTCTATTCTGCATTTGGTTCGGTAAAATCTATCGGTGAAATATTCCGTGCTATGGCACCACTTGTTTTCACGGCCCTTGGTTTTGCAGTCGCTAGCCGAGCAGGATTCTTCAACGTTGGTCTTTCTGGTCAAGCTCTTGTTGGCTGGGTATTTGCTGGATGGTTTGCTCTAGAAAATCCTGACATGTCACGTCCAGTTTTGATTCTTGCAACAGTTGTAATCTCAATGGTTGCTGGAGGTATTGCTGGAGCAATTCCAGGCATTCTTCGTGCTTATCTTGGAACCAGTGAAGTCATTGTGACCATTATGATGAACTATATTCTTCTGTACTCATGTAACTATTTAATTCGTGATGTATTTGCAGAAAATTTAATGAAAAATACTGACTCAAGTGTTAACGTTTCAGTTAATGCTTCCTACCAAACAGAATGGTTGCGTGCTCTTACAGATAACTCACGGATGAACCTTGGTATTTTCTTTGCTATTATCGCGGTTCTTGTGATTTGGTTCCTATTAACTAAAACAACTCTCGGTTTTGAAATTCGTTCGGTTGGTTTGAACCCAACGGCTTCGGATTATGCTGGTATGTCAGCAAAACGTACAATCATCCTATCAATGATTATCTCAGGTGCTCTTGCAGGCTTAGGAGGAGCAGTTCAAGGTTTGGGAACTTTCCAAAATGTCTATATTCAAGGTGGAAGTTTAGACATTGGTTTTGATGGTATGGCAGTTGCATTGCTAGCTTCTAACTCACCACTTGGTATTCCATTTGCAGCTTTCCTATTTGGTGTCCTTTCAATCGGTGCACCAGGTATGGTTCGTGCACAAATTCCTTCAGAGTTAATCAACGTTGTGACAGCTTCCATCATTTTCTTCATTGGTGTCAAATTCATTTTCGAACAATTATTGAAACCAAGAAACAAAGCGAAAGGAGCGAAATAAGATGAATACAACTATACTTGCTTTACTCGTTTCGCAAATGCTCATTTATTCTGCACCATTGATTTTCACAAGTCTGGGTGGTGTCTTCTCTGAAAGAGCCGGTATTGTTAACGTCGGTCTGGAAGGGATCATGGTAATTGGTGCTTTTGCAGGCGTTGTTTTCAACATCGAGTTTGCAGAAGTTTTTGGTAAATCCACTCCACTTTTGGCTATTTTGGTTGGTGGACTTGCTGGTTTGCTGTTTTCTATCATTCATGCAACAGCAACTATTTATTTCCGTGCAGACCACGTTGTTTCTGGTACGGTACTAAACCTTTTGGCGCCAGCTTTAGGTGTATTCCTTGTCAAAGTTATTTATAACAAAGGTCAGACAGACAGCATTCGCGAGTCATTTGGTAAATTCTCTTTCCCTGTCTTGGCAGATATTCCTTTAATTGGAGATATTTTCTTCAAAAATACGAGTTTGATGGGCTACGTGGCTATTGCAACAGCTTTCCTTGCTTGGTTTATCTTGTATAAGACAAAATTTGGATTGCGTTTGCGTTCGGTTGGTGAGCATCCACAAGCAGCTGATACTCTTGGTATCAATGTTTACCTTATGCGTTTTTCTGGCGTTATTATTGCCGGATTCTTAGGTGGTGTAGGTGGTGCTGTTAGTGCACAATCTGTAAACATCAACTTCTCAGCAACGACAATCGTTGGTTCAGGTTTCATTGCCCTGGCAGCGGTAATCTTTGGTAAATGGAACCCAATTGGTGCTATGTTAGCCAGCCTCTTCTTTGGGTTGTCACAAAGTTTGGCAGTTATCGGAAGCCAGTTACCAGGTTTGAAAGATATTCCAACTGTTTATCTTCAAATCGCACCATATCTCATTACAGTAGTTGCTCTCTCAGCTTTCTTTGGAAAAGCAGTAGCACCTAAAGCCGACGGCGTAAACTATATCAAATCGAAGTAAAAAAACAACCCTGTTGGGTTGTTTTTTCACGAGCACGAAAACAGGAAGGCGAGTAAAGGTCCAGTGGACCTTTTTATCATGAGCTTGAGAACCAAGAACGAATAACAACCCTGTTGGGTTGTTTTTTCACGAGCATGAAAACAGGAAGGCGAGTAAAGGTCTGGTGGATTGAAACAGTTCAGTGAACTGTTTCAACCTGAGCCAAAAAATGAAAAAGCGAAGTACAGTTCAGTTAACTGTTTCAACCTGAGCCAAAAAATGAAAAAGCGAAGTACAGTTCAGTTAACTGTTTCAACCTGAGCCAAAAAATGAAAAAGCGAAGTACAGTTCAGTGAACTGTTTCAACCTGAGCAAATAAATGAAAAAGCGAAGTACAGTTCAGTGAACTGTTTCAGCCTGAGCCAAGAAATGTAAAAGCGAGGTATAATTCAGTTAACTGTTTCAGGTTTATATTTGAATGAAGAAGGAGTGGTACGACTAGAGCTTTGATTGATGCATTGCTAGTTTCTTTTTCTGACGGTCGATATTTTTTATGATATACTAGGTTACTGTTTATTTATTCGGAGGACTATTATGGCTAGAAGTTTGGTGTTGAATATTGCAATGAGTTTGGATGGTTTTATTGCGCGGTCAGATGGTCGATATGATTGGATTGAAGGCCAAGGCACATCTGACTACGATACTAGTTTACAATTTGATAATCCTGCATTTTTTAAAGGATGTGATACGGTTATTATGGGACGAAAATCTTTTGAGGATTGTCCCTTGGAGATGATTGAGGGCTACCAGGATAAAGAGTTTATCATTGCCAGTCGTGTTGAACATGCTAATTATGAGAATGTTCGATTTGTGCAGGATATTGTTGTAGAGATTGAGCGACTGCGAGCAGAAGAAGGTGGTGACATTTGGCTTTTCGGAGGAGCAGGGCTTGTACAGACCTGTTTGGAAGCCAAATTGATTGACCATTTCATCATCGGCATTATTCCAACAATCTTAGGAGAAGGGATTTCCCTTTTTGACAAACTAACAGAGGAGCAGAAGTTGACCTTGGTAGAGTCAACAGTTACAGACGGAATTGCTATGTTGCGTTATGACGTGCGAGCATAGAAAAAAGGTGGACCTGAGGTTCACCTTTTCATCTTTAGTTTTTAACGCCAGCAGCAATTTCTGGGTTAGCGAAAGCATCGTCGATGATGTCTTTCAATTGTTTAGCAGATGCTTGCATTTTTTGCAATTCTGATTCGTTCAATGGGATATTTACTGGACGAACGATACCGTGTGCACCGATGATAGCTGGTTGACCGATGAAGACATCTTCAACACCTTCGTATTGACCAGCTTGGTAAACTGACAATGGAAGTACTGCTTTTTCATCGTCAAAGATTGCTTTAGTGATACGGGCAAGGGCTACACCGATACCGTAGTAAGTTGCACCTTTTTTGTTGATGATAGAATAAGCTGCATCACGAACAGATACAAACAAGTCAACAAGACCTTGCTCGTCGATGTCGCGGTTGTCTTGCAACCAGTCGTACAATTTCACACCCGCAACGTTAGCGTGTGACCAAACTGCAAATTCAGAGTCACCGTGCTCACCCATGATGTAGGCGTGAACAGAACGTGCGTCGATGCCAATTTTGTCAGCCAAGGCTTGACGGAAACGAGCTGAGTCAAGTGAAGTACCTGAACCGATAACGCGTTCTTTAGGGAAACCTGAGAATTTCCAAGTTGAGTAAGTCAAAACGTCAACTGGGTTAGCAGCAACGAGGAAGATACCGTTGAAACCTGATTTAACGATTTCTGTAACGATTTGTTGGTTGATACGGAGGTTTTTCTCTACCAACTCAAGACGAGTTTCACCTGGTTTTTGTGGCAAACCTGCTGTCAATACAACCAAGTCTGCATCGTGAGCGTCAGAGTACTCAGCAGAGTAGATTTTTTTAGGTGAAGTGAAGGCTAATGCGTGGCTCAAATCTTCTGCGTCACCTTGTGTACGGTCTTTGTTGATATCGATGATACCCAATTCTTGACCAATACCTTGGTTAACAAGAGCGTAAGCATAAGCAGAACCTACGGCACCGTCACCGACAAGGATTACTTTTTTGTGTTGTTTAGTTGCAGTCATGTTCTAAACATCTCCTTAGTTTTATTGTGGGAGTAAATCCCTAACAGATAACATTCTAGCACTTTTTGTGCCTTTTGTCACTTGTTAATCGGTCTTTGAAAATGTTTACATTGCTATTCATTAGCAAGAAATTTAAGCCTATTTATGATATAATAGACTAGATAAATACTGTGGAAAAGAGACTGATTGAATGCAGGATAAAAACCTAGTAAATGTAAATTTAACCAGTGAAATGAAGACATCATTCATTGACTATGCGATGAGTGTCATCGTTTCACGTGCCCTGCCAGATGTTAGGGATGGACTCAAACCAGTTCATCGTCGCATTTTGTATGGAATGAACGAGTTGGGCATTACACCAGATAAGCCTCATAAGAAATCTGCCCGTATTACAGGGGATGTAATGGGTAAATACCACCCACACGGGGATGGGGCTATTTATGAAGCTATGGTACGTATGGCGCAGTGGTGGAGCTATCGCCATATGCTAGTTGATGGGCATGGGAACTTCGGTTCCATGGACGGTGACGGTGCCGCTGCTCAACGTTATACCGAAGCCCGCATGAGCAAGATTGCTTTGGAGATGCTTCGTGATATTAACAAAAATACTGTTAACTTTGCTGACAACTACGATGCAAGCGAGCGGGAACCAGAGGTTCTGCCAGCACGTTTTCCAAACCTTTTGGTCAATGGTACAACAGGTATTGCAGTTGGTATGGCGACCAATATTCCACCACATAACTTAGGTGAGACCATTGATGCAGTTCACTTGTTGATGGACAATCCTGAAGCCACAACCAGAGAAATCATGGAGGTTTTGCCTGGGCCTGACTTCCCAACAGGTGCATTGGTGATGGGGAAATCGGGTATCCATCGTGCCTATGATACAGGTAAGGGCTCCATTACCCTTCGTTCACGTACAGAAATCGAAGAATATGGAAATGGTCGTGAGCGAATTGTAGTAACTGAATTTCCATATATGGTCAACAAGTCCAAGGTGCAAGAGCACATTGTCCGTTTGGTCCAAGAAAAGCGGATTGATGGTATTACCGCTGTTCGGGATGAGTCAAACCGCGAGGGTGTCCGTTTTGTTATCGAAGTTCGCCGAGATGCTTCTGCCAATGTCATTTTGAACAATCTCTTCAAGTTGACGCAGTTGCAGACCAACTTTAGCTTCAATATGTTGGCAATTCAAAATGGTGTTCCTAAAATTCTCTCTGTTCGCCAGATTTTAGGAGCCTATATTGAGCACCAAAAAGAAGTCGTAACTCGTCGGACACAATTTGACAAGGAAAAAGCAGAGGCACGTGCTCATATTTTGGAAGGCTTGCTGATTGCCCTTGACCACATCGACGAAGTGATTCGCATTATCCGTAATTCAGAAACGGATGCCATTGCCCAGGCAGAATTGATGGAAAAATTCAACCTATCTGAGCGTCAAAGTCAAGCTATTCTTGACATGCGTCTGCGTCGTTTGACAGGATTGGAACGTGATAAGATTCAGTCAGAGTACGATGATTTGGTGGCATTGATTGCTGATTTGGCAGATATTCTTGCGAAACCAGAACGTGTCGTTTTGATTATCAAGGAAGAATTGGAAGAAGTCAAACGTAAGTATGCAGATCCACGCCGTACAGAATTGATGGTTGGCGAAGTTCTCTCGCTAGAAGATGAAGATTTAATCGAAGAAGCGGACGTATTGATTACCTTGTCAAACCAAGGCTATATCAAACGTCTTGCGCAAGATGAATTCCAAGCACAAAAACGTGGAGGTCGTGGCGTACAAGGGACAGGGGTCAAAGATGATGACTTTGTCCGTGAATTGGTATCGACCAGCACCCATGACCGTCTCTTGTTCTTCACCAATAAAGGCCGTGTTTACCGACTAAAAGGCTATGAAATTCCAGAATACGGTCGAACTGCTAAAGGTTTGCCAATTGTCAACCTCTTAAAACTAGAAGAAAACGAATCTATTCAGACTATCATTAACGTTACTAAGGATCAAGAAGCAGACCACTATCTCTTCTTTGCAACGCGTCAAGGTTTGGTCAAACGAACAAGTGTGTCTGAATTTGGCAATATCCGTCAAAATGGTCTGAAAGCTTTGAACTTGAAAGATGATGATGAGCTGATTAATGTTTTCTTAACAGATGGTCAAGCAGATATCATCATGGGAACTAAGTTTGGCTATTCGGTACGCTTTACGGAAACTGCCGTTCGAAATATGGGACGAACAGCAACGGGGGTTCGAGGTATTACCTTACGTGACCAAGACCATGTTGTTAATGCAACAGTTGTTTCAGAAGATCAAGAAGTTCTGGTCTTGACTGAAAATGGTTACGGGAAACGAACCCCTGCCAGCGAATACCCTACAAAAGGCCGTGGCGGTAAAGGGATGAAGACTCTCAAAGTGGCAGAGAAAAATGGCTACCTTGCTGGTCTAACTACAGTTAATGGTGATGAGGATATCATGGTCATTACAGACACAGGTGTCATTATCCGAACCAGTATTGCCAATATTTCGCAAACAGGTCGTTCGACTATGGGGGTTAAAGTCATGCGCTTAGACCAAGATGCACACATTGTGACATTTGCTTTAGTAGAAGCAGCTGATGAAAAGGAAACTGAGGAATAAGATGGGAAAAGACCAAACAACAAAAAAGAAGCGCTCCTCTCTTTGGAGAAATATTCTATCGGGAATTTTGATTATTCTTGCGCTCTGCTTGATTTTTAATAGCTCTATTCGAAATATGATTATCGCCTGGAACACTAATCGTTATCAGGTGACACAGGTGTCTGAAGAGGAAATTGAGCAAAACAAACAAGCAAGCTCTACTTTTGATTTCGAACAAGTAGAATCTATTTCAACTGAAGCAGTTTTGAAGGCCCAGTGGGAAGCTCAAAATTTGCCTGTAATTGGTGGAATTGCGGTTCCAGATTTAAAAATTAACCTGCCGATTTTTAAAGGTTTGGACAATGTGGCGCTTATGTACGGAGCCGGTACAATGAAAGAGGACCAAGTCATGGGTCAAGGAAACTACGCTCTTGCTAGCCACCATATATTTGGAATGGCTGGAGCTAGTGATACCTTATTTTCACCTCTGGAACATGCAAAAGAGGGGATGAAAATCTACTTGACGGACAAAACAAATGTTTATACCTATGTTGTAACTAGTGTTGAAGTTGTGACACCAGAAAGCGTCTATGTGATTGATGATGTTGAAGGGAAGAACCAAGTAACGCTTGTAACTTGTGAAGATGCAGCAGCCACTATGCGAACCATTGTCAAAGGAGAGCTTGAGACGGTAACAGCTTTTGATGAGACAGATGCAGAGATTTTAGATTCATTTGAAATTTCTTACAATCAAATTCAACTTTAAAAAGAGAGCCTTGCTCTCTCTTTTTTTTTTCGAATAGAAGAAGTAGGAGGATGAGAAATAATGTATAGTATTTCATTTCAACAGAATTCATTATTACCAAGAGAGCGACTTCTGGAAGTAGGACCTGAAGGACTTAGTAATCAAGAATTGCTGTCTATTTTTATTCGAACTGGCACCAAGCAGCACCCAGTCCAGGAATTGGCTACAAAAATCCTAAAAGAGGTGGATCATCTGGCAAATTTGAAGGGAATGTCCATCGAAGAATTACAATCGATCTGCGGAATTGGTCGCGTCAAAGCAATCGAAATTCAAGCCATGATTGAATTGGGGCGTAGAATTCACCAGTCTGAAATCACTCTCCAACAAAAAGTTTTAGGCAGCGAAAAACTAGCTTCTCGCATGATGCAGGAGTTGGGAGATAAAAAGCAAGAGCATCTGGTAGCTATTTATTTGGATACCCAAAACCGCATTATTCAGCAGAAAACGATTTTCATCGGAAGTGTCAATAAGTCCATCGCAGAACCAAGAGAGATCCTCTACTATGCTGTCAAAAACATGGCAACAAGTGTGATTATTGTTCATAATCATCCATCTGGCTCTGTTCAGCCAAGTAAGAATGACCTCTTGTTTACGCAGGCATTAAAAAAGTCCTGCAATATGCTAGGACTTGTGCTTTTGGACCATCTAATTGTTGGAAAGTCGCGTTATTTTAGTTTTCGAGAAGAGGGGGAATTGGTTGATACCTTCAACTAGTCTTTTCTCATAAAGTAGAGCAAGGTTTGTAGTTCACTTGTCAAATCAACGTACTGGACTACAACATCTTTTGGAACAGAGAGATTGACAGGTGAAAAGCTCAGAATGCCTTTTACACCAGCAGCCACTAAGATATTTGCAACCTCTTGTGCCTTATTACTTGGGACAGTTAAGATGGCAGTTTGTGACTTGGCTTCCTTGATTTTTTCTTCAATTTCAGAGATCGCATAGATAGGAATTCCTGCATCCACAGTTCCAACTGCAGGATTTTCATCTGCTTCAAAGGCCATCACGATTTTCATTTTATTGCGCTCATGGAAGCGATAGTGAAGTAGGGCTCGTCCCATATTACCAACTCCGACTAGCATAACATTAGTAATGGAATTATCGTTTAGGATGTCTGCGAAAAATTCCATTAGTTTTTTCACATCATAACCGAAACCACGGCGACCTAATTCACCGAAATAAGAAAAGTCCCTTCTGACAGTTGCGGCATCAATACCAATGGCTTCAGCGATTTCTTTGGAACTAGCTTTTTCAATATTTTCTGCATTAAAGCGTTTAAAAATACGGTAGTAGAGCGACAGACGCTTGGCTGTTGCTCTTGGGATAGACGATTTTTCGTTCTTCACTCGATATTCTCCTTCAGTTTCTAAAAATATTCTAGAGTAAGTTTGTGAATATTGCAACAGATTAGCTTGGAAAATGACAAGAAAAATCTGGTTTTCCAAAAGCAGAGGATTTGTGAAATCGTTGCTAAGAAAACCAGATAGTTGATTATAGACTTTGTAAAAAGTGGTAAACTTGACCAATCGAACCAGTAAAGCCCAAGTCCTCACTGTCTTTTGTCAGTGACAGAACAGGATAGTAATCGGGTAAGGTAAGGCAGCCAGAAAATGCTAGCTGAGCAGCTGCCAAATCAGGAAACTCTTGACTTCGAACTTGCTGATAGGCATCTTTATAGGTAATTTTAATCATATTTATCTCTCAATCTTGTTGAAGATATTTCGATCAACAAGACTTTCTAGCAAAAAGTAAAATTTTTCTTGAATAACGGGGTTGCTATTTTCTTTGAAGATATTGACAATACGCAAACCGGATTGGTCTGTAATATTGATTTTAAAGGCAGTCAAATCTTTATTAATTATGATTTTCAACAGAAATCCTTTTTTTGAATTTGGAATTTCTTCAAGAAGGCGAGTTAATTGAAAATGCCCTGCCTTGGTTTCTTCGAAAGTGGTGTCCTTTAAAGTATATTTTTTAATCTGAGGACTGATCTCGTAGGTATATAAACAGTCTTTCAAGCTGACGGATGTTTCAAAAGCCATATTAAACTCCTAATATAAGTGATAGTTGGTGAATTAATTGATCAATTTCTTCCTTGGTGTTGGATTCCGCCAAGCTAATCCGGAGGGATTCTTTCAAACGATGCGACTTCTTGCCGTATAGCGCTTCTAAAACGTGACTGGTTTGGATGACACCAGAGGTACAGGCAGAGCCACTAGAGAGGGCAATACCTGCTAAATCAAGCCGCATAAGTACCTGTTCGTTAAGCGTATCTGGTAAACCAACATTCAAGACATATGGAAGATGATTCTTTGGTAAATTTAGATAATGGGGGAGTGAACTCAGCTGTTCAAGCAAATAGTCTTTTAAATCTTGGACAAGCTTCGTATTGCTCTCCATGTTTTCTAACTGCTGTGTCAAGGCTGTTGCCATAGCAGCAATACCTGCAAGGTTTTCAGTTCCGGCTCGACGTTGTCCCTCCTGCTTGCCTCCGTGTATCAAGGCATGGAAATGCATGTCAGCGGCAAAGAGAAAACCGACTCCTCTAGGTCCATGAAATTTATGGGCCGATGCTGAAAGAAAATCAACAGCTAGATTTGTTAGCTGAATCGGTAGTTTGCCGATAGCCTGGACAGCATCCACGTGGAAGCGAGCTGGGTGATCAGCAAGAACTGTGGCAATCTCTTCGATGGGAAGAATCATACCAGTTTCATTATTTACATACATGATTGAAACGAGAATGGTATCAGCTCTTAGTGCCTCTTTCACTTGTTGAGCCGATATGTTACCATCTACTGGTTGAAGATAGGTTACCTCAAAACCGTGTTGTGTTGCTAAATAGTCCATGGTTTCCAAAACGGAATGGTGTTCGATAGCAGTGGTTATCAGGTGTTTTCCCTTACTTTGGTTAGCCAAGGCATAGCCTTTAATGGCGAGATTGTTGGCTTCAGAACCTCCAGATGTAAAGATAATCTGGTCAGCATGAACACCAATAGCAGTTGCGATAGTTTGTCGTGCCTGACGCAATTCTTTATGAGCCAATCTGCCCGCACTATGAATACTGGATGGATTGCCATAAACTGTTTGGGCGATGGATAAATAAGTTTTTAAGGCTGCTGATGACATGGGAGTCGTTGCAGCATGGTCGAAATAAATCAAACGATCTCCTAGTTGTTTTTTTCAGGATGAGCGACATTGAAGAGCGGGCTGATTGGACGGCGTTCTTGGATACGAATAATGGCATCCGCAATCAAGTCACTTGCAGTAAGGAAAGCAATATTTTTGGGATGTTGTTCTTTGCTTGCAACAGAGTCAGTTACCAAAATTTCTTTGATAGGTGCTTGATCTAAGAGTTGAGCAGCAGTTCCAGCGAATAAGCCATGGCTAGCAACTGCATAAATTTCAGTAGCTCCACCTTCTTGAACAATTTTAGCGGCTTCTGAGAAGGTTTTACCTGTATTTAGGATATCATCAATTAAAATCGCACGTTTACCGGCAACATCGCCGATAATATACCCTTCTGCACGGTCAGAATCATCTTGAGCGTAGTCGATAATGGCAATTGGCGAGTCCAAATGCTCAGCTAAGCCACGCGCACGCTTGATACCAGAATTTTTTGGACTGACGATAACAACATCTTCACCACACAGCCCTTTTTCCAAATAGTGGCTCGCAAAAAGAGGTACAGTAAAGAGGTTGTCGACTGGAATGTCGAAGAAACCTTGAACTTGAACTGCATGAAGGTCAAGTGTCAAAACGCGGTCCACGCCAGCTTTCACCAGCATGTTGGCTACCAATTTTGCTGTGATTGGTTCACGAGGAGAAGCTGTACGATCTTGACGAGCATAGCCAAAGTAAGGCATAACAACGGTAACGGTGTTAGCTGATGCACGTTTGCAGGCATCAACCATGATGAGTAGTTCCCAGAGGTGGTTATTTACTGGGTAGCTAGTAGATTGGATGATATAAACGTCAACACCACGAACACTTTCTTCAATGTTGATTTGGATCTCTCCATCAGAGAATTGACGTGACGAGACCTTTCCAAGTGGAATGCCAGCAGACTGAGCAATTTTTTCTGCAATCTGAGGATTTCCGTTAAGAGTAAATAGTTTGATTTGCTTGTCACCGTATGGCTGTACCATGAAATAAACTCCTTTTTTGTTTTCAACTCTGTCCAAGCCTTTTGGACTCTAACTGTTTTCTATTTTATCAAAAAAATCCATATTTTTCAGTAAAAAAAATCTATTGTCCTTTATTTTGCGGACAATAGATTTTTTGCTGTTCGTGCTACTTTGCTCTGAGCATAGCGAAATGGAATATCATGTTTGGCCAGAAAGTCTTGGAAATCTTTTTCACCTTTGCTAGCTTGATGAACTTCAAGTTCCAGTTCAAAATCAATCTGATCACCATAAGTATTTTTGTCTAAGGCCATCAAGCCAATGTCAGACTCCATTTCCTTTCGCTGGGTGGTAAGGGAGCCCCATACAGATAAGGGGAGGTGATTTAGATGTTTTTGTTCAAGGCAGGCTTTGACGGGGCCGTCCGGCAACTGAAAATTTTCAAGAAGTCTTTTAGCCTCTTTTAGTTCCAGTACTTGATTGATTTCCAAATTGCCGATTTCCTGTGGAATTTTTAAAGTCAATTCTGCCTGCTCAACAAAGGTACGAATACGGAGAGAGCATCTATTAGTTCTCAACTGAAAATCTGGACTATCAATGTAGTGATTGGTCTGCTTGACCAAAGGAACGTTCTGAAATAAGGGCAGGAGTGCCTGATAATCCGCTAGTGAAAGCAGTGTTTTAAACTCAATTTCTAAATTTGTCTTGTCCATTCTTTTTTCCTCAATTTATTTCAAAATATTATACACCAAAAAAACGATTCTGACTAGTTTATAAGCTAGAAAGATGCACTGGAAAAGGAAAAATCATAGCAGTGATTTCAGGCTATTTATATACTAAAATCTAGTATATGTGGTATAATATTCCTTGTGCGTATCAATCATTTTTAGGAGGTGCGGATGGAATTTAACTGGGAAAGTTTTTTAGATCCCTATATCCAAACAGTTGGAGAATTGAAAATCAAGTTGCGAGGTATTCGCAAACAGTACCATAAGGCCAACCGTCACTCACCGATTGAATTCGTGACAGGTCGAGTGAAGCCTGTTGAGTCCATTAAAGAGAAGATGGCCCTACGCCATATTTCTTACGAGCAGCTAGCGCAAGACATGCAAGATATTGCGGGAGTTCGGATAATGGTCCAATTCGTTGATGATATCGAAGAAGTCCTAGCTATCTTGAGAAAACGCAAGGACATGCAGATTCTCCATGAAAGAGATTACATCAACAATATGAAGTCTTCCGGCTACCGTTCCTATCACGTTGTTATCTCTTATCCTGTTGATACCATAAATGGCAATGAAACTGTTTTAGCAGAAATTCAAATCAGGACCTTATCAATGAATTTTTGGGCAACCATTGAACATTCATTGAATTATAAGTACAAGGGTAAGTTCCCTGAAGAAATCAAGAAACGCTTGGAAATTACAGCAAAAATTGCTTACCAATTAGATGAGGAGATGCGGCAAATCCGAGATGATATACAAGAAGCCCAGGTGCTTTTTAATCCACCAAATCGTAAGGTAAACGATGGTGTCGGAAACAGCGACGATACTGATGAAGAATACAGATAGACTAAAAGTAGCCTTGATGGCCAGCCGCAATCCGAAGAGTCAAGAAGTCTTGCAAAGTCTTTGGATGAAGTTAAAAGAAAAAAAATTCATTCTAACTCCTAAAAATCCAGATGTTGTCATCTCGATAGGTGGGGATGGAATGTTGCTTTCTGCCTTTCACAAGTACGAAAAATTGATTGACCATGTTCGATTTGTAGGGATTCATACTGGTCACCTGGGTTTCTATACAGATTACCGTGATTTTGAAGTCGATAAACTGGTGGATAATCTTGCACTCGATACTGGAGCGCGGGTGTCCTACCCTATTTTAAATGTGAAGGTGAAATTGATGGATGGTCGGGTATTGACCATGCGTGCCTTGAATGAAGCAACCGTTAAGCGCCTGTCGAAAACCATGGTTGCCGATGTTTTTATTAATGGTGTAGCTTTTGAGCGTTTTCGTGGTGATGGGATTTCGGTTTCGACACCAACTGGATCTACGGCCTACAATAAATCCTTAGGAGGAGCAGTCCTGCATCCGACTATCGAAGCGCTTCAGATTGCAGAAGTAGCTAGTTTGAATAATCGTGTTTATCGAACTCTTGGATCATCGATTGTGGTTCCAAAGAAAGATAAGATTGTCATTGAGCCTAAGCATGATGATCGTTATTCTATCTCCATTGACAACAAAAACTACACTTATGACAAGATCCAGCAGATTGATTACCAGATTGATCAGAAAAAGATTCATTTTGTAGCTAGTCCAAGTCACACCAGTTTTTGGAATCGGGTCAAGGATGCCTTTATTGGAGAGGTTGAATAGATGCGGTTTGAATTTGTTGCGGACCAACATGTCAAAATCAAGGTTTTCTTGAAAAAACATGGGGTTTCAAAGAGTTTGCTTGCCAAAATCAAATATACAGGTGGTTTGATTTTAGTAAATGGCAGAGAAGAAAAAGCGACCTACTTGCTTGATATCGGTGATAAGGTTACGATTGATATACCGGCTGAGGAAGATGTGACAGGTCAACTGGAGCCAATTGATTTTCCTCTAGAGATTCTCTACGAAGATGAGAATTTCTTAGCTATAAACAAGCCAGTTGGTTATGCATCGATCCCTAGTTCCATTCATTCTTCGACCATAGCCAACTTTGTCAAGGGCTATTTAGTCAAGCAAAACTATGAGAACAAGCAGGTGCATATTGTCACGCGCTTAGACCGGGATACTTCCGGCATCATGTTGTTTGCAAAACATGGCTATGCGCATGCTCGCTTGGACAAACAGCTACAAGCTAAGACCATTCTCAAACGGTATTTTGCCTTGGTTCAAGGTTCGGGCCAACTTGATGCAGTTGGAGAAATTATTGCTCCGATTGGTCGTCCGACAGATAGCATCATCACGCGCTGTGTGACAAAGGATGGCAAGTATGCCCATACTTCCTATCGTGTCGTTCAGTCTTGGGGAGATGTTCATCTAGTGGATATTCAACTTCATACTGGTCGAACCCACCAGATTCGGGTGCATTTTTCCCATATCGGTTTTCCTTTACTGGGAGATGATCTGTATGGGGGGAGTTTAGAATTAGGTATTGAACGACAGGCATTGCATTGTCATAACTTGGCCTTTGACAATCCTTTTACAGCCGAAAGGATTGATTTAGAGTCGATCTTACCAGATGATTTTCAGGCTGTTATCAATTTGTTAACTAATAAATAATATTTTAAAGGAGAATTTTCATGGAAATTCGGAGTTTATTTGGTGAAATGAAGCAAAAAATCGTAGGTAAAAAACTACGTATCGTTTTCCCAGAGGGGACAGATGAGCGTGTTGTTCGTGCGGCAGCTCGTTTGAAATTTGAAGGTTTGGCAGAGCCAATTATCCTTGGCGTGCCAGAAGAAGTCCACAATTTGTTGACAGACTTTGGTTTCTCTAACCCAGGTATCACAGTGATTGATCCAAATAACTATGCTAACTTTGATGCTATGAAGCAGGAGTTTGTGACGCTTCGTAAGGGCAAGGTGGATGAAGCACAGGCTGATGAAATCTTGCGTGATGTCAACTACTTTGGTGTGATGTTGGTTCAACTTGGTTTGGCAGAAGGTATGGTTTCAGGAGCAATTCACTCAACTGCTGATACTGTTCGTCCTGCTCTTCAAATCATTAAGACAAAACCAGGTGTAAAACGTACTTCAGGTGTCTTCTTGATGGTAAAAGACCAGCATAAGTTTGTTTTTGGTGACTGTGCTATCAACATTGAGCCAGATGCAGAAACCCTGGCTGAGATTGCAATTCAATCAGCAGAAACAGCTAAAACATTTGGTATCGATCCAAAAGTGGCTATGATTTCTTATTCAACCAAGGGTTCTGGTTCAGGTCCTCGTGTAGACAAGGTTGTTGAAGCTACTCGTATTGCTCAAGAACTTCGTCCAGATCTTTTGATTGATGGCGAATTGCAGATGGATGCTGCCTTGGTTCCAGATACAGCTCGTTTGAAGGCGCCTGGAAGTCCAGTAGCTGGTCAAGCCAATGTCTTTGTTTTCCCAGCTATTGAGGCAGGAAATATCACTTACAAGGTTGTAGAACGTCTTGGTGGTTACGAAGCGGTTGGTCCTGTTTTGCAAGGTTTGAACAAGCCAGTTAATGACCTTTCACGTGGATGTAGTTCAGAAGATGTCTACAAACTTGGTATTATCACAGCTGCACAAGCAGTAGCAGCTTTGTAATATGAAAGAACTGGTTCGATATTTTCATGCATATCTCAAAGAGGCGATCTTAGCTCCCCTCTTCAAACTACTGGAAGCCAGTTTTGAATTGGTGGTTCCGCTTATTATCGCCATGATTATTGACCAGGTAATACCCAATAGCAACCAAGGAAACTTGGTTGCTATGATTTTATATCTGGTTGCTTTGGCAATTGTTGGCGTAGTGGTTTCCTTGACAGCTCAGTATTTTGCAGCCAAGGCAGCAGTTGGCTTTACCAAGGATTTGACTCAGGATCTGTATCAAAAAATATTATCTCTTCCCAAGGCTTCTCAAGACAGTTTATCTTCTTCAAGCATCTTTACTAGACTGACTAGCGATACTTTACAGATTCAGTCTGGAATCAACATTTTTCTTCGTCTCTTTCTGAGGGCTCCGATTGTCGTCTTCGGTTCCCTGGTGATGGCTTACCTAATTAGTCCAAGCTTGGCAACCTATTTTGTCAATATGATTATCCTGCTTTTTCTAGTAGTTACAGTCATCAGTTGGGTTACAAGTCGTCATTACCAGAGTATTCGTAAGTTGTTGGATAGTTTGGTTGGCCAGGTGCGTGAAACAGTGACTGGCATTCGAGTTATTCGGGCTTTTGGGCAAAAACTGCGTGAAAAAGAAGCATTTGAAAAAGGAAATCAAGCCTATCTTGGTCAGTTAGTGCGAGCAGGAAGATGGTCGTCAAGTCTGACTCCCTTGACCTATCTGATTGTCAATCTGACCTTGATTTTCCTCATTTGGCAGGGGAGTTTTGCAATTACCTTTAACCAATTGGAACAAGGAATGCTGATTGCCCTTATCAACTATCTCTTGCAAATTTTGGTAGAATTGGTCAAAATGGTCATGGTTATCTCCAGTTTGAACCAAAGTTTCATCGCTGCTAAACGTGTCCAGGAAATCTTTGACCAGCAGTCAGAAGATGTAGAAGCGCCTCTATCAACAACTCAAACGGATCAAATGAATCTCGTCTTATCTGTCCAAAATCTGACCTTTACCTATCCCAGATCATCTCGGCCAGCCTTGGAAAATCTCAGTTTTCAGCTAGAGAAAGGACAGTTTATGGGGATTATTGGTGGAACGGGTTCTGGTAAATCGACCTTGATTGATTTGCTCTTGGGTTTGTATCCATCTGGTGATAATCAGGTGCAAGTTTATATAGAGGGACATAGTCCACAGACACTGGCAGACTGGCGTGGTCGGTTCGCTCTGGTTCCTCAACAAGCTCAGCTGTTTTCAGGAACGGTTCGCAGCAATCTGACACTCGGAAAGGATTATTCAGATCAAGCTTTATGGAAGGCGCTGGAAATGGCTCAGGCTAAGGATTTTCTCTTAGAGAAAGATGGCTTAGACACAGTAGTTGAAGCCTTTGGTCGCAATTTTTCTGGCGGCCAACGCCAACGGTTGACCATTGCAAGAGCTTTGGTACAAGAGGCTTCGATTTTGATTTTGGATGATGCTACTTCTGCTTTGGACTATCTGACCGAAAGTCGTTTATTTGCTGCGATCCGTAGGGAACTACCTCAGCAGACCTTGATTGTCATTAGCCAACGAACTAAGAGTATCAAGGATGCCAATCAGATTTTAGTGCTGGACAAGGGGAAACAAGTAGGACTAGGCTGTCACCAAGACCTGTTAGAAAGCTCTGCTATTTACCGAGAAATCGATCGATCGCAACAGAGTCAGGAGGTAGAGTCATGAGAAAAAGTACATTCAACTCTTTAGTGGCTCTGTTAGGACGTAAACCCATATTTTTGCTATCCTTGATAGCTGGAACGCTTTGCCAGGTTTTGTTAACTGTTTATCTGCCGATTTTGATGGGACGGGCCTTAGATTTGATTCTGGACGGAGATGGACAAGCTTTATTTGGCGTCTTGGTTCAGATGGGGGTGGTGGTATTTACCAATACTCTGGTCCAATGGTATCTCCCTTTGGCAAGCAATCGTTTGATTTACGGTCTGATGGCGGAACTACGCCAGCAAGTTTATGATAAATTGCATCGCTTGCCTTTATCTTTTCTTGATAGGCAATCAGTCGGAGATCTGGTTGCAAGGATTTCGACAGATAGCGAGCAGTTGACCAATGGACTATTGATGATTTTTAACCAATTTTTCCTTGGTATCTTCACAATCTTATTGACAATTGTTACTATGGCACGTTTGGATTGGATTATGATGCTTGTTGTAGTGGCTTTGACACCTTTGAGCCTCTTGGTGGCTCGAACTATTGCTCGAAAAAGTTATAATTATTATCAGCAGCAAACCGCTGCGCGTGGCCGTCAAAGCCGCTTTCTGGAGGAAAGTATTAGCCAACTGAGCTTGATTCAGAGCTTTAATGCTCAAGAGCAGTTTCAGAAAGATTTTGTCAAAGAAAATTCTCAATATGCTCATTATTCACAAGCTGCCATCTTTGTCTCCTCAACTATAAACCCAAGCACCCGATTCATCAATGCCTTGATTTATGCGCTTTTGGCTGGCTTAGGAGCTCTACGGATTATGGCTGGTAGCTTCACGGTTGGTGAATTAACGACCTTCCTCAACTACGCAAGCCAATACACCAAGCCTTTCAACGATATATCTTCGGTTTTGTCAGAATTGCAGAGCGCTTTAGCCTGTGCCGAGAGGCTTTTTGCAATTCTTGACCAGGATGATGTGGAAGAAGGGCAGAGCTTGGAAATGCGTGAAGTTCAGGGGAAGATTGATTTCCAAGAGGTTGATTTTTCCTACGACCCCAGCAAGCCCCTCATTCAGAATCTCAATCTATCCGTACCAGCAGGTGCCAAAGTGGCCATTGTGGGACCGACCGGAGCTGGTAAGTCTACCCTCATCAATCTACTTATGCGCTTTTATGAAGTCAATCAAGGGCAGATTTTGCTAGATGGTCAGCCTGTGACCAAGTATAGTCGAGAAGACCTACGTCAGCAAATTGGCATGGTCTTGCAGGAAACCTGGATTAAGTCAGCCAGTATTCATGATAATATTGCCTACGGCTATCCCAATGCTACTCGAGAATTGGTGATAGAAGCAGCCCAGGCTGCTAATGCAGATTTCTTTATCCGACAGTTACCAGAGGGATATGATACGATTCTGATAGACGGAGGAGCCTCATTATCCCAAGGACAACGACAACTTTTGGCAATCGCTCGAGTTTTTGTTAAATTACCAAAAATCTTAATCTTAGATGAAGCAACCTCTTCAATCGATACGCGAACGGAGATTTTAGTGCAAGAAGCTTTTGCCAAACTCATGAAGGGGCGTACCAGCTTTATCATCGCCCACCGCCTTTCCACCATCCAGTCTGCAGATATCATTTTGGTGATGGTTGATGGACAAATCGTAGAGCAGGGGAATCACCACCAACTCATGACGGCAAAAGGGGTCTATTATCAAATGCAAAGTAGTCAAGGGAGTAATTATGAATGATATAAAAAAAGAACTGCAGGGTTTTCGATTAAAACCTATTCAGGTTTTAGATGAATATAGCATAGTCGATGTTCAGCCAGGAAAGGTTGTCATGGAGACGACAGTTAAAAATGATTCCTTAAATCCATACCAAATGGCACATGGAGGCTATCATTTTACACTTGCTGATTCAGTTGCAGGCTTGACAGTGTATAGCTTGGGATACTATGCAGTCACCCTTCAATCAAACATTAACTATATGAAAGCTGCCAAGCTAGGGGATTGCTTAACAATAAGTGGCAAATGCCAACATGATGGACGGACTACAAAGGTTATTGATGTCCTGATTCAAAACCAGGATGCTGAATCCATCATTAAAGCCAGTTTTACAATGTTTGTTACCAGAGAAGTAGGAAGCAAAAAGAACTAGTAAGGTTGAGAAATCGCCCCTTGTTATAAGACTCAGTTTACTAGTTTTAGAAGAGAGGTTGGGCTTTTTGCCCAGCCTCTCTTTTTTTGTTATACTAGACCTATGTTAGATTTGAAAAAATACGGAGTGACCATGTGGGAGGAGGAGAAAATCAAATCCTTCCGCAAGGCGCTTTTAGATTGGTATGATGCCAACAAGCGTGATTTGCCTTGGCGTCGCACACGAGATCCCTATGCAATCTGGGTGTCGGAAATCATGTTGCAACAGACACGGGTTGATACCGTCATTCCTTACTACGAACGCTTTTTGCACCATTTACCAACCATTCGAGATTTGGCGGTGGCAGAAGAGGAGGTCATTCTCAAACTCTGGGAAGGTCTGGGCTATTATTCTCGCGTCCGTAATATGCAAAAGGCAGCTCAGCAAATGGTGGAGCAGTTCGATGGTCAGTTTCCACGGACTTACGAAGAGATTGCTAGCCTCAAGGGAATTGGGCCCTACACTGCGGGAGCCATTGCCAGTATTGCCTTTGACCTGCCTGAGCCAGCTGTTGACGGTAATGTCATGCGAGTCTTGAGCCGACTTTTTGAAGTCAATCACGATATCGGAGTGCCTGCCAATCGCAAGATTTTCCAAGGCATGATGGACATCCTGATTGACCCAGACAGACCAGGCGACTTTAACCAAGCCCTCATGGATCTGGGATCAGACATTGAGGCACCTGTCAATCCACGACCAGAAGATAGTCCCGTCAAAGCCTTTAGCGCCGCCTACCTCAACGGCACCATGGGCAAGTATCCGATTAAGGCACCCAAGAAAAAGCCAGTCCCCGTTGCCTATCAAGGCATGATTATCCGCAACCAGCACAATGAATTTCTCCTAGAAAAAAATCAAAGCAGCCAACTGCTTGCAGGTTTCTGGTCCTTTCCACTTTTGGAAAAAGGGGCGGTCCTAGACAAACAAGTCTCCCTCTTTGAAGTTGCAGAAGAGCCTGTTCAGCCAGATACAAGGCAGAGCTTTACAGACCAGTATGGACTGATAGTCGACTGGCAGGATGAAGAATTTTCCCCCGTTCAACACATATTCAGCCACCGCAAATGGCTGATTGACTTGACAGAAGGGATCGCCACCGCAGGCAGTCTCCCCGCCGATCGCGAACTCAAATGGGTAGCAGTAGTTGATTTTCATTCCTACCCATTCGCGAAGCCCCAACAGAAGATGTGGGAATCCTATTTGGCAACTAAAAATAAGAAATAAAAAATTTGTTTGTTTAGAGCATACAATTTTTTGATTTATTTTTTTAAAGGTGGTAAGATAGACTTAGATAAGGAAAGCGGTTGCTAAATGATAAGAAGGAGGGAAGGGTTTAGCAATCCGATAAAATATGACTACTGATTTCCAGAAGGGAAATCAATAGAGGAAAAGTCTGTTGTTCCATTCTCACATACATTTCACATATATAACTCACGCTCCTGAGCTAGCTGTCTGAAAAAATTTGCCACCATTCTTATCTTGGATTCAGAAAATATTGAGTTCAAGAGGGGTTGGACTGTCCGAGATAAGGATAGAATCATTATAAAACTTTAACATGCAAACTCCGCACTTTATGACAAGTAGTATGATACCTCTTTGTAAATGGTAGGAAACGACTAAATAAAAAAGTAATTAGCAGCAATGGACTTTTCCGATTTATGAAATAAAGTGGAGGCTTTCGCCTCCATTTTTTATTGAATTTCTGCACAGAAGGTTCCGAAAGGTGCCTGATAAATAAACGCCACGCTTGATGATCGGCTTTGTTTAAATAACAAAAAAGACAAACAATGAATTGTTTGTCTTTTGTTGAACCTAAAGGTTTAGCCAACGAATTCGTTGATTTCTTTTTCGATATTAGCGATTTTTGCTTCTGCTTCAGCTAGGGTTTCGCCAACGGTTGCGATGTAGAATTTGATTTTTGGTTCTGTTCCTGAAGGACGAACTGCAAACCAAGAATCATCTGCCAAGGTGTATTTCAAGACATCTGATGGAGGAGTAGTGAGTTTTTCAACGTTTCCATCTTTATCTGTTTTGGTTTGAAGGGCAAAGTCTTCAAAGACTGCGATGTCCGTTGCGTTGAATTGTGCAGGTGAGTTATCGCGGAATTTAGCCATGATTGCCTTGATTTGTTCTGCACCGTCTTTACCAGAAAGAGTAACAGAGATTGTTTTCTCAGCAAAGTAGCCATATTCTTTGAAGATTTCATCGATACCGTCAGCCAAGGTCCTGCCACGTGAACGGTAGTAGGCAGCAATTTCAGCAACCATAAGCACAGCCTGGATAGCATCCTTGTCACGCACGAATGGTTTGATGAGATAACCAAAGCTTTCTTCAAAACCAAACATGTAAGTATGGTTGTGTTTTTCTTCGAACTCTTGGATTTTCTCAGCGATGAATTTGAAACCAGTCAAGACGTTGAACATGGTAGCGCCGTAGCTTTCAGCAATCTTAGTTACCAACTCAGTGGATACGATTGACTTAGCAAGGGCAGCGTTTGCAGGAAGTGTGCCTGCTTGCTTGTGGGCTTCAAGGATGTACTTAGCAATGATAGCGCCGATTTGGTTACCAGAGAGGTTCCAGTATGAACCGTCAGCTTGACGAACTTCAACACCAACACGGTCAGCATCTGGGTCAGTTGCAAGAAGGACATCTGCACCGACTTCACGGCCGAGTTCTTCTGCAAGGGCAAATGCAGCTTGGCTTTCTGGGTTTGGTGAAGCGACAGTAGAGAAGTCAGGGTCAGCAGTTGCCTGCGCTTCAACAACTTGAACAGACTCAAAACCAGCTTGTGCAAGTGCACGACGAGCCAACATTTCACCAGTACCATGAAGCGGTGTGTAGACAATCTTCATGTCTTTACCGTATTCAGCAATCAATTCAGGGTTGATGTTGAGGTCTTTGAGTTCTTCAAGATATTTAACGTCAGTTTCTTCGCCAAGAACTGTAATCAAGCCATTTTCCTTACTTGCTTCAAGGTCAGCCAATTCAACTGTAAATGGATTGTCGATGGCACGGATGAAGTTAGTAAGAGCATCTGCATCAGCTGGTGGCATTTGTCCGCCGTCTTCACCATAAACCTTGTAGCCGTTGAATTCTTTCGGGTTGTGGCTGGCAGTTACCATGATACCTGCGATGGCATTGTAATGTCGTACAGCGAATGACAACTCAGGAGTTGGACGTAGGCTTTCAAATACATAGGATTTGATACCATGTGCTGCCAAAACTTGAGCTGATTCAAAGGCAAATTCTGGAGAGAAGTGACGTGAGTCGTAAGCGATGGCAACACCACGTTTTTTAGCTTCTTCACCTTTTGATTCTACCAATTTTGCCAAACCTTCAGTAGCTTGACGGACTACGAATACGTTGATACGGTTGGTACCAGCGCCAATATAGCCACGCATACCAGCTGTACCAAATTCAAGATTTGTATAGAAGGCGTCTTCTTTTGTTTTTTCATCCATTGCGACTAATTCTTTACGCAAGTAATCTGGAAGGCCCGCAAAGTCGAGCCATGTTTGATAGGTTTCTTGATAAGTCATCGCATATCTCCTTAAAAATTTTTCTATTAAACGCTTTCATTATACCATGTTTGAAAAGAAAAATCACGCTTTCACGTGATTTTCTGATATTTATTTTTTAACTTTCTGTAAAACCGGAACAATGGCCAAAACAAGACTGATAGAAATAATCAACTCTGCCAAGGTATTGAAGGAAACAATTGAAGCTAGGAGAGCTTGAATATTGCCAGCATAGACGGATCCGAACAGGAAGAAGATACCTGAAAGAACAAACAAGGTATTTGTCAAAGTTCCAGTTGCAGCAGCCAAAGCCAATCCCGTGCGGTTTGACATGGCTTTATAGACATAGAATGGGGTAATCCCGATGAGGATACGAGGAAGAACTGCGATGAGAATGGAATAGAAATTACCATTTTCTACAAATGGAGAGAAAATATAACTCACGGGACCCAGCAAGATAGTGTTGCGAATCATACTCATAACCCCCATGAAGCCTCCCAACTGTGCTCCAATCTTTGGACCATAGATGATACTGGCAACGATGACTGGAATATGGGTAATGGTTGGTTTAATAGGGAGAACAAAAGCTGAAAAGATAGCTTGACTGATGGATTCAAGAACAATCATAATGGCAATAAAAATAGCTAGGGTTGCAACTTGATTGGATTTTTTATTTTTCACGAAGCGTTTGACTCACTTTCTCTAAAATAATATCAATTTCGGCGAGGGCGCCAGTCCCAAAATCACCACAAGCCAGCAAGGCTTCTCGAGGTTTGATTTCTTGAAAACCAAATTCCTCAAGTAAATGGAGATTGCGTTGGGTAGCTGGATTCAGATACATGTTGGTATTCATTGCAGGAGCAAGAAGTTTAGGTACTCCAATAGGTAGAGCCAAGGCAACAGCTGAGACAGGATCGTCAGCTAAGCCATGGGCTAGTTTAGCAATACTATTAGCAGAAGCTGGAGCTAGCAAAAACAAATCCGTTCCCTTTGCTATATCGATGTGCTTGATGGAACGGGGCTCCTCTTCTTGCATAACATTAGTGTGAACTATATTTTTCGACAAAGCTTGCAAGGTTAAGGGAGTAATAAACTGTGTAGCTGATTCCGTCATCAAAACCGTCACTTTATGACCTTGTTTGGTCAGTTGGCTGGTCAAATCTGCCGCCTTATAAGCAGATATGGAACCAGAAACAGCTAGAGTGATGTTCGCCATTACTTTATTCTCCTTTCTGAACACTTGTCAAAATCAATTCTGCAATTTCTTCTTTAGTCTTTGCCAAAACAGCATCGTCTTTTGATACCAGATAGGCATGGTGATAATTGGGACCAATTTCTAACAAATCATTTGCCACGATATAGTCTGCTTTGTTCTTATCAAGACTTTGTCTTGCAACCGCAAAGAGCTGATCTTTTGACACATCGACCAAGAGTTTAAAGCCAATTAATTGGATAGCAGGATTCCAGTCTTTTACAAGTGAAATAACCTTTGGTGTTTTCTTGAGAAAAAGAACTTGATAGTCATCCTTGGAAGAAATTTTTGTTTCAGTATTGCTTCTGGTCAATAAGTCTGAGAGATGCTCGGCTTGCTCAGCCTCTTCTAAGCCCGTCATATAAACAGGGGTATAGTCAGAAACCGCCATACTATGGATGAGGACTTGGTGCTGAGGAACAAGTTCTTCTAAACAAGTTTTGAGGCTATCTACATTGGTAATTTCGTGGATGACTAAACCAGAGGTCGGCGAGGGTTTTACCGCAGTCTTGGTTGTGACCAATGTGACTTGATGCCCAGCTTTTAAAAAGGTCTCGGCCACTATTTTTCCCAAGTGACCTGTTGCATGGTTGGTGATGGAGCGAACGCGGTCGATGGCTTCACTCGTTCCGCCAGATGTAATCAAGATTTTCATGGTCCTATTGTACTAGAAATTACTTTTTTCGTAAAGTTTTCAAGACCAAGTTCTGTTTAGAATTACTAAAACAAGTTATTAATCAAGGTGATACAGAGAAAAGCCCGCAAAAATCCGTACGATCTTTAGAAAATTGCATCAAAATTTAGTAAAAAGCAAAATTTTTGATATACTACAACTAACAAAAAGAATGGAGTTAGTAATGAAAACCGATATTGAAATCGCTCAAAGTGTAGAATTAAAGCCCATCACAGAAATCGTAGAAAAAGTTGGCATCAGCTTTGATGATATTGAACTCTATGGAAAATACAAGGCTAAATTATCTTTTGATAAGATCAATGCTGTTAAGGACAATGAACCAGGCAAGTTAATTTTGGTGACGGCTATCAACCCAACACCTGCTGGTGAAGGTAAGTCAACCATTACCATCGGTTTGGCAGATGCTCTTTCTAAAATTGGCAAGAAAACCATGATTGCCCTTCGTGAGCCTTCTTTGGGACCTGTCATGGGGATCAAAGGTGGAGCTGCAGGTGGTGGCTATGCTCAGGTCTTGCCAATGGAAGACATCAACTTGCATTTTACAGGCGACATGCATGCCATTACCACAGCAAACAACGCCCTGTCTGCCTTGATTGATAACCATATTCACCAAGGGAATACAATCGGCATTGACCAACGCCGTATCATCTGGAAACGTGTTGTGGATCTTAACGACCGTGCTTTGCGTAAGGTAACTGTTGGCTTGGGAGGTCCGCTCAATGGTATTCCGCGTGAAGATGGTTTTGATATCACGGTCGCTTCTGAAATCATGGCAATTTTGTGTTTGGCGACAGACATCAATGACTTGAAAGAACGTTTGGCAAATATTGTTATCGGTTATCGTTTCGATCGAAGTCCTGTCTACGTGCGTGATTTGGCAGTGGAAGGTGCTTTGACCCTCATTTTGAAGGACGCTATCAAGCCAAACCTAGTCCAAACCATCTATGGCACGCCAGCTTTTGTCCATGGCGGTCCATTTGCTAACATTGCCCACGGCTGCAACTCAGTCCTCGCTACTACAACCGCTCTGCGATTGGCCGACTATACCGTCACAGAAGCAGGCTTCGGGGCTGACCTTGGAGCAGAGAAGTTCCTTGACATCAAGGTGCCGAACTTGCCTAAGGCTCCTGATGCTGTGGTGATTGTAGCGACCTTGCGTGCGCTTAAAATGCACGGTGGTGTAGCTAAGACAGAACTTTCTGTTGAAAATGTAGAGGCAGTCAAAGCTGGTTTTGACAACCTCAAACGTCACGTGGAAAATATCCAGAAGTATGGTATTCCAGCGGTGGTTGCTATCAACGAATTCGTCTCAGATACAGCTGATGAAATTGCTACTTTGAAAGAGCTTTGCGCTGAAATTGGTGTACCTGTTGAGTTGGCAAGTGTTTGGGCAAACGGCGCTGACGGTGGTATTGAACTGGCTGAGACAGTTGTTGCTACTATTGATAATCAAGCGGCTAACTACCGGGGTCTCTACAAGGCTGAGGATAGCTTGGAAGAGAAAGTGACCAAGATTGTTACGCAAATCTACGGTGGTACAGGCGTTGTCTTTGAGAAGAAGGCTCGTAATCAGCTGGCTGAGTTTGCTAAGAATGGTTGGGATAAGTTGCCAGTCTGCATGGCCAAGACCCAATACAGCTTCTCGGATGATCAGTTTGCCCTCGGTGCACCAACAGGATTTGACATTACAGTCCGTGAATTTGTGCCAAAATTGGGAGCAGGCTTCATTGTCGTTCTGACAGGTGATGTCATGACCATGCCAGGACTTCCAAAAGCCCCTGCTGCCCTCAATATGGACGTGGCAGAAGATGGGACAGCAATTGGTTTGTTCTAATCAGATTGAACAGAAAAAATCCGCCAAAGAGCGGATTTTTTCTGTTACTCTGTTAACTGATCAACTGTTCGATAGGCAAGAAGTCCCAGCAAGACACTAGCCATCGGAAGCAGGGTTGTCAAAATACCTGTATGCAATGGGGAGTTGAAGAAGAAATGTAGACCGATACTTGCCGCAATCCAAAATAGACCTTGAACTGTTGACATGGATTTTTGTTTGGTAAAAAGTGCCACCATACCAATAGCAAAGAGCATGGTAAATACCCAGTGAGTCCAACCAGCCTGTCCCACACGACCGATAATAGTCTCAAATCCATCTAGTTTACCAATAAACATATCACGAAAAGTGAACATGATATCTTCAACGATTTGGAAACTAAGACCAGCGATGATACCACTGACCAAGGCATGTTTGAGAGTCATTTTTCTTGCAATTAGTAAAACTAAGACAACTACTAGAGCTTTGCCAAACTCTTCTGCAAACGGGGCAGAAACAGCAGCCCCCCAGTCATAACGAAAATCATCACTGACCTTAACAATCTCTAGCAAAAAGTAGCCGATAGCAGTGTGTCCATAGTCTGAAAAAGCCACTCCGGCAGTTAGTCCCAAAATCCAACTCAAATGACTGACTTTTTTAGAAATTGCATAGCGTTTTTCCAAGTAGCGGATAAAATAGACCAGAGGAATGATATAAAGAGCAGCAACAGAAATAGTCAGCAAAAATAAGGGATACTTGGCTTCCATCCCATTTGGTTTAGCCAATTCTTCAAAGATAATTTGACAGCCTTTTACAAAGCCAAAGCTGGCTAAAAGAATCGGGAAATAGGTTTTACAATAGTGTAATATGGTTCGCATTGAAAACTCCTTTGTATTAATCAATTAGTGTATGAATACATTGTATCAAAAATTATGATATCTTGTCTAATTTTTATCTGTTTTTTTCGCTAAAATGTTGCAAGATTTCACTGCCGTAGCAGAATTGTGCCAAAAATTTTCTTTTTTGATAGACTAATGGTGAAAAATAATGAAGGAGTATTTTATGGAACAATATGATTTAGTAGTCATTGGTTTTGGAAAGGCTGGTAAGACCTTGGCAGGTAAGTTGTCAGCAGCTGGGAAGAAGGTTGCCTTGGTGGAAGAAAATCCTACTATGTTCGGTGGGACTTGTATCAATATCGGCTGTATTCCAACCAAGACTCTCTTGGTAGCTGCAGATAAAAACTGGACGTTTGAGCAGGTCATGGAGCAAAAGGAAACAGTCACCACTCGCTTGCGGAACAAAAACGAGGCAGTCTTAAAAGGCAGTGGTGCTAGTTTGTACCAAGGACATGCGCGTTTTGTGGCGGATAAGGTTGTGGAAGTGTCAGCTGGTGAGGAATCCCTCCAACTGACTGCGGAGACTATTGTCATCAATACAGGTGCTAAGTCGCGCGTGCTTCCAATTCCAGGTTTGTTGGATACAGCTCACGTGTATGATAGTACAGGTATTCAGAACTTGGAAACTCGTCCTGATAAGTTGGCTATTATCGGCGGAGGTAACATCGGTCTGGAATTTGCTGGACTCTACAGCAAACTCGGTAGTCAGGTGACGGTATATGAAGCTAGCTCTGCTATTTTACCAAGAGAAGAGGAAGTGGTGGCTAAGTTAGCCAAGGAGTATATGGAAGAAGCTGGCGTGACCTTCGTCTTGGGTGCGAAAATTGAGCAAGTAGCAGCTGCGAGCGAGCAAATTGCTGTGACGGTAAATGGCGAAACGGCAGTCTTTGACGCTGTCCTCTATGCGACAGGTCGTGTGCCAAACACTGCTGACTTGGGCTTGGAAAATACAGCGATTGAGCTTTTGGAAAATGGTGCTGTCAAGGTGGATGACTACTGCGAAACCATCGTTCCAGGTGTCTATGCAGTGGGCGATGTCAATGGCGGTCCACAATTCACTTACACATCCTTAGACGACTTCCGTATCGTCTTCGGCAAGTTGACTGGAACAGGAACTTATAGCTTAAGCCAACGTAAGTCTATTCCAACCAGTGTCTTTATCACGCCTGTGTTGTCTCGTGTCGGTCTGACCGAGAAAGAGGCCAAGGAAGCAGGTTACGACTACATTGCCAATGAACTGCCAGTTGCCAATATGCCGCGTGCCCATGTCAATAATGACCTCAAAGGTATTTTCAAGGTTATCGTGGATAAGGAAACGAAGCTTGTTCTGGGGGCGACTCTCTTTGGTCGCAATTCAGAAGAGTTGATCAACCTGATTGCTATGGCAATTGACAATAAGATTCCTTATACCTACTTCAAAACACAGATTTTCACCCATCCGACTATGGCTGAGAATTTGAATGATGTCTTTAATTTTTAATCATTTTTTAGGATGATTTTGTTGAAATATAATATCCCCCTAATCATTTCGACTAGGGGGAATTTTCTATCTTGCCTCCAACTCTTTTCCATGCGGTAAGGTTGTTACAATGTTTATGGTAGCGGTATTTGCTCCTGTTTGATTTCTCTGTCGAGTCCGTTCTGAAAAATCTTGGCGAATATCGTTTAGGACTTGTAAGATAACTTTTTCTGGGGCTGTTGGGTCATAACTTATTTTATTGACCAAGTGGCTATAGAGTAGAGTATAGTGTTTGAGAGCTGCTTTTCGAACCTCAAAACTGTTGATCTTTTCACGCGTGCTGGTGTCTTGACTTCTTTTTAGATAGAGACGATAAGTGCGTTCGTGGCTTTCACGGAGATTGGCGACAGCCTCATCTAAGAGAAGGAGATTAACATCTTCTGCGTAAGGTGGTTTTGCCAGTCGGGCTAGCAGGGAATCGATCAAAGCAGACGATTCTTGCATGTTACTAGACCGTGTATATTTGTATAATTTGATGAGTTCTTGCAGGCGGTGATAGGCTTGTAATTTCTCTGGTGTTCGCGTATTTTTAAAGAGTTTTAATCCATTGACAAAGGCAGTGTAGTCGGCCTTCCGATTCTTTACGGCCTTGTTTAGTTCGCTAGTCATGTCTGAGCCACGTTTTTGTTTTATACTTTTTTTCAACATGGGCAAGGATTCTTCTAGCTGATTGATGAGGTCAGTTACCATAGAATCATTGGTAGATGAACGATACTGTTTCAAGGTATCTACACTACTAGTGATGAGTTGTGTAAATTCTGCTTGATTCAATCGTTGTGTATATAAAGGGATTCTGATTTTCATTTGTGTTCCTCACTATCTTTTTTGTGGTCATCTATTTATTCGTAAATATGTAGGAGAAAAATATGAAATAGAAAAAAATTTTTTAAAAACTTGTCAAATCATACGGTTTTCCTATAATACAATTTTATTTTTTAAAAATCACAATGAAATACAATGATATAAATGTTTAAAAGTAGTGAATCAATTTGATTTGCATATTTAAAAATTGTTTTTGAAATAAAATCATTGGTTTGGCTTGTTTTCAAATTGAAATGATATGATCTCAGTTTGTTTATTGCATACCTTGCACACATTTTTCTTTGTTTAGGCAATTCCGTGGTACAATAAAGTATCAACTATTGGAGGTTTTATATGAAATGGAATAAAAAGTTAGTACTTGGTGCTGTATTAGCAACCAGTCTAGTCACCTTGTCTGCTTGTCAATCAATTTCAAATTGGTGGAAAAATACCAAGGAAGAATGGATTGGCTTGGAGATGACGGTACGGACTTATGATGAAAATTCTCAATTAATCGATGAAATGTCTGGCAAGTCCCTATCGATTTCGCGGAATCAGGAATTTGACTCAATGGATGCCGAGGGCTATTCCAATGCGGATTCGTCTGTTTTGAAAGTCACACTTGGCAATTATGAAATTGACCATGTTGGTTCGTCCTTGATTGCGGCAGAAGAGGGCTTAGAGGATTTGTTTGCCAAGTATCAGACAACGGTTGACATGTCCAATTATGATTATGCTATTCCTGTTGTCAATCGGATGGTCTCTAGCCTGAAAAATGATTTTACAGGCAAAGCCAAGGTGGTCTTGATTCGTTCACAAAATGGGACACCGCTTGCTACTTATGTAGGTGATAAAGTGTCTCTTTATGCCTCTGATGCACCTAAGACTTCTGAACTCTTGATTGATGACAAGCGTTTGATCATCTATCGTTGTGACTATACCATTTATGATAGAGAATTACTGGAGAACTAGATGATAGACATTCGTTCCGCAAGGATAGAGGATGCTGCAGACCTGGTGGCAATTTATGCTCCTTATATAGAAAAGACAGCTATTACCTTTGAGACTCAAGTACCGACTGTAAGTGAATTTGCAAGTAGGATTGAGAAGACTTTGGGGAAGTTTCCCTATCTGGTCGCAGTAGAAGAAGGGAAAATTCTTGGCTATGCCTACGCTTCGACCTATTATGCCCGTGCTGCTTATGATTGGACGGTGGAATTATCTGTCTATATCAATCAAGAAGCACGAGGAAAAGGGATCGGTACTATGCTCTATGATGCCTTGGAAGAGGAATTGATCGTGCGTGGTTTTAAGAACTTCTTAGCCTGCATTGCTCTTCCAAATCCTGCTTCCCTTGCCCTCCATAAAAAAAGGGGCTATGAACAGGTGGCACATTTCAAAAAAGTTGGTTATAAATTTGATACATGGCATGATATTGTTTGGCTTCAAAAATCTCTTGTAGGTAAGTAAAATGAAGATTGAAGAATTAGAAAAACGTTTGTTGGCTGTGGCGGATGCCAGTCAAGCTCAACCCATGAAAGCCTATATGAAGAATCACTTTGACTTTCTAGGTGTTCGGACACCTGTTCGCCGAAAAGTTGCTAGGCAATTTTTCAAAGAATATAAGGCTCAGGGAATTGACTGGGACTTTGTAGAGGCTTGCTGGGCCAAACCCTACCGTGAGTTTCAGTATATTGCCATTGATTATCTGGTCTCCAAGAAAAAAGACCTGGTCTTCGCTGACCTGCTCCGCTTGAAAAAGCTGGCTCAGACCAAGTCTTGGTGGGATAGCATTGACGGACTGGACAAGTTAGTTGGTAAGATTGTGTTGGACAATCCAGAGGCCAAGGAGACAATCTTGGAATGGAGTGTGAATGATGATTTCTGGTTGAGGCGAATTGCCATTGACCACCAACTCTTGCAGAAAGAAAAGACAGATACAGAGCTGTTGGAGAAAATCCTGGTCAATAATCTTAATCAGACAGAATTTTTCATCAACAAGGCAATTGGCTGGAGCTTACGGGATTATTCTAAGACCAATCCTGCCTGGGTCCGAACTTTTCTTGACAAATACCGTTCCCAAATGGCAGGCTTGTCCATCCGTGAGGCTAGTAAGTATATATAGGAGGAGCCATGTCTAAAGTCTATGAATTTGAAGCCCTTATCCATCCAGTGCCAGACAAGGGTGGAGCCTATGTCATCTTTCCTTATGATATACGAGAAGAGTTTGGCAAGGGGAGGGTAAAGGTCCATGCCAGATTTGATGGTCATCCCTATGATGGCTCCATTGTCAATATGGGAGTTAAGGATGAAGCAGGCAATATCTGTTACATTATTGGCGTTCAAAAGGCTATTCGAGTGACTATTGGAAAACAGGCTGGTGATAGAGTACAAGTAACCATTCAAGAACGAATGGAGTAATCAGGCTTGCAAATCCTTGAGATTATGGTAGAATAGATTCATGCGATGAGCCGAGTAGTGACTTTGTCACATTCGACGCTAGGGAGGTCTTCATTTAATTGAAACGCAGGAGCGGACCTTGAATAGTTGTGTGAACCTTCTATTCTCATCGGAAACGATGCCCTTGCCCACTTAGGTGGGCTTTTTTCTACCATTTGTCAAGCCTATCAAGGTATTTGATGAAAAATATTTTGAGTTCAATAGTCAAAATAAGGAAATTGTTTTCTTTTGGACTAAAGTTTCGTGTAAAAAAGAGTACACGAAATTAACACCTTATGTTGAAAATTTTTGATAAGGTGTTACAATAATATTGCATAAACAATCTTACTGATTTTGGGTTAAAGTGTAATCGTAAAGTTTGTTATGCGTTATGAGGTAATACATTGTCCGAATGAGACGATGTATGGAGGCAATCGTGTGTGGCTTTGTAGAAGTCGTTTGCGATTGTCTTTTTCGTTTCTCATAAAAGTCGGCGATATGGCAAGGATTGGTGTGACTGGCTGAAGCGATATTGTGAATGCATTTGAACAGAATCTTTCTAGCGTAGGGATTGCCACGCTTGGTAATGTGTTCCTTAGCGAGGAAGTTACCAGATTCATAGTGTCTCAGGTCAATACCGATAAAGGCATTGATTTGATTGGCAGACTGAAAACGGCGAATATCTCCCAGTTCACCAATAATACTTGTTGCAGTAGTCTCAGCTATTCCAGGAATAGAGAGCAGAATGTCATATTCAGGTAATGGCTGAGCTAGTTCCACCATTTGGTCTAGGACAGTTTGTCTCTGTTCAGAAAGCCGAAGCAATTCTTTTCCATAGTAACGCACCTCTTCCAGCATTGGAGAGGTTTTCTTGACGGCACAATAAGATTGATTAGCTAGTGCTATCAGCTTCTCAGCTAAGTACGCCACACGCTTGTCAGAAATCCGTTTTGAGGTGGACTGACGAATGCTCTCTGAGAGTTCGTCCTTGCTTAAATGAAGCACGAAGTCCTTGCAAGGAAAAGCTATGACCAGGTTCCAGTATTGTTCGCCAGATGGTGTTGATAAGATATTTTCCAATTCAGGAAAAGTGACTTGTAAGACCTTGTGCAGACGGTTTTTAGCTCGAACAATGTCCTCGGTCAGATTCTGATAGAAACGGCTAAGATCCCGCAAGTTTTGGTAGACTTCTTCTTGGACATAAGTGGGTTTACGATTCAGCACAAATTGAGATTGAGCCAGTTTTTCGGCGTCAATTTGATCTGTTTTCCGCACACGCAAGCTATCCAGTTGCTTCTTAGCTTCTAAGGGATTAAGCCGTGTATAAGCATAGCCATTATCTTCTAGAAAAGTTTGGAGACGGCGAGAGTAGACACCTGTTGCTTCAAAGATGATTTCTGGCTTATGGACGGTTCTCAAATCGCCAAGTAGCCAAGCAAAGCCTAAGGCGTCATTGGATATGGTATAGCCATGAACTTTCTCACCATTGACTAGAATGGCCACTTCTGAACTTACCTTACTCACATCAATCCCAAAAACTGCACGCATGATATTACCTCTTTGTCTTGAATGATTCCTTGTTTTAGTGATGTCATTTTCAATACTCGACGTCTGGCGTCCCACATACTTTGATAACATTCTTTCTAAAACAGGTGTCTTGCCAGTTTTTGTTGCGACGTCTAGCGTCAAAAAGCCCTACGACTTAACAAGACACCTCTACTTTATCATAAAGAAAAAGTAGTGAGTACTCTCTCCCGTCGGAGATTTCCTCACTACTAATCTTAGTATGTTTTTGTATTTCAGACTTTCCATTTATTGAAATTGTGGTATAATTATGAAATAACAAATTTTTAGAAAATTTTGAAGAATTGACTAAAGGAGATTTCTATGGCTTATGTAGTAGCTGTTGTTGGTGCAACTGGTGCAGTTGGTGCCCAAATGATTAAAATGTTGGAAGAGTCAACACTTCCAATCGAGAAAGTGCGTTTCTTGGCTTCTGCTCGTTCAGCAGGCAAGACTTTGCAGTTTAAGGGACAGGACATTGTCATTGAAGAAACAACAGAAACAGCCTTTGAAGGAGTAGATATTGCCCTCTTCTCAGCTGGTGGCTCTACATCTGCCAAGTATGCTCCATATGCGGTAAAAGCAGGAGCGGTTGTCGTAGACAATACTTCGTATTTCCGTCAAAATCCAGATGTGCCTTTGGTTGTTCCTGAGGTAAATGCTCACGCGCTTGATGACCACAATGGTATCATTGCTTGCCCTAACTGCTCAACCATTCAAATGATGGTTGCCTTGGAGCCTGTTCGTCAAAAATGGGGCTTAGAGCGGATCATTGTATCTACTTATCAGGCAGTTTCTGGTGCAGGTATGGGAGCTATCTTGGAAACGCAAGCACAGCTTCGTTCTGTCTTGAATGATGGTGTGGAACCAAAAGCGGTAGAAGCTAACATTCTTCCTTCTGGAGGCGATAAGAAGCACTACCCAATCGGTTTCAATGCGATTCCGCAAATCGACCTCTTCACAGACAATGACTACTCTTATGAAGAGATGAAGATGACAAAAGAGACTAAGAAAATCATGGAAGATGATAGTATTGCTGTTTCTGCAACCTGCGTCCGTATTCCAGTCTTGTCAGCTCACTCTGAGTCTGTTTACATCGAAACTAAAGAAATTGCACCGATTGATGAAGTGAAGGCAGCTATTGCATCCTTCCCAGGAGCTGTTTTAGAAGACGATGTGGCTAATCAAATTTATCCGCAAGCCATTAATGCTGTTGGTAGCCGTGATACCTTTGTCGGTCGTATCCGTAAAGATTTGGATAAGGAAAACGGTATCCACATGTGGGTTGTTTCTGATAACTTGCTCAAGGGTGCTGCATGGAACTCTGTGCAAATCGCTGAGACTCTTCATGAACGTGGTCTAGTTCGTCCAACTGCAGAATTGAAATTTGAATTGAAATAATTAATGGATAGGCTTGATTGAGAACCATTGGTTCAAATCAGCCTTTTTTGGAAAGGAAGTATAAGAGAGGAATGCCATGTCTATTCAAGAGTTACGAGATGTAAAAATTATTACAGCTATGATTACACCATTCAATGAGGATGGTTCGATAAATTATGCAGTCTTGCCCGAGTTGGTTGAGCATCTGTTGTCCCATCACACAGAAGGGATTCTGTTGGCAGGAACAACTGCTGAAAGTCCAACCCTTACTCACGCGGAAGAATTAGAATTATTTGCTGCCGTGCAAAAGATTGTCAATGGTCGTGTCCCCTTGATTGCAGGTATCGGTACCAACGATACGCGCGATTCGATTGAGTTTGCTAAGGAAGTAGCGGCATTCGGAGGCTTTGCGGCTGGTCTTGCCATCGTGCCTTATTACAACAAACCTTCTCAAGAAGGAATGTATCAGCACTTTAAGGCCATTGCAGATGCTTCAGATTTGCCAATCATTATCTACAATATCCCAGGTCGTGTCGTTGTTGAAATGACGCCAGAAACCATGTTGCGTTTGGCAGAACATCCCAATATCATTGGGGTCAAAGAGTGTACCAGCCTTGCCAATATGGCTTACTTGATTGAAAACAAGCCAGAAGATTTCTTGATTTATACAGGTGAGGACGGAGATGCCTTCCATGCCATGAACTTGGGAGCAGACGGTGTAATTTCAGTGGCTTCCCATACAAATGGTGATGAGATGTATGAGATGTTCACAGCCATTGAGCAACAAGATATCCGAACAGCAGCCGCAATTCAACGTAAGTTTATTCCGAAAGTCAATGCCCTCTTCTCCTACCCAAGTCCTGCACCGGTTAAGGCAGTTCTTAATTATATGGGATTTGAAGTTGGCCCGCTCCGCTTACCATTGGTACCATGTCCAGAAGAAGATGCCAAACGCATTATCAAAGTCGTAGTGGACGGCGACTACGAGGCAACTAAAGCCACAGTAACAGGAGTCGTACGACCAGATTATTAAAACAGTCAGGGAAGTGACTGTTTTAACGCGAGCCTAAAAATATGAAAGCGAGCTAGTCCAGTGGACGTTTTTAACCCGAGCTCAAAAACCCGAAAGCGAGGATAGTCAGGGAAGTGACTGTTTTAACCCGAGCCTGAAAATACGAAAGCAAGGACAGTTTTATGAAAAAAAGATTTTATTTTAATTCATAAGACACCATTTTCACTCGATCCAAACCAAGGTGTTAACTTCCATTTTAGACGTTTTATTTAAGTTTATTCAAACATATCAGATATCTGGTGTGTTTTTTAGTTGCAAGCCTTTTCAATTTCGGGTAATTCTTGTTATAATAGCAAAAAACAAATAAGGATCTTGTATGGAAATTATTATTATTGGAGCTTCTTTTGCTGGATTAGCTGCAGCAGTAGAGGCAAGAAAAACCTATCCTCAGGCTAATATTTGTCTGATTGACCAGGAAAAAGAAGTTGGTTTTTTTCCAAATGCTTTTAATTGGCGAATGAAAAATCGTATTTCGACTTGGGAAGAAGCTACTTGTCAACTCTATGAGGAAGTTGTTGCTTCGGACATTGAGCTACTCTTGGAAACGCGATTCTTAAGCTTATCTCATGAGGAAAATGTAATCCAAATCAGTCAAAATGGTCAAGTAAAGAGTCTTTCTTTTGATTATTTGATTCTTGCTATGGGCTCCTGTCAGGTCTGGGAATACCAAAGTCAGGATAGCAGGGAGAGAATGCTGTCTTGTAAATCGAAACGAGAGGCTTTATCAGCATTTGAAAAAGTCGCTACTGCCAAAAAGATTTCAGTTATTGGCGCAGGGCAAATTGGCTTGGAAACCATTGATGCTTTATCGGAGTATCCCATTGAATTGCAGTTGATTGAGTCACAAGAGTGGCCGCTGGCAAAGTATTTTGATCAAGAGATGACAGAGTTTATTCTAGAGGAATTAGACAGACGAAATATCAAAACCTATTTCGGTCAAACAGTTAATAGGCTAGGGATTGAGGATGGTAGTCTTGTCTGTGAAACTTATGAAGAGAGCATTCAGGCGGATTTTGGCCTCCTAGCAACGAATTTTAGACCCAATAGTCAGTTCTTGCAAGGGCAATTAGAACTCGATCCAGATGGTTGCTTGGTTGTTGATGCCTTCCTGGAAACCAGTCGACCAGGAGTTTTTGCGGTCGGCGACCTTATACGACTTCCATTTGCTTTTTTTGGTCAAGCCTATCTTCCAATGATTAACCATGCAATTTTAACAGGTCGCTTAGCGGTTGCAAATTTACAAGAGAAGAAGCGTCCCTTAAAAGACGTTGTGCGTATTGTCTCCAGTCGGATTTTTGGGGTAAATATGACAAGCGTTGGTTTGACAGAAAAAGAGGCGCAATTGTGGCTGGACACAGATGTTGTTCGTATCCAGCAACCTTATAGTCAATGGGATAAGGAAAAATTGGATTTCAAGCTGGTTTTGAGCCAGACCGATGGTCGTCTTTTGGGTGGGCAATTGATTTCAAAATCGGATCATCTGGCACAAATGAATCAGCTGGCTTTTGCTATTCAGCAAGGTTTAAGGATTGAGGATTTGTTGCAACAATCTTGGCTTTGTCTGCCACAACAAACTGCTCTGGTTCCCATTTTAATAGAAGCTGCCAACTATTATTACCATGATAGACGGAGAAGGGAGGGGGACTTGTAGTGCATATTGCCCACTTATTAGAAAAACGAGAAAATGCCATTCTTCATCTGATGCTAGATTTGCAAAGAATGGGGCATGCTCTTAGTTTGAAAGAAGCATGCCGACGTCTTGATGTGTCACGATCAACTCTTCTTCGCTATATTACAACTTTTAATGAAGATGCGGGCGTAGATGAATTAGGCTTGGAATTTTCCTTAGAAGACGAAAATCTTACTTTGAAACGGTCTGCAAGTTTGTCTAGTCAGGAATTGTTGGGCTATCTCTGTCGTCCGAGCTTACGCTACCAGCTTTTACTTTGTTTACTCGATCGCAATGATGTATCAATTCCACTATTGGCTCAAGAATTGTTGGTTAGCGAAGCAACGATTAGCCGTCAATTAGCCAGTCTCAATAAACTGCTCAAGGAATTTCAAATTGGAATCAAGGGTGGGAAATTAAAAGGGAGTGAACTACAGATACGCTATTTCTATTTTAATTTACTGTGGCTAACCCAGCCAGCTTCTGATTTTGAACTGGATCGGGTTTACCAGGAACAATTGGCCTACTTACCTATTTTTGAAAGACAGTATCAATCATCCTTTAATCCTCGTCAAGCCCACCAATTAGGCCTGTGGTTGACCTTGGTACAAAAACGCATGCGCTTAAAGGATCTGGATTTCCAGTCGACTTATGAAATAATGAAGCCCTATCATCAGCATAAATTTTACCGTCAATTGCGCAGCCTTTTTCTCACCATGAGTCAACAAAAATCAAGCTCCTTTCAAGAAGGAGATGCCATGACGATTTTTGCTTTTCTATTTAGTCAAGGTATCTTGGCTGCCCATCAATTAGAGCAATTACTAGGTTTTGGTGGCCCAATCATGGAAGCGACAAGTTGGAGTTTTCAGGAACTAAAAACTTCAATGCAGATGGAGTTGATGATGGAAGAAGAGAGCCTTTATCAACTCAATCAAGTCTTTAGTCAGCTCTATTTTTTTCAATCTTGGATTGAAACAGGCTTTGAAGAATGCCCTTCCTGTCCGACAGCCCTACAGGATTTAGCCAAGCAAATACTGATTTCAGTTCAAGAAAATTGGTTTCAGCATGTGACAAAACCAATTGCTGACCAGCAGTTTCAAGCTATGGTCCAACTCATTGTTTATCTTTTACAAGTTGAGAGAACCAAGGTTCGCCTCGCTTTGGCTTCTAGTTATTCCAAAGTAAGGAATCTTCCCTTGTTCCAATACTTGCAACAGGAATTAGACGGGAATGGTGCTCTGCAGTTTGAATTCTTCGAAAAAGGAAAAGACTATGACCTGATTATATGCTTGGATTACCCTCTGACCAGCTCTCATACCTATCAGCTTTTTTCCTATCCACATCCATATGATATTCTCGCTCTAAAAAAGATTATTTCCTCTCTACATCTTCAAAAACTTGACCAAGCCAAGCGATTGTTGGAAGGAGAGTATTATAAGATTGAGCGCCGATAATCAATCAGCTTCCTAGAAAAATCTAGGAAGTTTTTGTATGTTTTGTATGATTCATAAGTTGGTTTAATCCTTGATAGAAGGATGTTTTATCAGATTTTTTGTAAAATGTAAAAAAAATGATAAGGAAAAATTCACAAAATAGTTTACAATAAAGTCACAAGGAAAACGGAAGCGTTTTCAAGAAAACAAAAATGGGGAGGACAGGATATGTCTGCAGAAAAATACATTATGGCCATTGACCAAGGTACAACGAGCTCACGCGCCATCATCTTTAACAAAAAAGGTGAAAAAGTGGGTAGTTACCAAAAAGAATTCACGCAAATTTTCCCTAAACCAGGTTGGGTAGAACACAATGCCAATGAAATTTGGAATTCCGTCCAGTCTGTCATTGCGGGATCCTTTATTGAAAGTGGTGTTCGTCCAGACCAGATTGAAGGGATTGGGATTACTAACCAACGTGAAACGACAGTTGTTTGGGACAAGGAAACAGGACTTCCAATTTACAATGCCATTGTCTGGCAATCTCGCCAGACAGCTCACATTGCAGATCAGTTAAAACAAGATGGGCATGCAGACCTCTTCCATAAGAAGACAGGTTTGGTTATTGATGCCTACTTTTCAGCAACCAAGGTTCGTTGGATTTTGGATCAAGTTCCTGGAGCCCAAGAGCGTGCAGAAAAGGGAGAAATCCTCTTTGGAACCATTGATACTTGGTTGGTATGGAAATTGACAAATGGCAAGTGCCATGTGACGGACTACTCAAACGCGGCACGTACTATGTTATACAATATCAAAGAGCTCAAGTGGGATGATGAAATCCTTGAATTGCTCAATATTCCAAAAGCTATGTTGCCTGAAGTTCGTTCCAACTCAGAAATCTACGGAACGACAGCTCCATTCCATTTCTACGGAGCAGAAGTACCAATCTCTGGTATGGCAGGTGACCAACAAGCAGCCCTATTTGGTCAGTTGGCCTTTGAACCAGGTATGGTGAAAAATACCTATGGAACAGGTTCTTTTATCGTTATGAATACGGGAGAGGAAATGCAGCTTTCTGATAATAGCCTCTTGACCACTATCGGTTATGGTATCAATGGCAAGGTCTATTATGCGCTAGAAGGTTCAATCTTTATAGCAGGATCAGCTGTGCAATGGCTTCGTGACGGAATGCGGATGGTCAAAGAGTCACCTGAATCGGAGGAGTTGGCTCGTAAGTCCACTAGCAATGATGAAGTCTATGTTGTACCAGCCTTTACTGGCTTGGGAGCTCCTTACTGGAATTCAGATGCGCGTGGATCTGTTTTTGGATTGACGCGTGGAACAACCAAGGAAGATTTTGTGAAGGCAACTCTTCAATCTATTGCCTACCAGGTACGAGATGTTATTGATACCATGCAGATTGATTCAGGTATTGATATCTCTGTTTTGAAAGTAGATGGAGGCGCGGCTATGAACAGTCTTCTCATGCAATTCCAGGCTGATATTCTTGGCATTGAGATTGCGCGTGCGAAAAACTTGGAGACAACTGCTCTTGGTGCAGCCTTCCTAGCAGGTCTGGCAGTTGGTTTCTGGAAAGACTTGGATGAATTGAAAGAATTGAATGCAGTTGGCCAATCCTTCCAACCAGCTATGAATGAAGCTCGTAAAGAACAGCTTTATAAAGGCTGGAAAAAAGCAGTTGCTGCAACGCAATTATTTGCACAATTGGATGAAGAGTAAAGAAATAGAAAGTGTGAAAACATGGAATTTTCAAAAGAAACACGTCGCTTAGCGATTGAAAAAATGCAAGATAGACAGTTGGATCTCTTGATTATTGGTGGCGGTATTACGGGGGCTGGAGTAGCCCTCCAAGCTGCTGCTAGTGGCATGGAGACAGCCTTGATTGAAATGCAAGACTTTGCCGAAGGGACATCCAGCCGTTCAACCAAATTGGTTCACGGTGGACTCCGCTACCTCAAACAATTTGATGTAGAAGTGGTTTCCGATACAGTTTCAGAACGTGCGGTTGTACAAAATATTGCGCCTCACATTCCCAAGCCAGACCCAATGTTGCTTCCTGTCTATGATGAAGAAGGTTCGACCTTTAGTCTCTTTCGTTTGAAAGTGGCTATGGACCTCTATGACCTCTTGGCTGGTGTTAACAATACAGACCTTGCCAATAAGGTTTTGACGAGAGAAGAAGTCTTAGAGCGGGCACCTCACCTGAAAAAAGAAGGCTTGCTTGGCGGTGGAGTTTACCTTGACTTTCGTAACAATGATGCTCGCTTGGTTATTGAAAATATCAAACGTGCAGCTAAAGATGGTGCCTTGATTGCTAGCCGTGTCAAAGCTGAGAAATTCATCAAGAATGAGGTTGGAAAAGTTGTTGGTATCGTCGCGCGCGACTTACTGACAGACAGCACCTTTGAAATTCGTGCACGATTGGTTATCAATACAACAGGACCTTGGAGCGATGAAGTGCGAAATCTTGGTGGCGAAGGTTCAGGTGTCTTTCAAATGCGTCCAACCAAGGGTGTACACCTAGTTGTCGATAGTTCTCGTTTGTCTGTTCCTCAGCCAACTTACTTTGATACAGGTCACGCAGATGGTCGCATGGTCTTTGTCCTTCCACGCGAAAATAAAACCTACTTTGGTACGACAGATACGGACTATACTGGCGATTTGGCGAATCCGACGGTAACCCAAGAAGACGTTGACTATCTTCTTGAAATTGTCAACAATCGCTTCCCAGAAGCTAATCTGACCATTGATGATATCGAAAGTGGTTGGGCGGGACTTCGGCCGCTCTTGTCTGGAAATGGTGCTTCTGATTACAACGGTGGAAATAATGGTAAACTTAGCGATGATAGTTTCAATAGCTTGATTGAAACAGTCAAAGCTTATTTGAACAATGAAAAGACACGGGACGATGTGGAACATGATTTGAGCCATCTCGAAGGCAGTGTTTCTGAAAAACATTTGGATCCGTCTGCTGTATCACGCGGTTCTGCCCTTGATCGTGATGACAATGGTTTGCTGACTCTTGCTGGTGGTAAAATCACAGACTTCCGTAAGATGGCAGAAGGTGCCTTGGAAAAAGTAGCAGACATCCTCAAAGAAGAACATGGGCGCAGCTTTAAACTCATCAATTCTAAGACCTATCCTGTTTCTGGTGGAGAATTGAACCCTGCAAACGTAGCAGAAGAAATTGAACACTTGGCACAATTAGGGGTGAAAAAAGGATTGGACTACGACGATGCCCTCTATCTTGCTAACTTGTACGGTTCAAATGCGCCAAAAGTATTTGCCTTGAACCATAAAGTAGAGGCTGTGTCTGACCTTAATCAACGTGATTTGCTTTCTCTTCATTATGCCATGAAAGAAGAAATGACTTTGACAGTAGTGGATTATCTGCTTCGTAGAACAAACTATATGCTCTTTATGCGGGAACAACTGGATGGAGTTGCTCCAGAAGTGATAAAAGAAATGGCAGCTTACTACGGTTGGACGACAGAAGAAGTAGCACAACAAGAAGCCTTGCTTATAGCTACTCTAAATAAGAATGATTTGACCTACCTAAAAGAAAAATAATATACTGGAAAAGGAAGTAATTTCGAATCTGCTAGGAAATCAAGGTCAAAGAAATTGTTAGCCTAGCTGACGAATAGAAGTTGGAGGAGGAAGAATGAAATTTTTACGTTCTACAATCGGCTATATGATTGCCGGTATGATTGTTATGAGTGTATGGGGTGCTTTTGCAAATGCCTATGGTATCGCAGGTGGCTACTTTGCTGCATTTATTATTATAGGTCCCATGTGGTTTATGAACCATTACCTTGGCTTAATCAAACATGATCCAGATTCAGCATTTGTTGATATGGGATTAGGAATTGCCTTGTGCGGAATTTTCCGTGATGCCTTTCTGTATGGTTTTGGCAGTGTGGTAGATTCACTACCAACCATCCTTTTGGTCCTAGTCGGAGCAGTTTTGGGTGGATTGGTAGCAGCAAAAGTTGAAGAAGATATGGAAAAAGATTAAGGAGGAGCTGTGATGACAATTCAACAAGCAATTGCAACTGTTGTTGGTGCATTTATCTTTCCCTTCGTCATTCGAATGATGTGGGGAAAAATGGTGGATAGCTGGGGCCCGATCGGTGGTTGGGTAGCAGCAGCCATGATTGTTGGTACCATCTGGACCTTGAATCATGGAGTTGGTTTAATGACCCAATCCGGTGACGTTTGGGTCGATATGGGACTTGCAGCTGGTGTTGGCGTCTTTGTGGCGTCGGCTGCAAGAGGTGGAAAAATTGGAAAAGCCAAAGGAAATATTCTAGCAGCAGTTGTTGGTGGTTTGATTGGCGGTTTGCTCCTCTCATTCATTTTATAGGCCTATAAACAGTTGAATCCTTTCATTTGTGGAAATGAATAGTATAGAAGTCTGGACTAGATCCAGGCTTTTTTGAGCATTTTAGTTTCTTTTGTCTTTAACTAGTGATAAAATAATTTCAGAAAGAAGGAATGAGCATGAACAATACAGGTATTCATCATATCTCTAGTTTGGTTGGAAACATCTACCAAGCCTATGACTTTTATCACCGTATTTTGGGAATGGATTTGATCCTAAAAACAGTTAATCAGGAAGATTCCAACATGTACCATCTCTTTTTTGGTGACCAAAAGGGGAGAATTGGCACAGAGTTTACCATTTTTGATATGCCCAATAGTCCTACTAGACGACCTGGTTCGAACGCTTTAGAACGAACCGTTTTTTTAGTTTCAGACCAAGCCAGTCTTATTTATTGGATGAAGCGTTTGGACTCTTTTGGTGTCGAGCATTCTGGAATACAGGTATTTGGTAAAAGAGATATGTTGTTTTTGCAAGATGGTGATGGACAAGAACTAGGTTTTACCTATCATGAAGTAGTAATAGAGAGGATGTTTCCTTCAAAAGAATCAGAAGTGCCACAAGAACATGCTATTCTTGGTATTGCTGGTTTACAAATGCGAATTCGAGAAGTTGAATCCTTACGAAAACAGCTTGTAGAATTGTATGGATTTAAAGTGGAGGAGTCTTTTGTTTATCAGGGACAACAAGTTTTGACAGTCGGTTTTGATAATGATTTTCACCATAGACTTGATTTGATTTTGGATCTCGAAGCACCGATCAGTGTGATGGGGGTGGGAAGTATCCATCATATTGCCTTTGGGGTGGAGAATCATTCTGATTTAGAAGATTTAGTAACACGTTTAAATCTGATGGAGCGTCCTCACACGGGGATTATCAACCGTGATTTCATGCATTCGCTCTATTATCGTGCCCCAAACTATCTGATGTTTGAAGTGGCGACAGCATCTGGTCACCGTGAAGCTCCTATTCCTCAGCAAAGGGAGCTCTTAGATCAGATACCGCTTTTTCTACCGACTTTTCTTGAAGAAGATCGGGCAGATATCGAAAGTAGCTTGGCAGAACGGTATGAATAAAATGAAAGAATACTATCTTCAGGGGGAAAATCGTCATTTATTGGTCCTTTTTCATGGGACTGGTGGCGATGAAACCTCTTTGCTTTTTATGAGGAAGCTTTTGGACCCATCTGCCAGTATCCTATCATTTCAAGGAACCTGGTCAGATCAGGGAAGGATGAGACGCTTTTTCAAACCGCTTATCAATGGTCAGCTCGATCAAGAGGATTTTGAAGAGCGCATCCAGGATTTTTTTCAAAACTGGCGGGAAAGAGATTTGTCGAGCTATGATAAAATCAGTTTGATTGGCTTTTCAAATGGAGCCAATTTTGTCATAGGCTTGTTAGCAAAGGGAATTGAATCAGTCAATCAAGTTCTCTTGCTCCATCCATCAGCCCTCTCTTATCCGCTTCCAATCATTTCTTCCCAGCTTCCTATTCTAATGACAGCAGGTCGAAATGATGAGATGATTAATCTGAAAGAGTTGGAAAAGCTTTGTGAGGCTTGGAAGATACATGCTTTTGAAAACTTGACCTTATGGCTATTTAATGGCGGGCATTTTTTGACAGAGCCCGAAAAAGAAGTTCTCATTCAATGGTACAGGGACGAAAAAATCACCTAGTCAGAAAGACTAGGTGTTTTGGTTTAGATCAGTTGTTCAAGTTTGTCAACTAGCGAACCAACATAGGCGATGGTTTCTTTGAGTGGTTGGTCAGTCGAAACGTCGACACCTGCGTGTTTAGCAAGGTCTTGGGCAGAAAGACTTGCACCGAGTGAGAGGGTTTCCAACCATTTTTCAACAACTTCTTCAGGATTTTCTTCTAGTTGTTTAGCCATAGCCGTACCGATGGTCAAACCAGCTGAGTAGGTATATGGATACAAACCAATGTAGTAGTGTGGTTGACGCATCCAGATAAGACCTGCATCGTCACCGATTTCAAAGTCTTCACCCCAGAATTTCTTGATGACATCCAACTTGATTTGGCAGAGAATATCACCATTGAGGTATTCTTCATTGTCCAAACGAGTATAAACTTCACGTTGGAAGGCTGCTTCAAGCAAGTGAGTGACCATGTTGTGGAAGTAAGTACGGCTGATCAACTCGCTAATCAAGTAAGCCTGGAAGCCAGGGTCTTGGTTGTTTTTCAAAAGGGTGTTACATGTCAAGACTTCATTAGCTGTAGAAGGAGCCTCGATGAAGTAGAGGGATGGATCGTAGCTGAGGACGCTTTGTTTCTTAGCCAATTGGAAATGACCAGCATGTCCCAATTCGTGAGCTAATACCAAGACTTCGTTCATCAAACCTGTCCATGATAGTAGGATATAGGATGGTCCATCGTAAAGAGTAGCACAGAAGCCACCTGTTGCCTTACCTTCGTTTTGAGCAAAGTCAATCCAACGCTCGTCAAATGATTGTTCAATCATTTTTACATAATCTTCTCCAAGAATACCCAAGCAGTCAATCAAGAATTGTTTGGACTCTTCAGGAGTAATGCGTTGATTGTATTCAGATGGTAGACTGATTTTCAAGTCAGCATGAGTGATTTTATCCAAACCATGAGCCTTAGCAACCAATTTGACATAGCGACGCATGTGAGGAGCTAATTCCTTCATGATAACATCAATTTGACGGTCGAAGAGATCACGAGAGACATTTTGACTATGCAAGAGGAAATCAATTGTGCTGTCAAAACCACGTAAGCGAGCTTCGATTTGTTCGTTTTTGATATGAGACAAATAAGTCGCAGCAGTTGTATTTTTGTATTTCTTCAAGGTTGAATAGAAGCCAGCAGCTGAATTGCGACGAATTTCGGTATCATGGCTGAGTTCATAATCATTTTCAAAGAGCACATAGCTGTTGCCGAGCGTTTCGCCATTTGCCTCGAAGTTATCAAAGGTCATATCTTCAAACTTGGTCACACCGTAGTTATTATATGGCTGACCAAAGGTTGGTGCGAAGTTAGAGAGAAGTTCTTCTTGTAGTGGATGAAGCTGATGAGGCTTGTCACGTAGGATTGCATCAAAGAAGGCAGCCCATTGTAGCTGTTCTTCTTTTAATTCAAGAAGAAAGGCTTCATCTAATTGACCAAGTTCTGAATAGAGGAAATCTCGTTGAGGACGTGCCTTGGCAGAAACGAGGTCGTATTCATTGGCCAGGCTCGCCAATTCAGTATTCATCTTGTCAACTTCTAATGGCAAAAAGGCATAGTGGGAAAGTCTGCTATCAAGAATAACGATTTTTTCGTATTCTGTCAGAGCAGCAACAATGATTCCCTTGTCCGCTAATTTTCCTTTGAAGTTAGATTCAAAAGCAGCAACTTGTTCCGCATAAGCTACCAAGTTTTCTTTGTAATTTTCAGGGCTTGGAAAGAGCAAATCTGTATTCCAAGTTAATTGAACATCAATTTCTTGACGTTTTGGCATTGCAGATGTCATATGTTTCTCCTTTTTCATGTATTCTCCATTATTATATCATATTTATGAAAATAAACTTGACAAAAATTCAGAAAACCTAGATAATAGAAGTGTGAAAGGGTTTACTGAAAACCAGAAAGGAGCTCCTTATGCAAGTCATTAAACGAAGTGGCGAAGTTGTAGAATTTAATCCAGATAAGATTTATCAAGCCATCATCAAGGCTGCTCAAACAGTCTACGTTATCGATGATAACTGGCGTAAAAACCTTGCCCAAGTCACCAAAAAAGTTGTACTAGACTTGGAAGAGGCTCATACTGAACGTCCAACCATTAGTATGGTGCAATCATTGGTGGAGCATCGTCTCTTGGATGCGGGTTATATCACGATTGCGGAACATTATATTTCCTATCGATTGCAGCGTGATTTGGAACGCAATGGCTATGCTGATAAAATTATTGTTCACTTGAGTTTTGAGCAAATTCGTTAATTCATAGAAGACGTCCAACGGATAGTTGGTCGTTTTTTTATAAGTTGGGCTAATGGATTTCTATAAGGAATTCTTGGAGTTTAGCATATGGAAATATCATCATTTTCCTTTTATAATGATAGTATAGAGTTTTTGGTTGAAAAGACCAATTAAGTCAGGTAACAACTTTAATGGAGGACAGTAAAATGAAGCAAGATACTTTTACCGCAATGGTCGTAGAAGAGCAAGGAGATGCCTTGGTTTTTGGCCCCAAAACCATCGGTCTGGATGATTTACATCAAGGTGATGTCCTTATAAAAGTCGCTTATAGTTCAGTCAATTACAAGGACATGCTTGCTGTTCAGAAAAATGCTGGTGTTATTCGAAACTATCCTATGATTCCAGGTATTGATCTAGCTGGAGTGGTTGTTTCGTCCGATTCTCCTGATTTTTCAGTTGGACAAGAAGTATTGGTTACAGGCTATGAGATGGGGATGTCTCACACGGGTGGTTTTGCTCAATACGCTCGAATTCCTCATGAATGGGTAGTTCCCTTGCTAGCCGGCCTTAGTATGAAGGATGCAATGATTATTGGGACTGCAGGATTGACAGCTGGTCTATCTGTATTGGCATTGGAAAATGCTGGTATGAAGCCCCAGAATGCTCCTCGGCTCTTAGTGACAGGTGCAAGTGGTGGAGTTGGAAGTGTGGCCTTGGCTATTTTGAAGCACCTTGGCTATCCACAAATAACAGCTTTAACACGTAAAGATACCCAGGATGAGTTGGTTCGAAAACTTGGGGCAACGGATATTATCAAACCAGAGCAGATCTTCTTAAAAGAAAATCCTCTCCTCTTAAAAGGAATCTATGATTACGTATTGGATACAGTTGGAGGAGATGTTGTTTCGCATCTCATTCCGCAAATTGACTATGATGGGGCAATTAGTCTATGTGGAAATGCTGCTGGAGTAAAAGTTGCAACCAACGTTCTTCCATTTATCTTACGAGGAGTCCAGGCTTTGGGTATTGATTCTGTTCAAATCAGTCATGAAAAACGCTGTAAGGTCTGGGAGAAATTTGCTTCGGAATGGAAAATTTGTGACAATTTAACCTATAATGAAATCCGTTTGGAAGAATTGCCAAATGTTATTCAAGAACTAAAAGAAGGTAGACATTTGGGGCGTACCATTGTGGTATTCTAGTTGTTTTCTATTAAGCAAGAGAAAGAAGGAGCTGTTTGCCTTCTTTCTTTTTTAGAAAAAAACAAATGAGAAAAACTTCACATATTAATTGATAAAACTAGGAAAAAGGTGTATGCTAATAGTGTAGAAAAAACATAATAATATACTTTAAACGGAGGTTTTGCTATGGCAACTTTTTATGTTCCAGCGGTCAACTTAATTGGTCGTGGTTGTGTCAATGAAATTGGTGGCTATGTCAAAGAACTGGGCTACAAGAAAGCTCTTCTTGTAACGGATGAATTTTTGTTGACAAGCGACATTCTACCCAAAGTAACCAAGCCGCTTGATGAAGCAGGTGTAGATTATGTGGTCTTCAGTCATGTGGACCCAAACCCAACCTGTAAAAATGTCTATGACGGACTAGCTGTTCTGCAGGAAAATGACTGTGATTTTATTATCTCGGTTGGTGGCGGCTCTCCACAGGATGCGGCAAGCTGTATTTCCATTATGGCAACAAACGGCGGAAAACCTCAAGATTATGAAGGTCTTCATAAGTCTGAGAAAAAAGGCTTGCCAGTTGTCGCTATCAATACAACTGCAGGTACTTCTGCTGAGATTACCATTAACTATGTTATTACGGATGAGGAACGTAAGGTAAAAATGGTAATGGTAGATAAGAATAGCTTAGCCGTGATGTCAGTTAATGATCCAGAACTCATGCTTTCTAAACCAGCAGCTTTAACGGCAGCAACGGGTATGGATGCCTTGACCCATGCAATTGAAGCTCTAGTAACTCCAGGAGCATATGGTGTGACTAAGAAACTGTCTATGGGTGCTATTGAACTGATCAAGGAATATTTGCCTCGTGCAGTTGAAAACGGTCAGGATATCGAAGCTCGTGAGGCTATGGTTCATGCAATTTTCCTTGGAGGTATGAGCTTTAATAATGCTGGTCTAGGCTATGTTCACTCTATGGCTCACCAGTTGGGGGCTGTATATGATTTACCACATGGTGTCTGCTGTGCCATGATTTTACCAATTATCGAACGGGAAAATGCTAAACGTGTACCAGCAGCCTTTCGAGATGTGGCAAAAGCATTGGGGCTAGACATCGCAGGCAAATCTGACGAGGAATGTGCAGACTATGCAATCGCTCAAATTGAAGAACTGTCTGCCGAAGTCGGTATTCCGAAAAAACTGACTGAGTTGGATATCAAAGAAGAAGACTTCGACTTTGAATACCTCTCCAAGAATGCCTTGATCGATGCCTGCGCACCAGGCAATCCATTTATGCCGACACTGGAAGAAACTATTGCCTTCTATAAAGAACTCTTCTAGATGTCTATTTGTTATAGATTTTGAGGAATAAAAAAGCACCCCAACTCTCAAAAACGGGGTGCTATTTTTGTTCATTCATCTTACTGTGCAATTGTTTGTAGGAGTGTCTCAGGAGTGGTGGTTGGTAGGATGCGGACACGGTTGAGACTGAGTAAGCCATCAGCAGCCGAAGCAAGCCCTTCATTGGTAGTGACGCCCAACTTGTAACCTATACTTTCAGCGATGGATAAGGTGTCAGTTGAATATCGTCCAGCTGGATAGGCCACTGCAAGGGTATCTTGATTGAGATTGGTGTCTAGGTAGGTCTTGGAAAGTTGAAGTTCTCTAGTCTGGTCCTCTAAACTCGAGTATTCCAAATCAGGATGTGTCACGGTGTGTCCTTGGAAGGAGATGCCATTTGCTTGCATCTCTTTTAATTGGTCAAGTGTGAGATGGCCAGTCATACCACTTTCTGTCCGACCTGTAATGACATTATTGGTAGCCTTCATTTTATATTTTTTCAAAATCGGATAAGCAATGTCATAAAAATCCCAGAGGCTGTCATCAAAGGTTAACCAAACCACTTTTTTTCCAGCAGGCAAGACATTTTCCGTCAACACTTTATAGGCTTCTTCGGGAGACAAACTATAATAACCAGCTTCCTGCAAAGCTTGGAGATGGGATTCAAAAGTAGTTGGATCCACTATCAAATTTGCATTGGCACTTTCTTCAGGAGACATGACATGAATGGCATGATACATAAGAATAGGTATTTTAACCGGCTCTGCTTGTTGCTCCCAAGGAATATCAGAGGAGTTAGTGCTGTCATCTTGACTAGTACTCGTTTGGGATTCACTTGTGGTTGAGCTCGTTACAAAACTAGAGATGGAAGTGCTTGCTTGACTATCCTGCCTGAAAAGACTGGTACCTTTGATAAAAAGAATCATGGTTCCAAGGATAAGTAAAAGACTGAGGAGCATGCCTAGCCAAAGGGCAAGTTTGGGGCCGCTTTTCTTCCTGCGTCTGCGACTGGTTCGTGTATGCTGGGCGGTCATTTTTTCCTCCTATATTTATTCTTAAATCTATTGTAGCAGAATTTTCTAAAAATTTGTGCTATAATGGGAAAAATAGATTTTAAGGAGTATTTATGACAATTAATATTGCCCTTTTAGGCTTTGGAACAGTAGCGAGTGGCGTTCCGTTTTTGTTGAAAGAAAATACTGAGAAAATTCAACAAGCTGCTCAAGAAAACATTCAAGTTGCAAAGGTTTTGGTGAAAGACCAAGCGGAAAAAGAGCGATTACTTGCAGCTGGACATGATTATCATTTTGTAACCAATATTGACGATATTCTATCTGATGATACAATTCAAATCGTTGTAGAATTAATGGGCCGTATCGAGCCTGCTAAAACCTTCATTAGCCGTGCATTAGAAGCAGGGAAACATGTTGTTACTGCAAACAAAGACTTGTTAGCTGTTCATGGTAGTGAATTGCGTGAATTGGCTGTAAATAATGGGGTAGCTCTTTATTATGAAGCAGCAGTCGCTGGCGGTATTCCAATTTTGCGGACCTTGGCAAATTCGCTTACTTCTGATAAGGTTACCCGCGTCCTTGGAGTATTGAATGGTACTTCAAACTTCATGATGACTAAAATGGTCGACGAAGGATGGACCTATGATGAAGCCTTAAAAACAGCTCAGGAATTGGGTTATGCAGAGTCAGACCCAACCAATGACGTTGAAGGAATTGATGCGGCTTACAAGGCTGTGATTTTGAGTCAATTTGCATTTGGTATGACCATTGATTTTGAACAAGTTGCACACAAGGGCATCTCAGGAATCACACCAGAAGATGTAGCGGTAGCGCAAGAGCTGGGCTACGTTATTAAACTCGTGGGTGATATTCAAGAAACCACCTCAGGTATTGCTGCCGAAGTATCTCCAACATTCTTACCAAAATCACACCCTCTTGCAAGTGTCAACGGGGTCATGAACGCCGTCTTTGTTGAATCAATCGGAATTGGCGAGTCCATGTACTACGGACCGGGAGCAGGTCAAAAGCCAACCGCAACAAGTGTTGTGGCAGATATCGTTCGAATCGTTCGTCGTTTGAATGATAAGACCGTCGGCAAAGCCTTTAATGAATACAGCCGTCCTCTTCAGTTGGCCAAACCTGAAGATGTCGTAAGTGAATACTATTTCTCCATCTTAGCGCCTGATAAGACAGGTACCTTGCTTCGCTTGGCTGAAATCTTCAATAGCGAATCCATTTCCTTTAAACAAATCTTGCAAGCTGCTTCACTTGGAGACCAGGCACGTGTAGTCATTGTTACTCACGCAATGAGTAAAACTCAGTTGGAAAATGTGCAAGCTAAATTAGCTGCGGCGGAAGCTGTTGAAGTTCAAAATACCTTCAAAGTTTTGGGGGATTAAATATGAGAATTACGGTACCTGCAACCAGTGCCAATATTGGTCCTGGTTTTGATTCAGTTGGTGTTGCCTTGAGCAAGTATCTGTATATCGACATCCTTGAACCGGCAGACCAATGGGCAATCGAACACAACTTGGAATACGTGCCAAGTGACCAAAACAATTTATTGATAAAAACCGCTTTGAAGGTTTGTAAAAATTTGCAACCCCATCGGCTCAAGATGACTAGCGATATTCCTCTGGCTAGAGGACTTGGTTCATCTAGTTCTGTCATTGTTGCTGGTATTGAACTGGCAAATCAACTTGGAAATCTACAACTGACAAAGGAAGAAAAGTTGACCATTGCGACTGAAATAGAAGGCCATCCTGACAACGTAGCGCCAGCTATTTATGGAAATTTGGTGATTTCAAGTTATGTCAATAAAAAGGTAGCAGCAGTTGTGGCAGATTTTCCTGAGACAGGGTTTCTTGCCTTCATTCCGAATTACCCCTTGCGCACAAGTGAAAGTCGCGGTGTCTTGCCTAGTCAATTATCAGCCAAGAAAGCCGTTGCTGCCAGTAGTATTGCAAACGTGGCAGTTGCAGCTCTATTAAAAGGGGATATTGAAACGGCTGGTAAGGCTATTGAATCCGATATGTTCCATGAGCCTTTTCGTCAAAAATTGGTTCAAGAATTCTACCCAATTAAACAAATTGGTCATGAAGAAGGGGCCTATGCGACCTATCTTTCTGGCGCAGGTCCAACTGTCATGGTCCTTGCAGCCAAAGAAAAACTGGAGAGTATTTCAGAAAAAATTACTGCCCTACAACTAGATGGTAGCCTCCATGTCCTTGAAGTTGACCAAGAAGGCATCCAGATCCAATCATAAGAAAAATCCACCTCGGTGGATTTTTCTTTTGGTCTAATGAGAAAGGAGGGAAATAGGATGGAAATTCATACCAAAGTTTGGTATAATGTGTTAGATATTCTATTTTTTGAAAAGAGATGTAATATGAAAGATAAAATCAGGCAAGAACTTGAAGGAATCGATATTCGTTTCGACGAGCCGTTGAAAGACTACACCTATACTAAAGTAGGGGGATCAGTAGATTACTTAGCATTTCCACGCAATCGCTATGAGATTGTACGGATCGTGGAATTTGCTAATCGTGAACAGATCCCCTGGATGGTTTTGGGGAATTCCAGCAACATCATTGTAAAAGATGGGGGTATTCGTGGTTTTGTCATCCGAATGGATGAACTCAAGTCTGTGACCGTTTCTGGTTATACAATTGAAGCAGAAGCAGGAGCTAATTTGATTGAAACAACTAAAGTAGCCTTGTTCCATTCGCTTTCAGGTTTTGAGTTTGCTTGTGGTATCCCAGGAAGCGTCGGTGGTGCTGTTTATATGAACGCAGGTGCCTATGGTGGGGAGATTGCGCATATCTTGGTTTCCGCCCAAGTTTTGACTCCAGCTGGATATGTTGAAACTTTGGATGGACGTGATTTGCGTTTTGGCTACCGTTCGTCCATTTTGCAAGAAAATGGTGCCATTGTTTTATCTGCCAAGTTTGCTTTGAAACCAAGTAATCACACGGTTATTAAACAAGAAATGGACCGTCTAACGCATTTACGTGAGTTAAAACAACCATTGGAATGGCCATCTTGTGGTTCTGTCTTCAAGCGTCCGCTTGGTCATTTTGCTGGTCAATTGATTATGGAGGCCGGTCTAAAAGGTTACCGAATCGGTGGTGTTGAAGTATCTGAAAAGCATGCCGGATTTATGGTCAATGTGGACAATGGTACTGCCAAAGATTACGAAGACTTGATTGCCCACGTGATTTCTGTTGTTGAAAAAGAATCTGGCATCGTGTTAGAAAGAGAAGTCCGCATCATCGGTGAGGATTCGTCAGCCAATTAAGAAGGAATTGATGAAAATTGAAAAAACCAATTATTGAATTTAAAAATGTCTCAAAAGTTTTTGAAGATAGCGGCACAACCGTTCTCAAGGATATTAACTTTGAATTAGAAGAAGGAAAATTTTATACTTTGTTGGGTGCGTCTGGTTCTGGAAAATCAACCATTTTGAACATTATTGCTGGCTTGTTGGACGCGAGTTCAGGCGATATTTTCCTAGATGGTCAACGTATCAACGATCTTCCAACCAATAAACGTGATGTGCATACCGTATTTCAGTCTTATGCCCTTTTCCCACATATGTCAGTATTTGAAAATGTGGCCTTTCCTTTGAAGTTGCGAAAGGTAGATAAGGCAGAAATTGAACGCCGAGTTACGGAAGCCTTGCAAATGGTCCGTCTTTCGGGTTACGAGAAGCGTTCGATTCAGAAACTGTCGGGTGGTCAACGTCAACGTGTGGCTATTGCTCGTGCCATCATTAATCAACCACGTCTTGTCTTACTTGATGAGCCCTTGTCTGCCTTGGACCTGAAATTGCGGACGGAGATGCAGTATGAATTGCGTGAACTCCAACAACGATTAGGCATTACTTTTGTCTTTGTTACCCATGATCAGGAAGAAGCCCTTGCCATGAGTGACTGGATTTTCGTCATGAATGAAGGCGAGATTGTCCAATCTGGAACGCCAGTTGATATTTATGACGAACCGATCAACCACTTTGTTGCAACCTTTATTGGAGAATCCAATATTTTGCCAGGTCGCATGATTGAAGACTACCTCGTAGAATTCAATGGCAAACGCTTTGAGGCGGTCGATGGTGGTATGCGTCCAAATGAAGAGGTCGAAGTGGTCATTCGTCCAGAAGATTTGCGGATTACTCTACCAGAAGAAGGGAAGTTGCAGGTAAAAGTGGATACCCAGCTTTTCCGTGGCGTTCACTATGAGATCATCGCTTATGACGATTTAGGCAATGAATGGATGATTCACTCGACTCGTAAGGCCATTGTCGGAGAAGTAATCGGGCTTGATTTCGAGCCAGAAGATATCCATATCATGCGTCTCAACGAAACGGAAGAAGAATTTGATGCTCGTATTGAAGAGTATGTGGAAATTGAAGAAGTCGAAGATGGCTTGATCAATGCCATCGAGGAGGAGAGAAATGAAGAAAACCTCTAGACTGTTTGCTATTCCCTATGCTCTATGGGTTTTCCTCTTTGTCTTAGCTCCAGTTGTCTTAATCATCTACAAGTCATTTTTTGACTTGGATGGAAATTTGACCCTAGCTAACTACGCGAGTTATTTCAACTCTCCAAACATGACTTACTTGCGTATGAGTTTCAACTCGATTTTCTATGCAGGCATTATCACCTTGGTCACCTTGCTTGTTTCATACCCAACTGCATATTTTTTGACGCAACTCAAGCATAAGCAGTTGTGGCTGATGTTGATTATTTTACCGACCTGGGTCAATCTCTTGTTGAAAGCCTATGCCTTCATCGGGATTTTTGGTCAAAATGGCTCGATAAATTCCTTCTTGGAGTTTGTCGGCATTGGTGCCCAGCAGATTCTCTTTACAGATTTTTCTTTCATAGCAGTAGCAGCCTACATTGAAATTCCCTTTATGATTTTACCGATTTTTAATGCGCTAGATGATTTGGACCCAAATCTTATCAATGCCAGTCGGGATTTAGGTGCGACTTCTTGGCAAACCTTTACTAAAGTGATTTTCCCCCTTTCTATGAATGGCGTTCGTTCAGGTGTGCAGGCAGTTTTTATTCCAAGTTTAAGTTTGTTTATGCTGACACGCTTGATTGGAGGAAACCGCGTAATAACCTTGGGAACGGCTATTGAGCAACACTTCCTCACAACGCAAAACTGGGGAATGGGCTCTACAATTGGTGTCGTCTTAATTGTGGCCATGCTCTTTACCATGTGGTTGACGAAAGAGAGGAAAAAATAATGAAGAAATTTGCAAAAATTTATCTCACGGTAGCCTTTCTTGTCCTCTATCTTCCTATTTTTTACTTGATAGCTTATGCCTTTAACGAAGGCGGTGACATGAACGGGTTTACTGGTTTTACCTTGGATTATTTTTCTTCCATGCTGGGGGATAAGCGTTTGATGCTTATCCTTGCTCAAACCTTTTTCCTAGCTTTCACTAGTTCCTTGATTGCGACGATTATTGGTACTTTTGGAGCAATTTATATCCATCAGGCTCGTCCTCGTTTTCAAAATGCTCTTTTATCTATCAATAATATCCTAATGGTAGCGCCCGATGTTATGATTGGTGCCAGTTTCTTGATTCTCTTTACCATGATTGGCTTCCAATTAGGCTTTGTGTCTGTTTTACTCAGCCATATCGCCTTTTCCATTCCGATTGTGGTGTTGATGGTCTTGCCTCGTCTAAAAGAAATGAATGCGGATATGGTGTCTGCTGCCTATGATTTGGGAGCTACCCAGTTTCAGATGCTGCGAGAAATCATGTTGCCGTATCTAACCCCTGCTATTATTGCAGGATACTTTATGGCCTTTACCTATTCCTTGGATGACTTTGCCGTTACCTTTTTTGTGACGGGAAATGGCTATTCAAACCTCTCTGTTGAGATTTACTCCCGAGCTCGTCAGGGGATTTCTTTGGAAATCAATGCCCTGTCAACTCTTGTCTTCCTCTTTTCAATCTTGTTAGTGGTGGGCTATTATTTTATCTCGCGTGAAAAGGAGGCGGAATAATGAAACGACTTTATTCATTCCTAGCAGGCGTAGTGGTGATTGTTCTTGCTTTGTGGGCAATTAGTCAAAACTTAGAGGAGCAATCAACACAAGGCACAACTGATAAGTTGGTGATTTATAATTGGGGTGATTACATTGATCCCACTCTTTTGGAAGAATTTACAGCCGAAACAGGTATCCAGGTTGACTACCAAACCTTTGATTCCAACGAAGCCATGTATACCAAGATTAAGCAAGGTGGCACAACCTATGATTTAGCTGTTCCATCAGAGTATATGATTTCTAAAATGATTGAAGAAGACATGTTGATTCCATTAGACAAGTCGAAAATCACTGGCATAGAAAACATTGATCCGCAATTTATGGGACTCAGCTTTGATGAGAAAAATGACTACTCTGTCCCTTACTTCTGGGGAACCTTAGGGATTGTTTATAATGAAACCATGGTGGAAAATGCCCCTGAAGAATGGGAGGATCTCTGGTCAGAGGAATACCGTGATAATATCATGCTAATTGATGGCGTGCGCGAAGTGATGGGTTTTGGACTCCAATCCTTGGGATATAGTCTGAATTCAAAAAGTCTATCCGAGCTAGAAGAAGCTGCTAATCATCTCTATAACTTAACTCCAAATGTTAAGGCAATCGTAGCCGATGAAATCAAAGGTTACATGATCCAAGATGCAGCAGCCGTTGCCGTTAGCTTCTCTGGAGAGGCTAGCGAGATGCTCGATGGAAATGAAAATCTACGTTACGTTGTACCATCAAAAGGTTCTAACCTTTGGTTTGACAATATGGTTATACCAAAAACAGCCAAGAACATTGATGGGGCACATGCCTTTATCTCCTTTATGCTTCGTCCAGAAAATGCCTACCGTAATGCGGAGTATGTAGGCTATTCAACACCAATTCCTGAGGCTAAAGCCATGCTCGATGAGGAAACACAAAATGATGAAGCCTTCTATCCATCGGAAGAAACTATGGAGAATATGGAAGTCTACGATAACCTTGGAGCCAAGCTCCTTGGAGCCTATAACGACCTCTTTCTTCAGTTTAAAATGTATCGCAAATAAGAGAAGAACCAGTATTGGTTCTTTTTTTGTGTAAGGGTATAGTTAAAAGCTATGGAACGTTCTAAAAGTTGGATAATGCTGAATATTCAGAAAATACTTGAAATGCCTCCTATTTTATGTTTAACTATATATATTGGTTCAGCCAATAAAAAAGGAGAATTATTAGGAGGAGATTACATGAAAAAGAAAGAGAGATTCTCACTTCGTAAATACAAAATAGGGGCTGTGTCCGTTCTTTTGGGTGCGGTATTTTTGTTTGGAGGGCCAAGCGTTTTGGCGGCAGAACAAGGTCAGATTTCCTCATCTGAAGCAACGGTAACTAGTCTTTCACCAGGAACGAAGAGCCAAGCAGTTACTGAAACTACAACTGGGACAACATCGACTGTTACTGAGTCGACTGAAATTAACACTGTACCTGTTCTTGAAGAGGCAAACGCCTCAACAGAAGTTACTCCAGCTGAAGAAGTAGCAACAGAAACAGTAACTAGTCCTGTCTCTACTGAAACAACTGTCGTTCAAACAGCTGTAACAGAAACCGCTGAAGAAACACCAGCACTTGTTGCGACTGCTGAAAGTAATGAAGTTGCTCCAGAATCAGTCTCTAGTTCTGTTGATACAGCAACAGATTCTGCTGTATCTAATCCGTCAACTGAAAAGCCACAAAATATCGACAGTAACACCATTATCACCGTTCCTGAAGTTTGGAACAATGGCTACAAGGGTGAGGGAACTGTCGTTGCAATTATCGATTCTGGCTTGGATGTCGAACATGATGTGCTGCATTTGACAGATGCTAGCAAGGCAAAATATAGCACAAAAGAAGAACTAGAAGCTGCTAAAGCAGCCGCAGGCATTAACTATGGTGAATGGTTTAGTGAAAAAGTCATCTTTGGTTACAACTATGTGGATGTCAACGCAGTATTGAAAGAAGCTGATAAAACATCACACGGTATGCACGTAACCAGTATTGCTGCAGGAAACCCAACTATCCCAAATGGTGGGGAATTAATCTATGGTGTTGCTCCTGAAGCACAAGTGATGTTCATGCGTGTTTTCTCTGATCTTAAGTCAACAACAGGTCCAGCACTTTATGTAAAAGCGATTGAAGATGCCGTCAAATTAGGTGCTGACAGTATCAACCTCAGTCTCGGTGGTGCAAATGGTTCCGTGGTCAACATGGATGCAACTGTTGATGCTGCCATTGCTGCCGCTCGAAAAGCTGGTGTAACAGTTGTCATTGCGGCTGGTAATGACGGGACATTTGGTTCTGGACATGCCAATCCAGCAGTTGAAAATCCTGACTATGGTTTGGTTGGTAACCCATCTACTGCTCGTGATGCGATTTCAGTTGCATCTTATAACAATACAACCGTGAGCAGCCAAGTCATCAATATCATCGGTCTTGAAAACAATGCAGAATTAAACAACGGAAAAAGTTCCTTCAACAACCCTGAAATGAGCCCGGTTAAGTTCGAAATTGGTAAATCATATGATTATGTTTTTGCTGGTTTAGGTCAAGCTGATGACTTCAACGGACTAGACTTAACTGGTAAATTGGCCCTGATCAAACGAGGTTCCATCACCTTCTCTGAAAAAATTGCCAATGCAACAGCAGCAGGAGCAATCGGTGTTGTTATTTACAACAGCAGACCAGGAGAAGCAAATGTCAGCATGTCCCTCGATGATACTGCCATTGCAATTCCATCGATCTTTATTCCGTATGAATTTGGAGAAGCACTTGCTGCGAATCAGTACCAAATTCAATTTAACAATCAATCTGATAAGAAACCAAACCCAGAGGCAGGGATCTTGTCTGATTTTTCAAGCTGGGGCTTGTCTGCTGATGGTGAGTTGAAACCTGATTTAGCGGCTCCAGGTGGTTCAATCTATGCAGCCATCAATGACAATGAATACAGTAGCATGAACGGAACTAGTATGGCGGCTCCTCACGTTGCTGGTGCGGCTGTTCTTGTTAAACAATACCTCTTGCAAGCCTATCCAGAAAAGTCTGCTCAGGAAATTGAAGCCTTGGTCAAACATTTGCTTATGTCTACTGCTAAAGCACATTTCAACACTGAGACTCAAGCCTACACTTCTCCAAGACAGCAAGGTGCAGGTATTCTTGATACGGCCGCAGCCATTTCGAATGGTGTCTATTTGACAGGGGCTGACGGCTACAGCAGTATTACGCTTGGAAATGTAGCAGATCGTTTCAGTTTTGAAGTGACCTTGCACAATATCACAGACCAAGATAAGAGCTTTACCTATGTAACGGATTTGAACACAGATACGGTAGCAGATGGTTCCTATAGTTTGACACCGCGATTGCTGGAAAGGACTGCAGGCCAGACTGTTACAGTAAAAGCAAACAGTTCAACTACTGTCACTATTTCCTTAGACGCTAGTGCCTTTGCACAAGAATTGTCTCAATTAATGCCAAATGGTTACTACCTAGAAGGCTTTGTTCGTTTCACAGATCAAGTTGATGGCGTCGATGTTGTCAGCATCCCTTATGTCGGCTTTAAAGGAGCTTTCCAAAACCTTCCTGTACTTGAAGAACCAATCTATAACCTCATCGCAGATGGAAAAGGTGGTTTCTATTTTGAGCCAGTTGCTGAAGAGCCATTGACAGTTGATAGCACTCATCATTATACAGGTCTTGTCACAAGTAGTTCAGAACTGATTTATTCAACCGATGAACGTACAGATCTTGCCATTAAGACACTTGGAACCTTTAAGAATGAAGCTGGCTATTTTGTTCTTGAGTTAGATGAAAACGGGAAACCGCATTTGGCAATTTCTCCAAACGGAGATAATAACCAGGATTCCTTGGCCTTTAAAGGGGTCTTTCTTCGAAACTATACGGAATTAGTAGCTTCTGTTTATGCTGCGGATGATACGGAACGTAAAACACCTCTTTGGACAAGTGAACCTGACTATGGAGAGAAAAACTACTTTAGTGGGGATCCAAAGAATCCAAAATCAACGATTGTCTATCCGACAGAGTGGGCTGGAACAGACCAAGAGGGGAATGATTTAGAGGACGGACGCTATCAGTACGTTTTAACCTACTATTCAGAAGTTCCAGGTGCAGATGTTCAAACAATGGCATTTGATGTCATCATTGACCGTCAGGCGCCAGTAATTACAACTGCAACATACGATGAAACAAGTCAAGTGTTTGATCCACGTCAAGCAGTTGAAAATGGTCTGTCTGGCATTTTTAGAGAGCAAGTTTTCTACCTTTCAACCAATGATGCTGGTTTAACAATGGCTATTGATCTGGACGAAAATGGTCAGGTTGTTGTCAAAGACAACAAGGTGTTTGTTGCCCAAAACGCAGATGGCACCTTTACCTTGCCACTTGACTTGGCTGATATTTCCAAATTCTACTACACCGTTGAAGATTTTGCGGGTAACCTTGTATCTGCAAAAGTAGCGGATTTGATTAGCATTGGAAACAATCTCGGATTGGTCACTGTCAACCTCCTAGACCAAGCAACCAATGCTCCAACACCAATTACCTATTCTTACTCTGTCAAGGATGAAACAGGTAAAATTGTGACAGAACTACCTCGCTATGCAGGTGATGATACTATCCTGAAATTGCCATTTGGTACATACACCTTTGATCTCTTCCTTTATGATACAGAATGGTCAACTGTGGCAGGGGAAACTAGCGTAACAGTTACAATTTCTGAAGAAAATAGCACTGCGGCTGTGAATTTCTATGTTACCTTGTTGGAAAAAGCTAGCCTTTTGGTCGATGTGGACCAAAACTTACCAACTGGAACAAGTCTTGCTTTGGTAACTGAAACAGGTCAACTAATTGCACTTCCAAATGCAAAATACTCTACAACAGACTTTGGAAAATTTGTCCCTGTTGGCTCTTACACACTGGCAGCAAATCTTCCAACTGGCTATGAATTTTTGGAAGACTTGAGTGTAACTGTCCTTGATAACAAACGCAATGTAAAAACATTGACCTTGATCAACAAAACAGGCTTATTATCCAATATCGCCTTGCTAGAAGGCATCGAGAAAACAGCGGTTTACTACAATGCAGATACTACTTTACAAGATGCATATGACACAGCCCTTGCAAATTCCCAAGCGGTTGTTGCTGCAAAACACAATCAGTCAGAAGTAGATGCTGCGCTCGCAAATCTTTTGGCAGCTAAAACTGCACTAAATGGTTTCGCAACAGACACAAGTGCCTTAGTTGCAGAAATCACTCGCTATGATGAAGTTCGTAAAGAAGCTGTTTACTATAATGCAGACCCAGCCAAACAAGTTGCCTATGATACCCTCTTGCGTGCTGCACAATTGGTAGTAGCAAGTGAAAACGTAACCCAAGCAATTGTCGATCAAGCATTAGCTGACTTGAATCAGGCAAAATCTACTTTAGACGGTCAAGCAACTGATTATGCAACATTGCGTAATCTAGTTGCAGTAGCATCAGTCTTGAAAGCAACAGATGCCAAGTATCTCAATGCTACTGACCTACGTAAAACAGCTTATGATCAGGCTGTTGAAGCTGCTCAAACAGTCTTAGCAGATGCGACGGCGACACAAAGTGCGGTAGATCAAGCTCTTGCAAGTCTTAAAGCGGCTCAGGATGCTTTGGATGGTGTTGCAAGTTCAAGCAACAGTGGCAATCAAGCACCAGTTGAAACACCAACAAAACCAACGACAGGTGTTCAGACACCACCTGAAGATGTCGAAACGACCAATACGACTAAACAACCAATAGCTCCAGTTGATGCACCAACTAGTCCGCCAGTGAATCCTGAGACTAAACCACAACCTCTCCCAAACAACCAAAAGAAGCAAGCTTCTGTACCTCAGAAACCAGTACTTCCAAGGGCTGGGAAAGTAGCAGTGAATCCAGCTCTTCCAAGTGAGTCTAAAGCTCAATTGCCAACGACTGGTCAAGCCCAGACAACCTCATGGAATCTGCTTGGTCTTGCTGGATTGTTCATCATCGGATTTAGCTTTGCAAAGAAAAAAGAAATGAAATAAAATCAAGTTTGTCAATGAGAAAATTGAATATTTCCTTGGAGAAACCTAGTCACAAGTCTGACTAGGTTTTTTCTAGGATTTGAAAAAAACAAGTCATGCAGATTCTATTGAAAAAACAAACACTAGGGAACTTTCTCACTAGGAATTCATGATATAATATTAAAAAACTAGAAAGAGTATGACATGGTATTATCAAAGAAACGTGCAAGAAAAGTTATTGAAGAAATTATCGCCCTCTATCCTGATGCTCAACCAAGTTTGGATTTCCGCAATCATTTTGAATTGGTCTGTGCGGTGCTCTTGTCTGCTCAGACAACGGATGCTGCCGTTAACAAGGCAACACCTGGTTTATTTGCAGCTTTTCCAACACCCCAGGCTATGGCAGCAGCAGAAGTAAAGGACATCGAGCCCTACATTTCTCGTTTGGGCTTGTATCGTAATAAAGCCAAATTTTTGAAAGAATGCGCTCAGCAGTTATTGGATCGACATGATGGCATTGTACCTCAAACTCGTGAAGAATTAGAAGCCTTGGCTGGAGTTGGTAGAAAAACGGCTAACGTAGTGTTGAGTGTTGGATTTGGCATTCCTGCCTTCGCAGTTGATACCCATGTGGGACGCATTTGTAAACACCACGACATTGTCAAAAAGTCAGCGACACCTTTGGAAACTGAGAAGCGGGTCATGGAAGTCTTGCCGCCAGAATTGTGGCTCCCAGCCCATCAGGCTATGATTTATTTTGGACGAGAAGTCTGCCATCCAAAAAATCCTGACTGTGATAAATTTCCACAATTATATAAATTTGATTAAAAATCTTCAGTTTCTGAAGATTTTTTTCGTTTTCTTGTAAGAAATACCTAGCTAAATCAGAACATTTTTTAAATTTTTCTAGAAAAATACTATCAAAACGAAACTATACGAATGTTTGGTTGGGTTCTATTTGAATATTTCTCATAAAAACGAATATTACATTGTAAATACTCTTTGATATTGACAAAACACAAACAATGAGATATAATTTTAGATGTCGGTTAAGGAAAGGCGAACAAATATGCCTTTCTTATGTAAACAATCATTAAAAAACGAACTGAGGAGAAAACCATGTTTAATGAAACGCCTGTTTTTGACTACGAAGATATCCAGTTGATTCCTAATAAATGCATCATCAATAGCCGTTCGGAGGCAGATACATCTGTCACTCTTGGAAAATATAGCTTTAAATTACCAGTTGTTCCAGCTAATATGCAGACTATTATTGATGAAGATGTGGCAGAAATGCTTGCCAAAGAAGGGTATTTCTATATCATGCATCGTTTCGATGAAGCTGGTCGTATTCCATTTATCAAACGCATGCACGAGCAAGGTTTGATTGCCTCCATTTCGGTTGGTGTAAAAGACTATGAGTACGACTTTGTTTCTAGTTTAAAAGCTGACGCACCTGAGTTTATTACCATTGATATTGCGCATGGGCACGCTGATAGTGTCATTAAGATGATCAAGCATATCAAGAAAGAATTGCCTGAGACATTTGTCATTGCTGGTAATGTCGGTACTCCAGAAGCAGTTCGTGAACTAGAAAATGCTGGTGCGGATGCGACAAAAGTTGGTATTGGTCCTGGTAAGGTATGTATTACCAAGGTCAAGACTGGTTTTGGTACTGGCGGTTGGCAGTTGGCTGCCCTTCGTTGGTGTTCAAAAGCTGCTCGTAAGCCAATTATTGCGGATGGCGGTATTCGTACCCACGGAGATATTGCCAAATCCATCCGTTTCGGTGCTAGCATGGTCATGATTGGCTCGCTCTTTGCAGGTCATATCGAGAGTCCAGGTAAAACGGTAGAAGTGGATGGCAAACAGTTCAAGGAATACTACGGTTCTGCATCTGAATATCAAAAAGGTGCATACAAAAACGTTGAAGGAAAGAAAATTCTCTTGCCAGCTAAGGGACACTTGAAAGACACTCTAGTAGAAATGGAACAGGACTTGCAATCCTCTATTTCCTATGCAGGTGGTCGTGATATTACCAGCTTGAAACACGTGGACTATGTCATCGTAAAAAATTCAATCTGGAATGGTGATTCTATTTAATATAGGTGAAGACGGACCCCAAAGAGTCCGTCTTTGATTTGCACTTTTTTCTAGGATTGTTACAATAGAAACGAAAAAATAAGGAGATATTATGTATAAAACTGGCAATACTAGAGAGCGTTGGGCACTTTTTCTCAAACTCTTTATTCCAATCTTAATCTATCAATTTGCAAATTTTTCTGCCTCATTTATAGACACCATGATGACGGGCCGTTTTAGCACGACCGATTTAGCTGGTGTTTCTATGGCAACCAGTCTTTGGAATCCGCTTTTTTCCTTCTTAACTGGAATTGTCTCTGCCCTGATTCCTATGGTTGGTCAAGAATTGGGTAAGGGAGATAAGGAAAAGGTTCGGACGATTTTTCATTCCTTTATTTATATCGGAATTGGGCTGTCCATTTTCTTCTTAACCTGTCTTCTCTTTTTGGCTCGGCCGTTTTTAGCCAATCTGCAACTAGAAACAGCAGTTAGACAGGTAGCAGAGACCTATCTTTTTTACATGGCATTTGGACTGCCTCCCTTTCTGTTGTTCAGTATCTGTCGCTCTTTTTTTGATAGTATAGGCCTGACAAAACTGTCCATGTACTTAATGTTGCTATTGGTGCCTTTGAATTCTCTCTTTAACTATTTATTGATTTATGGGAAAATGGGGCTTCCAGCCCTCGGAGGAGCAGGTGCTGGTCTGGGTACAAGTCTTGCTTACTGGTGCCTATTGATCATCATTCTCTTAGTGACCAAGTTTCACTCGACCATTCAATCATTTTCGATGTGGAAATGGACGCCTATCCATAAAAAATGGATGAAAGAAGGCCTGCGCATTGGCTTACCGATTGGTTTACAAGTTTTTGCAGAAGTCGCAATTTTTGCAGTTGTTGGCCTTTACATGTCAAACTATGCATCTTTGACCATTGCTGCTCACCAGGCAGCCATGAATTTTGCGACTTTGCTCTATGCCTTTCCTTTGAGTGTGTCTATAACCTTGCCGATTGTCATTTCGTATGAAATCGGTGCAAGTGATGGTGAATCAGTGCGTTCCTATACTCGGATTGGACGTTTGACTGCCTTATTATTCGCTTGTTTAACCCTGTCCTTTTTGTATTTCAATCGTCAATGGGTGGCCAGCCTCTACGGTCAAGAAGCGGCCTTTATCCAGTTAACGGCTAATTTCCTCACTTTTGCCCTCTTTTTCCAATTAGCAGATGCCTTCACAGCGCCTATCCAAGGAATCCTGCGTGGCTACAAGGATACTAGCGTTCCTTTCGTTTTAGGATTGGTCTCTTACTGGTCCATCACCTTTCCCCTTGCTTGGTTCCTGGATGCCTGGCTAAAACTTGGTCCAAAAGCTTTTTGGATTGGTCTGATAACCGGTATTTTCTGTTGTGGTATTAGTCTTAGCTTACGATTAAAATGGATTCAAAAGGAGTCTGGTTTATGAAAAAATCATTCACTTTCTATTTATGTATCATTATTCTTGTAACCCTGCTGATTTTTAGCCAAGTCAAATGGTCGGTTGATCTACCCAATTCCCAATCTCTTGTCTTGACAGAAAATAACCAGCTTGTTAAGGAACTATCTGGAAAAGATGTCCAACTCTTTTTGCTTCAGTTGGAATCTACCAAACCCTATTTCTTCAATAATGCCAGTGCAACAGATCAACCAAGTAATCCTGACCGACTGCTGGTGTTGGAAGTGGAGGAAGAGACTTATTATTTGTATGAAAAAAATCAAAAAACATTTTTGATGAAACCTTATCAATACACCGTTGAATTACCATCCGACCTGGATGCCATCTTAACAAACTAAAAATCCAGAAATTTGTACTGACCCCAAAAAGTTAGATAAAAAATATTAGTGAAAGGATTTAGTTCTGTACTGAACAGGACTAAGTCCTTTTAGTTTTGCTTTAATGCGTTTATTGTTGTAGTAAAAAATATAATCAGTGATAGCTTGCTCTAGTTGATCGAGAGACTTGAAAGTCTTCTCAAATCCGTAAAACATTTCTGTTTTCAATATGCCAAAGAAGGACTCCATCATACCATTATCCGTGCTAGTTCCCTTGCGAGACATGGAAGGACGTATAACTTTACTGTCAAGAAAATGATGGTAGGCTTCGTGTTGGTATTGCCAACCTTGGTCACTATGGAGAATGGTATTTGGGTAAGTTTCCTCAGGAAAGGCCTTCTCAAGCATGGACTTAACTTGCATGAGATTAGGTGAGCGGGACAAGGTAAAATCAATAATTTCGCTATTATAGCCATCCAGAACAGGTGACAGATAGAGTTTTTCAGAACAATTTGGCAGAGCGAACTCCGTCACATCTGTATAGCACTTCTCAAAAGGCTTAGTCCCTTCAAAGGCTCTCTCAATGAGATTAGGAGCTTTCTTGCCCACATCCCCCTTGTAAGACTTGTATTTCTTACATCGGCGAATACGAGCTGATAAGCCTAGTTCTTTCATCAGCCGTTGTACTTTCTTATGATTGATAGAAAATCCACGATTTCTTAACTCAAGGTGAATGCGACGGTAACCATAGTTTCCCTTATGTTCATCATAAATAGCTTGAATTTCAACTTTTAAGTCCTTGTCTTTATCCGGTTTGTCCATTTGTTTGACGTGATAGTAATAGGTAGAAGGAACTAATTGGGAAATAGTCAGAAGGATGTCTAGTCGGAATCCTTCTTCGACCATCTCTCTAACTGTTTGAGTCTTTCTTGCTCTCTGGCTTCGTCCCTTAAACGAAGCTCCCTCAACTTTTTTAGGTAAGCTACCTCAGTGCGTAAGCGTTCATTTTCCTCCTGAAGTCTCTCCAACTCCGTCATCTCTTCCCAGGTTTTCTTTGATTTACGCCCCATTTTTGGTGGCCTCCCTCTTGTTTTCTCAACAATAGTATACCCGTTTTTCTTGTATTGTGCTATCCAGTTTGAAAGGGTTCCACGATTTGGCAAGGCATAATCAAGTGAGACGGAGAGAGCTGACTGCTTATTAAGAAGTACTTTGTCAATCATTTCTTGCTTTAATTCTGGGGAATAGTAGTTATTGTTCTCTTTTTTAACAATACTTAAGCCATATCTCTCAATCAATCGAATCATATATTTAATACCAGATTGAGCAATACCGAACTGTTTTGACAAGGAATTGAGGGAGTTACCATTTTGACGTAACTCATAAATTTGGACTTTGTCTTCATAACTTAATTTCATAAAAATAGCACCCCATAAGTTAGATTTTTTCATTCTAACTTTTGGGGTGCGGTTCAATTTCTTTCTGGATTTTCTTATTTTCGTTTCATTTCGCCTTGTGGGTAGTAGGTTCCTTCAGGCATATCATTGATAAAAACATGGATTGCTTCTTTGGGTGCGTTGGTATTACGAGATACAACTTCGGTCACTTCACGCGCCAGAGCAATTTTCTGTTCTTCCGTGCGTCCTTCAAATAAATCAATTCGTACAAATGGCATAAGTTACTCCTTTGAATAAGATAAGCATAGTATAACATGGAATTCAAAAAAATGGTAGAAAGGATAGCATCTAGGACTTTTTTAAGTTATAATATTAATGTAACAGAGGTGGTTATATGGAACAGGAATTTAGATATACTCAGAAAAAAAGTTTGTTGAAAAAAGTAGTCAATAAGAAAACCGGTCTAGGCATAGGAGCAGTTGCTGTCACAGCTATGGCTGGAAATGCCTTCTTTTTTGCTGAATTGCCAAAGAGAGACCTAGTCTATGGTCAACAGATTGAATCTGCTATTCAACTGTATGAAGATGCTGGTTTCACAAACATTCAGAAAATAGAAATGCCAGATTTAGAATACGGGCAATATTTTGAGAGTGAAGTTGTCGATAGGGTTGTTAGTGAAGATACCATCTGGCAAGAGGGGACTGTTTTTAAATCTACTCCGATTACCATTTTTTACCATGTCGCCAAAGGCGATGCCAAAGAAATAGCTATTTCATTTGACAAAAAAGTCCAGCAAATTGAACGAACTTTTAAAAACGAAGGGTTTACAGATTTGGAGCTTGAAGCCATCTTACTTCCAAAAAATGGAAATGAAGAAAAGACTGACGTGGTGGAATCCATTACAATCGGTAATTATACCTATAACTCAGACTATTTTTATTCCAGTTCTTTGCCTGTCTTTATACGCTATTATGATGTCAGCGAAGACAATAAAGTTGTTCCTAAAACTCTGCAATTAAAACAACAAAAAAAGGAAGCTGAGAAAATTCTCAAAGATGCAGGATTCAACAATCTTCAGTTTGAAGGCGTGGAAGAGAAGGATCTTTCAAAGAATGGTCAAATTCTCTCTATTACCTTAGATGGTATTGACTATGATTTCGAAAACCAAACAGAACTGGTTCTCAAAAATAACAGTCTGGTGAAACTACGTTTTTCTGACTCATCAAGCTTTGCCAAACTACCAACTATAGCACCAGCTACGAAAAGTTCCGATGTCAAAAAGCAACTGGAAGAAGCTGGTTTTACAAAAATTCAACTTGAAAAAGAAGAGACAGCTGATATTTCCAGACACGATACTCTATCTTCTATTACGATAGATGGCCAAGTCCAATCTGACACTACCGAAACGGTATTTAAGAAAGAAAGCAAGGTGACAATTCGCTATTATTCTGCGGAAAAAGCAATTGCTGAAGAAGCCCGCAAAAAGGAAGAAGCTAGACTTGCTGAGGAGGCTAAGCAAGCCGCAGTAGTAAGTCAACAAGCTAGCCAGATTCAACAGTTTGCCCAAGCCCCTTCTCAAAGTGTTTATTATAAAAACTGTACAGCTGCTCGAAATGCAGGAGCAGCGCCGGTTCGAATCGGTGATCCTGGTTATGCGCCCCATCTGGACCGAGATGGGGACGGAATTGGTTGCGAATAGGAAAAAGCGTTGTCAACGCTTACATCGTTTGTTATGCTATCCTTATAAGGAGGGTTTACTCATGGCCTATAAATACCGTATGATTTTATCGTTCCTACTCGCTGGATTATTTTTGTATCTTGTAACAACTGTTTTTGACAAGAGTATATGGGAAGGACCTTTATTGATTACCTTTTCCTTCCTCAGCTTAATCTATGGATGTGTCATGCTCTACAAGTGGAAACCAAAGGCAGCAAAAATCATTTTTGAGTGTGTCGGAAATTTCTTATCATTACCCTGGTCTTAATATTAAACAAGCTCAAAACGGGCTTGTTTTTCTGTTTCCTAAATGGTCAAATTATGATAAAATGGAAGGAGTGAAATTTTAAGATTGGAAAGTGAAAAGTGGCTCAATTATACTATAAATATGGGACGATGAATTCTGGCAAAACCATTGAAATTCTTAAAGTAGCCCATAACTACGAAGAGCAAGGCAAGCCTGTTGTCATCATGACCTCTGCCTTGGACACTCGTGATGCCTTTGGCGTTGTTTCCAGCCGTATCGGTATGAGAAGAGAGGCTGTGGCCATTGACGATGAAATGGATATTTTTGGCTATATCGAAAAGATGGAGCCACGTCCCTATTGTGTCTTGATTGATGAAGCGCAATTTCTCCGCCGTCATCATGTCTATGACTTGGCACGAGTGGTGGATGAACTAGGTGTACCAGTCATGGCGTTTGGTTTGAAAAATGATTTCCGCAATGAGCTCTTTGAAGGCTCTAAACATTTGTTGCTTTTGGCTGACAAATTGGATGAGATTAAAACAATCTGCCAGTATTGTTCCAAAAAGGCGACTATGGTGTTGCGAACACAAGACGGCAAGCCAACCTATGAAGGTGCCCAGATTCAAATCGGTGGAAATGAAACCTACATTCCAGTTTGCCGCAAACATTACTTTTCACCGGAGATTGAATTGTAACCCAAGGTTATAAATCAAAGGCTGAAGGTACGATTTTTGAAAACCGAAAACAGGCTAGGAACTGTGCCTGTTTCACGACCTACATATTACAGAAAGGAAATGAACACGCCCTACAAGCTAACAAGAAGTGTGTTCTTTCCAATTTTTTAGAAAGGAACTGAATACGGGCTACGAACTGTGCCTGTTTCATGACCCACATATTACAGAAAGGAAATGAACACGCCCTACAAGCTGTGTCAAAAAGATAATTTCTCCTAGTGTTGTAAAACACTTGGTCGAAATTCCTATTTTGACTGTGCTTGCTTAACGGGCTTTGTATCTTAATTTTATGAACATCTATGATCAATTACAGGCGGTGGAAGATCGCTACGAGGAACTTGGTGAATTGTTGTCTGACCCTGATGTAGTCAGCGATACCAAGCGTTTTATGGAGTTGTCTAAGGAAGAAGCTGCAACTCGTGATACAGTAACAGCCTACCGCGAATACAAGGTTGTTCTTCAAAACATTATCGATGCAGAAGAGATGATTAAAGAATCTTCTGGTGATGCTGACTTGGAGGAAATGGCTAAGGAAGAACTCAAACAAGCTAAGGCTGATAAAGAGGCTTACGAAGAAAAGCTGAAAATCCTTCTTTTACCAAAAGACCCTAACGATGACAAAAACATCATCTTGGAGATCCGTGGTGCCGCAGGTGGTGATGAAGCTGCCCTCTTTGCAGGCGACCTCTTGACCATGTACCAAAAGTATGCAGAAGGTCAAGGCTGGCGTTTTGAAGTCATGGAGGCTTCTTACAATGGTGTCGGCGGTATCAAGGAAGTGGTTGCAATGGTCTCTGGTCAATCTGTTTATTCAAAACTCAAGTATGAATCAGGAGCTCACCGTGTCCAACGTGTCCCTGTGACAGAAAGCCAAGGTCGTGTCCACACCTCAACAGCAACTGTCCTCATCATGCCAGAAGTGGAAGAAGTGGAATACGATATCGATCCAAAAGATCTTCGTGTCGACATCTACCACGCATCTGGTGCTGGTGGACAGAACGTCAACAAGGTTGCGACTGCCGTGCGTATCGTTCACTTACCAACCAACATCAAAGTAGAGATGCAGGAAGAACGGACCCAGCAGAAAAACCGTGAAAAGGCCATGAAGATCATCCGTGCCCGTGTTGCGGACCACTTTGCACAGATTGCCCAAGATGAGCAGGATGCAGAGCGTAAATCAACCATTGGTACTGGTGACCGTTCAGAGCGTATCCGTACTTACAACTTCCCACAAAACCGTGTGACAGACCACCGTATCGGCTTGACCTTGCAAAAGCTGGATACTATCTTGTCCGGTAAGATGGACGAAGTCGTAGATGCTCTTGTACTTTACGATCAGACGCAAAAACTAGAAGAGCTTAACAAATAATGAATTACGCTCAATTATTTGCAGCATACGAAAAACAATTAGTCGCAATCGGTGAAGAGGCAGAATCCCTGTCCTTCACCTTTCGTGGCTTAAAGGGATTGAACTTTACGGAATTTCTCCTCCTGCTCCGTCAGGAAGTCACACCGACCGACAAAGAAGAGATTGAGGCGATTTTTCAGCAACTTTCCCAGCACCGACCTGCCCAGTACATTATCGGCAAGGCTGATTTTCATGGCTTGGAGTTTGCGGTAGATGAGCGAGTCTTGATTCCAAGACCTGAAACGGAAGAATTAGTTGATTTGATATTGCAGGAAAATAGCGGAGCAGATTTGCGTATCTTAGACATCGGTACAGGAAGCGGTGCCATAGCTATTTCCCTTGCAAAAGCTAGACCTGATTGGGACGTTGTAGCGGTTGACATTTCAAAGGATGCCTTAGCAGTGGCTCTGGAAAATGCAAAAACCAATCAAGTCTCTGTCCACTTTCTAGAATCGGATGTCTTGCAAGCAGTGACAGGGCATTTTGACATCATTGTTTCCAATCCGCCCTACATCTCGCCAGATGACACAGACGAAGTTGGACTCAATGTATTGACTTCCGAGCCACATCTGGCCTTATTTGCGGAAGAAGATGGTCTGGCTATCTATAGACAAATTGCAGAGCAAGCAGGGGCATTTTTGAAGAAAAATGGAAAACTCTACTTTGAAATTGGCTACAAGCAGGGGCAAGACCTAACTGACTTACTCGCTCTGCATTTCCCCGAAAAACGAATCCGAGTCCTCAAAGACCAATTTGGTCAGGATAGAAAGGTTGTCGCGGATGACAATGGATAAACTCCGAACAATCCTCGAAAATGGTGGAGCCGTGGTTTTGCCGACTGAGACAGTCTACGGACTCTTTGCTCAAGCCTTAAATGAAGAAGCGGTCAATCGTGTCTATCAGTTGAAACAGCGTCCGAGGGATAAGGCAATGAACTTAAATGTCTCAAATCTGAACGATATTTATTTTTTCAGTCAAAATCCACCCCATTATCTGGAAAAACTGTATAATAGGTTTATGCCAGGACCGCTAACAATTATCCTAAAAGCAAACAAAAATGTTCCTTTTTGGGTCAATTCCGGACTGGATACCGTTGGATTTCGTCTTCCAAAGCACGAAAAAACTTTACGTTTGATTGCGGAAACGGGTCCCTTAATCGGACCATCAGCGAATGTTTCAGGACAAGAAAGTGGTAAGGAGTTTACTAAACTTCTATCACAATTCTCCGAAAAATTGGAAGGAATTGCCGATGACAAGGCCTTGACTGGAATTGATTCAACCATCTTAGATCTTTCAGGACCAAAAGCTAGAATTCTCCGTCAAGGCAGTATTAGCCAGGAAGAAATCCAAGCTGCTATCCCTGAAATAGAATTCGGGGATTGAATTTACTTACTTCCAGCTGAGCACCGAAAACAAGCCCATCGTTTTTACGAGCATTTGGGATATGAATCTGACAGATTACACTATCGCTTTATCAAGCACTTATAAAGGAGTACCGCACATGATTTTTGACAAAGTTGACTACAAAGATTTCGACAAAGAAGTTTGGGAAGCTATTCAAGCTGAAGAAAACCGTCAACAAAATAATATCGAGTTGATCGCGTCTGAAAACGTTGTTTCTAAAGCAGTTATGGCTGCTCAAGGTTCTATTTTGACCAACAAATACGCTGAAGGATATCCAGGCCGCCGTTACTATGGTGGTACAGAATGCGTTGATGTCATCGAAAGCCTTGCCATTGAACGTGCAAAAGAAATCTTTGGTGCTCAGTATGCCAATGTTCAGCCACACTCAGGTAGCCAAGCTAACTGTGCTGCTTACATGGCCTTGATTGAACCAGGTGATACAGTGATGGGGATGGACCTGTCAGCTGGCGGTCACTTGACTCACGGTGCTGCGGTTAGTTTCTCAGGACAAACCTACAATTTCGTTGCTTACAATGTAGACGAAGAGACAGGTTTGCTGGATTACGATGCAATTCTAGAGCAGGCAAAAGAAGTGCAGCCAAAATTGATTGTCGCAGGTGCTTCAGCCTATGCACGTACAATCGACTTTGCTAAATTCCGTGAAATTGCTGATGCTGTTGGTGCAAAATTAATGGTGGACATGGCCCATATTGCAGGTCTTGTAGCTGCTGGTCTCCATCCAAACCCAGTTCCTCACGCTCATATCACAACAACAACAACCCACAAAACTCTTCGTGGACCTCGTGGTGGTTTGATTTTGACCAATGATGAAGCCCTCATCAAGAAAATCAATTCAGCTATCTTCCCTGGTATCCAAGGGGGGCCACTTGAGCATGTTATTGCTGCAAAAGCTGTGTCTTTCAAAGAAGTCTTAGATCCAGCCTTTAAAGATTATGCTCAAAAAATTATTGACAACAGCAAGGCCATGGCAGAAGTCTTCCTTGCCAACCCTAATTTCAAGGTCATCACAGGAGGCACAGACAACCATCTCTTCTTGGTAGATGTGACAAAAGTTGTTGAGAACGGTAAGGTTGCACAACATCTCTTGGATGAAGTGAACATCACTCTCAACAAAAACTCAATTCCTTACGAAAAACTCTCACCATTCAAAACAAGTGGTATCCGTATTGGCTCTGCAGCCATTACTGCTCGCGGTTTTGGAGTAGAAGAAGCTCGCAAGGTTGCTGAGTTGACAATCAAAGCCCTTGAAAACGCAGAAAATGAAGCCGTTCTAGAAGAAGTTCGTCAAGAAGTACGTGCTTTGACAGACCGCTTCCCTCTATATGAATTGGATTAATGGATATTTATATTAAACAAGCGATTATACACCAATTTTCCCCTGATGATACAGAGCTTCATTTGGCAGACGATTTTGTACAAATTACTCCCAAAATTGAGGAGTATCTTCGCAAGAAAATTGAACGTGTTTATTCAGATGAAGCTAAAACTGGCCAACTTGGAGCTGAAAGTCCTTTCTTGGACTTATTGACTGATGATTTATTGGAAAGTTCGAGAAAAATAGCCCAAGTCTGGAAAGAAGAGTTTTCTGTATCTGAAAATCTCAAAACAAATGATTTGATTTTTGTTCATTTTGAGAAAAATGGTCAAGAACACCTGGCTTTTATGCGCATTGCTCTACGAGAGAATCTGGTACATTCACAAACTGACAGCCAAAATCCTTATACGCTCACTCAAAATAATTTGCCTAGTGCTGGCTCCGCTCCAGACGAGGCATTTATTTTGAACCGTTTTTCATTCAAATACCATTTGATTGAAAAACGTATTAAATACAACGGTGCCTTTCTTCACTATTTCTCAGATAATTTGTTACAGGATAATCCTCGTATTTCTGCTAAAAAATCCATCAAAGCAGTAGAGCAAACAGCCCAAAAAATCGCTGAAAAGTTCAATCAGGATGATTTTCAATTTCAATCCAAGGTTAAGGCTGCTATTTTCAATCATTTAGAGGAAGAAAATGCACTTTCACCTGAAAAATTGGCAGACCAGTTGTTTGATCAAAATTTAACAGCTCGACTGTCTTTTGTCGATGAACTAAAGGAAGTAGTGCCAGAGCCTATTTCGTTCGAAGAGATTGACTCTAGCCGTCAACTCAAAAAATTTGAAAATCAAAAACTCTCCTTGTCAAACGGTATAGAACTCTTAGTACCAAATGCTGTTTACCAGGATGCAGAAGCGGTTGAGTTCATTCAAAATGATAATGGAACCTACTCCATCCTAATCAAAAATATAGAGGATATTCAAACAAAATAATGAAAAAAATAACAAGAACGATTTTTCTTGTCGTACTTGTTTTCTTAGCCTATCAGTTTTATGTGATTCGTACAAACGTGAAACAGGTTCTGAGCTTTCAAAGCACTGTACAAGAAGTATTGATTTCAAGCCAAAGTCCGGCAAGTGAGGACTTGATTCTGGCAATGATATATACGGAAACAAAGGGGCTGAAGGCAGATGTCATGCAGTCTAGTGAAGCTGAAACAGGGACGACAAATACTATTTCAGATAGTCGAGAAAGTATCCAAGTAGGAGTAGCTTATCTCAATCAGATGTTTGCAGCAGCAGAAGCTGCTAATTTGGACAGTTGGACAGCGGTGCAAGCCTATAATTATGGGCCAGGTTATATTTCTTATGTTGCTGCAAATGGTGGTGAAAATACTATCGAATTATCAAAGAACTATTCCCTTACCATCGTTGCTCCTAGTCTGGGAAATTCTGATGGTGAGACCTATACCTATTACCACCCGATTGCGGTGCTAAATGGGGGAAAGTTGTACGTGAATGGCGGAAATATCTACTATTCTCGACAAGTTGAATTCAACCAGTACCTCATTCGGTTTATGAAGTTGTTTATATAATTTGATTAGCGGGATTATCCCGCTTTTTTGTGGAATGTGCTATAATACTAATGAAAGAGGTGATTGAATGAATCGGACAGTGCTCATTACAGGTGCATCTAGTGGTATTGGAAGAGCGATGGCGCAAACCTTTGCCGCAAATGGTGACAAATTGATTTTACTAGGACGCCGCTTAGAACGATTAGAGGCCTTGAAATCAGAGTTAGAATCGCAATTTTCAATTGATGTTTGGGTTTACCAGCTCGATGTCACTCAGATTGAAGCTGTTAAAGAGGTTTCATCTCTTATTTTAGCTCAACATGGGTCAATTGATATTCTGATAAACAATGCCGGCTTAGCTCTTGGCCTAGAACCCTATCAGGATAGTAAATTGGACGATAGTCTGATTATGATCGACACCAATGTTCGTGGGCTATTAGCTGTGACACGCCAGTTTTTACCAAAAATGGTGGAGAAAAATCAGGGACATATCATCAATATCGGTTCAACGGCGGGGATTTATGCCTACGCTGGTGCTGCTGTTTATGCGGCCACCAAGGCAGCTGTACGTTTTATTAGTGATGGTATTCGGATTGATACCATGGCCTCCAATATCAAGGTGACGACATTACAACCTGGCATTGTTGAGACAGATTTTAGTCAGGTTCGTTTCAAAGGTAATCAAGAAAGGGCAAAGTCAGTTTATGCAGGTGTCGAGGCCTTGCAGGCAGAGGATATCGCAAATTGTGCTCTTTTTGTCGTCAATCAACCAGCACATGTACAAATTTCTGATATGACCATTATGGCGCGCCAACAAGCTACTGGTTTTTTAATCCATCGTGAAGAGAAGGAGAACAAGCATGAATAAACACTTTATAAAAACTTTGAGTCTGTCTCTACTGGCTAGTCTCTTTTTAACTGCCTGCAGCATAACTTCCAAGCAAGAAAGTGGCAGCAGTTCTTCAACCAGCCAAACAAGTTCACAAACAACTACTAGCAGTACTGAAGTGACTTCTACGACTAGCTCATCAACGTCATCTAGTAACTTAGAAACTCAAACGGATACGGCATTAGATTTAGATGCAATTGCTGCTGGAGATTTTTCTAGTCTGGCGGGATCATGGATGAACAGCCACGGAAATGTATTGGTATTTGACCAAACTGGCCTTGTATCTGAAGATTCATTTTGGTCAGGAGAGTTTGTATGGTCAAATGGTTTATTGACAACCAGTGTGCAAGCTAGTTCTGGCGTTGGAGGCTATGCTTTGGTACTAGTCCCTAAAGGGATGGCTATCCCGTCTGAATTTTTTACAGATGGTTCTGATCCTTCTGACCAAACAAAAGACCGACTTTTTGGAGCGCAAAACGTTCTCTCAACTGAAAACTTTGATCCATTTTATCGTGTATCAACCGCTCTCCCCCATTCTCAAAGCAACCTGGAAACTGGTGTGACACTTGAAAGTGGACAGGTCAGCATTGATTATGCGACTGAGAAAATCGGTGACAAGGCTTGGATTGTGTTAGAAGGAAACTACACTCGCACAGAATCAGTTCCATACAATCTCCTACAAGGTTCCGATGGTAGCTTAATCTGGGTCTATCAAAACGGTGTGATTTACGGAGACAACAACCAACTACTTTATACACCTTGAGCTTTCTAATATTGCTCGAAAGACTGGTGTAGATAAAAGACGATGTTCTCACATTCAGAGAGCATCGTCTTTTTTAGTTCTTTCAAGTAAATATCGTCCTATTTTACATATAAGTATCTCAAACAATTGCAGATTGTACTGTTCCTATTTTTAGGACTTTTGACTATGTAGCAGACCAAGAAAATGCTAGAGTCAGACTGCATCAGTTGAAACCTGAAATTGCTTTGATTGTGGTATGGTCGTAGACTACAAAATTCAGACGAGCCAGCATATTGGATAGCAATTGCCTTCAAAATATTCGTCCTGCTCCAAGACTACCAGATAAATGTCCACAGAAATAGTCGAGACGGCAATTAAGAAAGACCTACCGAAAAAGAATCCTCGGACTGTTTATGGATAATCAATTATAGTTTCAGAAGAAGTTTGGGATCGAAATACTGCCAAAGTCTGCTCTGAAAAATAAGTGTCATTCAAACTCTCTACAAAAGCGGACATAGAGATAATAGCAGTTGGCAACACAAGGCTTTGTTGTTCATAGCGAAAGGAAATATCAGACCAATCATCTGCTGCAAATGTTTTGATGAGTTCCTCATTGACTTTCTGAGCAGCAACACTTGCAGTAGAAGATGATGCCAAAACCTTCTCTAATTGAGCACGAAAAATATCCTTGTCTGCAATCAAATCCTCAAGGGTCAGCAAGCTTTCATCAGTCTTTTCATAAAAGATTTCCAATTCCTCCTCTTGGCTTGTCGTCACTTGGAGACCGTCTGCCTTGATATTTGTTTTCATAACTGCATAAGAAGTCGCATTTTCAAAAGGGCTAGTACGAGTTTGCGGATAGAGAATAATCCATTCTTTCTGAGTCAAACTATCAGCTTTAGCCGTTTTCAGTGTTTCGTCAGCAGCAGCACTGATTCGTTGGCTGATCGCAGTCTGGTTATCTCGCTGTAGAAATTCAATAATTCTCGGATTTTGTGGACCACCAATAGCATCAATCTTAGTCCCCATGTCATCAATAATCCGCAGATTCAAAGGAACAAACTGCTCATTTAGTAACCGATTTTGTTCTTGGCCGAACCAGTGAAGACCAAAACCAGCTAAACCAATGATAAAAAATCCCAAAGCAAGCCTTTTCCAATTTTTTTGCATAAGAACCCCTACCTTTCTACACTTATATATTATCATATGAAAATAAAGGAGACAAGTAGATATAAATCAGTTTTTATAAAAAATAAGCCCATAGAAAATTGACTCTCTATGGGCTTACAACTTTTCAAGCATTGGGTAAATTAGTCTTGATGGACCGGCTGATAGAGCCTCTCCCCAGGCTTGCGACACTTTCTTGTTTTCAGGTGTCGGGTAAAACAGTCTATCCCCAGACTGTTTTACTCCCACTCAACGGTTGCTGGTGGTTTACTTGTGATATCATAGACGATGCGGTTGACGTGGTCGACTTCGTTTACGATACGGACAGAGATTTTCTGTAGGACTTCCCATGGAAGTTTGGCAAAGTCAGCTGTCATTCCATCGACAGAAGTGATAGCACGGATAGCGATAGTGTAGTCGTAGGTACGACCATCTCCCATGACACCTACGGAGCGAACGCCAGTATTAACCGTGAAATATTGCCACACATCGCGGTCAAGACCCGCTTTTGCAATTTCCTCACGCAAGATAGCGTCAGATTCGCGAACAGTTTGAAGTTTTTCCTCCGTGATTTCACCCATGACACGAATGGCAAGGCCTGGTCCTGGGAATGGTTGGCGCCATACAACTTCATCCGGCATACCAAGAGCAGTACCAAGGGCGCGAACTTCGTCCTTAAAGAGAGTATTGAGTGGCTCTATTAACTTGAACTGCATATCTTCTGGCAGACCACCAACGTTGTGGTGAGATTTGATTGTCTCAGCAGTATCCGTTCCTGACTCGATAATATCGGTATAAAGTGTTCCTTGCGCTAGGAATTCAACATCAGTCAACTTGCTCGCCTCATCGTCGAAGACGTAAACAAATTCATTACCGATGATTTTACGTTTCTTCTCAGGGTCAGATACGCCAGCAAGTAAATCCAAGAAACGCTTAGCAGCATCAACGCGAATAATATTGAGACCAAACTTGCCACCCAACATCTCCATAACCTGATCACCTTCATTCTTACGAAGAAGACCGTGGTCAACAAAGATACAGGTCAACTGGTCACCAATAGCGCGTTGGAGAAGAACCCCAACAACAGAAGAATCAACACCACCTGACAAACCGAGCAAGACTTTCTTGTCCCCAACAGTCTGGCGGATTTTTTCAATCTCTGTATCGATAAAGTTTTCCATTGTCCAGTCACCCTTTGCTCCACAGATAGAAAGAGCAAAGTTTTTTAAGATATCATTTCCATAGACAGAATGACGAACTTCTGGGTGGAACTGGATACCGTAGATACGGCGTTCCGTGTTTTCAATGGCAGCGTAAGGGCAGTCAGCAGATAGGCCAACCAGGTGGAAATCAGCAGGGATTTCAGTTACTGCATCACCGTGGCTCATGAGAACCAATTGCTCTTCAGGCGTTCCAGCAAATAGGGCTGATTCAGCCTTGAGTTGAAGCTTTGATTGACCATATTCACGATTTCCAGCCTCACCAGCAGGAACAACCTTACCTCCCAATTTATGGGTAATTAACTGCATACCATAGCAAATCCCTAAGATAGGAATACCCAATTCAAAGATTTCTGGATCAATATCAAAGGCATTTTCAGCGTAAACGGAGTTTGGTCCACCTGAAAGTACGATACCAATCGGAGCTAGCTCACGGATTTCAGCTGCAGTAATTTTGTGGCTTTTTAATTCAGAAAAGACCCCAAATTCACGAATACGACGTGAAATGAGTTGATTGTACTGGCTACCGTAATCCAGAACAATAATCTTTTGAACATCTTGTTTAGTCATTCTGTCCTCATTCCTTTTGAAAATTTTAAATGTATGTTTTTTATTCTAACATAAATCCAGACTATTTTCCACAAGAAGCTATAAAACATGTAAAGCCTATCGAAGTAAGAAATATGTTTTTTATTTGTTCGGAAATTGCAGTTGTATCACAAAATATTTTAAGAAAGTTTTCGACTACTCTGTTTGAGGATGATTTTGGGAAATTCTAGTTAAATTGTATTTTTTTTGATAAAATAGAAGGGATAAAGGAGCCAGGATGAAAGCAGCTTATATAACGATTCACGATAAAATTAAGGAACAAATTGATCAGGGCATTTGGGCCATCGGCCAAAGACTGCCGAGTGAACGAGATTTGGCAGAAGAATTTGGTGTTTCCCGTATGACCTTGCGCCAGGGAATTACCCTCTTAGTAGAAGAAGGTGTGTTGCAACGAAAAGTTGGATCAGGAACCTATGTTGCCAATACCCGTGTTCAAGAAAAGATGCGCGGAACGACCTCTTTTTCTGAAATTGTCCAACTTCAGGGAAAAGAACCTTCAAGTCGTGTCCTGTCTTTCGTTAAAACAAAACCGAATGAAAAAGAGATTGACTTATTGGGCTTGGAAAAAGGAGAGTTTGTGATACGAATGGAGCGCGTGCGGTTTGCGGATGCGGTTCCGGTTGTCTATGAAGTAGCTAGTATTCCCGCTCGGCTTATCCAAGACATGAAAAAAGAAGAGGTCACCAATCAGTTCTATAAAACCCTAACCAAAAACGGATTTAAACTTGGGAAAACTCAGCAAACCATTTATGCCCGCCTTGCAAATGACAAAATTGCCAAGCTGTTGCACATTTCAAAAAACCATCCTATCCTAGCATTGCGCCAAGTTTCCTATTTGGAAAATGGTCAGGCTTTTGAATTTGTCAATAGTCAGTATGTCGGGGAACGTTTTGAGTTCTACCTAGAGAACAATTGATGTTGCATAACAAAAATTATGTAAACAAAATAAGAAACTGATTTGAAAAGTTATCAAGAGAAGAGATTTTTGGTATAATAAATCTTATGGAAATTGAAAAAACCAACCGAATGAACGCCTTATTTGAATTCTATGCTGCCTTACTAACAGACAAGCAGATGAATTACATCGAGCTCTACTATGCGGATGATTATAGTTTAGCTGAGATCGCAGAAGAATTTCAAGTAAGCCGTCAAGCTGTTTATGACAATATCAAACGGACCGAAAAGTTATTAGAGGATTATGAAATGAAACTGCACATGTACTCTGATTATGTAGTCCGGAGTCAAATTTTGGATGAACTTTTAGAAGCTTATTCAGATGATGAGGCTTTAAAAGAAAAATTATTGATTTTGTCCAGTATAGATAATCGCGATTAAGGAGAAGAAAATGGCATTTGAAAGCTTAACGGAGCGTCTACAATCCGTCTTTAAAAACCTTCGCCGTAAGGGAAAAATTTCTGAGAGTGATATTCAGGAAGCAACCAAGGAAATCCGTCTGGCCTTACTAGAAGCCGACGTAGCCCTTCCAGTTGTCAAAGATTTCATCAAAAAGGTACGTGAACGTGCTATCGGTCATGAAGTCATTGACACTCTGAACCCTGCTCAACAAATCATCAAAATCGTTGATGAAGAATTGACGGCAGTATTGGGTTCTGAAACTTCAGAAATTATCAAATCACCCAAAATTCCAACTATCATTATGATGGCTGGTTTGCAGGGTGCTGGTAAAACGACCTTCACAGGTAAGTTGGCTAACAAACTCAAGCAGGAAGAGAATGCCCGTCCACTCTTGATTGCTGCCGATATTTATCGTCCAGCTGCCATTGACCAGTTAAAGACCCTTGGTCAACAAATTGATGTACCTGTTTTTGAATTGGGAAACCAGGTTCCAGCACTTGAAATCGTTCGTCAAGGTTTGGAGCAAGCTAAAGCCAATCACAATGACTATGTCTTGATTGATACGGCCGGTCGTTTGCAGATTGACCAAGCCCTTATGGCCGAATTGAGAGAAATCAAAGAGTTTGCTCAGCCAAACGAAATCCTCCTGGTCGTCGATGCCATGATTGGTCAGGAAGCTGCCAACGTTGCGCGTGAGTTTAATGATCAACTGGCTATTACTGGTGTGATTTTGACCAAGATTGACGGCGATACACGTGGTGGTGCAGCCTTGTCTGTCCGTCACATTACTGGTCAGCCAATCAAATTCACCGGTACTGGTGAAAAAATCACCGACATCGAAACTTTCCACCCAGACCGTATGTCCTCACGTATTCTGGGCATGGGTGACATGCTGACCTTGATTGAAAAAGCCAGCAAAGAATATGATGAGAAAAAATCATTGGAACTCGCTGAAAAAATGCGTGAAAATACCTTTGATTTCAACGATTTCATCGATCAATTGGACCAAGTTCAGAATATGGGACCAATGGAAGACCTGCTGAAGATGATTCCAGGTATGGCTGGTAACCCAGCCCTTGCCAACTTGAAAGTTGACGAGTGTGAAATTGCACGAAAACGAGCTATCGTATCTTCTATGACACCAGCCGAACGTGAAAATCCTGAATTGTTAACACCTAGCCGTCGTCGTCGTATTGCTAACGGTTCTGGAAATAGCTTTGTCGAAGTCAATAAATTTATCAAGGATTTCAACCAAGCGAAAACCATGATGCAGGGTGTCATGTCAGGCGACATGAACAAAATGATGAAACAAATGGGAATTAACCCAAATAATCTCCCTAAAAACATGCCAAACATGAACGGTATGGATATGTCTGCTCTTGAAGATATGATGGGCGGTGCAGGCATGCCGGATATGAGCCAACTGATGGGAGGGGCTGGTATGCCTGACATGTCCCAAATGTTTGGAGGCGGCTTGAAAGGTAGAATCGGCGAGTTTGCTATGAAACAAGCCATGAAACGCCAAGCCAATAAAATCAAGAAAGCCAAAAAGAAGAGAAAATAATCTCTTCTTTTTTACTTTTTATTCGAAGAAGTAAGATACAGCAATATAAAATAGAAGTAGCAAAGCAGAAAAAATCATTTTCGAGCCCAATTACTTTCCATTATAACGGAAATAATTTAAATTGTCCCTTTTGGTGGACAATATTTACATTGTCCGTTATAATGGAAATATAATAGAAAACAGAGGACAAGTTATGAATTATATCGCAATAATAGGAGATATTGTCAATTCAAAACAGACTTCCAACCGCTCTAGTATTCAAGAGCGGCTAAAACAACAGCTGAATAGAATCAATCATTCCTTCGCTCCGGACTTCGCATCACCTTTTACCATTACAAAGGGAGATGAATTTCAAGCTTTATGCAAGCCTAACTCTTATATCTTTTTGATGATTGACCAAATCCAATTAGCCTTTCGTGATGAGGTGGAGATTCGATTTGGAATTGGTTTGGGTGAGATTCTAACAGCTATCGATCCCAAGCTAAGTATTGGAGCAGATGGTCCAGCTTATTGGGAAGCACGCAAGGCTATTGACTTCATTCATGACAACCATGACTACGGCACCAGCAAAATTGCATTTTCATCTGAATACAAGCAAATCGATCGTGTGATCAACCCCTTGCTAACTTCTAGCGATTTCATCAAAGCTGCCTGGAATCGTTCACAAACGGATCTGTTTGAAACCTTAATCTCCCAAAAAATCTATCAAGAAGATTTCACACAAAAGCCAATTGCTGAGAAAATGAAACTCAGTCAAAGCGCCTTTACCAAACGTTTGAAATCCAGTGGAATCAAACTCTACCTGCGTAATCGTCAAACTGCCATGAATTTGATTCTCCAGCTCAGTCAGAAAGAAGGATAAAGCATGTCATTTTCAGTTATTTCTAGCTATCTTATTCAACATCCAGTTTTAACCGCCTTGCTTATTGCTCACTTTTTAAGTGATTTCACCTTCCAAAGTCAAGCACTGGCAGATGATAAAAAGCTTCATTTAAAAGCTCTTTTCATGCACCTTTTCATTGTTGCTATCCCTCTTCTTATTCTAGCCTTACTGCCCCCCGTTCAAAACGGAGATTTATTTTTTCAAGTTTGGCTGAGCCATCTTGCGATTGACTATGTCAAATATTTTCTCAACAAACACCATTGGATAAAGGACTCCTGGGAAGCTGGAGCATTCCTAGCGGATCAATTGCTACATATCATCTCTGTCATCATTCTTTATCACACTATCGGTGTCAATGTCGCTTCACACTCACTCTGGATTGAACCAAATTATATCCTCCTGCAAATCCTTTTTATCCTTCTAATCAGTAAGCCCGTCAATATTCTTTTCAAACTCTACTTTAGCAAATATCAGGTAGTGGAAGGAGAAGAAGAGCAGACTGTGACAGGTGCAGGAGCCTTGATTGGTCAGTTGGAGCGCCTCATAATGGGAATTTTTCTGCTTCTAGGACAATACACAGCTATCGGACTGGTATTTACAGCAAAGTCCATCGCACGCTATGATAAAATATCCAAAAGCCAAGCCTTTGCTGAATACTATTTAATTGGTTCGCTATTTAGTATCATTAGTGTCCTAGTATTGTACGTTTTATTGATTTTATAGAAGAAAAAAGTTTACATAATTTATTTTGTGTAAACTTTTTTTGTAAAAATAGAAAGGAATACTGTATGATTATTTGGTTAAACGGCCCATTCGGTGTCGGCAAGACTACTTTAGCAAATATATTACACAAACGAATAGAAAACTCGTATCTATATGATCCCAAGTTACTAGGTGATTTCTTACAACATCAATTACCTCAGACTGTATGTCCTGAAGATTTTCAAGATTATTCCGTTTGGCGACAGATTACTTATAAAATAGTATTTGATTTAGCGGCTAAAACTGATAAGACTATTATTATTCCCATGACAATCTATAAGAAAGAATATTATCAGGAGATTATTCAGCAATTGATAAAGGATAAGATTCCTTTGGAACATTATATTTTGTTAGCTGACAAAACAACCATTTTAGAACGTTTAGACAATCGAGTCAATGAAGACAACATCTGGGCCAAAAAACATCTTGATGTTTGTTTAAAAGCTTTTGAAAGTCATATTCCTGGGCAAAGGTTAAACACAGACAGTTTGAAGCCAGAAGAGGTTGCGAAGGAGATTCTAATGCTCAGTAAGTTTACCGTGAAATAATGTAGATTTTTGAAATTTTGGGCGTGAAAAAAATTTCTAGTTATATAGCAGTAAAACTAAAAATTTATGAACAATTGACCTAACATGGACTAAACCCTTGATAATACTGAGATAGAAGTATAAAGTACATTCTTCAAAAAATGTACTTTATTTTTGTTTTGTACTTTTGAATAGGGTTATTTATTGTACATAATGATTAGTTTATATTATTCTTTATATCTCTTTTGAAAAGTACATTTAGCATCCACAATTTGATGAAGTTCAGCACTTTCAAAAGTACATTTTTTCAGCTACATTCTATTATAAAGGATTTTGGGGGATAATTCTATTTTTTATTTCTTGTTAAAATCAACATTCAAAGTGTAGTTCTTTAATATTAGGCTATCCATCAAATAGTTCTACCTTTATTTTAAAAACAAACAATATATTGTGGATATTTAAAAACTTCAACCCTACATGTAGTACTTGACAAGTGTGATACAATATTATTAGGAATATTGTTTTTGTTACTAATAAGATCTCTCAAATCTTTAATAGGGGGCAAAAAATGGATAATAAATTAAAAGCTACTATCAATTATTTAATTTCTGAAGCACCTGAAGTAACTCCTAAAAAATTGCAGAAATTACTTTATTATGTTCAATCATGGCATCTAGCATTAACGGCGGAGAATGTGTCCGAAGATTTTGAACAATATCTTTTATTCAAGGCTGATTTTGAGGCATGGGTACACGGTCCTGTTATACCTGAAGTATACACTTGCTTTAAAGAATTTGGTGGCAAAGTTATTTCTAAATCTCCTTACTTTACTGATGTTGAAGTAGATTTTAATGGCGATGAAATTGAAAATATTAATGATGTGCTAGAGATATATGGGAAATTTAATGGAAGTGATTTAGAATTGCTCACTCACAATGAACTTCCTTGGCAAGAAGCTCGAAAGGGGTTATCACCACTCGAAAGCTCAAATAAGAAGCTGTCTTATAAAACTATCTTCGAATATTATTCAACTAGATTGGTCTAATGAAAAAACGAAAAAAGATTCCAAATGTAAGCAAACCTAATGGGAGTCGAATACCTACAGCAGAGTTACCAAAATCAAATGTGACATTCGATTTTCAATATAAAAATTGGTTACAGTCATTTAAGAAGGGTGAATTCACTACTTTTTTAAAAGATAGTGATGAATACGCAGACTTTATCACTCAAATTTTAACTGAATTGATACCCAAAATAACTAAAGATTGGGAGCCTGGGAAACAGGGATTTAAACATTGTCACACTATTCCCATGGAAGATGATGCTTATCAATTGTATAGTTCAGCCATTAAACGATTGCATAATTTACATACCGAACAATTAACTTTATGGCAATTTGGTCTATCACAAGGTTGCAGATTAATTTGTTATCTTCAAGGCAAGACTATCTACCCTCTTTTAATTGATTACCATCATCTAGGATATCCTTCTTTATACTATAACCAGAAAGATTTTAAAAATTATAACTATTGTCCAATGACAAAAAATAAGATTTAATTCTAATCAACTCCAGAAGCTGAGATTTTCTCTCAGTTTCTTTTTTTGGAGGAGATTAGAAAAGTAAACCGACTAAATAAGTTTTTCATGATATAATAAATTTATATTTTGAGGAGGAGTAGTCTATGACAAATATTGAACCTGAAAAGCTCAAAGATGGAATAAGTCTTCCAACAATTAACCAAAAAGCAATTTCTAACATTGTCAATAATACTGCACTGATATCAGCAGTGAACTCCCTTCAAGATTCTATAGAACGAATAAACGCGTCTTCTTTAGCTTCATCAGCTCTCGCTGCAAATCTTGTAGCAAAGACTTATCTTCCATCAAATTTTAATTCGATTATTGATACTAAGCTTATAAATGCTATCTCTTCCTCAATACCTAAAATTTACCCAATCGTAAACGAAGAGTATCTGGCAGCCATGAATTCGATAACTGAATCTGTTAAAGGACTGCTGGCAAATGTAGATTTAAGTTATTCAAAAGTATTTTCTGATGTAGCAAAAATACTCAAGAAGTTTAATACTGAGTATAGTCAGGAAGAGATTGACGAGATTGTTATAAATGTTCGTCAACTTGCAAAAAATGGATGGGTAATTTTTTTTAATGAGATTGGAATTTATGACAGGCTAAGGAACAGAGAATTTGCTGAACTGGAAAAAGATTGGATCAATGCTCTAGATGAATTTCTTTCTGAAGAGAGCGAAATTCAAGGAATTTACGAAGTTGGATGTTACCCAGCTACTTTACTAGATTCAATGCTAGATTGTTACAAATCAAATAATTACTACGCTGCGTATTCTCTTGCTACATTAGCAATTGATGGGGCACTGACAAGATTCTCTGAAATATTAAGTGATGCACCTAAAATGCCTGTTGGAACGGGTGCAGTATCTAAGTTAGACAAATCACTACTAAGTAAGTCATTTGCAGATTTAGGTTTCTTTGAGTGGTTGTATCAATTTTTCAAAGATACAAAACGTTTTACGTTAGACAAACCTAACCGACATATGATTGGCCACGGGAGATGGGCAGGTGAAATTTCAAAAACAGAATTCTTGAAGTTGTTCAATGTAATGCTATATATTAGCTTGAAATTTAAAACTTGGACATCAGAAATCAATCCAACATAATCATAAATCAAGGAATTAAGGAATGAATTCAACTATAAATAGCAACACTCACTCAGACCTTCCTAAATCGTTTTCTAACGGTGTTTTAGATATTCTGTACCAATATGCTACATTCAATGATGTCGAGGCTTGTAAAGATGCATTAAGAGATCATATTCGCCCATACTTATTCGATTACTCAGTTAATCAACTTGATATAGCTTTAAAAGAAGTAAGAGAACAATTGGTTAAACAGCAAACTAATCAATCTGATATGTCAAATGCCTATTGGAACGAAATGATTGAAAGTTTGAATGATGCTTTTAGTGAGCCAGAAGGCAAAGTATCAAATTATATTGATAAAGCTAGGTTTGATCAAGCTTTGAATGAGGCTCAGAAGATATTTCCTGGTCTATTTAAAAAAATGGATTAAAACTGCGATTAAGATCGCAAAGTTTCTAGATATAAAAATAGAGGAACTAACTGAATAAAATTGGAGGATAATATGGATTTTGAAGATATTTTTGATAATTTAGATAGTGAGCTTGGCAATTTAAAAATTCGTCTAAGTAAAAATGTCTATGGAACAGATAACATCGAAACATTATCAACTTTTCTTGATGATTTTAGCAATCTTTGCAAAGTGAAGAGATTTGATGTGGAATTGTCTGAGGTAGAGCAATTGACAAGTTATACAACCCTTCTGCAAAATACTAAGTCAGAAAGTCACGAATATGTTTCTGCTAGCATTAGGAGATTCTATACTGAATTTATTGAATCACTAAAAGATGAATTATATTATTAATTTCGGTTACATCAGTAACTAGATGAGCGTTTGCTGATGTTTTTCAAAGAGAAAAGGAGAGGTATATGTTATTTACGAAAGGGTTAGAAGAAATTATTTTTGCTAAACATGAATTACTATCTGATTATCCCGATGAATTTATTATCATTAGTGGTTTTCTAGGACCCGCACCAATTAAAAGATTGGAACAATTAGAAAATATAAAAGTCACTGTGATAGGGGGAATGTACCCTAGCGGATTAGATGCTAGATTATGGAATTCATTAGTAACTATCGAACAAAGCAATCCAAATTTAAACTTACTTTTCACCACAAGGGAGATACACTCTAAAATTTATATCTGGAAAAAGAACGGTAAAACATTGTCTGCACTGATAGGCTCAGCTAATTTTTCATCAAATGGTCTAAGGACTGATTATAGGGAATCGTTAGCGGATGCAACGAGAGATACTTTTGAACCACTTGATGACTATTACAAATTTATTATCGAAAATTCTGTAAGCTCACCAATTTTGAAAAAGAATCAACAAATTGTTGATTTTCAACCAAATACAACAGTTCGATCGGATAGTTTTCAAGATAATGTAAACTACTCAGTTAATATACCGCTTTTTGATCCTAAGAAAGGCATAGTTCCTAGAAGTAGTGGATTAAACTGGGGACTAAGTAATGGTCATGTCGCTCCGGGTGATGCATACATTCGCATTCCAAAAGAAGTAATCAAGAACAACGATAAACTAATAAAACCTCTTGATCCTGAATTTACTACACCTGAAGGACGAAGGAAACGAAATTCAGACCCTATCGAATTAATATGGGACGACGGGGTCATAATGGAGGCATCTTTAGAAGGAGTTCAAACTTTTGAAGAAAAAAAATATCCAAAACAGCTTGCATCATACTCACAAAAACAGGTGTTTATGGATGGAGAAAGAGTTTCTAAAAAAAGTATCTTAGGTAGATATCTAAGAAAACGATTAGGAGTAGGACTAACGGAAGAAATTACAATGGAAACATTGAGAGCATATGGTCGTAATACTGTTACACTATCTTTAGTTGGAGAAGGTGTCTATTATGCTGATTTTTCGGTATAAAAAATAAAATGGTGAAGCTTTAAAGCGTTCACCACATTTGGAAGGCTTTCGAATTGCCTTCTTTTTTTATTCTATTTCTTCTAATTTTATTTGCTTTAAAAATTGCGGGAGTAGGTCACCGATAACTTTTGCAAAGAGAGGGGGTACGGCGTTGCCAATCATTTCAAAATTTGCCAACTGAGACTCATTAAATTCAAAATCATCATCAAAAGTTTGTAAACGCGCTGCTTCCCTAACAGTAATACTACGTTTTTGATTGGGATCAGGATGAATATGCCGAAGTCCATCTTTTTTCAAATGTGCAGGTATTGTATTGCTTGGTTCATCCCAACGTAAAACATGATACTTATGTACATTTGAATTTTTTCCAGTTGTTTCAAAGTATAATTGTTTCAAAGCCTCTGCCGAGGTATATTTTTTTGTACCATCTACAATATCTTGTGCTAGTAAATTGAATATTTTTTGATCTCGTAGACTATGGAATCGTGATGAGTGACCATTTACAGCATTAGAATTATCATAAGCATTTCTACCGATTTGTTCTTTTAAGGGATAAATTGGAGGTAAATCACTTATAGCATCTCTGACTGTTTTTACTTTAGTCATCCTACTTGGAAGTAACTCTGTATAAAATGACCGAAGAATTTTTTGATAGTCGGTATCTTTAGAGTCTCTTCTGACCCCAAGAATAATTACACGCTTTCTCTTCTGAGGAACACCATAATTTGATAAATCTATTAGCGCGTATTTTCTAAGATCATCAATAATTTCATAGCCTATTGAATCAAATCCATTTCTAATCAGGTCAGTAATATTTTCACCAGTAGGGATTGCACTTAACATCCCTTCAACATTCTCAAACAATATTATTTTAGGCTTGTAATAATCCACAAGTCGAATATAAGACTCGAAAAGGAAGTTACGATAGTCATCTTTCATGCCGTTCTTATCCCGTATTCTACCTGCAAGTGAATAAGCCTGACAAGGAGGACCGCCAGAAATCATATCAACTGATTTCCCACCAATCAATTTGTCTAATCCAACTGAGGTTTCAAATTCTGTATCGTTATTCCAACCATTAATAAGCTCTTCAGTCCGTTGAATATCGAAATTCAAAACTCTTTCCGAAGCATCTTTAATACTATATTTTGTTTCTAATCGTTTCCTTAAAGTTCTAACTTGTGGTTTTAACCACTCTACAGATGCTAGCAAATGGACATTTCCTGATTGTTCTAATCCATCAGCTAAACCACCTGCACCTGCAAATAACTCAATGTTATTTATCATTCACTTTCCCTTCTTTCAAGTGTTCTGCCATTTTCTCCCCTATAGCTTGTGCTAATAGAGGCGGAACAGCATTTCCAACCTGTTTATTTTGCTGTGTCTTTGTCCCTAAAAATTCGAAATCATCAGGGAAAGATTGTAATCGAGCATTTTCTCGTACAGTAGGAACGCGATTCCATTTGTAATGAAAATGGTTTCTATGACCAGTATCAATTGTTTTGGAAGGTTTTTGGCTGTGATATCTTGTCCATGCTTCATTGAATTTACGAGAGGTACCTACACCTTCTGGGAGATCTTTATGATTGCCGCCTTCAGGCACTTGGCTTATGACCCATTTGACCTCATCAGTATGTTTTGTGCCAATATGATTATGTATGGTCGAAGAATTTTTTCTCATAAGCTTTTGGTAATCGCTCTGAGCAGCTGTAAAATATGGAATATTTTCTTCACCCATATCATCAACTAATGAAGGTAAATCTGAAATTGCATCTGCAGTACCGATGTAATCTTCAGGAGTGAGTGTAGGTTCTGGAAATGTGAAATAATCATAGCCCAAATCTTTTCTGAATCCAACAAAAAACATTCTTTTTCTCATTTGAGGAACTCCATAGTCAGCGGCTAACAATGGTTTATCAGTAACACTTACATTGTATCCCATATCCTCAAACGTATTAATAATTTGCTCTTTAACTTTTCCTTTATAAAGAGTAGCCATTCCAGGAACATTCTCAATCAAAAATGCTTTTGGTTGAAAATGCTTTACTGCATGAACTACAGCTACATAAAGTTTATTTCGGGAATCATTAATATCTCTAGAACCTGTTAAACTAAAGCCTTGACATGGGGGACCTGCAATCACAACGTCTACTGTGTTTCCATTCAGATTTTCTTCGATTTCTTTTATCGCGGTTTCCTCATCAAAAAGATCCGCTTTCAGAGCAATAGAATCTTTTAGATTATGACCATAAGTTCTGAGAGCAGCATCATCAAAATCTACTCCCATTAAAATATTATAACCTGCTTGTTTAAAACCTTGACTTAAACCACCTGCACCAGAGAACAGGTCAATTACATTATTTTTTGTCATCGTTATCTCCTGTTAATTCAATTATTTCATTTAATTCACATTGTAAAGCAATACATAATTTTAGGATAGTATCAGTTGTAACACAATCATCATTGCGAAGATTGGTTAATGTGCTTGAACCCAGTCCTGTTACAGTTTGCAATTCTTTTTGGGTCATATTTAATGAAGCAATTTTTCTCCATAATGGTGAGAAAGAAATTTTTAGATTCATTTGGTTCCTCTAGATTAGATATTATTTTAACTTTGAATTTACATTATATCATAAAACAACCGTTTACGGTTGAATTTAGACCATATTAAAAGACACAAAAAATATTTTCCTAATTTGATTCAAATCGATTAATTGTTTTGATATAATTTAGCTAAAAGGAGATTTTTTATGTCAGTTTATACAGAAGAACTAGAAAGTGTCATTTTAGACTATGCAAATTTTGCTGATGAGCTAATAATAATTAGTGGTTATTGTTCACCTGATATTATTGAAAAATTTGCTAAATTAGGGAAAAAATTAGAATTTTTCTTTGGTATGTATCAGAAAAATGCTTTAACATTTTCAACGCACAACAAACTAAAGGAGATAGATAATAAATACTCGAACTTAAATATTAATATCGTATATGATTATCACGTTCATACTAAATGCTATATATTTAAAAAGAAAAACGTGATAAATAATATATTAGTTGGTTCTGCGAACTTTTCAATATACGGGCTAAAGAGTGGGAAGAATTCTGAAATGCTTGTTGATGTTGAGCCAGGTATTCATTTCAGGGAGATTGAAGAATACTACCAAGAAATTCAAGACGCTTCAAAAAGATGCGACGATGCAAGTATTATCGTCCTTCCAAAACAGTCTAAGAAAAAAAGAATTGGTAAATCTAAGAAATATAAAGTTTCAACCAATCCTTTTGTTGCTTTAATTCCATTATTTATCTATGAAAAAAATAAAAAAATAGTACCCAAAAGTAGTGGATTAAATTGGGGGAATCAATCTGGGCACTCTAAAAATAGTGGCTATTTGGAATCATATTTTGCAATAACAGCTAATTTAATCGACAACCATCCTCTTGTATTTCCGTTCAAGCCAGAAAAAAGGACTACAACAACTGGAAAAATAACCAGAGATTATGATCCTATCACTATACTTTGGGATGATGGATATGTTATGGAAATGACTTTTCAAGGTAAAGGAGTTGAAAGACCGACTAGTGGCAAGAGAAATGATGGAGATCCATATAGATGCTATCCAAAGCAATTGACTAGTGCATCGGGAGGTTCAGAATTAGGGGAATATATTCGAAAAAGAATGAACTTATCTCAAAGAAAAGTGATAACTCTTTCAGATTTAAAAAAATATGGACAGGAGTATATTGAGTTAACGTACATTCAAGATGGATATTATGAAGCTGATTTTTCTCCTAAAAAATAGCATGTAAGTTGTTTATTTCTCAATCGGTTTAAAATGTCCAACAATCTTACCAATTATTTCTGGTTTTTCTTCAAATGGAGCAAAGATGGTATCATATTTATTATTGATAGGCACGAACTTGTAGTATGTGCTATGCTTATATACTCTTCTAAACATAGGTTGTCCGTTAAACACAACTAGATAGAGTTTGCCGTCTTCAACTTCATTTTCAAATTTAAGTAGAACAACCTCACCCATAGGTATTTCAGGTTCAAGGGAATCATCTTGCATCCAAAGGGCAAACTGATACAGAGTCTTTGTGTAATCATAATTCAAAGTGAAGCTAGGAACTTTACTGGAATCATTCAAGGTCTCTAAGAATGAATCCATGTTGTATGTCTTATATGGATATTTGGTCGTTGAAGCTGGATTATTTAGCTCTTGTTGTTTTAGCATTGTAGCAGCATATTCAATCAACCTTCCTTGAAGGGCAGGGTTTAACTTATTGAAAATAGTAAGCAACTCCCCATAGGAGTAGAAATAGTGAACATCTACATCGAAAACTTTAGCAATCCTTTCAAGGTTTGCCTCACTTGGGACAGATTTCCCAGTCTCCCAATTGGAGATTGCAACTTTAGAAACTTCTAGTAATGAGCCAAGTTTATCTTGGCTCAATTTTTTATTTATTCGTAAATCTTTAAGACGTTCTCCTAAAAACATTTCAGCCTCCTGTTTACATAAAATTATACAAAATGTAACTTTTGTTAACTTTTTACTTTACAAAAAGTATATCAAAAAGATATAATATACGCAAGGAGTTAAGTCTATAATTAACCAAAAGGAGATTCGATGAAGTTTTCTCTTTACAAACATTCGTTGATTCTAGGTGATAATCGCATAGTAACAAAACAGTTTATTGTTCTGAAGCATACAGATGGCAGTTTGCAATTCACAAATTTCCATCGGTATGTTAAGACCTCATCCAAGATAAAGTCTATCTCGGATGATGGTAATAAACGTTTTTCTTATGTGACGAAATTTTTAAACTATGTCTTCGGAGAGATAAAAATAACAAACCTAGATTACTTAACACTTGATATGGTGAGAGAGTTTCTGATGCACTATGGCTTAGGAACCTTGCCTGGCGATACCAAGCACAGAAAGAAAAGTACAGTAGAGATTTGTGTAAACACCGTACTTGATTTTTTAACACTCTATCTTAATGAACGAAAAGGGAAGGCAATGCTGACATCTAAGGAACTCTATACGACTACCTCCTTTACAAATAAGCGAGGAAGGTTAATCAAGCGTAAGGAGCCGAGTTTTGAGGTGTTTTATGACGACAGCAACACTGAACAAGTAATCTTTCGTGACATGCCAAATGCTGCCTTTGAAATGCTCTTTGCTCATATCGCCAAAAATCACAAAGACATACTCATGGTAGTTGCACTTGGGGCATTTGTTGGTTTACGACCATCTGAGGCTTGTAATGTGAGAAGAGAGGATAGCCCGTTAGGTCCAGGTATTATTTTCCATCAAAGCTACGGTGAAACTTTCAAAGTTGAAATAGACTTAAGAAAAGAAATCCCCCTCAGAAGCGATTTAAAGCCCACAGGACGCATCAAGAAGGAGCGTATGCAGGCAGTTCCATATATCTTTCTAGAAGTGTTTGTGGACACCTACAATGATTATATGGCGTATCTAGAAGGTCAGAAGTATGAGAAGGACTACGGTCCATTGAATTTGAACAAACAAGGAAAGGCTCTGACTTATGATGTCTATTATCAGCGTTTCCGAAAGATTATCCGAGAAGAGATGATCCCAATTTTTCTCAACTCTGATGATGAAGAAGTTGTGTTTTTCGGTCATTTATTGCAAGAGCATAATATCTCACCTCATATCTTCAGGCACTGGTACACAACGCAGTTAGTGCTTTCTGGGGTGAATGAAATCAGTGAGTTGATGTCAGCAAGGGGTGACAAATCTCCTGAAAGTGCTTGGGTGTATCTACAAAATAAAGGTGAGATAGCTAAACAATATGCACAAGTGAATAGCGGGGTGTTTGATTATCTTAGTTGGAGAGCAAATGATTTATTTAGAGGAGGAGAATAGTGGCAGTTTATTTAAAAGAATATTTGGAAAAAATTCTCAATGAACTGGAGCAGAACAATCAAAAAACAAAGGAAAAAGTGAGTCAATTCATATTAGATAACAATTGGTTTAGCATTAAGGTAGATTCTTCTAATTGGAGTATTGATGAAGCAGATGCTGCTAAGTTAGGGCAAGAAATTAAAAACTATTTGTTAAAAGACGGAGGTGTGGAGGGGATAAAATCTATATTTTCAAGTAAATTTCCTGAGACGTTTAATGAGTTTCAAAAATACATAAAATCAGCAAAGATAGACGAAGAATCTCAATTCTACATCCAAGATTTTTTTGCATATTATCTTGAAAAAGACCTATTTCTTTACAGTGATTATGAAATTGAGGAACTAATAGAGTGTGCAACAAATAGTTTGAATAAAAATTATGGAATGGATCTGACTCGCTTTATCAATTGGTTGTTAGAAAAAAGTAAGACGAGATATCGTAGAAGTTATAAGATGACTCAACGATATACTTTTAAAGATGAAAATGGGGCATACGACCTAGATGATTATTTGGAGTTAATGTATCGCTTATTCAATGATAGCTACATCGAGAAAAACAATATGCTGTATAAGGCTGCCTCATCTAAGAATTATGCTGATACTTGGCTATTCCTATCCATACATTTTATATGCGCTCTCAGAACTACGGATTTAGTAAGACTTGGACATCCCCGACTACCTGATAAGCCAGAAAAAATATTAGAATCCATAAAGAAAGGGAAATGGAGGTCAGTTGATGCTAGAAAGACGTTATTAAGTATCACGACTAGACTGACATATCTAAATATTACACCCAATAAGACACGAAGTGCAGGCAATGTTAGTCAAATAAAGTTCCATGTTCCTGAAAGTTGTCAAGTCTTAATAGGTACGCTTTTAGCAATTGCCGAGGCGCATTATCAACTGGAAAATAACAATCAGGAAAATCCTTTAATCCGCAAAATATTCGAATATGAGCGTATCACAAAATACATGGGAGAAGAGTTTGGAGAATTTTTCTTGGAGCGAGACTTCAGTAGCAGATCGGCAAATAAATCTTATCTCCAGGCGATAGCTATGCTTGCTGACGATGTTTTAGAAGAAAAATCAAAGTTAAATATCAAAGGATATTTCTTAGCAGCCCTTGCAAGAAGTCATAAGGGATCTTTCGATGCATTCGCTCAAACAACTACACTATATCTTAAAGATGCTCAATTAGGACAGTTAAAACCTGAAATGGTAGCAAAAGAACTATTCGAAAGAGGAGTATTGTCAATGGTACCTTCCATGCTTCTAACAATAGTAACTAGAGGAAAGTACAAAGAGCTTAGCCCAAGTCAGCAAACTCAAATGATTAAAGAGCTGAATTTAACACCCTCAGAAATAGAAAAAACGCTTGAGTTAAGCGTGAGAGCTAATACTAGAGCGACGAATGCATTAAAAATGGTCGTCAATCAAGGACTTGGTACGGATCAATTACTAACTATTTGTCATAGAATCGGGAACGGAGAAGCATTCTCTAAACAGGCAGAGAGTATGTGTTTATTATCTGCGCTTGGCCAATTGTGCCCCTTTGACGATAGGCACCACTGTGTAGGTTGCCAATATGAATTGCAAACAAAATCAACTCTTTTGTTACTCATTGGCGAGTTTAACCGTCTTAATCGGAGATACACAGAAGTAACTAGTGATCTTGAAAAAGGGAAAATAAGGTCGATTCTAGAAATGCAAATCAAACCATGCCTTGAAGACATGTTACAGGCACTCTCAGAACAATATGGTGAAGATGTTTTAAATGACTATGAAGAAATAATAAAGGAGCTAGTAAGTTGATGGAACAAGCAAAACTATTTAAAGCCGTTGAAACAATTGTTGAAGAATTCGATCGCGAGTTTATAGATAAGGCTGTCGAGTATTTCGTAGATTATGTTGCTAAAGGAATTATTTTAACTGACGATTTTGATTGTGATGTATGGAAAACTACTGATGAATACTCAAATGTTAATTTAAATTTTAAAATAAATCACTTTCAATATAACAGGTATTTCGAATCACTATTTGGCATCACCTACCTTGATTTTATTAACTACTTAAAGAGCTACGTTATCTTAAAGATGGATGCAAACGTCTTAAAATCTTTGCAAACCTTTTTGAGAGATATTAAACGTATCATCAATAAGACAAAACAAAATCTTATTGATGACATGATAGAATATAAAATATCAAATATTGTCCTTTGTATTGATTTCTTATCCAGTTTGCCTAGTGCGGATGAACAAACCGTGAACCAATTTATTGAACAGCTAGACAACCAAATTTTTTCACAATACAGAACCCATTCAAAACAACAACGAAAACTAGCTCAGTTTCAATCTTATTTTCTCTTTAATGATATCTTGACAGAGTATTGGACAGATCAGCAAGAAAATAATGAGAGAATGTTTTACTATCCTATCTATCTATGGTGGCAAATTACAGCAGTAGTTCCATTACGTCCAAGAGAGTTCCTACTTACTCAGAGAAATTGTCTTACAATGAAAGATGGTAAATATTACTTAACATTAAGAAGAAATAATCTAAAAGGTAACGATAAAGGTGTTTCCCATAAAATATCAGAAGACTACTATTTGACTACGTATGAAATCCCTCAGAGGTTGGCTGAGTCAATTAAAGAATATTTAAATCTTACGAAGGATTTAAATGTTACTCAATTAGACACACTATTTTTGACAGACGCTCATTATCAAAAGTTTAATAGAACTACAGGAAAAAGAAATCGTTTTTTCACCTATTCCAACTTGAATACTGTTTTAAAAAAATTCTACAAAGAGGTCATAGGAGAGCGCTACAATTATCATATCTATCAGACCAACCCACGTGAAAAACTGGAAGAGAGTGAAATAAATTTTATTCACCTTGGAGATACCAGGCATATCGCTATGATTAACCTGATTGCCGAAAATGCAAGCCCAGTAACAGCAATGCTACTTGCAGGTCATGACAGCGTGTCAACTTCAGCACATTACTTTGCAAATCTTAGTCAATTTATCGAATGCCGTAGTTATCAAGTATATCGCAAGCTTACTAACTCACAAACAACCTATGAGATTAGTAAAGCTCAACCTAGATATACAGTAGGAAAAGCATTTGTTCAACTAGATAACAAAGGACGATGCTACTCACTAAAGTATGCTTCAGGAGATTATTCAGATTGCTTAAAGGTAATCAGTAAGAATGCAGAACTCGGTGCCTGTACAAGTTGTCCATTCTATCGAAAGGCAGGAAAAGATTTCTTTAGTATGGACAAGACTTACAAAAAAAGTATTGATCAAGAAGCCATGATTGTAAAACAAGCCATTAACCTTGTTAGAAAAGGGAAGGGGAATTATGAGGATATAGGGGAGGCCTTATTAAAACTTAAAACGGTAAGTTACTCTTATCAGGAATACCTAACCTCTAAGCATATTACGGAAGGAAAGTAAGGAGGATCTGTGTAAAATGGCTAGAAAGAAACAAATTGAGGACGAAAATCTCATACGAACTTTTGAAGAATATCTTATAGATGAGTGCCATGCAGATATTCAACTTTTTAAACTACCCAAGTTTGGTCAGTATTTAAGAAATAATGGCTATCCAAACCTAGCAGATGCGTCTTTACGTAGAAATACAGTTTTTAGGGGACACCTCGAAAAAGTAAAAGAAAAATACGAAGATGAAGGCATGTTAGCTGTTTTAACCTATAAAACTTTAGATGTCGTTAGTTTTCTTAGGATGCATCCATCACCTGAATCGTTAAAAAAGGGGTTGGTAAAGTTAAATGATCATCACAAACGTATTGCAGAAGCAGCTATTCTGTTTAAAAAAGAAGTGGATTTGCTTCAGATGGAAAAGAAAAAACTTTTGGAACAGATTAATTTGTTAGAAAGTGAAATTTCTTCACATAATGAACGGATTTCAAATAATAATATGCTCCAGGAAGAAAATATAAGTCTAAGAAATCTGATTAAAACTAGTGTCTATCCTGAGATAGCAAATGAACTTTTAAAAGCAGATGGGTTGCTTAAAACAGACTCATCAATCATCCACCCTGACTATGTTGCAAAACATGTATTAACCCCTGATTCAGAAATCAAATTTAATAAAAATGTTGATGACCGGGCTAAGAATAAATCACAAAAAGTTGTGAAAATCAAGAGTCTGCTTGACAGCAAAACAAATTATAAGGATGTATAATAAATGGAAGTGGTAAAAGATATACCTGAATTATTAAAATATTGGAACTTTGAAAAAAATTTGCAGCATGATATTAATCCCAAAAACCTCCTAACAAGCAACAAAAGAAAGTATTATTGGGCATGCCCTACCTGTAAATTTGAATGGCATGGCACCGTGAAAATTGCAACTGAACGATTCAAGGAATATGATACGGCTTGTAAAAATTGCATTAGAGATAATAATAGTGTCCTTTCAATACGATCTGAAATACTAAATTACATTGATTTCAATGTGGAAGATATTAACACAATCGAGACCCTCTTACGAGAAACTCTAATGACTGCTAAGCGAGTGTTCCAATATAAGTGTCCTACGTGTCGTTTATGCTGGAGAGACTATGCGGATAGTCTGAAATTTGAATCCAAAGAGGATGGAACATTATTCCATAAAGGCTGTAATGAAAGTCTTCAAAAACTTCGTTATAGAGATGTATATCCTTCTCTAGAATCAATCTATCATGTAAAAAATAATATTAGCTTTGACGACTTAACCCTTTCAGAAAATATAACCATTCATCGTAGGTGGAAATGTAACAAATGTGAAGATGAATTTAGCCTATCTATTGATAAATTATTAAACAGAATTTCAAGAACAGGGAGCTATTGTATTCAGTGTAATGCGATATTTGATTCATTGTTGCCCAAAACTAAAGATACTCCTCCATTAAGATTTTTACAAAAAGAACACCTGGATGAATGGTCTATATCAAATATCATACAGAGTAATCAAGTCGATGCCTTAACTAATATTGAAGTGATTTGGAATTGTAATAATTGTAAGGGTGAGTACAAATGCTCCCCGATTGACAAATTAACAATTCGATGTCCCTATTGTGATAATAAACAAATGCTAAAAGGTTTTAATACTTTGCAAGAAAAATTTCCCCAATTTGAAGTATTTTGGGACGATAAAAATCCAAACACATTTGGAGATTATTGGCAACATTCGAAAGAAACACTTTCTTGGATTTGCCCTTGCTGTAATATTTCATTTTTATCTAGTCCTGCTGCATTAGTTGCTAGAATAAATCCAAATGGTTTTAACAACTTAACATGCCCAAATTTTTGTGATTGGAGCTCGTTTATTTTCAAAAGTACGGTTTTTTCCGAAAAGCCAATCATGTTGCAAGAGTGGAGTTCTAAAAATGAAATTGCTGCTGAAAAAGCACTCCATCACATAGCAACAAAAAAGTATATTTGGGATTGTTCAAAATGTCATGGAGAATATCAGTGTTCTATTCCAATCCGAAAAGAAGTTGAAGTTGCATGTCCGTATTGTCGTATGGAGACACTAAAACCAGATTTCAACAGTATCGGACAAATGTATCCCGAAATAACAAATCTCTGGGGCTCAACAAATGAAAAGTCACCATATGACTATTTACCTAATAAATCAAATAGAGTTCACTGTTATCTATATTGTCCTGAATGTAACCTAGAGTATCAATTATCTTTGAGAGAATTACTTGATGCATATGATTATTACGGCTTAAAAGGATTAAGTAAAATATGCCTATTTTGTACACGAAAACTCCCAATTCCAGGTGTAAACTCACTTGACATTCTAAAACCATATTTAATTGAAGAATGGAGTTCAAACAATAAATTAGAGATGGACAAATACTTTGCTACAAGTAGTCAGATAGTAGAATGGAGCTGCCGAAACTGCAAAAATTTATACAAAGCGTGTATCAATGAACGATATGAAAATGATAATGCGTGTCCATATTGCAACTGGATAGAAATTCTACATGGTTTCAATGACCTTCAAACATTGTATCCGCAACTCGAAAAAGAATGGTCAACAAAAAATAGCTCACAATACAATGATTACATGCCAACAAGCAAATATAAAGCGGTTTGGAATTGTAGTGTATGCCAAAATGAATATGAAGCAAATATTTGTAACAGAATTAAACCTAACTTTGAGTGTCCATTTTGTTCAGGAAAAATTATTCTTCCATTAGTAGATACGGAACATAATCTTTTAAAAGAATGGGATTATTTAAATAACATCTTACTTGCAGATCCAAAAACATTGACTAAACGATCGAAGATAAAAGTGTGGTGGATATGTAAAAATAATGAGGAACATAGATATATGTTTCCAATCAATAAAAGAATATTGTATGAACGTAGAAATAGAGAAACATGCTCAATTTGTAGAGGATTTAGAAGAAAAAGAGAGCATTTTATTCAATATAAAAAATAAAGCAGGTCAAATTTGACTTGCTTTTTATATAGAAAAAATAGTTTAAAAAGTTCCAAAAAAGTTGATTTTAAAAATTTTCAAATGTAGATTTTTCAAAAAAATCTGGAATTCAAAATTTTTAGTTTTCCGTGAAATTATGTAGATTTATAAAGAAATACTGAAATTTGAAATTTTTAGTTTACCGTGAAATAATGTAGATTTTTGGAAAAAATAGCTAAAAAATTTTTTCCAGTTATAGCAGTACTCTTTGGTTATATTAAAAATATCCCTATGTACATCTTTCTGAAAAACTATAATTTTCTTGAAACTTATATAAAATTATGCTATACTACTCATATAGCTAAAATCAGGAGAAAATGATGAGACGCGAGTTATTATTGGAAAAAATTGATCAGCTGAAGGAAATTATGCCTTGGTATGTTCTGGAATATTATCAGTCCAAGTTGGCTGTGCCTTACAGTTTTACAACCCTATATGAATACTTGAAAGAATACCGTCGTTTTTTTGAGTGGTTACAGGATTCGGATTTGGTATCTGTGGAACGGATTGCTGACATTCCCTTGGATATTCTGGAACATTTGACAAAAAAAGATATGGAAGCCTTTATTCTTTATCTGCGGGAGCGCCCCTTACTGAACGCCAATACCACGCAGAATGGTGTATCGCAGACCACCATTAACCGTACCCTGTCGGCACTTTCTAGTCTCTTCAAGTATTTAACCGAAGAAGTGGAAAATGAGCAGGGCGAGCCCTACTTCTACCGCAATGTCATGAAAAAGGTGTCTACCAAGAAGAAGAAGGAAACCTTGGCGGCTCGGGCAGAGAATATCAAGCAGAAGCTCTTTTTAGGCGATGAAACTATGGAGTTTTTGGACTATGTGGACAAGGAATACCAGGTCAATCTCTCCAAACGGGCCCTCTCCTCTTTCCAGAAAAATAAGGAGCGAGATTTGGCGATTTTGGCACTTCTCTTGGCATCTGGCGTTCGTCTGTCTGAGGCGGTCAATCTGGACCTCCGTGATATCAACCTCAAGATGATGATGATTGAGGTAACACGTAAAGGTGGCAAGCGGGACTCGGTCAATGTGGCTGGGTTTGCTAAGCCCTATCTGGAAGCCTATATGAGCATCCGCCAGCAACGCTACAAGGCTGAAAAATCGGATACAGCCTTCTTCCTGTCTGAGTACCGTGGTCTGCCTAACCGCATCGACGCTTCTTCCATTGAGAAAATGGTGGCTAAGTATTCTGCGGACTTCAAGATACGCGTAACCCCCCACAAACTCCGTCATACCTTGGCAACTCGCCTCTACGACGCCACCAAGTCGCAAGTTCTGGTCAGTCACCAACTGGGTCATGCCAATACCCAGGTCACTGACCTCTATACCCATATTGTCAACGATGAGCAAAAAAATGCTCTGGATAAATTATAATTTTACGTAATATAAATTATGTAAAACAACACGAGTAAGCTCAAACTTACTCGTGTTTTCAATTATAGCAATTCTTTCAATTTTTCCTGATTGACAGCTGGGTACTGGTCCAAAAAGGCTGAAAGAGTTCGTAAAACGGCAGGTATATGTCCTGTCTGGTCATTCTCCACCTGCAAGACCAAGAGTGGCTCGTGGAGGCTCATACGGAGCAAGAGCCAGCCGTCACCATAAGGAGCAGTCAGGTCAAACCGCACTCCTTCTTCGTTTTCTGGGTTAAAAGCAAAGCCTTCGAGGCTGGTGTTTCTGAGATTAGCAATGACCTGTTCACCAAGTGCTCGATAGTCTGTTGTTTCCAGCTTGAACCGCACTTCTTGGGTTTCAAGAGGTTGCTTAAGCTGGGCAATCAAGTCGTCCAAGGACTTGCCTTCCGCTTGCAGTTTTGGTAAGAGCATGAGAATCTTAGCCGCTACATAGGTCCCGTCATCGAGGAAGTAATTTTCCTTAAAGGCAGCATGTCCAGAGGTTTCAATAGCCAACTGGCAATCAATTCCTTCTTGATTGGCTAAAATAGCACGGTTAATGACATTACGGTAGCCTGAAATATAGCGAATTTGTTTGCCTCCCAGGCTTTCAATAAAGACTTTTAGGTGTTCAGTCGTTGGGGAATTGGTCACAATGCTGGTTCCTGGATGTTCAGCTAGGACAATCTGGCTGAGAACGGCAATCAGGTTGTTACGGTTGAGGATTTGACCGGACTTGGTCACTAGTGCTGCACGGTCAACATCGGTATCAAAGATAATACCAAGATCTGCACCTTGCTTCAAGACAGCCTGACGAATGCTTTCCATAGCTTCCTTGTTATCAGGGTTTGGAACGTGATTTGGAAAAGTTCCGTCTGGGTCTAGGAATTGTGAGCCTGTGATATCTGCTCCTAGCTCTGCCAACACTTTCTCAGCAAAGAATCCTCCTGCACCATTTCCAGCATCGACGATGATATTGAGACCTGTCAGTGGTTTTTCTTGTTCGCCACAAGCGGTACGAATTTTGCCAACTAAGTCTTGGGCATAAGGCGTAATCAAGTCTGCTTGGATCACACTTCCAAGTCTGGAAACTGGCAAGTCTTCACTGTGTGCGAGGATGAAGTCAATATCTTCATGCTCTGCTCCGCCATTTTCCGAAAAAATCTTAATGCCGTTGAAGTAATAAGGCAGGTGGCTGGCGGTAATCATGACACCAGCGTGGCACTTGAACTGCGGGTACTGGGTGCTCATGAAGAGGGCTGGGGTTGTGGCCATGCCGAAGTCAATCAACTGAATGCCCAAACGCACCGCTTCTTCCGTGAAGGCTGTGACCAGGTCTGGACCGCTGAGGCGGCTGTCTCGACCGATACCAATCTTGAGCTGTCCTTCTTGATAGGCTTGAGCCAGTTCTGGCTTCTGAGTTAGCCAATGAATCAGGCCACGAACGATTTCCTTGGTGGCTTGTGGTGTGAGATTGACAGCAAATTCGTCTGTAGCGATAGCAATTCCACGAATATCTGATCCATTTTGCAAGGCGTGATGATGGGACATAGTAACCTCCTAATTCAAACTTATTTTAGTATAGCATATTTTAGAAGCGGTTTCAAAATGAAAAAAGCACAGCTTCTACTGTACTTTTGTGATGCTTACAGTTGTCCCAATTTCCAGTTGACTTTCCACGGAAATAGCTAGTTCCAACTGATTCAAGACCCGCTTGGTCAGATACAATCCAAATCCTGTCGCTTTTTGGTGTTCTCGGCCATTAAAACCTGTAAAACCTTCGTCAAACAGGCGTGGAAGGTCTTCTGCCAGAATCCCAATTCCCGTATCGGAAATGGAAATTCCACCATTCAATTCAATGGCCACCTTGCCCCCAGTCTTATTATACTTTAGGGCGTTGTCGATAATCTGTGATAGGGCAAAACTAAGCCACTTTCTGTCGGTTTTCAGTAGCCAATTTCCATCGATGGTCACTGAAATGTCTTTTTGTAAGAACTGATTGCGGTATTTTTTGACCAAATCCACCACCACTTCTCTTACTTCCACCTGCTCAAATCGAAAATCGCTGGCATGGTTGGTTAGTTTAAGGTAGTTGAGCAGATTGGCCATGTAATTATCCAAGCGTAAAAGCTGGTGGTCGACATCTTTCTGGTTAAGATTATCGGTCTGGCTCATCAAAGACAGGGCAGCCAAAGGTACCTTCATCTGATGGGACCACATTTTGACCATAGCTTGCAGGTCTTCTTCTCGTGACTTATAGAACAAAAGCTGCTCACGTGTCGCCTCCTTTTCCACTTCAATCAAGTTGAGATAGGCAAGGTCCACAGGCTTATTAAGTAGGGGCAGAGCTTCTTCATGGACATAGTCTTCCAAGGCTCTCATGCGGTTGCGAAACTTCCAGAAAAGCCCCACTGTCAGTAGGATGATAAGGGTTAGGGACAATAGCAGAGCTTTTTGCAGAAATTCGCTGGGCAATTGGTAGAGATAGAAAAGCAAGATAAAACTTCCAGACAAAACAATGTATGTGAAATAAAAGCTACGGAATTCACGGATAAATTTTGCTATCATTTGACTAAGTACCCCAATCCACGCACCGTATGAATTCGTTCAAAACCGACCTCACTCACCTTCTTACGCAGACGAGTCATGTTGACATTGAGGGTATTCTGATCGATAAATTCTTCATTCTCCCAGAGTTTTTCCAAGAGTTCTTCCTTGCTGACAATCTGTCCTTGTCTTTCTAGTAAGGCGGACAAAATCTTGGTTTCTGTAGGAGACAATTGAACCTGTTCCGATTCGCTTGTAAAACGCCCATCCAAACTAAGCTGGAACTGGTCGATCGACAAGTCAGTTGTTTTGCTGAATTGATTGACTCGACGCAGGAAGGCACCGATTTTGGCATCCAAAATCCCCAGTGAAAAAGGCTTGGACACAAAATCATCGCCACCCATGTTCATAGCCATGACAGCATTCATCTCATCATCGCTAGAAGAGATAAAGATAATGGGCATAATCATGGTTTTACGGATTTCCGTTGTCCAGTAAAAACCGTTGTAATAGGGCAAGCTAATGTCCATGAGGACCAGATCTGGCTTGAGTTCCGCAACTTCCTGACTGACAGCTCGGAAATTCTGCACACTTTCTACCTGATAAGATTTTCCCAAATGCTGCTTCAAGAGTTGGACAATCATCTCATCATCTTCAACAATATAAATCTTCTCTTTTTTCATACTAATATTGTACCAAATACATCATTACTTGTCCTAACTGCCCTTAATGATGCAGTTATAAAAAGCAAGAAATCTCGCATAAGCGAGACTTCTGCTATCGTTCAATAATGCGATAATAGGTCCGACTGGTCCACTTGTAGATGACAAAGTAGATCAAGGCAACTGCAAGTAATGTAACACCGCTAACCGTGTAAATCATGCTAGAAGAAACCACACCGAACATCATCAGCATCTGCTTGAGCATAACAAGGGCGACGACAAAGTGCAGGGTCGCCATAGCCAGTGGCATGAAGAAGACCAAAAGCGTTTGAGAGTTGATAGTTTTCTTGACAGCCTGCTGGCTCATACCCACTTCCTGTAAAATCTTGTAGGATTTCTTGTCCTCATGACCTTCTGAATACTGCTTATAGTAGATAATCAAGGCAGCACCCAGCAAGAAACTAATGCCCAACAAGAAGCCTGTAAAGAGGAACCCACCTGTGAAGCCCATGAGCAAATTGTTGAAATCTGTGCGTTGCATAACATTTCCAAGATATTCTCCATTTTCATCCAGAATATGATACATATCGCCTGCCTGTTCTCCAAGAGAGAGCACTTCTTCCTTGGTCATATCAGTAAAGACACGGTAGTCCAGACTAACCTGATAGCCTTGAGGATTATTTGATTCATAATAGCTACGAATAGTTTGTAGAACACTATCATCGCTAACCACCATGACGGCAGCATTGAGCGTATTAGTAATATCAGGGAAAATAGCTGTATCAAGATTTACTACATTCTCGAAAGTACTATCTCCCAAAGTGACTTTCTCTAGCGATGGCATTTCACTTGGACGGATAAAGGCTACTTGATTGACAGCCAGCTCTGGCAAGTCATTGCCCAACTTCCTGAAGTCATCTTGAGTGATGAAGTAAGTATAAGCCATTTTGCTAAAGTCTGGATTGGCAATGGTTTCCGGACTAATGACAATCTCACTACCACCATCATAGACTAGACCAGCTTGATAGGTCAGATAAGATAAGCTGTCATTGGCTTTTTCTGGAAAATGGCTGAGCACCGATTGCTGGAAGGCCATTTCACCCTGACTTCTATTCGCAACAGGATAGGTAATAGATGTTTCCTTTGGATAAAGTCCACTGGCCATATTGGCCATACCTGTATAGAGGGATGTCGATGTCGCAATGGTGACAAAGGCCATGACCGCAAGCAATGTGATATTGGCCAAACCTGTTGCGTGTTGCTTCATCCGAAAAATCATCTGCGATGTAGTAATAAAATGCTCCGGCGTGTAGAAATAGCCTTTGTTTTTCCGCCGAGCCTTCAAATACCAAGTCATAAAGCTGATGTAGAACAAGTAGGTCCCCGCAATGACAAAGAGCACCGCAATAAAGAAGCGATAGATGACAGCTAGACCTTCCGATTGAGACGAAAGTGACAGGTAGTAGCCAACACCTAGGCTAAGGACAGCAAGTGCTGCCAAGAGGAGATTCCCACGTGGCTCCTTCTCACCCTTCTCACTAGCTCGGAACAAAATCAGCGGACTGGTCTTGCCAATAGTCCGAATAGCCAGCAATTCCAAGATAAAGAAGATACCCGCAAAGAGAAAGGCGGTCATGACAAATGCCAGAGGTGAAATACTGAAGTGTAAGTCACTATAATTGGTCAAATTCACAAAAATCAAGTAGAGAACATTGGCAAATACACCAGCTAATGCAGATCCCAGCAAAATGACCAAAAGGAAGATGAAAAACAACTCAATGCTGGCAACCAAGGCCACCTTCTTCTTGTTCATCCCCAGCATATTGTAGAGACCGAACTCTCTAGTCCGTTGTTGCATGAGGAAATTAAAGCTATATATTTCCATAATCAGTGAGAAAATGGTTAGAACGATAACCCCCAGCCCGATAGACACGGCACCTGTTCCCATGGTTTTCATGACTGGACTGAGCATGAGCAAGAACATAGAACAAATCAAGGTAAAGAGGACCAGACTGGCTAAAACAAAAGGAGCAAACACACCCATGGATTTTCGGATATTTTGTCCAGCAAGTTTGAGGTAAAACATCTACTCACCCCCTAAAAGTGCAGACATATTGAGCGAAATCTCCTTGGCAAAGTCCTGATTGCTCTTACCTGCCTTGTACAATTGGTGGAAAATCCGACCATCCTTGATAAAGAGAACACGTTTTGCATGGCTGGCTGCGTTGGCTGAGTGGGTCACCATGAGAATGGTTTGTCCGTCTAGGTTAATGTCTTCAAACAAATTCAGCAAGTCTTCCGAATTGCGGTAATCTAGGGCAGCTGTCGGTTCGTCCGCTAGGACAATCTGTGGCTGGGTAATCAAACTACGGGCAATGGCCACGCGCTGCTTTTGTCCTCCAGATAGTTCAAAAGGACGTTTTTTCAGCAAATCTTGAATCCGCAGTTTTGGTGCCAAAACTTTCAAACGTTTTTCCATTTCCTCATGGCTGGTACGGGCCAATACCAGAGGCAAAAAGATATTGTCTTGGATGGACAAGGTATCCAAGAGATTAAAATCTTGGAAGACAAAGCCTAGGTTACGCAAACGAAAATCCGCCAGCCTGCTTTCCTTGATTTTCGTAATATCCTGATTGTTTAAGATAACAGAGCCACGCGTTGGCTTGTCCAGAGTTGCCAGAATGTTGAGCAAAGTCGTCTTACCAGAACCACTTTCCCCCATGATAGCGATAAACTCGCCCTCTTCTACCTTAAAATCCACATCTTGCAAGGCACGAGTTTCCTCTTTTGAAAAGCGCGTGCGGTAAACTTTTTCTAAATGATTGATTTCTAATAACATATAAACTCCTAATTGTTTTCTTTGGATAAATCAACTGCATCAAGTAATACTTGATAGTCGATTCGGTCTGATTCAGCAATGTTATCTTCTAAATCTACCTTATAATAACCATCCTGGACACCGATGGCCCAGTCATTGCTAGTGGTTACATAGAGATTATTCAGGGATACTGTCTTTTTCACTGTCCCTTCTTCTTTGACAACAGGCCAATCCATAAACTTGACTTCTACTTCTTGAATATTATCTTCGGCAACTTCCTGTTTGCTAACAGCATAGTCTTTTCCCTTGTAATGGAAAGTTTGATAGCCCTCATCAAAGCTAAGGCTTGCTGAAGAGGAAGAACAAGCGGTTAGCATTATACTGCCCAAAGCCAACATGCCAAATACTTTCTTTTTCATAGTTTCCTCCCTCTAGTATGCCATAAATCTTATACTTTGCAAATCATGGGCGAGTTCTTCTAAGAATAAGGCTTGTTCCATGAGTTCAGCTTTTTCTTTTTCTGAGAATGCCTTTTCTTCGATTCTCTTTGCTTGAAAAAATTTGAATGACATATAATTTCCTTCTTTCTATTTCTTATGAATCTATTATAGAAAATATTCCTCCTGCACTCTCTTACAGTTCTGACTAAGAAACTTACAGCTTTGTAAGGAAAGAAAAAAGACACCATTTCTGGCATCTTTCAATCTAGTCTATTTTGTCTCCCCGATAAAGGCAATCATATCGTCTAATTCTTCCTTGCTTTCCGTCACAAGTAGATAAGCATCATTTCCTTGCAGCTCTGCAAAGGCATCTGGCATGCGTTTGACTGTCTTGATCTTACCGGCAAAGCGTTGATGAATGTCATCTGCTGAATGAACATATTCGGTCGTATCTCGGCGAGTTGCTACTAAGCAGTATTGAGGTTCGAATTTACGCTCTTCAACTGTTCCTCCTGTCACTACATTGGCATAATCACGGAAAAGGTCAATCGAATGCGCATAGTTGTATGCTTCTACGGTAAATCCACCAGCCATACGGTTATTGTACTCAATGGCGATGTAGTCTTTGCCGTTCTTGAAAAACTCGATATGAAAAAAACGCTCTTTCATACCAAAAGCTTTGATAATCGCACGACCATATTTTACTAATTGAGGATCCAACTCCTTCTCAATGAAGTAAGCATTGTCTTTTCTAGACAACATCAGTTCCAGAGGAGTATGAATATAGGTCAAACCTGTTTCGAAAACAACATTTCCCTTGCTGTCCACCAATCCATCATAGGTTGTGATAATGCTTGAGTTGACAAATTTCTCAAAGAAATAGGCTGTTTGTCCATCCCAGGCTTCTTTAAAGTTTTCCAAGTCAGCTTTCTTTGTGAGTTTAAAGGTACCTGATGCTCCAACACCATTGTCAGGCTTAGCAATCATTGGAAAGCCAATTGTCTTAACAGCCTTATCAATGTCTTTCTCCGATTTGACAACCATGCCTGGCACAACAGGAACACCTGCTTTTTTGAAATATTTTTTCATCTCAGACTTGAACTTTGTCTTCTTCAGGTGTTTTGGCTTAGCTCCAAAGATATTAAATTGTTCACGGAGTGTGGCGTCATTTTCCAACCAGTGCTCATTGTGTGATTCCACTCGGTCGAGTGGACCATGCTTGTAAATAAGAAAGGCTGCTGCACGCTTGACTTCATCCAAGTTTTCAAGATTCTCAACACGGAAGTATTCTGTTAAGGCATTACGAAGTTCTTCAGGCAATTGATCGTACGGTTCTTGCCCGATACCTAGAACCGTAACGCCTTCTTTTTTAGCCAATTCAATGGTGAATGGTTGAAAATTTTCTGGATAAAAAGGTGAAATTACAAGATAATTCATAGGCAAAACTCCTTATAGTCCGATAGAATGAAGGAAGAATGGCATTTGTTTTCTCCACCAAACCCAATCATGGGCCACATCTGTTCCCCAAGTATCAAACCAAGCTGGGATATTCTTCTCTTCAAAAGCACGCTTTAGGTTGTAGAATGAGTCCAGACCGTCTTGTTCCCAATCGCCCAAACCTGTGCAGACGATAATATCAGCCTGGCGGTATTTGTCGATAAACCAGCCGTCATTCTGATTCCAGATGTAATCAGAAGGTGAATTCTGATAAACGACATCATCATTGCCATAGTCTTGATTGTTGTTGAAGAAACGAGCATCATAGACACCTGAAAGGGCGATGACTTTTGTGAAAACATCTGGATGTTGTAGGAAGAAGTTTAAGGCATGGTAGGCCCCCATTGAGCAACCAGTTGTCATCATACCATCGAACCAGCCAGTTTTATGCTTGATAAATGGTACAGCTTCTTCAATCACATAGCGTTCATAGGCGCGGTGAGCCTCTGCCTTGTCGTGAATGGATTTCCAGTCTGCCAACCAGCTTTCTGTATCAAAACTTGTCAAGGTGAAAAACTGAACATGACCTGCTTCAATCGAGCCACGACAAGCTTCAATCATCCCAAAATCAGCATATTCATTGTAAGATCCGCCTGATGAAGCAAATACGACAACTGGAATTCCTGCGTGACCATAGCGATTTAGATTCATTTCTCTGCCAAGATTACCCGACCAATGACTTAAAAATTCAACGTGCATAGCATTTCTCCTAACTAATTTCTACTTTTTACCATTTCTCGCTCAAAAAACGCAAGCAATCTGGTAGGTATTGGGCCCAGGCTTCTTCATTGTGAATGGCACCTGAGATGATTTCCAGGGCTAAATTGTCCAAATCAACTCCTCCTGCAACCAACTGGCGATAGTAGGTCAGGGAAGAGTCAATGTAGGCCTGTTTGATATTGCCAGCCATGAGGGTCTTGTCAGTATCATCTGCTTCTTCTGTCCCAACGTAGATATAAACCCGCTGGTCCTTGTCCAAGTTTTGACGCTCAATGTAACGATCAAAAGCTTCTTGGTGAAGCCAGTTAGCTGATGAAAAGACTCCCAGACAGCCAATCTGGTCCTGATAGGCTAGGCCCATAAACTGGGTGATATTACCGCCCAAGGACGAGCCAATCATAGCCGTGTGAGCCTTGTCAGGCTTGGTACGGTAATTTTGATCAATGAAGGGCTTGACCACATCCATGACAAACTCCGCATACTCCGTTCCCTTGCCGCCAAACTGGACACCAGGAATACTAGTTTCACTGTATTTCCAAGCGGAATACTCATGCATACGGTTGTAGCCGTCGTTATCAATGGCCACCACAATCATGCGGCTAATGTCTGGGTTTCTCTTGATGGCTGGAATCACCTTCCAAGAATGGCCTGAAAAGGCCTCCTTGCTATACAAAACATTTTGTCCATCATGAAAATAAACGACAGGATAGCGTTTGTCTGTATCTTCTTCGTAGTTCTTTGGCAAAAGGACACGAACACGGCGATTTTGCTTGAGATAAGGAACCTGCAATTCATGGGTTTTCATATCTAAATAAAAGTAAGATTTGTTCATTTCTAGCTCTTTCTCACTGTATTTCCAGTATTATATCATAGTTTTTATGAAATATTCAGAAAATTTAGTTATTTATTTGCAATTTTCGGATTTTCCGAACAATTTATGCTCCGTTTATAAGCGTTCCTCGTTGACTTGACGGTAACATTCCAGTTCTTTCTGTTCACGACTGGTCAGATTTTCAAAGATTGCCAGTTCAATCCTGTCCTTATCTCGTCGCCAGGTCGCAACCAAGCGTCCCTTGTAGAAAACAACGGGTTTGACAATGCCTGTCAGTGTATAAATCTGGCGGATATACTTGGGGTCAAAGAAGGGATTGGCTTTCTTTTCATAGCCTAGTAAGAGTTGGTCAAATCCTGCTATGAAGAGGCAGTCAGGCAGTTGAGCTTCTGTCAACTCTCCCAGATAAAAACGTTCTTCCCCAGCCACTTCAAGGGTTTTCAGGTCTAATTGCTTCATCCAATTTAGGACCGTCGATTTATTTTCTTTGAAATAGTAACGGGCATCGGCTAGGCTGACAGGTCCAAAACCTGCAAAATACCGTCGAGCGATTTCCAGCTCTGCTTTTTCCCGAGAAAGTGGCTGAAAGTCTGTCAGACGATGAAAACGCTTGGCTCCGTACTCTTGGTAGACTTCCCCACGCTCGACCATGTAGCGAAAGAGGCCGCCCCAGGCATTAAAGACCTGCTTCTCCTCTTCCTGCGTCATCTTTTTCGCACGGCAAAGGGCCTTGAGCTCCTCGCGGGTCATGGGACCTTGTTCAAGGGTTTCTAAAATCAGCTGGTGATATTTCTGCTTGGTCTGAGGACTAAACCCGTCCCGTCCTTCTGTCTTTAAGTATTCGGTGCTGGCCAGCCGCCCCTCGTGGATATAGAGGGGAATTTCCGACTTGAGATAGGCATGAACCGTTCGCCGAATGGACCACTGGCGTGTCAACTCCTCCTGCCAGCTACCTTCATGAAAATCCTCCGCTGTCATACGGTTACGAAATCCGACATGAACATAGGGCTGAAACTGAGCCTGCAAACCATTGAGATTTTGGCAGATTTGCTGAACAGACTGGGGTTTCAACAGACCTTGTTTCTGCAGAATAATTCCCTTCCAAGTATCGTGGTGCATCGTATTTCTCCTCCGCTCTTCTAATCCCAGTATAACACAAAAGACACCCGAAGGTGTCTGCTATGAAATTATCTCATTTCAACTTCTTATAAATATCGGAGCGATGTCCGACATGGAGATTGAGCAAGACCAATTCTCCTTCATCAACCACAGCAATGATACGATAGTTCCCAACACGGAAGCGGACATAGCCCGCTAAATGACCCGTCAGATACTTTCCAGGAGAACGCGGAAAGTCCACATCCACTAAATGTTTATCAATCCACCTAGCAATCTGCCGACTGGTTCCCTTGTCGAGCTTATCCATATCTTCAAAGAAACTTGGGGCATAGTCCACGCGATACTTAGCCATAGCGCTTCATCATTTCTTCGTGACTATAGGTTTTCTTACTGCTGTCAGCCCACTCTTTGTAGGTTTTTTCTGCCTTGGCAAGATCGTACATATCTTCTAATTTCTCTAAAACAGCTTCTCGAATGAAGTCCGTCTTGGTCATGTGCTGACCAGCAGACACTTCTTCAATCAACTGGACCAAATCTTCATCAAATCGCACTGCAATAGGTTTTGAAAGAGTATGCATATTGACACCTCCGAATGTTTACTCTGTAAACAGTATAACCTGAACTCCCCAAAATGTCAATATTAGCAAAAAGACACCCGAAGGTGTCTGATGGTAGTCTAAATATCTTAGTAAGCCAAAAACTCTTCCAAGTCCTTAAGGGAACGCTCTGCTATTGCCTCATAACGCTCCTTCTTATCGCGGATACGTGGCCCATCCAGCTCCTTGATGATGCCAAAGTTGACATTCATAGGCTGGAAGTGCTTGCTTTCGGTGTGGGTGATGTAGAATGGCAGAGCTCCGATGGCTGTTGTTTGCGGGAAGATGACCGGCTCTTCGCCACGGAAGCGGCGAACAGCGTTGATACCAGCCACTAAGCCAGAGGCGGCAGACTCGACATAGCCTTCTACTCCTGTCATTTGACCTGCAAAGAAAAGATTGGGATTTTTCTTGGTGGCAAAAGTCTGTTCCAATAAGTTTGGCGAATCCATGTAGGAATTGCGGTGCATAACGCCGTAGCGGACAAACTCAGCATTTTCAAGCCCTGGAATCATCTGGAAGACCCGCTTCTGCTCGCCCCACTTAAGGTGAGTCTGGAAGCCAACAATATTGTAAAGGCTACCTGCTGCGTTATCCTGACGGAGCTGGACAACTGCGTAAGGTGTCTTGTATTCGCCATCACGTGGTCCCTTGTAATCTTCTGGATATTCCAGACCAACTGGCTTCATTGGGCCATAGAGCATGGTTTTGATACCACGTTTGGCCATGACTTCAATGGGCATACAGCCTTCAAAGTATTTTTCTTTTTCAAAGGAGTTAAGCGGTGCTTCCTCGGCTGAAATCAAAGCCTCATAGAAAGCGGTAAACTGTTCCTTGTTCATCGGAGCATTGAGATAGGCAGCCTCTCCCTTGTCGTAACGGGACTTAAGATAAACCAAGTCCATGTTAATGGTCGAGCTGTCGACAATCGGTGCTGCCGCATCGTAGAAGTAAAAACCGTCGCCACCGTTGAGGGCGTGAATTTTTTCTGCCAAGGCGTCAGATGTCAAAGGGCCCGTCGCGATAACTGTAATCGCATCTTCAGGAATCTCAGTAATCTCACCACGAATGACTTCAATCAGCGGGTGATTGTGAATCTCATCTGTGACTGCTTGAGAGAAATTCTCACGGTCCATGGCCATGGCACCACCAGCAGGCACACGGTGGGCCTCTCCTGCACGCATGATGATGGAATCCAAGCGACGCATCTCTTCCTTGAGCAGACCGACCGCGTTGGTCAAACTGTCACCACGGAATGAATTGGAACAAACCAACTCAGCAAACTTGTCGGTCTTGTGCTGAGGGGTCGGCTTGACACCCCGCATCTCGTAAAGTTTGACAGGAATGCCACGCTTGGCAATCTGATAAGCAGCTTCTGAGCCAGCCAAGCCAGCTCCGATAACATTAATGTGGGTTTGAGACATGAAACTAATACCTCTAGCCAGAATATCTGACTACTGATTGGGAATGACCCAAAACAGAACCTTTCTAAATTTTTTAACCTATCTAGTATATCAGAAAATAGAGAAAAATGTTATCATTAAAATCCATCCCGTCCCTGTTTTACCAGTTTGTCAAAGTATCAGTAATATGATATGATTTAAATGTAGCTTACGTCTAGAATATCGACTTAATAATAAATGACCATCGCTGCTTTAATTTTTAAAAATAACATTCGATAGGAAAAACAACATGTCAGAAAATTCAATTCGTTTTGTGGGAAATTTTCATTCAATAACTATTCATCCTAGCGCCAAATTGGAGATTGGAAGATGGGTAGAAATGCGAAGTTTTTCGAGTTTAGATGTCTTTCCTGGTGCACAATTAAAATTAGGAGATAGTGTCTTTATCAATGAACATTGTACCATTCGTTGTGCTCATTCCATTAGTATTGGTAGCGGAACAATGATCGGAGATGGTGCTCGAATCTATGATCAAGATCACCTTTATTCTAGTTACCATATTGATCACTGGGGGATCACAAAAGCCAATGTAAGTATTGGAAAAGATTGTTGGATAGGAGCCAATGCAGTCATTACGAAGGGAGTGACAATTGGGGACAATGTAATTATTGGTGCAGGGACAGTAGTCACTAAAGATATTCCTTCCAATAGTACAATACACGGAACTGGCAATATCATAAAGACTCGTTATCAGTCTCCTTATCAAGTTGCGATTCTCACTTTTTCAGATAAAATTGAACATTTATCATACTTATTAGAAGAATTACCAGAAGTTGATTTTCATATCGCTGCTCCAACAAATATATCTGAAACGCTTATGGCTTATAATCGGTTTACTAACTGTCATCTCTATACACGTTTTAGTGGTCCAGAGCGTACAGTTTCTCTTTTACAACAAGTCGGTTGTTATTTAGATATCAACGAGGGAGCCGAGGTTGATAATATTGTTCAGCAAGCTCTATCTCTATCTAAACCGGTTTTTGCATTTAATACGGTAGCGCATCAATCCGATTCTCGTATCAAATATTTTTCAAGTGATTCTCCTGAAAAGATGGTAGATGCCATAAAAGAAACTTTTGGTCTTAAATTCAATGAATAACTTACTAGCATTTATCTCTGATATTTTTTTAGCTTTACACATTGTTCTAATTAATACATGCTAAACCCAAAACATTTCATATCTTAAACTCAGATTAACCATAAAATGAGGAAATGTTGTGTAAAGACAAGTTGATTATCTCAAGTATCCCAATTAAAGACAATTTTTTATCAAAGTTCAAGACCAAAACCATCATTTTTGGTTATAAATAATATTGAATAGTGACGAAATTGAACCGCCCCCCAAAAGTTAGTTTTTTCCGTCTAACTTTTGGGGGGCGGTTCAAAATATCCATCTTTTCAGAATGTTTTTGATATCAAACGCTCTTCTATCGTACTAAGGTTAGTATAGCCAATATTGTCAAAAATACATCCCATTTTATTATAAAATTTAAATGACCAGTCTCCTGTAGTCTTCTTACTAAGATTCAGTTCATCGGAAAGCAGTTTTATCTATCTTGCAGTAGTTAAAAGCTGTAACTGTTACTCTTGCCCATGAGAAGAGACAAGTTCAGAAATATCCTCGATGACTTCAAATTTCCAGCCTAAATCTCGAAAAGCTTGAATCTCCTCTTGCGAGTAAGGAAAGGTATTCAAGAGAATTGCATCCATCCCAAGCTCCTGTGCAATAGCAATGTCCGTCGTCAAATCATTACCAACAAGGACCGCCTCATCCAACTTGACTTGCTGCTCTTCCAAAAGCAATTCCAAAAAAGCAGGCTCTGGTTTTTTTATACGAAAGTCTGATGACATGTAGATTTTTTCCATCAAGCTAGCACAACCTGTCAACTCCATTTCAGCCTGACTGAAGACACGTTGGGCATTGGATAAAATATAGAGCTTGGCTCCAACTGTTTGACCAAAAGTTGTTAAGTCTTGGGGTCTAAGATTAGAGAAACCATCGGTGTCCGATACCGTTAGCAAATTTTGAAATACCTCTTCTAGATCGATTTCGACATGCTGATAAGGACCTGTCTGCAAGAGTCTTGCTTCTTGCTCAGCCGCCAATCGTTGAAAAGCAGAGCGCAACTGTCGCGGACGATAGGAAGCGCCAAAGGCTTGGTAAAGAGCAGCAATCTTTTCCCAGAGTTCCAGTTTTCCCTCATCCGTTTCAATATCGACTAAGGTTCCATAGAAATCAAATATATAATGTTTATAAGCTTTCATATCTTATCACCTCTTCTTTACACTTGTTATTATACTATCTTTCAAGAAAATTTCAACAAAAACTGCCCCTTTTTAGGAGCAGTTGAATAGTTTATTTTACTTTTTCTTCTTCGTAATCTCCATTTGGACAGACAACCTGTTTGCCTCCGCCACGGACCTTCTTCTCTACGAGATAATGGTCACATTTTGGACAGGAACGACCAACTGGCTTGTCCCAAGAAGTGAATTCACATTCAGGATAACGGTCGCAACCGTAGAAGAGACGATTACGTTTGCTCTTGCGCTCGATAACCTGACCTTTTTGACAGTCTGGACAGGTTACGCCGATTTCTTTGGTGATTTGTTTGGTATTACGGCAGTCAGGGAAATTACTACAAGCATAAAATTTACCGTATTTACCTAGCTTGATGACCATTTCATGTCCACAAACCTCACAATCAAAACCAGCTGGCTCATCCTTGATCTGGATTTTTTCCATCTCAGCTTCTGCCTTCTCAAGCTCCACCTTGAAGGATTGGTAAAAGCCATCAATAATTTTTTGCCATTCTTCCTTGCCGATTTCAACATCATCCAATTTCTGTTCCATTTCAGCTGTAAAGGTCACATTGACGATGTCAGGGAAAAACTCAACAATTAATTTATTGACAATTTCTCCCAATTCGGTTGGTTCAAATCGCTTGGCTGCCAGTTTGACATAGTAGCGTTTCTGAATGGTTTCAATGGTTGGTGCATAGGTTGATGGACGACCAACTCCATTTTCTTCCAAGGTCTTGATCAAGGTTGCCTCTGAATAACGAGCTGGTGGTTGTGTAAAGTGCTGCTCTGGATTTGTTGTAGTCCGTACGACAGTATCACCAGCTTCCATATCTGGCAACATCTTGTTTTTATCTGCATCGTTATAAACTGCCATGTAGCCGTCAAACTTAATCTGGCTACCATTCGCTGCGAAGAGCACACCATTTTGACCTAAACGAACACTCATGGTATCAAAAACGGCCGCTGCCATTTGGCTAGCTACAAAGCGGTTCCAAATCAAGGTGTAGAGACGAATTTGGTCCTTATCTAAGTATTTGGCAACAGATTCTGGTGTTAGGTAAACATTAGATGGGCGAATGGCTTCGTGCGCATCCTGGGCACCAGAAGCATTTTTCACCTTACTGCCATGTTTGGAATAGGTAACACCAAATCGTTCTGTAATAAACTCAGCTGCCTGGCTCTGGGCAATTGGGCTGATACGTGTCGAATCGGTACGCATATAGGTTATCAGACCCTGCGAACCACCTGTTCCAAGGCTAACTCCTTCATAAAGTTGCTGGGCAATCATCATGGTTTTACGGGTTCGGAAATTAATCTTATTCGCCGCATCCATCTGTAAGGTTGATGTGGTATAAGGCAGAGGAGCATTTCGCTTGCGTTCCTTACGCTCAACCTGCTCTACCAAGAAATCATTCCCTTGTATGCGAGCCAAGATTTCCTTCACTTGCTCATTGTTTTCAACCTTAACTTTTTTACCATCTAACCCATAGAAGGATGCTTGGAATTTCTTGCTGCCCTTCTTAAAGGCTCCATCAATTGTCCAGTATTCTTCAGGCTTAAACTGGTTGATTTCATTTTCACGATCGATAATCAACTTCAGAGCCACGGATTGCACACGGCCAGCTGACAAACCTTTCTTAACTTTTTTCCATAAAATAGGTGAAATAGAATAGCCTACGATACGGTCTAAGACACGGCGCGCTTGTTGAGCATCAACCAAATCATGGTTAATAGCGCGTGGTTCCTTGAAGGCATTTTTTACAGCATCTTTGGTAATTTCATTGAAGACTACACGGTTTTTGTCTGCTTCGTCCAAGCCCAAGATATGAGCCAAATGCCAAGAAATTGCTTCTCCTTCACGGTCCGGGTCACTCGCCAGAAAGACTTGTTTGGCATTCTTAGCTTCTTTTTTCAGAGAATTAATTAGAGGGCCCTTTCCTCGAATATTGATATACTCTGGGGCATAATTATTTTCAAAATCAATCGACATGCTGGATTTTTTCAAGTCACGAATATGTCCAACAGATGCCACTACTTTGTAGTTCCGTCCCAAATACTTCTCAATCGTTTTTGCCTTGGCAGGCGACTCTACGATGACCAAATTCTTTTTAGGGCTTGCTTTTTTCTTAGTTGCTGTTTTCGTTGCCATTTTAATTCCTTTTGACTAATTTCTAGAATACCTTCTTATAAAACTCTAGGACCTCAAAAAGAATAAACTATTTTTTCTAGCCTGTCAAGATTTTTATTTTCCTATAGGAGAACTTGTTTTATTTTTTTAGTTCATTGATCACGTCAATGCCTGATGTAATGCAGTTTGCCCCTTCTTTTATCAATTGCAAACATCCAAGCCAATTTTGCTCTAAAATACTACCAGGAATAGCAAATACTTCTCGACCTTCTTCCAAGGCTCGTTCGCAAGTAATCAAACTTCCAGACCGTAAGCGAGCTTCTGCAACTACCACCCCCATAGATAGCCCTGCGATGATTCGGTTGCGCTCAGGAAAATGAAATTTCAAGGGCTGGGTTCCTGCGGGATATTCTGATAAAACCAAATGGTGCTTGGATAGATAGTCCTGTAAGGCCTTGTTTTCCTTTGGATAATACTGGTCCAAACCAGAACCAATCACTGCGATGGTCTTTCCACCATTCTTCAAACAAGCCATATGGGCCGCCGTATCAATCCCTCGAGCCAATCCACTGACTATTACAAATTGATTTTGGAGTTCTTTTATGATTTTTTCAGTTGACTTGACCCCTTCTGGGCTAGCTTTTCGAGAGCCGACAATACCAATCTTAGTACGGTTCAACAAACTCAAATCTCCTTGATAAAACAACAAGACAGGGGGATTGTAGATCTGTTTCAATTCTAAGGGATAAGTATCGTCAAGAATTGAAAAGGAAGGAAAACGTTGAAACAGCTTGCGGCATTCCTTGCTATCCAAAGAATGGTAGTTTTCCATGAAAAGACTGGGTTTCTTCAAGTCTAAAATGTGACAGATTGCTTTTAAACTGATCTTTTTAGTAGAATCTTGGTAAGCAGCCAAGAGGCGGTTGAGTTGCAAATTGCTGAGACCAGCCATCTTTAGTTTAAATAGTTCGAAATTGTTCATATGACCTCCTATCTTTTAATTCGCAATAAAAAAAGAAACAGTTAAACTGTCTCTTGAAAATGATAGAATGCTCCCAGTAAATTTGCTTCATTTTGGTAACGGCAGGCTTGAATCTTAAAATTCGGTTGCAGCTGCAAATTCAATTGCTCTGTTGCTACAATCTCATCAAAAGCCTGGTTAATCCCTTCAATCAAACGTTCTTGCTGACTGATTCCTCCACCAATGGCCAGAGTTTCCAGCTGCAACAAAAGACAGAGATTGACAATTAAGTATGCAATTTCCTTGCAGTAGTTTGTAAAACTTTCTTGCAACAACGAATCCTGTCCCGACTCTAACTGATGGAAAACTTCTTTACCGTCTTCCTGCTCCAATGCCAATTGGTGACTGGCTTGGCGAATAAACTGAACTGCAGATCCTGAATTGGCTACCAAGCTTTTGATCCCACGCCAATGAAGGCCCAGAATCTGCCCTAAATCTTGCAACGGCTTGCTCGTTTCCTTCACTTCAACAGTTGCCAAGGGACCATGAAAAAAGTCCTTTCCTGGTAACTGAGCAAGATTGACTAATTGTCCATCTGAAACAAGGGCAAGACCAACTCCTGTTCCTAGAACAAGCACAGCACCACAGTGACAGTTTTTCAAAGTCCCAGTCTTAGCCTCTGCCAGACCAGCGGCATCCGCATCATTCAGAACTTCAACAGGTAACGCAAAAGTTTCCATCAGGCGTTGACCCAAGGGAATATTTCTCAGATAAGGGATTAAGCCCCCTGTTTTGACACTATCGTTTTGAGTGTCGATATTACCTGGGCAAGCAATCGCAAGCCCGCTGACGGAATCCTGATAAGAACTTATGATGCTTTCAAGCGTCTGCCAAAATTCCTCGATAGTTGGAGGAGTCTTCTCCTTTCCTTGTTCCATAATCAGTCCAGTTTGGTCGATAAGTCCGTATTTGATGAAGGTTCCGCCAATATCAATGGCTAGACAATGGTTCATTCTTGCTCCTAATCTCCTTCAAAATCTTTGCTGGATTACCTGCTAAAACAACATTATCTCCGAATGATTTGGTAACGACACTACCTGCACCAACGACAACGTTGTTTCCCAAGGTCACCCCAGGTAAAATTGTCACACCGCCACCAGCCCAGAAGTTATCTCCAATGGTAATTGGGGCGCCGTATTCAACTCCTGAATTACGTTCAATAGGGTCCAAGGGATGCAAGGGTGTCAGCAGCTGCACATTGGGACCTAACATAGCATTTTTCCCGATGGTAATGGGACAAACATCTAGCATAGTGCAGTTAAAATTTGCGTAAAAATCCTCACCCACATGGATATTGCTGCCGTAGTCACAATAGAAATTCGGCTCCATATAGATGCGCTTACCCGTAGTCCCCAACCAGCTTTTCAATTGCTCTGAACGGACTTGACCATCAAGTTCAGCGTTAAATTGCTTCATCTGTAGGCGGGCAAAGGAGCGCATTTCTCTCAACTCGGCATCAGCAGCAATATAAAATTCTCCTGCAATCATCTTTTCTTTTTCTGTTACCATATCTCCATCCTTTAAAGCTATTGATTTACATCTATCCTACACACTCCCCCAATGCCTGTCAAGTCTCAACTTGACAAGTAATATCTCAATTTGGTATTCTTTTTCTAATTTCAAGATGTAAAGGACAAGCATTCCATGACAGTATTCTCACCAGAACTGCACTCCCTTCCCCTAGAGAGCTTAACAGACGTGCTTGAAAATCCACAAGCTGTTCTGCTAGATGTTCGAGATCCAGATGAATTTGTAAGAGGTCACCATCCTCAAGCCATCAATTGCCCACTTACAAGTTTGGACAAATTTCAGGCTGACAAGTCTAGGACCTATTACCTAATCTGCAAGACTGGGAAGAGAAGCCAGCAAGCCAACATCATCCTGTTGGAGCAAGGTTACTCTGCCTACTCCTTCTCTCAAGGTATGGAAGCATGGCAAGGCCCTATCTCTAAATAAAATGATAGCCTCTAGACATATAGCTAGAGGCTGTTTTCTTAAAGCATTAAACTGATAATCATTCCAATCAGATAAAGGATTGACATGATGCTCAAAAATACCAAATGCGTCTTTCGACTCATGACCACATAGCCTACAAATTCCCGAATGAAGGCATTGAGGCTAAAGTAAAATTTTGTCTTTGCTCCGTAGCCGATACACTTGATTTTCAGTTTTCGTGCCAATAGCAGAGCTCTGAAAACGTGATAGTAATTGGTTACAAGGGCAAATCGACTGCCAGGTTTCATCAGGGCATAAGAAAATTTTAAATTTTCCTCAGTGTTAGTTGATTGGTTTTCTATCACAATATCTTCCGCAGGAATGCCCTTTTCCAAGGCATAATGAGCCATGGCCTGTCCCTCTGCCAAGAGTTCATCAGGACCCTGTCCGCCTGACATGATGAGCTTGCTACCAGGATGTTTCTGGTAGATCGCTATGCCTTTATCAATCCGCGAAGCCAAAAGCGATGTTACCTGGTCACCAATCAAGCCAGAACCTAAGACCACTACATAATCGAGCTTTCCTGGGAAGAGATTGACCAAGTTGACAAAGCTAGACGTGGTATAGAGCATGCTGATGATAATCGCATAGGACACCAAAAAACTAACGTAGAGGAACAGCATGATGAAAAAGCTGATGCCTGAAAGGGATTGAACCACAAAGGGAGCGATGAAGAGATAGTAAGTCAGGGCAACCGCCAGTCCCATGGATAGGAAATTATGGAAGCGAACCCCTTCTCTCTTCAAAATCTGAAAGCCATTCAGATAAAGTGTGAAAAGCAAGACAAATGGACCACTTAACAAGGCTAAAAAGAGCACCATAGCCATGTTTATAGCCAGCAAACGTAAGATTTCATTGTTTTCGAGAATGCCTGTTGAGATAATCCATGCCAAAGCCCAGACGAGGATGTTCAAGGCAAACAGTGAGATAAAAATCGACCGCCGTTCCCAGAAATATATGAGAGCAAACAAACCGATAGCCGCTAAAAATAAGCAGAAAAAGACTGTCAAGACTAGTTCCCCCCTGCTAGCATAGACTTAATGGGCTCAAAGGTTTTGCGGTGAATGGGCGTGATGCCTAGCTTGTTCAAGCCTTCCAAATGCTCTGCCGTTCCATAGCCTGCATTTTTGGCGAAGCCGTAGCCTGAGAACTCCTTGTCATAATCCGCCATCATCTTATCTCGCGTCACCTTGGCCACGATAGAGGCCGCTGCGATAGAAAGGCTGTTGGCGTCCCCCTTAATGATAGAGATTTGCGGTATGGAGGTATCCAACTTCATTGCATCTATCAAGAGATGTTCAGGCTCTTGGTTCAGCTTTCCCAAAGCCTCTAACATAGCTAACTTGGTCGCCTCGTAGATGTTGACCTGGTCGATGACAGCTGCATTTTTGACACCTACACTGACTGCCAGCGCCCGCTCCATGACTTCTTGGTAGATTGACTCGTGCTTGGACTTGGGGATTTTCTTGGAGTCGTTGAGGTAGCGGATTTTGCACCCTTTGGGCAAGATAACCGCAGCTGCCACCACAGGACCTGCTAAAGGCCCCCGGCCGACTTCGTCGATACCAGCGATTAACTCTACCCCATTTTCATAAAGGGCTTTTTCGTAGCATAGCATAGCTTCTAAGCGAGTGTCTTCAGCTGCTTCTTTTTCCAGCTCCTTACGGCGTTTCTTGATAGCAGACTGGACCCCTGCTCGCTCATCCTGAGCTAGTTCCAACCAGACAGGGCTGTCTAGACTGTCCACCTGAGCCAGCAGAGCGGTCACTTCCCTAATCGTTGCCATCTAAGTCACTAACCTTATCCAATGTATAAGTGCCCAAACGCCCGTCCCGAACATCCTTGACAAAGAGGTTGTAAAAACGGTCATAATCATCACGGAAGCCCAATTTCTTGGTCCAGTCCATAATGAGTTCAGGCGTTTCCTTCTCCAAATCCATACCCTTGAACCGCTCTTGTAGACGTTCTGGGTAGTTGGCCTTGAAATAGTCCAAACCAAAAATAGTGACCTCGTCCATAGGCAAGAGCTGATCCTTAATGGCTCCTGTCAGAGCCAACTTAAGTCCAACTTCCTGGTCCTCAAATTTAGGCCAGAGAATACCTGGTGTATCAAGGATTTCAAGGTCCTTGTTTGACTTGAGCCACTGTTGACCTTTGGTCACACCTGGTTTGTTGCCGACAACGGCGGTTTTCTTTCCAGCCAGACGATTCATGAGGGTAGATTTTCCAGCGTTTGGAATACCGATAATCATGGTTCGCAAGGTCTCCTTTTGAATCCCTCTTTCGCGGAGGCGTTCAATCTTGTCTTTCATCAGGCTCTTGGCTGCGTCGGTCACTTTTTTCACCGTCGCTTGCTCTTTTGAGTTGATAGCAAGGGTACGAATGCCCTGACCTTCAAAGTAGGTCTGCCATTCTTTGGTACGAATAGGGTCAGCCAAATCGACCTTGTTGAGAATCATGAGCTTGGGCTTGTCGCCAACAATCTTGGTCAGCATAGGATTTTGGCTGGATAGGGGCAGGCGGGCATCGACCAAAATAGTCACGAAATCAACGTGCTTGATGTTCTCCTGCACCTGTCTGCGAGCTTTTGACATGTGGCCTGGAAACCATTGAATAATTGCCATGTAACGTTTTCCTCCTCTTTCACTTGTATTTACATACTTTTTCTTATCTTACTATTATACCATGTTCAAAAGTGAAAAGAAAATATGTTTATCCAATACGAAAAAGCCGCAAATTGCGGCTTAGTATGTAACAATTCCTATGACTCTGTTTCATTTAACAATATATTGATGACGATGTTATCTTTTACAACCACTCGAAAAGCACCGCTTGAAACTGGATAGGTTCCGTTTCCAAGTGCTTTTACCTGTTCTAATAACTTTTCATCTTCTGTTATTTGCCGAATAGGAGCTTCTAAATCGATCTTTTCAATCTTCTCAAGGTAAGCAAGTAGAGCTTCTTCTGAGACAATTAAACCACTTCTCTTTCTAAGTGAATCGGCTCTCTGGCTAAGTGAGTTCAAATCTGCTGCAAGCTTAGCAATTTCCTTGCCCAAGTAGCCTCGTTGATTTCTCAAGGCAGATAATCGTGCTTCCAGCTCCATTCTTCGGTTATCAATGTACTTCAATTCTTTACTATCTTCTTTTTTCATAACTTATCTCCATGTATTCATATATTAACATACCACAAATAAGTTGTAAAGAATTTATGCTTTTCAGAATTGTTACATTATTTTTTCAAAAATAAAATTAGGGTTTGATTTGTTGGTGAATAGCATGAAGGGCTGAAACAGTTGGGTTTAGTAAGCCTAGTCGCCCGTCTGCATTGGACATAATTGATACAATATAGTTCCCCTTTGGAGTATAAACAATACCGCCATCGCTTGCTGAGCGATAACCTGGCAAACCAATCCTATTTCATCTTCTTTTTCATATTTACATCACCTTTCTAAAAATAGTATAACAAGAGTCACTGCCTTATTCAAGTAAAAAGAGAAGGAAATTCCTTCTCTTTCTGTCTATTTCTTTTGTCTGCGTCGACTTGCTAGACCTAGACCTGCTAATAGTCCAACAGTTCCTAAGACAGTCATCGCCATCTGTTCCTGACTTCCTGTGTTTGGAAGTGTTTTGGCATCAGACTTGCTGCCTTCTTTTTGACTGGTTGGCAAGCTAGCTGCGGGCAAGGCTACCTGTTTAGGCGCTTGGTTTGGTACCAAACCACCTTCAAAGGCTGCTGGCCCTTCATTAACTAGACCTGGTCCTTTGGCAGTTTCGACGTAAACAACTCCGTAGATACTGAAGTGTTTTGCAACAAATACTACGGCTGGGAAGCTGGTACCGTCTTCATTTTGAACAAGGGTTTCTGTGAAGGCCAGTGATTCTACGCTGCCATCTTCCTTGTGGTATTGAACGGCTTCAACTTCTTTGTCTGCTTTGATTGGGAGTACAACCAAGGTATCCTTGCTTGGTGCTACTTCCTTGCCTGCTTGATCAAGCAAGACAATATCATAGAAATCAGTATCACGTTCCACAGATTCTGGTAATTCTGTGACAGCTACTTTCACAATCTGGTCGCTTTCACCTGCTTCTAGACGAACACGAATACCAGTAGCTGGATCTACCAAGACCACTTCCTCAGTCAATAGACCTGAGTTAGGGGCTTCTGTTTCTTCAGATGGTGTTGGAGTTTCGCCTGTATTCCCAGTATCTGGTGTTTCTGTTGTACCACCTGTACCTGGTGTCTCGGTTGTGCCACCTGTGCCTGGTGCTTCGGTTGTGCCACCTGTACCTGGTGTCTCGGTTGTGCCACCTGTGTCCGGAGTTTCAGTTGTACCACCTGTATCTGGAGTTGCACTAGTACCTGAGGTGTTCAAAGATGCTAACCAATCTTCAATCAAGCTTGCTACTTCATCAACTGCTGCTTGGTCTGTTCCACCTAGGGCAGCATCCGCAGCCTCAATTAGCCCCTCCAATTCCTGAGTTTGTTTTTCAGTCAGATTTTCCAAGGCTTCTGTTTGAGCCAAGAGATCAGCTAAGGCGCTAGTGTTCAAGGCAACAGGCTTCTCACCTGGATTTGGTACTTCAGTTGTACCACCTGTACCTGGCGCTTCGGTTGTGCCACCTGTACCTGGTGTCTCGGTTGTGCCACCTGTGCCTGGTGCTTCGGTTGTAGCACCTGTATCTTGGCTAGCTGCTTCAAGTTCAGATAGGATGCCTCGAATTTCAGCAGTCGCTTGGTCGATCTCTTCTTGGGAATCTAAAGCCAACAATTCTGATGTTTGTCCAAGGATTTCTGACAAAGGAGCAAAGGATGCAGGTGTATAATTTTCAGCTGAAAGCGCGGCACCACTGGCAAGGACATTTTTCAGGTAGGTAAAGTCTAATGGAACTTCTGCAGTAGGAACCGTCATGATAGATGGTACCAATTCAGCTACAGCTACAACTGTATTGACACTTCCCGTATTCCAATGGGCAGTCTCGCTAGCATAGAAGCGCAAGGCTTTCATTGAAGTTGAGGCAAAGGTAATTTCTTGACCAGTCAAAATAGCTGCATCCAAGTTCTTGGTATTATCTTCATTCCCATTGGTCAAAGCAAGGCGCTGCCAACTTGTGCCATCGGTTGTATATTCTAAGTAGGCTTTCTTAGCATTACCAACAGCATTTGCTACTTGACGACCGTAGTATGTCACCTTATCAACGGTTTGCGCTTGATCGAAGGTCAATTCCAGATATTGCGGCGTGCGTGTATTTGGATTGCTTGGATTCGATGCCCAGTAGGTTGACAAGCTACCATCCGTTGCTGAACCAGCAACAGCATTTTCACCAGCATCATGTGAAGTAGCAGTTTTATTGGTCAAAGCAGAGCGCAAATCACGATCAAATGGAACTGGTGTCAATTCCGTCGCAATTGCTACTGCCGTTTCAAAATCACGTGCCTTATTTTCTAAAATCATGCGATGGATAGTACCGTCAAAACCTTCAGTACCAATTCGAACAGTTGCATAATCCAGCTCTTCATTGATTTTCGCCTTGTCATAAGCTGTCGCATGAAGTACACCATTCACATAGATGCGAAGGCTACCGTTGGTTTGTCGGACAGCTGTAATCGTCACATCCTTGCCAGTTTCTACCAATTGATCTGGTCTGCCCTTGTCGTCTGCTTTCAGGGTTACAAATGGAGCAGATTTGACTTCCAAACCTTTGACATTGAAGACTGCTCGACCTGTTTCATCAACTGAAAGGGTCCAGTTATCTTCTTGGCTAGCCAATACTTGATTCAGGCGGTTCAAATTTGCTTTGACCGTAACTGAAAACTCACCCCGACCCTTGATACCATCATTTTCAATTGGTGTTCCAAGAGATGGGCTACTGCTATTCAAAATTCGACCACCATCATAAGCACGAAGTTGGATCTGTCCAGTTGAAATATTGGCAGTTGCAGCAGCATCTTTGACGCCGGTATAGGATACTGTTACAGACTCACGATCTGATAGATTGCTTGGCAAGGTTAGAAGAACTGTTCTATAGTCGGCCTGAAGTTGAGCTTCAACTACTTGTCCATTCACTTGGAAGCTAGCATTGTCGATAAACACACGCTCATCAAACTGTACTCGAACAGTATTTTGAGCATCTACATTTGCCTTGTAAACTTTAGCGGATTCTGTGTCTGCTGTCTTAGAAAACTCGAAGATAACCGTTTCATAACCATTGAGCGTAATTTCAAATTCTTGACCATAGTTCATCAATTCCGTTGAATTGTGGCGGCTATCACCGAGAACAATCTTACGGTGCATATTGCTCGTACCTTCTAGTACACCAACCAGACGGTCCAAGGTCACACGATAGGTTTGAGTGGTTGGGATTGGGTTACGGATTGATAAAATCCCTTTTTCTTCATCCCAAGCAGAGTAACCATATACTTGACCATGTCCTGGTTTACCACCGTGGAAACGTGCATTTTTCAAGGTTTCAAAGTTTGACTCAATCCAGTTGACAGCTTCACCGTTCACCTGCCACTTCTCTTCATCCATCATGTTGTATGAATAATAGAATTCCCAGAAACCAGTTCCACGAGTGCCTAACATGTAAAGGTATGTTCTCAAATCATCTGTAGAGAAGCGAATTGGCTGACGGAATGCGCCATTTGGACTTTCACGTTTAGCTGTATGGGCTGTGTTCCCATAAACTGGGTCGTGATTATAGATATTGGCAAATGGCAACTGCCACTTCCGCAGATTTACAACCTCTTCATAGCGGTCATCACGATAGGTAATGGCTTCATTTGCATCATTACCGAAATCAAGGTTGGCATATTCCCCTCGTTTAGTATGATCCTGATAGTCAACGTCCGCAGCGTTTTGCATCCAGATGGAGTTCACCCATTGCAAGAACCATGGTGATGGTGGAATATAAGAGGTCAAGTTAATCCACATCTGATCTGGATCTGTGGCGTGTTCGCGAATCGACTCATACAGACTGATCCAACGCTCATGGGCTTCGGTCATAGAGTACATATTTCTAAAGCCGCCACCGATGTAGTTTTCAGGATCCGTATCCGAACGTGGACTCAAGAGCAAACCATCTAGTTTCCAGTAGTTGATATCAAATTTTTCCTCGTAACCAGTGAAGACACCACGCATCCCTTCAACATAACGGTTGTCACCAATATAGACAACGCCACCATGTTTGGAAGCCAAATTTTGTCTTACCAAGTTGTCTGCAAGGGTACCTGGTTGAGAATAACCACCCTGCGGACCAACCCAGAGACCAAAGTTTGATCCAAAACGTTGTGCTTGCTTGCTAGAATCATACAGCTTATTCGGGAATTTTTGGTTAAAGTCCCAAAGAGTCGCCATATCCTGCCAACCATCATCCACTACGAAGGAATGAAGCGGAGCAACGCCACCATTTGTAAAGCCGCGTTCAATTTCATTGAAGGACTCTTGAATATTCTTGGCATTGATGTTGAGCATATGGTCAAACCAAGAATTGTACTGGGTACGGTAATACGTTTTTTGACCAACTTTTTCAATATACTTGTAGAAATCCTGTTGCAATACTTGATAATCATCGGAACGAGCCACACCGATGACCGTATTCCAAGTCCGATAGTAGCCATCCTCTGATTTAGCTTGCTGATCTAGTGATTTTCCAGAATAATACCGTGAAAAGACAACATTATCATCACTAATTGAGTTCCATGCTAGAGGGAAGTTTGCACCTGTATAGAAGGATTTGAGGTAAACAGGCTGTCCTAATCCAGCATAGAAACTATTGTAACCCGCCATCTCAGCAATATTGGCTTGAGGAGGAAGTTTCCAAACTTTTTCATCTCCCTGAAGTTTATAAGACTGGAGGTCAATACTTGCAATCGGGTGATGCGCTTCTTGCCCATCAACTGGTTTCAATTCTAAATATTTTTGAAGGAAGTGAGCATCATTGTGCAATTCAATGACATAACGAACTTGATACTCAGTTCCTTGGTAAGTAAAGTTATTAAACTCTACGATGGTTTTTTGAACACCATCAGCTGTTGACCGTGTGATACCATTGACTTTGACGGTTAAGTTAGCAGTCGATACTTGAGCCTGAGCTTCGTGTCTTGTCAACAACTCTTGGTGCTTAGCACGAATACCAGCCCAATGCGATGTAATCTCAGCTGCAGTCTTATCTGATATATCAAACTCAGCTGCAGAAGCAAAGCGTTGACCATTTTGCGAGCTGATAGCTTCAAATCGAATGGCTTTTGCCTGAATAGCAGTCTCTAACTCGATAATCTGTGGTGTCTTGCTTGTAAAGGTCGCAAAGCTACCTTCTTTAGCCAGTTGGAAAGAACCATTCTCTTCAGTCTTATAATAGAGTTTATAGCCACTGACATCTCCGTTTGTACCATTCTGGCGTGGCACATAGACGAAGGATTTAACTGTTTTCGCCTCAGCAAATCCAAGATCAACTTGGTATGGGAAAGCATTGGTTGGACCAGTTCCGCCTGATCCGTTGTAGTTAGAATGCCAGATTGTATCCAGTTTACCATCTAAGGCAAGTTTGGCAGGACCTTCATCAGTAGCTGTTGCTGTTTTTGCATGTGAATTCGTTGTTACGGTCCAACTATCACGATCATCTGACAAGGCGATGTATTCTGGCAAAGCTGGCGCTGCAAAGGTGATAGTAAATTCTTTGGACTCCGCCGCAAAGGTCAAGCGTTCATTATCGTTGATTTTATTTTCTAAGAACTCTGTTCGAAGACGGCCATTTTCAACCTTCAAGCTTTGTTTGATGAAGTTGTTTTCGATGACAATATCTTGATTTTCAGCAACGGCTACATCAGCTGAACTTTCTGGCTGAGCTTGTGCTGGCGCTTCTGTATTGTCAGATGCCGCTTCACTCGACTCAGAAATCAATTCACCACTATTGATTAACTCTAACAATTCTCTCAATTGTTGCTCTGCAACTGTCAAAGCTGCTTCATCACCACCATCCTGAGCTGCTTGCGCTGCTGTAATGTACTGGAGAGCCAATTCTACAATTTCATCGTTTCCAGCTGTCTCTACCGCAAGTTCAACTTCTGCAATCAAGGCTTCTAAGCCAGTTGCTTCACTTGTAGGTTCAGCTGTAGGTTGATTGCCTGTTTCTTCAGTATTTTCAGCTGTTGGTTGATTGCTTACAGGTGTCTCGTCATTGCTTGGTTGGGATACAACTGGCGTTTCGACTGGTTGCTCAACTGTAGCTTCAGAAACCGTTACTTTAAAGGCCACTGGACGGAACTCACCAGCTGTTACCATCTTATTGCGATTAGCCGTGTTCCAATGCTCCGATTCAATAGCTTGAAGGCGGACATACTGCCCTTCAATTGGTTGAATATGAATGACCTTTGTCTGAGTACCATGAACTAGACTGACGCTATGATCGGCTTCAACAGTACCATAGCCATTGTCAACAGACACAGGTACAATTGGCGTCCAGGTTTGATTGTCAGAACTCACTTCTAATCGCAGACGACGGACATTTCCTGTCACCTGGTCATTTGGATGTTGACGTGGAGTATATTCAATCCATGAAATCAAACCAGATTCGGCAAGTTTCGCAACCAAATATTGAGGATTGCTTGCGGTATTGTGATCACTTGCATTAGCTTCATTGGACTGCCAATAGGTATTTGGATTACTGTCAAAGGCTTTTCCAATAACATCCTGACCATTTTGCGAGGTTGCACTACTATTTTCCTTGTCAATGGCAATCCGTTCAACACTTACTTGTGCAGTTTCTGAGCTTTTCTCAATTTTCAGTGCAACTGGACGAAACTCAGCTGCTGTCACCATCTTATTGCGATTAGCTTCCTGCCAATGTTCTGTTGACAAGGCCTGCAAGCGTACATATTGACCAAGAACAGGAGTGATATTGATCAAGCTAGTTTGTGTACCATGTGTGATGGTTACAGAATGATCCTCGCCAACTGTACCAGCATCATTTGCAACTGAAACAGGAATGATGGGCTCCCAGTTCTGGTTGTCCGAGCTGACAAAAAGTTTCAACTTTTTAATATTGCCCGTTACATCGTTGGCAACAAACTGACGCGGTGTATATTCCACCCAAGAAATCAAACCAGGCTCTGTTAATTTTGCCACCAAATACTGCGGATTAGCTTCTGTATTGACTTGATTTGGATTGTTTTCCGCTGATTGCCAATAGGTCGCTGGATTTCCGTCAAAGGCTTTGTTGACAGTATCTTGACCATTCTGAGAAGTTGCCGTACTGTTGGCTTGATCAATCTGAACAAGCGACACAGAAACAGCAGTCTGCTCTTGGTCTTGGTCACTGGCAACTACTTCTGCTACCGGTGTTTCGGACAATTCTTCGCCATTCACAGAATTGGTTTCTGTAGGTTGGCTTTCTGTTGCTTGATCCGATTCCGCCTGCCCTGCCCCTTCTTCAGCAGATCGACTAGTTGTTTCTAGCTCTGCAGTATTGGCATGAACTTGCTGTACATTGGTCCCAAATAGTAAGCAACCGATAACAACTGAAGCCGCACCGACACTAAAACGACGAATCGAATAACGATAGCGTTTATCGAACAAATCTTTCGAATGTTTACTCATCAAAGATGTTCCTTTCCGTATAAATCATGATTAATAAATTGCTTGCGCCTTAGCTTTACCATACCCTCCTCAATATGTTTTGTTTTATGTAAGCGCTGTACTTTTATTATAAACCAGAGAAAACAAAATAACAATATACTAATATGGTATATTTGGAAAAATTTTCAAGACTGTCCGAAAATTTCAAAAGAAAAAACCTACCACATTAAGTGATAGGTTTTCATTTTGCTTGGAAACTCGATTATTTAAGAGTAACTGAAGCGCCTGCTTCTTCCAATTTAGCTTTGATTTCTTCAGCTTCTGCAGTTGCAACGCCTTCTTTAACCATAGCTGGTGCGCCGTCAACAAGTTCTTTAGCTTCTTTAAGACCAAGACCAGTGATTTCGCGAACAACTTTGATAACGCCAACTTTTTTGTCGCCAGCAGATGTCAATTCAACGTCGAATGAATCTTTAGCTTCTTCAGCAGCACCACCAGCTGCAGCAACAGCTACAGGAGCAGCCGCAGTTACACCAAATTCTTCTTCGATAGCTTTTACAAGGTCGTTAAGCTCAAGGATTGTAGCTTCTTTAATTTCAGCAATAATGTTTTCAATGTTCAATGCCATTGTGATTTCCTCCAAATTTTTTATAAATAAATAATGTTTGTTTGTAGCCTCAGGCTACGGATTGACGCATTAAGCTGCGTCTTCTTTTTCTGCAACTGCTTTGACAGCGTATGCAACGTTGCGTACAGGTGCTTGAAGTACAGAAAGGAGCATAGAAAGCATTCCTTCGCGGTTTGGCAATGTAGCAAGGGCTTCGATTTCTGCTTTAGTAGAAACTTTACCTTCTACTGCACCACCTTTGATTTCAAGAGCATCTGCAGTTTTAGCAAAATCGTAGATAACTTTTGCTGGTGCTACTGCATCTTCGTTTGAGAATGCAACAGCTGATGGTCCTACGAACAATTCAACAAGTCCTTCAAGACCAGCTTTTTCAGCAGCACGGCGCAAGATTGAGTTCTTGATAACTTTGTACTCAATGTTTTCGCCACGCAAGTTACGACGAAGAACAGTATCTTGTTCAACAGTCAAACCACGCGCATCAACTACAACGATAGATGTAGCTGCTTTCATTTGCTCAGCAACAGCGTCCACTAATTCCGCTTTCTTAGCAATAATAGCTTCACTCATTTAGTTTACCTCCGTTTTTATTTTGGGCTAGGCACAAAAAAATCGCACCTAAACCTAGACACGAAAGTACAAATACGTTTATCTCAATAATCGTTTTGTGCCTCGGTAGGATCTTTATGAGTCCAGCTCCCCTACTGTCTTAGGTCAGTTTTTTCAAACCTTATTCATCTTATCATATCTTCTTCGCTATTGCAAGGATTTTCTTCAAAAAAACAAAAGAATTTCTAAATTGATTAGAAATTCTTATAAATAATCTAAAATAGCCTCCCAAGCCGCATCATAGCCATGTCGGGTTTCAGATGAAAAGACAATAAAGCGGTCCGACTTTTCAAAGTCCAGTTTCCGCTTAATGGCAGCTTCATGCTTGTTCCATTTTCCTCGTGGGATTTTATCTGCTTTTGTTGCGACAATAATCACGGGAATCTCATAATATTTGAGAAATTCATACATTTGTACATCGTCTGCTGACGGATCATGGCGCATATCAACCAAGCTCACAACTGCACGCAAGTTCTCTCGACTGGTCAGATATTCCTCAATCATTTTGCCCCATTTTGCACGCTCTGTTTTTGAAACTTTGGCATAGCCATAGCCTGGGACATCGACAAAGCGGAGTTTATCATCAATATTATAAAAGTTTAGTTGCTGGGTCTTACCAGGCTTACTTGATGTCCGGGCTAGATTTTTTCGCCCCAGTAAGGTATTGATGAATGAAGATTTTCCGACATTGGATCGACCTGCCAAAGCAATTTCTGGCATATCATCTTGTGGGTATTGAGCTTTTGAGACTGCGCTGAGCAAGATCTCAGCCTTATGGGTATTGATTTCCATAGGATTCCTTTCTGAAAGAAAGTCAGTTGGAAACCAACTGACTGAATTATGCAGTTTCTAAGAGTGGCTTGTCTGTCCCGTCAACTGCTTCTTTGGTAATACGTACACGCTTGACTTCTGCTTGACTTGGTACTTCAAACATGACATCCAGCATAGTTTCTTCAATAATTGAGCGAAGACCACGCGCACCAGTTTTTCGTTCGATGGCTTTTTCAGCAATCGCTTGAAGTGCGTCTTGGTCAAATTCCAATTCCACATCATCGTAAGAAAGAAGGGTCTGATATTGTTTCACAAGGGCATTTTTAGGTTCTGTCAAAATGCGCACCAAATCTTCAGTGGTCAACTGATCGAGAGCAGCAAAGACAGGTAAGCGACCGATCAATTCTGGAATAATGCCGAATTTTTGAATATCATCTGAGATAATGTGCTGCATGTAAGATTCTTTCTCATCGATTGCACGATTGTTTTGACCGAATCCGATAATTTTTTCACCTAAACGCTGCTTCACAATCTCTTCAATCCCATCGAAGGCACCGCCGACAATGAACAGAATATTCTTAGTGTCAACATGAATCATTTCTTGATTTGGATGCTTACGGCCACCTTGTGGAGGTACACTAGCAACTGTTCCCTCGATGATTTTCAATAATGCCTGCTGAACGCCTTCACCTGAGACATCACGAGTAATGGAAACATTCTCACCTTTTTTAGCAATCTTATCGATTTCATCGACATAGATAATGCCTCGTTCAGCTCTGTCAATGTTGAAATCCGCGGCTTGAAGCAATTTTAAGAGGATGTTTTCCACGTCTTCACCAACATAACCTGCTTCTGTTAAGGCTGTTGCATCCGCAATGGCAAAGGGAACATTTAAACTTTTGGCCAAGGTTTGAGCCAAGAAGGTTTTCCCTGATCCAGTTGGACCAATCATCAAAATATTGGATTTTTGTAAGTCCACATCATCTTCATCTCGGCTATCTTGGAAATTGATGCGTTTGTAATGGTTGTAGACCGCTACTGCCAAGGCACGCTTGGCACGATCTTGACCAATTACATAGTGATTCAAGATATTCAATAACTCTTGGGGTTTTGGTGTATCTGCCAAGTCAGTTAGCACTTCTTCTGCTAGTTCTTCTCGGATGATCTCTTGTGCTAATTCCACACACTCGTTACAGATAAATACATTGTTACCTGCGATAATTTTCTTTACTTCTTCTTGATTCTTCCCACAGAAAGAACAATGGATAAATTCTGTTTGTACAGCCATGATTACCTCAACATTTCATATTTCTCTTAAAACAAAAAGCCATAAAAGGCATGAATGCTGTTGACTAGATTTGTAAAAGCATTCAGCATAAATAAGGCTGCAAGTCCATACCGTCTTTTCTGCATGGCTTGCAAGGAACAGAGTACACATATTCCACACAAAAAGGCTGTAAAAAGCCCAAATAAACTCTTCTGCATTAACTCACTCTTCTCTCAAATACTCGAATTGTAAAGTCCACTGTATTGGCAGCGTCTTTTTCACGAAAAAGCGACTCTTTCTCCTCAAAAACTGACCAATCAAAGTCCTTTGGGAAATAAACATCGCCTTCAAATTGCCCATGAATATCGGTCATTATGACCTGGTCTAAAAATGGTTCAAATGCAGAAAAAATTTGACTACCTCCAATCACATAGAGGTTTTGATCCTGCTGTTTGTACCAATCTAAAATTTCATCTACTGAGTGGAAAATCGCCACCCTATCATGTTCAAATTGATAGTCTTCATCTCTCGTCAAGACTAGGGACTGACGATTCGGAAGCGCCCGCTGGCCCATACCATCAAACGTTAATCGTCCCATAACCATAGCATGTCCAGATGTTACTGCCTTAAAATGTTCCAAGTCTGCTGGCAAAGACCAAGGCAAACGCCCCTCTTTCCCAATCAAGCCCTTCTCATCCTGAGCCCAAATAGCTGAAATTTTCTTTGTCATAGCCTCTCACTTTCTCGTTCTACCATTCTATCAAATTTCCAACAAAAATGCACTTGCCAAGTAGGGACAAGCGCAAAGTTTTAGTAAAATCTAAACAAGTATATCCAAAAATAATTTCTAGCAGTCACCATCACTCACGAAACAAATGTAGTGGAAATTGGAAAGAAGGGATACTGAAAGCACCCTCATTTTAAATCACCAAGTCAAATTTAAATTGCTCAAACTGTCTGGGAAAGTGAAACAGTCTGGGAATAGACTGTTTTAGCCCGAGCTTATAATAAAAGAAGTGAGGTAGAGGTTGGAGATATAGGCTGTTGGAAAACAGCCTACAACTTAAATAGCAAGATCAAACTTCAATTGAGGTTTAACTGGATTGTAGTCCACCAACTCAAAATCTTCTGCCTTAATATCAAAAAAGTTTGTTCCGTCTGGGACATTGAGTACCAAACGAGGCTCTACTTCAGATGGTGTACGACGGAGCAATTCTTCAGCTTGTTCAAACTGATTGTCATAGATGTGAAGATTGTTGATGAAATAGAAAAACTTCCCAACCTTCCAGCCAAAATGTTTAGCAATCATCATCTGAAGGGCTACATACTGCATCGCATTGATATGATGGGCAACCAACATATCATTTGACCGCTGAGTTAGAGTTGCATCTAGATAAATCTCCCCATCCACTCGTCGAACGTCAAACATGGTCTGAAAGGCACATGGCAAGAGACCTGCAGATTGGTCAAATGCTTCATAATCCCACAAAGAAATCACATTGCGGCGATTCCATGGATTTTCTTCCAATTGCTTGAGGATTTTTGAAATGATGTCATGCTTTTTCACGATAGCCCCATAGCGTTCGCCAATGGTTCCAGTTCCCTCAACTTCCCAGTCATTCCAATACTGGACACCGTATTTTTCCTGTAAAACCGACAAATCATTGGTCTGGTCTTGGTAAATCCAGAGAATTTCTTTGATGGCCGACTTAATTGGAATAGGTCTAAGTGTTGTAATAGGAAACTCGCCCTTAGACAAATCATACTCAGCAAAGGCACCTGTAACGTACTTGGAATTAGCGACATTTCCATCCTTGTAACGCGGGCGAGCATTTTCTGAAAAAACGCCCTCTGCCAAAATCTTACGAATGTTTTCTTTAAAAATACTATCTGCTTTTGTCATGGTTTCAGTATAGCAAATTCTACGTAAAAACTCCAGTTTTCAACTGACGTTCTCATTTATAGAGCAAGGGGTAGAGATTGAGCTGGAATAAACCAGAAAGGGCAGTTACTAGGCTGAACAGTATAAAATACAAGGCAACTAAGACGATACTCAACAATATCTGACGAACATTTTTAGTGTAAATAGCCGTTGGTAAACTAGCAAGACCGAAAAAGGGAATGATGAAAAATGCTAGTTTGAAATTCACATTTACAATATCAAACCATTGACCTACTGGTAAAAATAGTAAGACGATGAGAAAAGCTGCAAGGCTATACAAGACTAAGTTTAGCCGTTTTAATAGTGTCACATTCATGAGAAACTCCTTCTAGGGACCGAAGAGAAAATAGCCCAATCCAAAGAACAAAGGGAAAGAAATAATCAATAGAATACTGGTAATGCCCGTCCAAAGTTTTTTATAGTAAAGCGACAAGATGAGAATCAATGCCCCAAGCAAGGGCAAGATCATCATGGTGGATACGGAGCCCCAACTCGATGGGAAAAACCAGTCACGAATCCAGTTATCAAGGAAAAAGGCAGATAACAAAATCAACAAACCAAGTATTGTCAGATAATCCGTTACTTTTGACATATTTACTTTTTTCATGAGTCAACACTCCTTTCTCTATCTAGTTTAAAGCATCAAACTCTATTTTTCAATATATTTATATAGAAACACTGTGACAACGGAATTAAAAAAGCAGGGTTCCCCCTGCTTCTAACAATTATTTTAATACAAGTGAAGCGGCACCTAGCACACCTGCATCGTTACCACGTGTTGCCAAGACAATTTGCGTGCTTTCCTTGATTTGTGGGAAGCTATTTTCAGCAAAGACCTTGCGAACACCATCCAATAAGAACTCTCCTGCTGCTGACACACCGCCACCCAGAACGATGTAGGCAGGATTGAGAACTGCAGCAATATTTGCACAAGCAACACCTAGGTATTCTGAGAAGTGACGATAGACAATCAAAGCCAAATCATCGCCTTCTTTTGCCAAATCAAAGACATCTTTAGCCGTTACATCTTGCCCATCATCAATCATTTGTTTCAGTTTTGCATCGCCAGCGTATTGATCAGCATAGCGACGGCTGAGGTTGACAATACCTGTCGCAGAAGCCACGGTTTCCAAGCAACCTTTCTTACCACAAGTACATGCAAATGGCTCATCAAAGTCAACTGTGATATGACCTAATTCACCACCCGCACCTTTGACACCGCGAATCAAGTTTCCTGCAGCGATAACGCCACCACCGACACCTGTACCAAGGGTCATAAAGACAACGTTTGGATTATTGTTTCCTGCACCAACCCATTGCTCACCAAGGGCTGCAACATTGGCATCATTGTCGATGAAAAATGGCAAACCAAGGGCAGATTCAAACTGGTCTTTAACCAACTGTAAGGTTTTCCAATTGAGGTTATAGGCACCGATAACAGTACCAGCTTCGCTATCAACGACACCAGGCGAACCCATACCAACACCCAAGAAATCATCCTTTGTCAAGCCATGAGTTTCAAAGCGGTGTAGAATGCTTTCAATAATATCTGGAACAATATGACTTCCATCATCTAAAATATTTGTCTTGATAGACCATTTTTCTTGAATCTCACCATCAGTCGTAAGAATCGCCAACTTAACAGATGTACCACCCAAGTCAATACCGATAATTTTTTTAGACATAATCATCACCTCAAATGTATTTTCTTTATTATAGCACAATGCAAAGGTTTGCGTAAAGCCTTTTCATAATTTGTACGGACAAACAAGTTTTTACCCTATCTGAATAGATAGAGCAAAACTAAAAATTGAATATGCAAGATAAAGCGGCCGACGGAAAAGAGCATGACAGCGGTAAAATTGCTGCCCTCCTTGGTTCCATTGTAGAGAAAGAGGGTGGAGATAAAGGTAAAGCCCATAGCAAATCCCACCATCTGAAGATCATGATAAGACTGACTGTAAAAATAAAGCGTGACAGCCAACAATAGCATGGATAAAACCGTAAAAATCAAGCGTAAAGTATTCATCTTTTTGGTCTTTAGATAGCTAAACAAAGCCGCTCCCAAGGTCACCAAGAGATAGATGACCATATATGACATGACAAGAACTTTCATCTAGCCCTCCAACTCGCTCAGATACTCATACCGCTCATATTTTTCCAAGAGCAGGTCGTTTTTCTCATCCAATTCCTTCTGCAAATCGGACAATTTTGTAAAATCACTGCCACAGGTTAGCATTTCTGCCTCGATTTCCGCAATCCGCTCCTCCAAGCCAGAAATATCCTTCTCGATGGTCGCCCACTCCTGCTTCTCAAAATAGGACATTCGCTTCTTGTTCTCCCTGACCTTCTCGATTTTCTCCTTTGGTTTTTCCGGAGAAATAGCAGAGCTGGAAGTCAGAAAGGCCTTCTCATCCAGGTAGTCTGTGTAGTTGCCAAAGAAAGTCTCGATACCGCCCTCCTCAAAAGCCAGGATTTTGGTCGCAACCTTGTCTAGGAAATAACGGTCGTGACTAACGGTAATGACTGGACCAGTAAAGCCCTGCAAGAAATGTTCCAAGACTGTCAGAGTCGCTATGTCCAAGTCGTTAGTCGGCTCATCTAGTAAGAGAACATTGGGTCGTTGCAAGAGAATCTTCAGCAAGTAAAGCCGCTTCTTCTCCCCACCAGACAATTTTTCAATCAGGGTACCATGGGTGTTGCGTGGAAAGAGAAATTGCTCCAAGAGTTCTGCGATAGAAACCATACCAGATGTCGTCTTAGCTTCTTCTGCCACTTCCTGCAAGAAATTGATGACACGCTTGCTTTCGTCCAAGCCCTTGATAGTCTGAGAAAAATAACCGATGCGGATGGTTTCACCAATATCTACCTTACCACTGTCTGCTTGCAAATCACCTGCAATTAGATTGAGTAAGGTAGATTTTCCTTTACCATTATCTCCGACAATACCAATCCTGTCCTTGTTTTGAATCAGCAGATTAAAGTCAGTCAAAATCGGCTTGTCTGTATAGGAAAAGCTGACATTTTCAAAATTGATAACCTTTTTACCAATCCGCGAAGTTTCAAAGTTGATTTCCAGTTCGCTATCGTCTATCTTATTGGCTAAATCGCCTTTGAGGTCATGGAAACGATTGATACGGGCCTGTTGCTTGGTAGCACGAGCTTGAGGTTGTCTGCGCATCCAAGCCAGCTCTTGTTTGTAGAGCTGCTCTTTCTTATGGCGAAGGGCGGCATCTCGCTCGTCCTGTTCTGCCTTCAAGCGAACATAGTCCTGGTAATTTCCCTGATATTCGGTTAAGCTGGCGCGGTCCAATTCAAAAATCCGTGTCGCCACATTGTCCAAGAAATAGCGGTCGTGGGTAATAAAGAGAACTGACTTTTTAGTGTTTTTCAAGAAAGTCGTCAACCACTCAATAGTATCAATATCCAAATGGTTAGTCGGTTCATCCAGCAAGAGCAAGTCAGCATTGCCAAGGAGAACTTGGGCCAATTGCACTCGTCTACGTAGACCACCTGATAACTCAGCAACAGTTTTGTCGAGGTCTGTTAGACCGAGTTTCGACAAGACAGTCTTGACCTGGCTTTCAATCTCCCAAGCATTGAGAGAATCCATCTCTGCCATGACTTTCTCCAGTCTTGCTTGACTGGCTTCATCGTAATGAGATAAGAGCAGCTCGTATTCACGAATCAGCTGGGTTTCACGGAGGTCAGATGAAAGAACGGTGTCTAAAACCGTCTTACTTTCATCAAAATCAGGTTCCTGGGTCAGATAGGCGATTTTATAGGCATTTTTAGTGCGAAAAGGCGACACGTCTCCATCAAAACCGATGCGACCTGACAGAACATCCAACAACGTCGTCTTTCCTGTACCATTGACCCCAATAATCCCAATTCGGTCGCCTTGATGGATGATGAAAGACAGATCAGCAAAGACCGTTTTATCTCCGACAGATTTAGTCAGGTGTTCAACGATAAAATCACTCATTCTCTAAAATTCCTTTCACAAATGTCATAATCGCTTGCTCTTCGTTTTCCAGCTGTCCTTCCACAATCTGGAATTCCACCTCTTTGAGTAGTTCTCCCAATACTGGACCTGGTTTGAGGTCAAATGCCTTCATCAGATGTCCTCCATTGACAACAATTTCATGCTTGTCGTGGATAGTCAAGGCTTGGTCAATCTTATCGATTGCTGCAAAATCTGTAACAAGACCTTGTGCCTGACGAAGTTCCTCTACCAAGTATAAGAATTCTTTGCCATACTTGAAACAGATTTGTTTAGTGACAGGTCCTGCTTGGCGGAGCTGGTAAATCTCTGCCAACTTGACCACGCTGCGTTGGAAATCATTGCTGGTTTTCCATTTTTTCAGGAAGGACTTGATGTTATCAATACCTAGGCAGACAAAGAGCAGGGCCCAAGCTTGTTCAGAAGTCGAAAAGCGAAATTCCTCTGTCAGACTTGTTAGCATGGTCTCTAATTCATCACTTTTTCCAGCTAAATCAGGCAAGAAATCATAAGCTTTGGAATCAATCATAGCGCGCAAGCCTTTTCGCCAAAAATCCGCCATCAAGAGTTTATCAAACTCGATAAAGCTACGCTCCACGGAGATTTTTTCCAAGAGCGTTGCGGTTTCAACCATAGCTGTAAAGGTCGTCTGCTCAATCTCAAAGTCCAAGGTCGCCGCAAAGCGAAATCCACGCATGATACGGAGGGCATCTTCATTGAAACGCTCAGCCGGGATGCCTACAGCTCGTAGGGTGCGGTTTTCTAAGTCGGTCATCCCATCAAAGAGGTCGACAATCTGTGCCTCCTCATCAAGGGCAAAGGCATTGACCGTGAAGTCGCGGCGTTTGAGATCTTCTTCTAAGGAACGCACAAAAGAAACCTGGCTCGGCCTGCGGAAGTCCACATACTCTTCTTCCGTCCGAAAGGTGGTAATTTCATACTCCTTTTTCCCCTCTAATACTAGCACCGTACCGTGTTCAATTCCGACATCAATAGTCCGTGAAAAGATTTGTTTCGTTTCCTGAGGGTAGCTGGATGTCGCAATATCGACATCATGAATAGGCCTACCGAGAATGGCATCACGTACGGAGCCGCCAACAAAATAGGCCTCAAAGCCTGCTGCTTTAATTTTCTCTAAAATCGGCAAAGCCTCCTGAAATTCAGAAGGCAGATTGTTTAATTTCATAATAAGTGTTCCAAACCATAAACGAGTTGTGAGCGCTTGACCACCTCTTTAATGCCGAGGTTGACACCGCCCATAAAGGAAATGCGATCGTAAGAGTCATGACGAATGGTCAAGCCTTCTCCCTGTGCCCCAAAAATCACTTCCTGATGAGCAACGAGACCTGGCAAGCGTACTGAGTGGATACGGAAGCCGTCAAATTCTGCCCCACGAGCTCCAGCAATCAATTCTTCTTCATCTGTTGCACCTTGAGCCTGTGACTGACGGACTTGGGAAATGAGTTCAGCCGTTTTGACAGCTGTTCCGCTCGGTGCATCCTTCTTCTTGTCATGGTGTAATTCGATGATTTCAAGATTTGGGAAATACTTGGCTGCCTGTGCTGCAAATTGCATGAGCAAGATAGCGCCAATAGCAAAGTTAGGAGCAATCAAGCCACCTAAACCCTTCTCAGCAGACAAGACGGTTAATTCTTCAATTTCTTCAGGGGTAAATCCTGTCGTTCCAACCACAGGTGCGAAGCCATTTTCCAAGGCAAAACGGGTGTTTTCATAGGCAAATTTTGGCGTTGTAAAATCCACCCAGACATCCGCTTCTAGGCTGGCAACTTCTTCTTTGGTCTTGAAAACAGGAACTCCGTCCACTTCTGTTTCTGTCGCAAATGGATCCACCAAGGCAGCCAGACTGAGTGTTGCGTCACCTTTGACCATCTCAACAGCCGTTGAGCCCATTTTTCCTTTAAATCCTGCGATAATTACCTTAATTGTCATGCAAACTCCTATTCAATAATGGGAGAAATACCAAAGGCCACAGCCCCTTCTCCCAAGTGCGTACCAATGACCGATCCAAATGACACGATTGGTAAATCGCTACCGACACCCGCTTCTTCCAATTGAACTTTAAAGTTTTCAGCCTTTTCAGGTGCGTTGGCATGAATAATAGCAATCTGGTATTGCCCCTCGGCGGTTTCTTCTTGGAGAATATCAATCAAGCGCTTGATCGCTTTTTTCTCCGTCCGAACTTTTTCATAAACTTCAATTTTTCCTTCGGAAGTAAAATGAAGAATGGGTTTGATGCTCAACAAATTTCCCAATAAGGCAGCACCATTTGATAGACGGCCACCTTTTACGAGGTGATTGAGGTCATCGACCATGATGAAGGCCTTGGTTGCTTGGATTTGCTGATCTAGTTTTGATAAAATAGTCTCAAAATCCAAGCCTATTTCTGCCCATTTAAGCACATTTTCCACCATCATTCCCAAAGGAGCTGAAGTGATTTTGGTATCTGGAAAGGCAACTGTTAAACCGTCAAATTCATCTTTCAAATACTGGATATTCTGATAGAAGCCTGAAATACCTGATGACAAAAAGAGACCAATGGCATGGCTGTACCCTTGCTCTTTCAAACTTGCCAAAATCTCTTCCAATTCCAACAAACTTGGCTGGCTAGTCATTGGCAAATCTTTGGATTGGGCCATTTTCTCGTAAAATTCTTCAACCGTTAGATTCAAACCTTCAACATAGGATTCACCATCAATGGTGACGGGAATCGTAAGGACAAAAAGATTGTTCTTTTGACTTTCTGAAAAGGTCAAGCTTGCTGAAGAATCCGTGATAATTGCTAATTTCATTGATTAAAACTCCAAGTTCACACCAGGTGCATCGAATGCGATTTCTGTCACATCGTATGTCATTCGTTTTAAGATATCCAAAAGTGGTTCTACCAAAGTATGTTTCTCTTCTGCTGTAAATTCTGATGGTTCTTGCACCAGGCGATCAACCAATTGCACACGCTGGCTAAATGCACCCGAAATCACATGGTGCTCCAAGACAATCATGAAACGTAGGATATTGACTAGAGTTGTGGTATTTTTCTCTTGACTTCTTTCTAAAAGTTGAAAGTCAACCTTGATTTTGGTGGTTGGGACACCGTTCTCCTTTTCCCACTCTTTATTACGGGCGTCAAAATGGTACTGATTGACAAACTCTTTATCGCGGATAATCTCCATTACTAAACTCCTTACATGAAAATATTCATCCCCATTATACCATAAATATAGGAGAAAAGAGAAAAAACCTTGTCAATTGACAAGGTTTTCAGACTTATTTAGCTTGACGAAGTGCTCCGTAAAGGACACCTGATACAACCGCACCGATCAAAACATAGGCGATGTAAAGCAATGGATTAGATGTCAAAGCGATAACGAAGATACCACCGTGAGGAGCCATCAATTGGATGCCTGACAAACCAACCAAGGCACCTGCAAGGGCAGAACCAGCGATAAAGCTTGGGATTGCACGAGCTGGATCAGCAGCACCAAACGGAATCGCACCTTCAGTGATGAATGAAAGACCCATAACGATGTTTGTCAAACCTGAGTTACGCTCTTCTTGTGTGAATTTGTCTTTGAAAAGAAGGGTTGCAACGAATACTGCCAACGGTGGAACCATACCGCCTGCCATAACTGCTGCCATGGCAACAGAACCACCATCTGCAACAGTTGCTGCAAGTGTACCTGTACCGAAGACATAAGCTGCTTTGTTGACTGGGCCACCCATATCGACTGCCATCATACCACCGAGGACAAGACCGAGGAGAATAGCAGAGCTACCTTCAAGACCTGCAAGGAAGTTGTTCATCCCTGTGTTGATAGCTGCCATTGGGATGTTGACGAAGAACATCAAGAAACCAGTGATGGCTGTTCCCAACAGTGGCAAGAGCAAGATAGCGTTCAAACCTTGGAGAGATTTTGGCATATTACGCAAAGCATTGCGAAGAACGATTACTACACCACCAGCAAGGAAACCACCAACGAGGGCACCCAAGAAACCAGATGATACACCAGCAAGGGCAAGGGTTTCTTCACCACCAGCTGCGTAAGGGATTTTACCGAACGCAAGACCGCTGCTAGCAATTGAACCAGCTACGAAACCTGCAACCAAACCTGGTTTTTCAGCGATTGAGTAAGCAATGTAACCTGCAAGAAGCGGCAACATGAAACCAAAGGCTGCTCCACCAATCTTCATGAACATTGCTGCGATTTCATGGTATGAACCAAGACTACCTAGGCTGTCTTGTGGCACACCTAGAGCTCCATCGAATAGGAAGGCAAGGGCAATCAAGATACCGCCACCGATAACGAATGGCAACATTTGAGAAACACCACTCATCAAGTGTTTATAGAACGCTTTACCAAGACTGAGTTTTTCTGAAGATTCCACAGTAGCTGCTCCTTCTGACGCTGTGTAGGCTGATGCTTTACCATCCAAGATGATGTTAATCAATTCTTCTGGTTGTTTGATTCCAGCTGCAACTGGACGAGATACCAAAGGTTTGCCATTGAAACGAGGCATATCCACAGCCTTATCTGCTGCGATGATAACACCAGCTGCATTCTTGATGTCTTCAGCGGTTAGTTTGTTTCCAACACCTGAAGCACCATTGGTTTCAACCTTGATATCAACACCCATTTCAGCAGCTTGCTTTTTAAGAACTTCTTCTGCCATGTAAGTGTGGGCAATACCTGTTGTACATGCTGTAACAGCAACGATAAATGGACGATCACCACTTGGTGCTGCAACTACAGTTTCAGTTGCCTTGTCTGCCGCTTCCGCAGCGTCAAAGACTGCAAGCACTTCTTCTGGACTAGATACACCACGAAGTTTATCAGCAAATCCAGCTTTCATCAAGTACTTGGACAATTCAGCAAGGGCTGCCAAGTGAGTATCGTTAGCACCTTCTGGAGCTGCAATCATGAAGAATAAGTCGGTTGGTTGACCATCAAGACTTGCGTAGTCAACTCCCTTGTTTGATTTTGCAAAGAGAACAGTCGCTTCTTTTACTGCAGCATTCTTAGCATGTGGCATTGCGATACCATCCCCAAGACCTGTTGTCGTTTGTGCTTCACGGTTTAGGATACCTGTTTTGAATACATCAAAATCAGTTACATAACCTTTGTCAACCAAGCTAGTAATCATTTCATCGATAACAGCTTCCTTGCTTGTCGCTTGCAAATCAAGCAACATGACATCTTTTCTCAAAACGTCTTGAATTTTCATAGAGTTTCTACCTCAACTTTTTCATAAATTTCCTTAATAAATTCGATACTTGCCAAATCATCTGAAAAGGCTGTTGCCGTACCGCAAGCAACGCCCCATTTAAGGGCTTCAATTGGGTCTTGTGAGCGAACGTATTCGCCAGTAAAACCTGCCACCATGGAATCTCCAGCTCCGACAGAATTTTTCACAGTTCCCTTGATTGGTTTAGCAAAGTAGGTAGCCTGTGGAGTGACCAACAAGGCTCCGTCTCCTGCCATTGAAATTATAACATTCTGAGCTCCCATATCTAAGATTTTCTTAGCATAGGTCTCGATGTCTGCAATGCCATTCAACTCGACGTTGAAGATTGCTTCAAGTTCATGATTATTTGGTTTAACCAAAAGCGGTTGGTAAGCAAGTGAATCCAGAAGAGTTTGTCCTTCAAAGTCACAAACCACTTGGGCTCCTGCTTTTTTGGCTACTGGAATCAGTCTGTTATAGACTTCATTTCCAAGACTAGCTGGTGCAGACCCTGCAAAAACAACCGTGTCCTGGTCAGTTAAACCAGCCAAGACCATCTCCAATTCTGTCAGTTGTTCTTCTGTCACAATTGGACCTAAACCGTTGATTTCCGTTTCTTGATCTGCCTTGATTTTCACGTTGATCCGTGTATCTTGGTCAACAGCTACAAAATCAGTTGTAATGCCTTCGCTATCCAAGCCATCCTTGATAAACTGACCTGTAAAACCGCCTAAGAAACCTGTTGCTGTGTTGGGATAGCCCAAGCGCTTTAAGACGCGACTAACGTTAATCCCTTTTCCACCAGCATATTTATCATCACTGTCCATTCGATTGACACTACCAGTTTCAACCTGCTCTAGGCGAATGATATAGTCAATTGCTGGATTCAGCGTCACTGTAAATATCATACTTCTATTGTCCTCGTTTTTTTTCTTAAACTATCTAACAAGACTGTGTCACGACTTTGGGTGATGAGACTGACTCGCTCGACTAGAGCAACTTTTACAAAGGAATATTGTCCAAACTTGGAAGAATCTACCAAAACAAAGGGTTGCTTTGCATTTTCTAAAACCGTTCGTTTAATGGTTGCCTCTTCCACGTCAGGTGTGGTGAGATAGTCCTTATCAACTCCGTTCATTCCTAGAAAGGCCTTGTCGAAGTTCAATCGTTGGATCTGCTCAACAGCTTGGGGACCAACAGAAGCATCTGTTGATTCCTTGACAAAACCACCAATGATAATCGTTTTGATGGCACGTTCCACCAATTTCACCGCATGGTGAATCGAATTGGTCACAACGGTTAAGTTTGCTTGATTCAAATAAGGAATCATCAACTCTGTCGTTGTTCCTGCATCGATAAAAATCACATCACCATCTTCAATCAAAGCCGCGGCCGCTTGTGCTAACTGCTGCTTTTCTTGAACGTTTTTGACAGATTTTACTTGAATGGATTCTTCCGTTTGTAAATTGGTCGGTGCCTCCGCACCACCGTGTACACGGCGTAGTTTTCCAGAAGCTTCTAATTCATCCAAATCCCTACGAACAGTTGATTCTGATGTACTTAGAATGTCAATTAATTCTTCTAATCGGATGAACTGTTGCTCAGCCAACCTATCTAGAATCAATTGTTTGCGTTCAGATTTTAGAATAATTTCCACCTCCTGCAATCGTTTACAAAAATTATTATACAGGAAAATCTATCAATGTCAATCATTTTCCGTCAAAAACTTTCAAAAATTTTAAAAAAACTAGCGGAAATTAACCTTCCACTAGTTTTCGAATCCTATTTTTCATCATTTCCATCTCCTCAGGACGCCCCATGGACATGCGAATATAGTTGGTTAGTCGACCTTCGGTGTAATACTTGAAATTCCAGCCATTACTTGTTGCTTCCTGATACAACTGGGCTGCCCACGGTGCCGTGAAGGCGACAAAGCTAGCCTGACTTGGCAAAACCTGCACCTCTGGCAAACTTTCTAAGAAGGCTAAAAAGTCCCGTCGCAGTTCTTTGATGTCTTCGATACAAGCAAGAACCTGCTCGGTATGGCCAAGAGCAACTGTTCCCATTCGAGCGGCTAAATTGGACAAGCTGTAAGGCGGAATGACCTTGTCAATCTCGTAAATCAAGCGTTCATTAGCAAGGGCAAAGCCCAATCGGACACCTGCTAAGCCAAAGGCCTTGGACAAGGTCCGCAGAACAATCAGATTGTCATAGTCATTGATTTTTTCAGCAAAGCTAGAACAAGCTGCAAACTCGATATAGGCTTCATCTATTACAACTAAGCCTGAAAAGTTGGTGACAATCTTTTCCAATTCCTGTGGGTCATGGGCCACAGAAGATGGATTATTGGGGTTAGACAGCATGATGACCTTGGCTCCAACTGTTTGGGCATGGGCTAGCACCTTCTCCGCAGACAAGCTGAGGCTGCCTTTTTCCCAATCCAAATCCACCCGCTCAAACTGACTCCCGTGCATGGTGTTATAGGTCTGATACATGAAGAAATCTGGGTTAACTGTCAAAAAGACATCGTCGCTCTTGAGGAAGGCCGTGATAATCATGTGAATGAGGAAGTCAGAGCCCACGCCGACTGTGACCTGTTCTGGCTTGACCTTGGCGTAGTTGGCATAGGCTGATAGCAAATCAGCGTAGCGGTTGTCGCCATAAAAGGTCAACTCACTGGTTTCAATGCTTTTAAGGGTCTCTTCCGCCAAGAATGACCAGTCAATCAGGCGGTTTTCATTGTCGCCCAGGTTATAGGTGGCACGCCCTGCGATCTTGTAAGGCTCTGCCGTTTCAAATTCTTTTCTAAACATAGGTACTCCTCTACAAGAAAAGACAGTTATTGACCTGTCTTTTCTGCTTTTATTTTTTCCAATAATGCTGCTTCTTCTGCTGTAAACTCATACCGCTCCAGCAAGTCTGGTCTGCGTTCCAGGGTCTTTCGCAAACTCTGCTCCAATCGCCATTTGCGGATATTTTCATGGTGTCCGCTCATGAGAACATCTGGCACGACCATACCCCGATATTCGTAGGGGCGGGTGTACTGCGGATACTCCAGCAGGCCAGATGAAAAGCTGTCGTCCGTATGGCTAGCTTCCTTGCCAATAACCTCTGGAATCAAACGAACGGTAGCATCAATCATGGTCATGGCTGCCAATTCTCCACCTGTCAGGACATAATCTCCGAGGGAGATTTCGTCTGTCACCAAGGTCTTAATCCGCTCATCATAGCCCTCATAGTGACCACAGATAAAAATCAACTGGTCTTCCCGAGCCAACTCCTCAGCGTAGCTTTGGTCAAAAGTCCGCCCAGCAGGATCTAGCAAGATAACGCGGGGATTGGTCTGTTCAATCTGGTCCATGGTGTCAAAAATTGGCTGAGCTCGGAGCAACATACCTTGTCCGCCACCGTATGGCTCATCATCAACATGGCGAGCCTTCTCAGCCTGTTCCCGAAAGTTGTGGTAGTTGACCTCCAGGAGCCCTTTTTCACGGGCCTTACCGACAATGGAGTGCTCCAAAGGAGCAAACATTTCAGGAAACAGGGTCAAAATATCAATTTTCATCGTCCAGCCCCTCTAGCAACTCCACATCTACTCGATTATTTTCAATGTCAACATTCAGAACAACTGGGGGAATGTAAGGCAAGAGCAAGTCTTTCTTACCTTTTCGCTTGACTACCCAGACATCGTTGGCACCAGGCTGCAAGATTTCCTTGACCTGTCCAATCAGGTTATCATTCTCATAAACATCTAGCCCGATAATCTCATGGTAGTAAAATTCACCCTCGTCCAAATCAGACAGGTTTTCTTCTGCGATTTTCAGGCTGAAGCCCTTGTACTTTTCGATGTTATTGATATGGTACATCCCCTTGAACTTGACAATATCAAAGTTCTTGGCCTTGCGGTGATTAGCGATTTCTACTTCCATGACAAACTGGTCCTTATCATCAAAAAGTGCCAGCTTTGCCCCTTTTTTGAAGCGTTCTTCTGAAAAGTCCGTCACAGACAGGACACGCATCTCCCCCTGCAAGCCTTGGGTATTGACAATCTTACCAACGTTAAAATAATTCATACAAACTTCCTTTGGATTTCTATCTTTCCATTCTACCATGATAGAGCTGATTTCTCAAGTTGAAAAAAGCCGTCCGAAGACGACTTTCTCTTACTTACTATTACTAAACTGACTTTGATACAGATTATAATAGAAACCTTTATCTGCCAAAAGACTTTCATGGTTACCTTGTTCAATAATCTGTCCGTCTTTCAAGACGAGAATCTTGTCAGCCTCCTGAATGGTCGAGAGGCGGTGGGCAATGACAAAGCTGGTCCGCCCTTGCATGAGGCGTTTCATAGCCTTCTGAATCAAGAGTTCCAGACGGGTATCAACTGAAGAAGTTGCCTCGTCCAGAATCAAAATTGCTGGATCAGCCAAGAGGGCTCGGGCAATGGTCAAGAGCTGTTTCTGGCCTTGGGAAATATTGCTAGATTCCTGGTTCATCTCCATATTGTAGCCACCAGGCAGGGTACGGATAAAGTGGTCAACGTTGGCTGCTTTTGCCGCCTCCACAATCTCCTCATCCGTCGCATCCAGACGACCAAACCTCAGGTTTTCTTTAATTGTCCCTTCGTAGAGCCAAGCATCCTGCAAGACCATACCAAACTGGCGGCGGTAAGACTGACGAGACAAGTCCCGAATATCCTTGCCATCCACCTTGATAGAGCCTGCATTGACATCGTAGAACCGCATGAGTAGGTTAATCAAGGTAGTCTTTCCTGCACCTGTTGGTCCGACAATGGCGACCATTTCACCTGGATTGACTTCCAAGTTGAAGTTGCGAATGAGGGGCTTGTCGGCTGCGTAGCCGAACTCAACATTTTCAAAGCTGACTTGGCCGGTCAGGGCTCGGTCTAGCTCGCTCGCATTGGCGGTGGACTCATCTAGCTCATCTAGGACAGAGAAGATGCGTTCCAGGGAGGATTTGGCAGACTGCAACTGGGGGGCCAGCTGGGTCAGGGTTTGGACGGGCTGGGTAATCTGCCAGACGTATTGGACAAAAGCCTGCATATTACCAATGGTCAACTGACCCGCAAGAACCTTGAGGCCAGACAAGAGAGCGATGACCACGTAGGTCAGGTTGGAAAAGCCCTGCACGACTGGCATGAGCAAACCAGATACAAAGCTAGCCTTGAAACCAACCTCCTGCAAGTCCTCGGTTATCTGGCGAAATTCCTGAGTAGACTGCTCCTCGCGTCCGTAAAGTTTGAGGACGTTGAAACCTGTCAAGTTTTCCTGCACAAAGCCGTTGAGGCGACCGAGGGCATCAGCCTGTTGCTTGAAATAGGGCTGGGACTTGCCGATGATAAACTTGGACGAGAAATAGGTGACAGGCACCAAAATTAAGACCACCACCGCCAAGGAGGCGTTGAGATAGAAGACCATGCCCAAGGCCAAACTCAAGGTCAAAACGGCATTGACAATCTGCAAGAAACTCTGTTGCAGGGCATTGGACACCGTTTCCACATCGCTGGTAAACCGCCCCAGCAAGTCACCGTACTGGTGCTTGTCAAAATAGGCAACTGGAATCCGATTGATTTTAGCAGACAGGTCATTGCGGAGCTGCTGAATAGCCGACTGCACACCCTTGGTCATGAAATAGTTGGAAAAATAGGCACCCAGTTCGTAAAAAAGGGCACGCAAGGCGTAAATCGCAAGCATGGTAGCAATGTAGCTAGTATTGATGCCAGCACCGTTCACACCTTTTGCCAGGTCCAAGAGATTGGTCGTTAACTCGGTGATAATCAAGCCAAGTACAAAGGGCTCCAAGGCATTCATAACCGCACTGACAACCTTCATCAAAACCGCCAGATAAATGGAAGCCTGATAGTTTTTCAAGTAAAGCCAAATACGGCCAAATACATTCTGTTCTTTCATGACTTCCTCCTATTCTTCTGTTTCAGTCAAGGACTGGCGATTGAGCTGCGAATTAGCAATCTCACGGTAAATGTCATTGCTTTCCATGAGCTCACTATGGGTACCACGACCGACAATTTCCCCTTCATTGAGCACGATAATCTGGTCCGCATCCATAATGGTCCCGACCCGCTGAGCCACAATCAGCACCGTCGCATTCTCTGTCACTTCCTTCAAGCGAGCCCGCAGAATCGCATCCGTCTTATAATCCAAGGCCGAGAAGGAATCGTCAAAGATATAGATATCTGGCTGCTTGACGATCGCACGAGCAATGGACAAACGCTGCTTCTGCCCGCCCGACAGGTTGCTACCGCCCTCTGCCAAGTGGGTGTCGAACTGCTCCTCCTTGCTCTCGATAAAGTCTTTGGCCTGGGCCACATCCGCCGCCTCATGCAACTCCGCCAAACTCGCGTCCAGCTTCCCATACTTGAGATTTTCTGCGATTGTTCCGGTAAATAGCAGAGCTTTCTGCGGAATAAAGCCTATCTTGCTGCGGAGTGCCTTTAGATTGTAACGTCTGACATCCACACCGTCCACCAAGATTCGACCCAGCGTCACATCATAGAAACGCGGAATCAGATTGACCAAGGAGGACTTACCTGAACCCGTTGAACCGATAAAGGCAACTGTTTCACCTGGTTTGGCCTTGAAGGAAATATTGTGCAAAACAGGCGACTCTGTTTCACCAGGATAGGCAAAAGTCACATTGTCAAACTCCAAGTAGCCACGCGTTTCTGTTTCTGTAATCCCGTCTTCATTTTTTGAAATAGAAATGGGCATATCCAAGACTTCCTGAATTCGCTGGCTCGAAACTGCCATACGAGGATACATGGTAAAGAGATTGGCGAAGAGCAAGAATGAAAAGAGGGCATGGAAACTATACTCGATAAAGGCCACCAAGTCCCCAATCTGCAAACTTCCCTCCGCCAAAGGAGGAAGGGCAAACCAGACAATCGCCACAATCATAGCAATGATAATCTGGACGAAAAGCGGCTCGGTCAAACCTGTCAGGTTAAACAAACGTTTGGAAGTCTGAGTGTAGTCCTGATTGACCTCCTCAAACCGCTCCTCCTGAAAATCCTCACGAGCAAAGGCACGAATGACCCGCAAGCCCATAAGATTTTCACGCACATACTGGTTAATAGTATCCAAGCGTTTTTGCTGCTGTTCAGACAAGGGACGGGTCTTGATAGCTACATAGACAATAACCCAGACCAAGAAAGGCATGGCTACTGCTACCGTCCAAGCCAAACCAGGACTGGTCAACAGGGTCATGATGACAGAGGCAATCATCATCAAGGGCGTAATAATCCCCAACTTCAAAACCTGCTCTGCAAACTGCATTAGGACAAAGGCATCGTTGGTCATCCGCGTCACCAAGGACGAAACCCCAATCTGCTCATACTCATGATGCGAATAATCTTGAATTTTTTCATAGAGGTCGTTGCGAATATCCTTGACAATGTTGGTGGTCAGCTGCCCCGCCGCATAGGCCAAAACAACCCGACCAAATATTCCCAAGACGACTATCAAAAGCATCATCAAGGCCCAGTAATAAAGCTGTTCTTGATTTTGTTGAGTGATTCCCTGATCAATCATACGAGCCAAGAAAGTCGGTAGTCCCAAGTTGACAACTACAAACAAAAGAGCTCCCAATAAATCTAAAACTAACCACTTGGGATACTTTTTCAAATAGGACCAAATTAACTGCATCATTTCTCCCTTCAAAAGAAGAGGGGGCTTATCTAGCCCCCAAGCAAAAGTAAAAACCACCCAAGGGTGGAATTACTTATTTCTCATCAATAACGAGACGAACTTTTTTATCACTTGTTGGAACAGAATAAACGATTGTTCTGATTGCCGAAATTGTGCGACCTTTCTTACCAATCACACGGCCAATATCAGACTGATCCAAGTCTAAATGATATTCCAAAAATTCAGGTGTGTCTTCAATTTTAATCGTCAGACTTTCAGGCTGTGAAATCAAGGGTTTCACAATTGAGATAATCAGATTTTCAATCATGTCCATAAGTGTTCTCGCTTACTATTCTTATTTAGAGAATTTTTGATCGTGGAATTTAGCCAATACGCCAGCTTTTGAAAGAAGGGCACGAACTGTGTCAGATGGTTGTGCACCTTTTGCCAACCACTCAAGAACACGCTCTTCTTTAAGAGTTACTGAGTTTTCAGCCAAAAGTGGGTTGTAAGTACCAACTGTTTCGATGAAACGACCATCGCGTGGTGCGCGTGAATCTGCAACGTTAATACGGTAGAAAGGTTTCTTTTTAGAACCCATACGAGTCAAACGGATTTTTACTGCCATTTTTTATTATCTCTTTTCTTTTAATTTTATTGTTCGGTGAAATAGCAGAGCTATTTAGCACATGTTCTATTATAACACACATTTTGTGTCTGTCAAGAAAAAAACTTGACATCCTTTTATTTTTTTAACGACTCCATTCCTTGCCGATTTCTGCAAGACTTTTCCCAACTTCCTGACGCTCCAGTAAAAAATTGTAAAACCCATCTTGACTCAATATTCCACAAGGAAATGGCAGGCTTTCCTGACGATCTGCCCATTCCATATCAGATAGAAATTGTGGCGACTGATAATAAGCTAATAATTCTTGAAAAATGAGCTGACTAGTTTCTAGTTGATCCAGCAAGGATTCCACTTGTCGCATTAGAGCTTCTTGTTGCTGAAAGGCAGTCTCCATCTCTTGAATTCGTTCTTCTCTCATCTCACACCTCAATGCGTCTTTCCATCTTGCATAAGGATATCCTGGCCATCTCCAACCTGAACAAGTGCTTCTATGGCTGCTTCCAAGCCACGGACAATATCCGCCAGACTCATCGATGGAAGACCTGGCTTATCAACTACCTGTTGCGGCAAGAAAGGAATATGAAGAAAACCTGCCTTACTATTTGGAAACCGATTCTCAGCCAAATAAAGGGCCTGATACATGAGATGATTGCAGACAAAAGTCCCTGCCGAATTTGACACTGAAGCAGGTAGTCCAACCTGACGAATAGCCTGAACCATTGCTTTTATGGGCAAGGTTGAAAAATAGGCTGCTGGACCATCTGGTCGAATGCTTGCATCAATCGGAGCCTGCCCCTGATTATCTGGAATTCGTGCATCGTCTAAATTGATAGCGACGCGCTCCGGAGTCAGATCAGGCCGCCCTCCTGCTTGGCCGATACACAAGACGACATCCGGTTGGCTACTTGCCCACTTCTCTTCCAATTGTTGGGCAGACAAGTGAAAAACAGTCGGAACAAACAAGGTTTCTATATCTGCACCTGAGATCTTTTTCGGCAATAAACGGACAGCTTCTTGAGCTGGATTGATGGACTCTCCGCCAAAAGGATCAAAGGCTGTTACAAGTATTTTCATTTTTCTTTCTCCAAGATGATTTCTCCAAAGTGAAATTTTTGATTAGGGCGTACATGACGAATGAACCCAAAGTCCTCAAAAGCTCTATCTCTGAAATGCGCCTTTAAAATAATCTTCTCACGCGCCACTCGCTTGGCTTCGTTAACTAATTGGTGAGAAAGTGGACTCGGATTCGCTAGTTTCTCCAATCCAGACAAATTGTGCGATTCCTTGATTTCCTCTGAGAACATGGGGTCAAAATAGATGATATCAACACTCTTTGCTGCTGCGGTTTGTAGAAAACTCAGACTATCTGTACAGATAGTCTCAATCGATCGCATGGCTTGATCAACTGCAGCATGACCTGTTTGGTAGTTTTTTAAACCCTCCTGCACCAAAAAATGAGTCCAAAAAGAGCTTTCTAATCCAACAACCTGATGTCCAGCGCTGGCAAGAACCAAACTATCTGTTCCCAGTCCTAAGGTTGCATCCAAAACCTTTTTCGGCTGACTTCCGACCATTTCCAAAAATGGATCACGCTCAGCTTTCATCCGCAAGATAGCAGTATCTGGGTGAAAAAAGAGTTTTCTCCCTTCTTTTTGCTCAAAAACCAATCGATCCTTATAGACCACCAAAACCGCATCCGCCTGCTTGAGTAAGACCTTCACGGCTTGCTTCCGCCGCTCACAGTAAACAATCCCTAAATCTTCAGCTAATCGTTTGGCCTTCTGAACCAAGTGCTCATCCATTCCCAAACTTGTTGTTACAATTACTTTCATATTGAATATTATAACAGAAAAAGCGTGACTTCTTACGAAGTCACACTTAAATCTCTTTGTGAATCAAGGCTTAGGATTGTAGAAATTGGCGAATGGCTTCCTGATCAGCCTCACTAACCGGGCGCCATCCTTTTGCCAAGGCTTCCTTGATATAGATTCGATTGTAGAGATAGCCCCACAAAATCCCAAAGCCAGTATTGATAAAGGGAATATCAAAGCGACGATCAATTAACAATGCCAACAAGAATGCTACCAAAATAATCGCAAACCATTTTAAATCACCTCGAATCAGCGGTACAAAAAACTTGAAGAAAAAGGTTGTCCATGAAAAACCAGCCTTCACTTCCTTTACATTCCCAAACTCATCCACTAAATGAACCTTCATTTTTTATCTCCTAAATTGCTCGCGTCGAAAAACTACGACTTTCTAGCACAGCCAACATGGCCGCTGCTGTATCTAAGGCTGTAAAAAGCGGAATCCCTGCTTCGATAGCAGATGCACGAATAACCTCTCCATCCTCGTCTGCCACACGCTTTTTGCCTACTGTATTGACAATGGCTTGAACCTTTCCTTTACGGACCAGCTGAGGAATCGACTCTCTGTGGTCTCCACTGATTTTACCAACAGGCAGACAGTCTAAGCCCTTAGCTTGGAAGGCAGTTGCCGTACCGCTTGTAGCCGCAATAATAAAGCCAATTTCACGGTATCTTTCTGCTAGACGGAAGGCCTCCTCCTTGTCCTCATCCGCAACTGTAAAGACGATAGTGCCGAAATCTTCCAAATGCAGGTAACTTGCTTCAAAGGCCTTATAGAGAGCCTTCTCCAAGGTCATATCTGACCCCATTACCTCACCGGTTGACTTCATCTCTGGTCCTAACAAACTGTCAACTTTAGCCAATTTTGTAAATGAGAATACTGGTGCTTTAACGTGCACCTGATTGCTCTCAGGATAAAGACCATCTTGGTAACCCAGTTCCACAAGGCTTTGTCCCAAAATCAATTTGGTTGCAACCTGGGCCATTGGAATGTCTGTGACTTTGGACAAGAATGGAACCGTACGACTAGCACGAGGATTAACTTCGATCACATAAACCGTCTCATCCTTGATAACAAACTGGATATTCATCATACCGATACAGTTGAGGCCGATTGCCAAGCGTTTGGTGTAGTCTGCAATGGTCGACTGCACCTCTTTAGACAAGGTTTGTGGCGGATAAACTGCCATCGAGTCACCTGAGTGAACCCCAGCTCGCTCGATATGCTCCATAATACCCGGAATCAAGACATCCTTACCATCTGAAATAGCATCCACTTCACACTCACGACCGACGATGTAAGAATCCACCAAAACTGGGTGCTCTGGCGAAGCCTTGACCGCCGTTCTCATATAAGAACGTAAGTCCTCTTCATTTTCGACAATCTCCATAGCACGACCGCCTAAGACATAAGAGGGACGAACAAGTACCGGAAAACCAATTTTGCGGGCCGCTTCTAGTGCTTCCTCTTCGTTGGTTGCGGTTTGGCCTGGTGGCTGTGGAATCCCAAGGTCTTTCAGGGCTTTTTCAAATAAATCCCTGTCTTCAGCTCTATCCAAATCCGCTACTTGCGTACCCAAAATTGGAATACCTGCTTTGGCCAATGGCTCTGCCAAATTGATGGCTGTCTGGCCACCGAACTGAACGATAACCCCTTTGGGTTTCTCAAGGTCAATCACATTCAAAACATCTTCCAAGGTCAATGGCTCGAAGTAAAGCTTGTCCGAAACCGAAAAGTCTGTTGACACTGTTTCAGGGTTTGAGTTCATAATAATGGCTTCGTAGCCAGCCGCCTGAATGGCCTTGACCGAATGCACCGTTGCATAGTCAAACTCCACACCCTGTCCGATACGGATTGGGCCAGACCCCAACACCAAAACAGATTCTTTCTCCGAACGGATAGACTCATTTTCCCACTCATAAGTTGAATAGAAATAAGGTGTAGCACTTTCAAATTCGGCTGCACAAGTATCCACCATCTTGTAAACAGGGACAATTTTGTGCTCTGTACGCAATTGACGAATGTAGGATTCTGTCCGTCCCCAGAGTTCCGCAATCTTGCGGTCTGCAAAACCGTATTTCTTGACTTTTTTCAATAAGTCGATATTATCGTGATTGATTGCCAATTCCTGCTCAATTTCTAAGATATGAAGCAGCTTATCAAGGAAGAAAAGATCAATCTTCGTCAATTGAGCCAGTTCTTCTACTGTATAGCCACGTCGAAGGGCTTCTGAAAGATAGAATAGACGATCATCCTGTGCCTTGACAATCTTTTCAACCAATTGATCATCTGTCACTTGGCTGAGTTCAGGCATTTCATTGTGGTAGACACCGATTTCCAAAGAACGGCAGGCCTTGAGTAGACTTTCTTCGATATTACGACCAATGGCCATGACCTCACCAGTTGCCTTCATCTGCGTTCCAAGGCGGCGCTCCCCTTTTTCAAACTTATCAAATGGGAAACGTGGAATTTTTGCCACAACGTAGTCAAGAGCAGGCTCAAACATGGCATAGGTTGTCCCTGTGACAGGGTTCACCATTTCATCCAAGGTCAAGCCAACCGCAATTTTTGCTGCCAATTTGGCAATAGGATAACCTGTCGCTTTGGATGCCAAGGCAGAGGAACGGGACACACGTGGGTTTACTTCAATGACATAATATTTGAAACTATGTGGATCTAGTGCCAACTGCACATTACAACCACCCTCGATTTTTAGGGCACGGATGATACTGAGACTGGCATCACGCAGCATCTGGTTTTCAATATCCGAAAGCGTCTGCGTTGGAGCAAATACGATAGAATCTCCTGTATGAATTCCCACAGGGTCAAAGTTTTCCATGTTACATACGACCAAGGCATTGTCAGCCGCATCCCGCATTACTTCGTATTCGATTTCCTTGAAACCAGCAATGGAACGTTCAATCAAACACTGGGTCACTGGTGACAATTTCAGACCATTTTCCGCTATTTCACGCAGTTCTTCTTCATTGGCACACATACCACCGCCAGTACCACCTAGCGTGAAGGCAGGTCGAACAATGACAGGATAGCCAATTTCAGCAGCAAATTCCAAAGCCTCTTCAACTGTTGTCACAATGGTTGATTCAGGAATAGGCTGATCGAGGTCTTCCATGAGTTGTTTGAAGAGGTCGCGGTCCTCTGCCTGATCAATTGCAGACAGTTTGGTTCCCAACAGCTCAACCCCAAGCTCATCTAAAATACCAGCCTTAGACAATTCCATGGCCATGTTGAGACCAGTCTGACCACCAAGAGTTGGCAAGAGAGCATCTGGACGCTCCTTCCGTAAAATCCGTGTGACAAATTCAAGCGTAATCGGCTCAATATAAACCTTGTCTGCAATTTCCTTGTCTGTCATGATGGTTGCAGGGTTTGAATTGACTAAGACAACACTATAGCCTTCTTCCTTCAAAGCCAAACAAGCCTGAGTCCCAGCATAATCAAACTCCGCAGCCTGACCGATAATAATCGGACCAGACCCAATCACCATAATTTTCTTAATATCCGTACGTTTTGGCATAATGTATGATACAAAGCCCATTAAGAGGACAAAGCGAAAATAGGAAACGCGACGCCGATGCTTCAAGCATCAAGACGACGTTTATCTTTTTAGCACAGTCCTTAGGGCGTGTTCGAATAGGAAACTCGAACCTGTATCTTCTCCTTTCTATTTTCTATCTCTCCGGATAGAATTAAATAATAGTCCGACGTAGTAAGGTTTAGCTCGATATTAGATAAACCTTACTGCTAGTGTCAGAGTTAGCAAAGGTCACTAGAACTTTGGCTAGAAGGGCAAAATACTCTAACAGATTAGCCGATTTTGTCTTCCCATCCCTCACTCTAATCCTTCCAATTTTAGCAGAATCATCTCTGCGATTGAAAGGCATCAATCAAGTCCATAAATTCATCAAAAAGATAACTTGCGTCGTGTGGACCAGGCGCTGCATCTGGGTGGAATTGAACCGAGAAGGCAGGATGATGGCGGTGACGTACTCCTTCAACGGATTTGTCATTGATTTCTTCATGGGTTATCATAAGGCATTCCGGCAAGTCTTCTCTCGATACTGCGAATCCATGGTTTTGACTGGTAAAATCTACTCGACCAGTTGCAATTTCTCGGACAGCATGGTTAAAACCACGGTGACCAAATTTCATCTTGTAGGTCTTGGCGCCATTGGCCTTGGCAAACAACTGGTGTCCCATACAAATTCCGAAGATTGGAATCTGACCTTGTACAGTCCGAATCATTTCCAAAACATCAGCAACATCATCTGGATCTCCCGGGCCATTGGACAGCATCACTCCATCTGGCGCTAGGTCTAGGATTTCTTGGGCACTGGTGTCATAAGGGACAACTGTTACATTACAGTTGCGCTTTGCCAACTCGCGCAAAATTGAATGCTTCAATCCAAAATCTACCAAGACAATATTTTTACCCGTTCCTGGAGCTGGATAGGCCGTTTTCGTAGAAACCTGTGCAATGTTATTGGTCGGCAAGACTGTCGCACGCAGCTGATCTGATAAGTGTTCGACAGAATCCCCAACATCCGCCATCGTCGCTTTCATGGTCCCATGTTTTCGAATAATCTTTGTCAGAGCCCGCGTATCAATTCCTGAAATACCTGGGATTTTTTTGGCTTTCAAAAATTCATCCAAAGTGAGCTGATTGCGCCAATTACTTGCCCGTCTTGCCCACTCGCTCACGACCACACCCTTACAGGTCGGACGAATCGATTCATAATCATCACGGTTTATCCCATAATTTCCAACCAAGGGATAGGTAAAGGTCAAAATTTGCCCATTATAAGACTGATCTGTAATAGATTCTTGGTAACCCGTCATCCCAGTGTTAAAGACAATTTCACCAGTCACGCTAATATTAGCTCCGAAGGCTTGCCCTTCAAAAATTGTCCCATCTTCCAAAATTAAAAGTCTTTTTCCCATTGTTTCCTCTTTCGTGGACCCTCTCTGGAGTCTCTTAACGTTTCAATCCTATGCCCGATCGGCTAGAACTGCTTCTAAAATGGCCATTCGGACATACACCCCATTTTCCATCTGAGCTGTAATCCGAGATTTTTCAGCTTCCACAAGCTGGTCTGCAATCTCAACCCCACGGTTGACAGGGGCAGGATGCATGATGATAGCTCCTGGTTTTAGTAGCTTATAGCGGTTTTCTGTCAATCCAAATGTCTGGTGATAGGCTTCTTTTGAAAAACTGGTTGCTCCATCATGGCGTTCGTGTTGAACACGCAAGAGCATGAGAACATCCAGCTCCTCAATCACCTGGTCTAAGTCCACAAACCTCCCATACACATCAAATGCAGGATCATACCATTCCTTTGGCCCTGAGAAGAATAGCTGAGCGCCTAGACGGTGCAGAATATCCATGTTGGAACGAGCTACTCTCGAATGACGTAAGTCACCAGCAATCAAAACCTTCAAACCAGTAAAGGAGCCAAATTCTTCATAGATTGTCATCAAATCCAGCAAGGATTGACTGGGATGCTGGCCAGAACCATCTCCACCATTTACAATCGCAGGTTTAATGGTCGGACTATCGATCAACTCTCGGTAATAATCAACCGCTGGATGGCGAATAACACAGACCTCCACGCCTAGAGCCGACATAGTTAAAATTGTATCATATAAAGTCTCACCCTTATTTACCGAACTTGTGCTGGCGTTAAAATCAATCCGTTCCATTCCTAGCTTAATTTCTGCCATTTCAAACGACTTATGCGTGCGCGTGGAATCTTCGAAAAAGAGATTGGCTGCTACAAGATGCGAAACAGCATTTGGCTGGGCCTGCCCATTCTTAAAAGCTAGTCCTCGCTGAATAAGTCCCATCACCTCTTCAGTTGTCAACTCTTCCATTGACACCACATGTGGCAATTTCACCTGTCCATTGTCAACCGTCATCAGGAATCCCCAAACTTTCTAGCCAAGACTAGGCGTTTTCAACTAGCAAGACCGCATCTTGCTCATCAATTTCAGCCATTTGTACAATAATTTCCTCCGAACGGCTGGTTGGAATATTTTTCCCAACATAATCTGCGCGAATAGGTAATTCACGGTGACCACGGTCAACGAGTACAGCCAAGCTGACACGGGAAGGACGACCAAGAGAAACCACGTTGTCAATCGCAGCACGGATTGTGCGGCCAGTATATAGCACGTCATCAACCAAGATTATATCTCGGTCATTAACATCCGTTGTAATAAGCGTTGTATCTTCCTCCACCTTCACATCATCTCGAAATGGTTTAGTATCCAGTTCAGCCAGGGGAACATCGATTCCTTCCAACTGCTTCAATCGTTCTTGAATCCGACGAGCAATGTAGACACCTCTGGTTTTGATCCCAGCTAGTACGATAGTGTCCAAATTCTTGTTGCGCTCGATGATCTCGTAGGTTATTCGGGTAATTGCCCGTTTCATGGTCATGTCATCGACAATCACTTTTGTTTTCATTCCTTACTCCTTTTCATGAAAAAAAGTCTCCTTTTCGGAGACTTCAGAAAATACAGGTAGAGCCAGCCACCTTCTTTACTTGATTCTCCTTGACTGCCTCACGGGACAGATATTAAAGGATTGATTAAGCAAAGTATAGCATAAATTGTGCCAGAAGACAAGATTTTCCATTTTTTCTGAAAATCGTTCGTCTTTAGGGAGTTGGCTGGTTAGCCCCTACTCGTTTGGCGCGCCAGCTTTTGACAAAAAACAAGAAAAAGCCTACTAGAAGATAAGCAACAAAGATTGTACCTGCATAGGTCAAAACATAAGGCCAACCATACTTTGGCACGTTTAGGAAGAAATAAGCAAAGGGACTGTCCTTGGCATCTGGGATGGGAATCTTGATAAAAAAGCCATTGATCAAACCAAAAACCATATAAAACAAGGGCAGAGCGGTCCACCAAATCGGATCAAACCACTTGTACTGCCGCTGACGGTCCACCAGCAAGGTATCCAACAAGAAATAGAGAGGAACGATGTAATGGCAGAGCAAATTTTCCAGTCGCCAAAAATCATCTGCCAAAGGTGCCAACATAAAATGATAGACCACACAGGTAATCAAAATGGACATAGTCACCGCTGCCTTAATCCGTAGAAACTTGCTAGTCTGCAAGTCCGTTCCCTTGGTCATGGCATAAACCATATAGACCGCAAAAACGGATACCAACAGGTTAGACTGCACCGTGTAGTACATGAGCATGCCAATACCATATTTAATGATTTCTAGAGCAGTTCCCGCAATCGCTAAAGCAGCCAGTAAACACCTGCTATAAAATAAAAAACTTTGATTCTTCATACTATCCTTTCAAAAACGACAAAAGACTGGATTGACCAGTCCTTTTTTTTAGATTTTCTTAACGAATTCTGACTTCAACTTCATGGCACCAAAACCATCGATTTTACAGTCGATATTGTGATCACCTTCGACGATACGAATACCTTTAACACGCGTACCTTGCTTAAGATCCTTTGGTGCACCCTTGACTTTCAAGTCCTTAATCAGAGTTACCGTGTCACCATCCGCCAAACGATTACCGTTGGCATCAATTGCAACAGGTCCACTTTCTTCCTCAGCTACATCTGCTGGGTTCCACTCATATGCACACTCAGGGCAAACCAAGAGGGCACCGTCTTCATAAACATATTCAGAATTACACTTTGGGCAATTTGGCAAAGTTTCCATTTTCACAATCTCCTTCTATTTTTCTTTACTAGTCTAGCAGATTTTTGGCAAATGGGCAAGATGAACAGGTTTTCATCAATCATTTGTCTTACGTAGTTTTTCAAGTGTTTCCTTAAAAATAGCTGGCGCTTCTGCCGTAAACTCGACTAGCTCTCCCGTTCTTGGGTGAGTAAATCCAAGTGTCTGTGCATGGAGAAATTGGCCATGACCTTTGAGGGTCTTTTTAGGACCATAAGCTTCATCACCCGCAACCGGATGTCCAATATAGGCCATGTGGACACGAATCTGGTGTGTGCGACCAGTTTCCAAGGTCAATTCAACCAAGCTGTAATCCCCAAACCGCTCCAAGACTTGGAAACGAGTGACAGCTTCTTTCCCTTTAGCAGTTACCGCCTGCTTCTTACGGTCTTTTTCTGAACGACCAATCGGCGCCTCAATCATTCCACGGTCATTTGGTAGATTACCGTGTACAATGGCCAGGTACTTACGGAGGGATTTTTTCTCTTTCAATTCAGCTGCAAGTTTTGTATGTGCTTCATCATTTTTGGCAATCATGAGCAAGCCAGAAGTATCCTTGTCAATCCGATGGACAATGCCTGGTCGCAAAACACCATTGATGCCTGATAAATCTTTAACATGGTATAAGAGGGCATTGACCAAGGTTCCTGATGTGTGGCCTGCAGATGGGTGAACCACCATACCTTGAGGCTTATTAACCACAGCAACATCCGTATCTTGATAGACAATTTCTAAAGGGATATCTTCAGCTACATAGTCGATTTCTTCCACTTCTGGCACCTGGTAGGAAATCACATCTCCTGCCTGCACACTATACTTAGCTTTCTTGGCTTGGCCATTGACCAAAACCAGACCAGCCTTAATTTGCTCATTGGCAACTGAACGGGACAAATCTGTCAAATCCGCCAAGGCCTTATCCAACCGAACACCGCCAATCTCAACTCTTACTTCCATTATTCTCTTCTTTCATGATACAAATTAACAGCAAGCCCACCCCAACAGTCAGGCAAACATCTGCCAGGTTGAACACGGGAAAATTGATAAAATCTAGGTGGAACATATCCACTACATAACCCAAGCGCAAGCGATCAATAAAGTTTCCCAAACCACCTGCTATAATCAAGGATAGACTAAACAAGGTAAACAAACTGCCACGGATTGATTTAGCCAAATACCTAGCCAATCCTGCCATTACAACTAGCGTTACAATCGTAAAAAACCATTGCTGATTTTGCAGGATTGACCAGGCCGCACCATAGTTGCGCAAGTAAGCCAAGCTCATAAACCCAGGAATAAAATCCACAACCGTATCGAGCTCAATAGTGGCTACTGTCCAAGCCTTGATCCACTGATCCAAGCCAATCAAACCTGCAACCAACACGAGAATCCCTAGCACTCTAGCTAGTATGTTTTTGTTTTGCAAAATAATCCTCCATCAACACCAAGAAATCCTTAGCACACTGACTAAGATCATGGTTTTCTCTCTTCACATACACCATTCGGTTATCCACCCCGTGTTCCAAAGGAACAACAACGATACCATTCACACTCTCACTATCCAAAAATCCTGAACCTGTTGCATAGGCATCTGTCCGTTCTAAGATTCCGTTTAAGGTAGCACGATCTGTCACATCAAATACAACAGGTGAATCCGAGGTGTCAATAAAATTTTCTGAATAGTAGAGATAGGCTTCCTTTTCCTGGGTAAACCGAACCGTCGGCAAGCCCTTTAAGTCTTCCAATTGGACTACTTCTTTTTGGGCTAAGGGATGCCCTTCTCTTAGATAGACATGGGTCTGAAAATCAATCAAATCAAAAACAACCAGCTGCAACTTTTCCAATTTTTGCATAATACCTTTGGTATTGCGAGTGTTGAGGTAGATAATCCCCAGTTCACTATACCCCTGAGCCACTTCATCCAAAATCTGAACAGTGGTTGATTCAAAAATCCGAAAGTGAGGGTATTGCGGATGTGTTTTTGAAAATTCTGTCATCAAAGGAGGAAGAAAATCATAGTGCTGACTGGAAATGGAAAAACTCTTCTCTTTTTCTTCAACCTGCAAGTAATAGTTTTCAAACTTATCAAATCCCTTAACCAAGTTCTGAGCCTGCTCATAAAACTCCATCCCTCGCTTGGTTAAAACTGTACCAGCACTGGTCCGACTAAAAATCTGAAACCCAAGTTCCTTCTCTAAATCCCGAATAGAAATGGACAAACTCGGTTGGGAGACATAAAGCTTTTCAGCCGCCTCACGAAAAGTCCCGCTGTTGGCAATCGCCACCACATAGCGCAATTGTTGAATATTCATCGACTCGTCCTTTCTTCATTCCATTTTACTATCTTTCTATTATACCAAAAATTTGACTAATCCGTTTACGAATTCTTCTCATGACCTTTTTTAACTTATGGATTTTATCAATAAAGGCATGATCTTTCATAAATGCAATTGTCAAAATGATAAAAGTAAGCGTAATAAAGGAATAAATGACATAGTCAATAAATGTAAACGAATTTCCTCCCCCTTTATCTCCACCAAATTTATCACCAACAAAATCAACCACCGATAAGACTGTGAAGACTAACAAGAGGTAGTTCATATTCTCTTCTTCCAAGAATTGTTCCTGGGTAATAATGGACTGAGTTGTTTCGTGAATAGCATTTAATTGATTATCCAAGACTTCGCTATATTCAGGGACATAGAGATTTATCTGCAGCATATGGTACAACTCCACCGCTTGTTCTTGCGCACTAATTTCTGGTAGCATATACTGACTCTTGAAAGAAACATAATTCTTTTGAAGACAAACTAACTTCTCACGGTCCATTCTCTCGCATTCCCCTGCTAGACGGGAAAAATATAGAATTCCCAATCGCTGACTCAAGACTATCAAGGAAATTTCAAGATAGTGAGCCTGAAAGTAATCCAACAAATAAAAGATTGGATCTCCAGACCACAAAAAGAGAAAAGAGTGTTGGCTAGCCAGATATAAACCGCCTGTATCTGACCAGCAAGGATACATTGATTTGTTCAGTAATTTCTGTAATAAGGTTCTATTTTGGCAGCTGGCTTCACTTTGATCCACATAAGCAAGTGAGTATAACTGTTTTAAATCAGCATCTCTTAACCAATTCATATTTGCTGTTCTTCGAATCGCTCGCTTTAAGGACGGATGGCAGATATACGAATGTACAAACATACGGTCATCGATAATTGTATCAATGTAAGGATAGCCCCCTTCCATATCGTCAACCTTTTCAGGAAAAATCCTCTCTTCTTTCATTCTAAAAAATGATCCTAATAAGTCGGTTATCGCATCCATCACATGGTAAGACCTACTGTATGCTTTCCTGTGAGGCGACTTTTGCGAAGCTTCTTTCGAAAGAAATTCTAAATTATTTGGAACATCCGACTCGGACTGCAGCTGCACAAAATATGGACTAAATATTCGTCTACCAAACTGATTAATCCGTTTAATATCTTGTAAATCCGAATACTGCCAGTTAGAACAAGAAATAATAAGAAAGCCTGCATTGATTGTTGCCATCATACGAACCATAACATAGTCCACCTGTAAATCATAGTAGCTTAGTTCATCTTGTTCAACCGAAATACGATAGATTTTTTCCCCTTTTCCAATTTTTAAACTGTAGTTTCTGACGAATTGCTTGTCCAAATAGGCAATCCTGCGCACCTCCTGATTAAAATACCGTTCATAGGCATAGGCAATGGCCCCATCAATTATTTTCGGTGCTTGAAAGTGATGAACCGATTGACAAAAGGGTAAATCACTTGCATTTGAAGATAGTTCTTTCCAATCTGTGTAGGATATATTTTGAATAATTTGATCTAAGGCTTTGTCCTCCATATTAGCAACAGTAAAGGGCAAAATATAGGTGTGGCAACTAAAGGGAAACATGCAAACCTCCTTGTTCTTTTATGCTTAACTCTATCATAAAAAACATATATATAGATTGCAAGTCTCATTTTACTGTTTACTATAAGAAAAAGTTATAGAATTATAAGCTAGAGACATAGGGTTTGGTTTCCATTCTTAAAACTGTCGGCCCTATACATTTCGAAAGATAACCACTTGAGATAAAAAAACACCAGCAAAATTGCTAGTGGTAAGTGACTATAACTTTTTAATCATGATGAGACAGGGATTCCATTCATCCCATAAGTTTGGAAAAACTTCTAACTTAGCAAATCCACAAGAATGATAAAAAGCAATCGTCTTGTCGTATGTTTCATAGTGCCCTTGGTCAACCGTTTTTACTTGTAGATAGGCATAAGATTTTCTCGCCTCTCCTTCTAATGCTTGCATCAACGCTCGTCCCAGGCCTTTTCGATGATGAGATTTTTTAACACCCATACAGTGAACTTCCCCACAATCGTCAGAGGTGCTCGTTAAGGTTACGAATCCTACTGTCTCATCTTTGTCAAATGCCGCCCATAATGGCAGCAAACTCCCATCTTGAATGTATTCTTTTGTGCTTTCAGGTAAGCCAAACCACTCAGGTAAATCTAGCAATACCGTTTTTATAATCTCAGCTTTTTCAACTGAATCCCTTATTGCTATAATCTTCATTATTTTCTCCTTTCGGAGGTTATATTGCCTTAACTTCCTTACTCTTGATTCCTTGTTTTTTGAAATATCTTACTATTACTTTCATTCTATTGTATGGTTATACTACCATCTATTGCTCTTGTCAGTCAACCTATATTCACATGTTCATTTTCAACTGATAACTTTTATATAGTTACCAGTACCTGATCATTTCACATCAAACCCTTGGTAAATGAAAAATGGCTCCAATGACAAAAAACAGGCCTTCCGAAATCTCGGAAAGCCTATTGTTAAGCCATTTTCAGACTTATTTTGCGATTGGGTAAACAGATACTTGTTTCTTATCGCGACCTTTACGTTCGAAGCGTACAACGCCTTCTACTTTAGCGTAAAGAGTGTCATCTCCACCACGACCTACGTTAGCTCCTGGGTAGATTTTTGTACCACGTTGGCGGTAAAGGATTGAACCACCTGATACAGTTTGGCCGTCAGCAGCTTTCGCACCAAGGCGTTTCGCTTGTGAGTCACGACCGTTTGACGTTGAACCTCCACCTTTTTTGTGGGCCATAAATTGCAAGTTAGCAAGATTCAAGTTTAACATATGTTATTCCTCCGAATTTCTGTAATGATTGCTTCAAGCTACGCGATTAAGCGTTGATAGCGTTGATAACAACTTTTGTGTAAGGTTGACGGTGACCTTGTTTGCGGTGGCTACCTTTTTTAGGTTTGTACTTGAAGGTAACAACCTTTTTCTGTTTACCTTGTTTTTCAACAGTACCAACAACAGTAGCGCCTGCTACAAGTGGAGTACCCACAACAGTTTTCTCACCACCAACAAGAACTACTTCTTCGAAAGTAACTTCTTGACCTGCTTCAACGTTCAATTTTTCAACGTAGATAGCTTGACCGACTTCAACTTTAACTTGTTTGCCGCCAGTTTTAATGATTGCATATGTGCTCATTATGCACCTCCTATGATTTTTGGGCCTTGCCCGAATTTGATGTGAAGACTCGCCTAGTACCGTGGGACGAACCACTTACTCTACTCTCATCGAAAGAACGGTATTCGTGCGGTTGCACAGGAAATGTGCATAGTCAACCCTTGTAATATACCAAAAAACACTCGCTTTTGCAAGTGTTTTGTATCATTTTTTCTTACATTTCAAAAACTTCGCTCTCCTGCTTGTTTGGTAAGAACAGAGAAAGGACGATTCCGATAAAGGCTGGTAATAACCATGCTAATGATTGTCCAGCCAATGGCAAAGCTGAGATAACTTTTGAAACAGCTGTCCAACCAAATTGACCAGCCAAAACTTCTACCAATGACAAAGCTGTCACTACTCCCACAGTTAATTGCATACCGTAGGTCGAAAGTGGTACAAATTTGTTCACAATGGTAATCAAGACAATACAGATGGTAATTGGATAGAGAACCAAAAGAACTGGAACTGAGAAAGTAATGATATTGTTTAAACCGAGGTTGGCAATCCCAAAACCAATCAAAGTAAAAATTGTCGCATATACTTTGTAGCTAAAACGTGGGAAACGCTCCGCGAAAAATTCACCTGAAGAAACAATCAAGCCAGCCGTCGTCGTGAAACAAGTCACGATAACCATAACAGCCAAGAAAATCTGCGCGCTTGGACCAAAGATAGCTTGTGTTGCTTGCGAAAGAATATAAACACCCTTATTGGTATCAGAAGCCAAAACATCAGCAGGAACTGGGAAATGATTTCCAAGGAAAGCCAAACCGACATATAGTGCTGAAAAAGCCAAGGCTACAACAAAACCAACAGACCAGATGGTTGAGACATACTCCTTCTTGCTGGAGAAACCAAGTTGCTTTAAGGTGTTTACTGCTACCACACTAAAGGCAATTGAGGCAAGGGCATCGAGGGTGTTGTATCCTTCAATAAATCCTGTACCAAAAGCCTGTCCCGCAGAATAAGCCTCAGAAGCTGGTAGCGGACTGGTTGATCCATATTTCGCAATACCAAGCACAACCAAAATCACAATCAAAATAGCAAAAACAGGAGTTAAAATACGTCCGATACTGTTTAAGATTTGAGACGGATTGAGGGCAATCAGATAAGCTGCCACAAAGTAAAGAGCTGTAAAGCCAAACAACCAGAGACCCAGATTCGCATCGCCCAACAATGGCGCAATACCAATTTCAAAGGACGTTGTTGCTGTACGCGGAATGGCAAAGAAAGGACCAATCGCCAAATACAAGGCAACAAGATAGACCGTTGCAAAAGCTGGAGAAATCTTACGGGAAATCTCATGTACATAACCTTTTGGGTTTAAGGTACCGACAATCAAGGCAATGACGGCAATTCCGACACCCGATACGACAAATCCTAAAATAGCTGGCCAGAAATTTTCACCCGATAAGACCCCCAAAGCCGGTGGAAAAATCAAGTTTCCGGCACCAAAAAACATACCAAACAGGAGTAAACCTGTTAGAGCTCCTTTTTTCATAAATCCTCCTATAATAACTATTACGAGTCTTCATTTTACCATACAAATCAAACTTTAGGAAGAAAAATCTCCGCAATGCGGAGATAGATTCTTATAGTAAATCAGCAATCAAACTATCTACTTCGTCTTTCACTTCCTCTTTCGGTGTGATTTCAGTTACGATAATCCCAGCCACAGCTCGTTCCACCAAGCCTTCAACATCCATACGGGCTTCGTATTGCTCGACATTTTTGATTTTAGGGTTAGTTTTTGGACGGTCAGGGGCAAAGATGGTACAGCAATCCTCAAAAGGCTGGATGGAAATATCAAAGGTATCAATTTCTTGAGCAATATCAATGATTTCCAACTTGTCCATGGTAACGACTGGACGGATAACAGGTGTATTTGTCACCGCATTGATAGCTTGCATGGATTCCAAGGTCTGACTTGCCACTTGTCCTAGACTTTCACCATTGATAATAACCATGGCACCACGCTCTTCACGAACTCGGTCTGTAATCCGCATCATGAAGCGGCGTGTCAAGGTCATCAAATAAGCTTCAGGTGCCTTTTCCTTGATTTCTTCCTGAATTTCTGTAAACGGCACTTCGATAAAGGTGATATTACCACCAAAGGCAGTCAATTTACGAGTCAAATCATGGGCTTTTTTAAGCGCACCTGGGCTAGTATAAGGCGGACTTGCAAAGTGCAGGGCTTCGATTTCAACCCCACGTTTAAGTGCTAAATAGCCCGCAACAGGCGAATCAATACCACCTGATAGCATCAGCGTACCCTTGCCAGATGTACCAACTGGAAGACCGCCCGCTCCCTTGATTTCTTCATGGGAAATATAAGCAGCGTCAGGACGAATTTCCACTCGCAAGGTAATATCTGGCGACTTCATTTGCACTTGCACATTTGGAATGGCTGTAAAAACCGCATCTCCAAGGACTTGGTTCAGGTCACGGCTATCCAGTTCAAAACTGTGGTCGCTTCGACGTGCCGCAATCTTGAAAGTCATCCCTTCCTTGTAAATAGACTGCATAATCTCCACAACTGCCTCTTTCAAGGCCGGAACAGACTTTTCAATCTTATAAGATGGTGCGAAATTTTGGATCCCAAAAATCTTCTTCAAAGAAGCTGAGACTTCCTGATAATCTGCCCCATTCAAATAGACATGACCACGGTCACGGTCAAAATAAACCCTCACTTCTGGGTAAACAGACAGGACATGCTTGATATTATTGCGGAGTTTGTTAACAAACCGCATCTTGTTTTTCCCTTTAGTTGACAATTCGCCATAGCGAATCATAATTTCTGAATAGTTCATTCTACCTTACTTTCTGTGTATTGTGATAAATTTGTTTGAAAATCGTGAGGAATTGTTCGATTTGCCCCATATCGTTGTCATCATCCAAGCTGATACGAACGGCAGTTTGAGCCAACTTCTGCGGAACACCCATGGCAATCAGAGTACCCGCAGGCTTACCTGCCTTAGATGAGCAGGCTGAAGTTGTCGAAATGTAAATCTGGTGGTCTTCAAAGGCGTGGACAATGACCTCGCCTCGGATGTTCTTAATCCCAAACGTCACAATGCTTGGCACAAAGTCCTCTAGCCCAGAAAAGACTGTCACATCAGCGTATTTGCCCAATTCATCCACAAGGATCTGCTTCATAGCTGCCAGCCGCTTCTGGCTATCTGCTGCCTTATCCAAGGTCAAGCGGAGCGCCTTAGCTGTCGCTGCAATACCAGCCACATTTTCCGTTGTTGAGCGTTTGTCGCTTTCCTGTCCTCCTCCTGTCAATAGCGGAGTGATTTTCTTACCTGCTTTGATATAGACGAATCCTACACCTCTTACAGAATGGAATTTGTGACCTGAAAAACTGGCAAAATCAACTCGGTCTGTCAAATACCGTTCCGTCGGCACTTTGCCGATAGCCTGCACGGCATCCACATGGAATGAAATGGTTGGCTTATCAGCTAACAGTTGAGATATTTCCTGAATGGGCTGAATGGCACCAATTTCATTGTTGACGGCCATGATAGAAACCAGTGTGGTATCTGGACGAATCAAGCTTTCTAAGGCTGCAACATCCACAAAACCTTGGGCATTGACCGGAGCCAAATCAACCTCAAAACCTTGCGTTTTGAGCCAAAGTGCTGACTCTTTTACAGCTGGATGCTCAATAGCTGACACGATGATGTGCTTGCCCAGATGTGCCTTTTCAAATGCCACTCCCTTGATGACCCAGTTGTCACCTTCCGTACCACCTGAGGTGAAAAAGATTTCTTTGCTATCCTGGCCAAGCAATTCTGCGATTTGCTTGCGAGATGCTTCTAAGATACGGGTTGCCTGACTGCCGAGACTATGGAGACTGGATGGGTTACTCCAGATTTTTGTCGCCACTTCCGTATAGGTTTTGAGAACTTCTGGATAGACAGGAGTCGTGGCTGCATTGTCAAAATAAATCATTTTTTCATTCCTTTGCTTGCAATAGTCCTATTTTATCACGTTTCACATCTTGTTTCCACTCTTTAAGATATTTTTAACTCTGACAGCCTATACTGAAAAAAGGAGGATTGACCATGAAGGAAACCTACTCTCGTAAACACGATGTTGAACTAAAAAGAAAGACTAAAACTGCAAGACATCACTTGTCGACCTTTCAGAAAATCATTGCAACCATCGCATCCATGCTAGGTATTATCACTGCAACCATTACCATCTATACATTTACAGCAAGCACAAATAGTCAGGCGCAAACAAATACAAGCTCTACAACTCTTATCATTTATAAAGAAGCCGAAACAGGGACTGCAAATGCGACTGACCAATCTAGTTCTTCTAGTGACAGAACGACTACTCAACCATCCTCCACTAGCTCTACCTCTTCACAAAGCACTACTAGCTCCGCCGATACAGCCTCATTAACCATCCCTTCTTCAAGCGATACAGCAACCAGTTCCGACCCTAGTCAACTTATTAGTGAAACGTCAACAGAGTCTGAATCAACTGGTTCGACTTCCGATCAGTAGCATAAAAAACTTGATAGGCGATTTTGGATTTGATATACTAAATCTAGGAGGTGCTGTATGAAATACTTCATTCTCAGAATACCTATTTTAGTTTGGTTATTGCTGTTTTCATTTATTGAAATCTTCCTGTTAGCATCATCGTTACCAGCACCGTTTAACACTCATTCACTTCTTCCTATCGTTATCTTATCCAGCTGTGCAGTCAGAGTATCTAATGAAGTTAAAGAGAGAGATGGACAATACACCCCATTCAAACATCTATGGTGGGCGGTACTTACTTGGATTATCTTGGGTATCCTTTTCGGATTGACTGTCCAGGCACCCCTTTCAAAACACCTTGTCTTCATCATCAAAGCAATTTTAGGTGGAATAGGCTATCGCCTTATTGAACGTTATGCAGTTTATCGCTATCATTATTTACAGACAAAAAAGAAAGGCTAACCCTTTCTTTTTTGCTTGCTATAATCTATTTCTCAATTCATCAATATCTGCTTGACTAGTTGACCAGCTGGTCGCAAAGCGGATGATACTGTGGCTATCGTCGTATTTTTCCCAGAAGCCATAGGCAATTCCAGCTTCTGTCAATCTAGTCAATTCTTCATTCTTAACAATAACGAATTGCTGATTGGTTGGGGATTTGAGATAGAAGCGATAACCTTTTTCTTGCAAAATCTCCTTGAGCTGCTCTGCCATTGTGATCGCATGACGGCCTAGTTCCAGATACAAGTCATCTGTAAAAAGACGGTCAAACTGCACACCATTCAAACGCCCCTTAGCTAACAAGGCTCCATGTTGCTTGACGATACTGGTGAAATACTTGGGTTGATTGTTTTTAGTAAAGACCAAGGCCTCTCCCATCAAGGCCCCCATCTTGGTACCTCCAATGTAAAAAACATCTGTCAGCTCTGCTATTGCCTGCAAATCAAGATCTGACTCTGGAGATGCCAAACCATAGCCCAGACGAGCTCCATCTAAGAAAAGAGGAATTTGGTAGTGGCGACAAACCTGTTCTATGGCGGTCAGTTCCGCTTTGGAATAAAGCGTGCCGTACTCAGTCGGATGAGAGAGATAAACCATGCCAGGATGAACCATGTGTTCATGATTGGCATCTGCATAAAAATCTGCCAAGAGCTGTTCGATGTCCGCCGCAAAAATCTTTCCATGTTGATGGGGAATAGTCAAGACCTTGTGGCCCGAAAACTCAATTGCCCCTGCTTCATGGGTAGAAATATGCCCCGTGTCCGCAGCAATCACACCCTCATAGGAAGCCAGCATAGAATTAATCGCAATTTGATTGGTTTGGGTTCCGCCCGATAAGAAAGTGATTTGAGCATGGTGGCACTTGATTGCACGCCGAATCTTCTCAATAGCTGATTGAGTATAGGGGTCCGTTCCATAGCCTGACACTCCTTCTTGGTTTGTTTCCACCAAAACCTGCAATAGCGCTGGGTGAACACCTTTGTTATAGTCATTTTCAAAATGTAGCATGGTTGGCCTCCAACATCAAAAGAATATAGAAAAAGCCTGCACACCAGGCTTCTTCTACTATTTAGTCCACCCTGAGGGAATCGAACCCCCATCTCAAGAACCGGAATCTTACGTGATATCCATTACACTAAGGGTGGAAAGGAAAAACTTGCACGAGGCAAGTTTTTATGTGAATTACAATTCAATGTCGCCGAAAAGGTCAGCCATTGAGAATCCAGATTGAGTTTCTGGCAATTCGTAATCACGTTTTTCTTCACGTTTTTGACGACGTGGACGTGGAGCACGTTTTTCTGCTTTTTCTTCGCCTTCAACTGCTGCTGGACGCTCTTCCAAAGCTTTGATAGAAAGTGATACACGCTCATCAGCTGCGTTCACTTCAAGAACTTTAACAGTTACTTCTTGACCAACAGACAAAGCATCTTTTGGATTTTCAACACGTTTGTGTGAAATTTGTGAAATGTGTACCAAACCATCGATACCTGGCAATACTTCAACAAAAGCACCGAAGTCAGTCAAACGTTTTACTTTACCTTCGATCACATCGCCAGCTGCCAATTTTTGCTCAACGCCGTCCCATGGGCCAGGCTGTGTAGCTTTCAATGACAATGATACGCGTCCTTCTTCTTCATCGATAGCAAGAACTTTAACTTCAACTTCTTCACCAACTGTTACAGCTGATTTAGGAGATACGTTACGCTCATGTGACAATTCAGTCAAGTGAACCAAACCATCCACACCACCAAGATCGATGAAAGCACCGAAGCTAGTGATACGTGCAACTGTACCAGTTACAACTTCACCAACTGACAATTTACCAAATACTTCTGCACGTGCAGCTGCTGCAGTTTCTTCAACTACATCACGACGTGACAAGATGAAGCGGTTTTCAGCTGGATCAACTTCTTTGATTTTAGCATCAAATTCTTGACCAACAAAACGCTCAGTGTTACGAGTGAAACGGCTGTCAATCATTGAAGCTGGGATGAAACCACGAAGACCTTCAAATTCAACAGCAAGACCGCCTTTAACCGCACGAGTTACTTTAACTGGTACGACTTCACCTTCACGGCCAACCAATTTGTCCCAAGCCTTGCGTGCTTCAAGACGTTTCTTAGAAACAAGGTAAGTTACTGTATCAGTATCTTTACCTACTACTTGACGAAGCACCAACAATTCAAATGTTTCACCAACTTTAACGAGTTCGTTGATATCAGCATCACGGTCGTTAGTCAACTCACGAAGAGTCAATACGCCTTCAACACCAGTACCTGAGATAGCTACGTTTGCTTGAGTTGCATCAACTGTCAACACTTCAGCAGTTACCACATCACCAGGTGCTACTTCATTCACACTGTTCAACAAATCTTCAAATTCGTTCATTATAAAAAAACCTCCGACAATCAGGCCTCTCGACCCAACATAAAATATATTTTATTTAAGGCACACGCAAGGACAAACAACAATATGACATCTTTGACGAACTAGAGTTTCCTCTAGTACCTTGACTGGGGTAGCTGGATTCGAACCAACGAATGAGGGAGTCAAAGTCCCTTGCCTTACCGCTTGGCGATACCCCAAAAAGAGATACATTTCATTTTTTTACTAATCACAAGAAATTGAACTCGAGATTAATTTCTTAGGAAGATAGATAGCCTTCCTTGAGTGTACACACTCAGCGTCAGTTTCCTAATTTTCTACAGAGATTTCTGGTAAACCAGAGCATCTCTCGTATCTTAAATGAACTCGATCTAAACGCTGCTTAAAAAAGATAAGTTGCCTAGCAAATCAGAATTTGCTGTCAACTTCCTATTTTTACTGTGCGTTTGACGCTCTTAGTATCTTAGTTGAACACGGACTAAAATCCTAGTGAAAAAGATAAACTTCCTTGTGTGTTTAGTACACAACGTCAGTTTCCTATTTTCATACGGATCTCTTAACGTCCTTTGTATCCTGTTCAATGGAAAGAGAGGGATTCGAACCCCCGAACCCGAAGGAGCGGATTTACAGTCCGCCGCGTTTAGCCTCTTCGCTATCTTTCCTTTGCACCAACAGCCTTTATTCTACCATAAAAAAGCAACGATTACAAGGGCTTAGTTGCTTAAATTATAATTTTCGATGACATTTCCGACTGCTTTTTCCAATTTTTTATAAAAACTTTCCGTATTTCCGTTTTTTACCACTGCAAATTGGTTTACTTCCAGTTCTGCAATCTCACCAATCACCTTTTTTCCGATTGTTAGTTGATAACCAGGAAACATTTGTCCGTTTACTGATACCTTGCTATCTTCGATTTGGATTTCAATTTTCTTATCTTTTTTAGCCATAATTCCCTCCTATTTTGTCAAACCACTCCTCCCATTTTACAAAAAAAGGCAACAGCTTGCAAGCCCAAGCTGTTGCGAACGAGAAATTGTTCTTATTTCAAAATTTGAATTTCACCATTTACACCATTTTTAGGTATGTTACCACTCCCATCACTCTGTCCTTGTGAACTCATTTTATCGAATACAATCAGAATAGTTTTCAAAAATAATTTGATATCAAGTAACAAGGTATATCTTTTTACATAGAGTAAATCAAACTTTAACTTACTCTCAAAATCTGAAGTGTATTTCCCATATACTTGGGCATAACCTGTAATTCCAGCCCGGACATTATAACGCAATGGGTAAAAGGGATTTATTTCTGTAAATTCTTTGACAAAATTTGGTCTTTCTGGCCTCGGTCCTACCAGCGACATTTCTCCTTTTAAAACGTTAATCAGCTGCGGAATTTCATCAATCCGAGTTGCACGGATAAATTTCCCAACCTTGGTTACCCGACTATCGTTTTTCTGAGCTAAGACCGGACCTGTTTTTGCTTCGGCATCTGAGACCATTGAGCGAAATTTTAGAATCCAAAAGACTTTATTCCCCAAAGTAACCCGTTCTTGACGATAAAAGGCTGGTCCCTTACTCTCTAGCTTAATTGCAATCACAGTTGCTAACAAGACAGGTGACAAGAGTAACAACATGCATAGTGAAACAAGAATATCCATTATTCGCTTCACAGCATATTGTTCCCGTGTGAGATAATAAGGTGAAACCTGAATAATGCTTTCATCTGATATATTAAGCAAATGGGCATTTAATGAAATTGAATTCTCAATTGTTGATGCCAGATAGATGGTTTTATCCTTCCGAATCAAGTAATTATACAATTCTTGGGAGACTCCAGCATCCATTACTCCTGCAATATAGATAACATCGATTTCTTCAATGATATTTTTCAAATTATTAAAATAATTCCCAATCACTAGATGTGTTATCTGATGAAGAGGTTGGACAGAATAGTCAAAATTATCCAAGGCAGAAAAAACAGCCTTGGGTCTTCCGATAATCAAGACCCTTTTCGGTGAAGCAATTTTGGTAAAATAGGCAAAAATCCCAAGATGGATGACCAGAGCGATGCTGGTACCAATGATAAAGTAGTAAATAATAAAATCTAAATCGAAAAAGAAATGTTCAATATAGATAGTACATATAATGCATAAAATAAATGAAAATAGTAACTGTACAATGAATGTATTAAAAATAATATTGGATCGTGTTTGATTATAGTAAATATTGGTATCAAAAATATTATTAATAAAAACGTATGTCACAATTAACCATGGTATGACTGGTAAAAATTCCTCCATTCCATGAGTCGACAAGCTCAAGGTATGTTCAGGATTTAAAGCAATGTAGACACCAACAAGCATCAGCATTGCTTCTATAATAAATATTACATTGGACCAGAAGCTATTTTTTTCAATCATAGTCCCCCCTTTTTTCAACTACTAACTGAAAATAATACAGTGTATATAGGTCTAGCATAGACAGCCCAAATTTTACGGTAAATGCATGGGCTTCTTACCTAGAGAAGTTTCTTGCTCCCTGTAGCATATAGTATATGTTCTTAAACATTGATATTTCTGGTAGCATCATTTTTCGTTTTCGAATGGCAAATTGAAGAATCAACAGCCAGTACCATCTCCTTGTCATTCGTTTGTAAATAGCTCCCCGTTTCCGGCAATTTTCCGGTGTGTTGGAACGATCCCAATGGGATTCCCTGTCCCTTAGGCTGGCTATTTTTTCTGGATAACTGTATAGTTTTAACCCCTTGCCAAGGGCATCAAACAGTAAAATGGTTTCTTCTCCTGAACCATATTGGGCCCCGATCCCAAAACGTTCATCAAAAGATAAACCAACTTTTGTAAAGCTTGATTTTTTAAAAGAAATCTGAACAGATGATACACGCATGGCATCTAAGTAGGAAAGCCTTCCTTTTGAAAGCCTAGGTCTACTTATGGCATGGTTTTCAAAATCAACATAAAAAACAATAATATCAGCATCAGGGAATTCTTTATAGGCACGTGAGACGATTTCTTGGTAATTGTCCACAAAGACCAAATCATCATCGGCAACTTGGCAAATTGCATCATTCTCCGCATAAGACAGGGCCTCATTTCGACTGACACTTAAGCCTAGACCTTGACTGTAAACAATCTTAGCTTTCTCCCTTTGCTCAAGGACCGTTTCCTTTCTTTCAGCTCGTGTTTGATGAATCACAATTGAATCAACTGTAGAAAGATTCATTTCATCAATAAGCTGATCGACATTTTCATAATCCAATGTCGCAACAAGTACAACCATGAGTTCTCCTTATATTCTTCTCTTTATCGCATGAAAGGCGTAACCCAAAAAAGGTAAAATGGTCTGCCCAAGCGTCAAACCTTCAACATTTCGAAAGAGGTTCCAAGTTCGCTTGATAGCTGCAAATTTATTTGCAGATAGTGACGCTGGCGTTCTTCTATACAACGAGAGCACTTCATCGATGCTATAAGCATGTCCTGTCACTTTTAAAACTTTCCACCAGGTTGCAGTATCTTGCCCTTTTCTGACATTAGGCATTTCAATTTGTGATTTGGTCAATTGCTCCAAATCCAGCATAACAGTTGAAGTCCAAATGGTATGATTTCTCAAAGCCTCTTGATAGGAAATTTTACTGGGAACATGAACAGGCGATTTGATTGGTCGGCCATTTTCATCTGCAAATTGGTAGGAGGAAAATGTAAATGCATGCCCCTGTTGTAACATAAAATCCACTTGCTTGGCCAATTTATTGGGCAACCAAAGGTCATCAGCATCTAAAAAACTTATAAAACGCCCACGCGCAGCTGCCACTCCTGCATTTCTTGCTACTGCAACACCTGCATTAACCTTATTTTGCAAAAAACGAATGCGACTGTCAGTTTCTATCATTGCCTGTACAAGTAAAACAGAATCGTCATTTGATCGATCATCCACTACAATCACTTCGAAAGCCGGATAGGTTTGAGCAAGAACGGAATGTAACGTTTCTTGAATAAATTTCTCTGCGTTGTACATGGGGATAATCACACTGACAAGCGGTATATCTTTTATTTGGGTCATTCTAAATCCTTCATAGAGTATTATTTGAAAAATAGACAAGTATGTAGTAAGATAAAGTTCAAATACAAACAGAAAGAAGATTCCATGAATCCATTAATTTCCGTAGTAATTCCAAACTACAACAGGGGACATCTGATTGAGCAGGTTATCAACAGTATCCAGCGGCAAACTTATTCTCCAATTGAAATCATTATTGTCGATGATTGCTCGACAGATCATTCGATTGACACCATTCAAAATTTACAAAAGAAATTCGACAGTATCCAACTCATTACATTGAAAAAAAACTGTGGAGCCAACACCTGTCGCAATATCGGCGTTAGCCATTCAAAAGGTGAATACATTGCCTTTCTCGATTCCGACGACTTCTTTCTTCCTACAAAACTTGAAAAACAGATAAAAATCTTACAAAATCAGGAAGACATTGGTTTTGTAGTGACTGGTTTTGGATCCAAAGTCATTCATATTCTCCCTGAGGGAATCATACCTCTACAAGAAACCATTAAACAAAATAACTTGGGTGGTTTTTCAACTTTGTTGGTTCGAAAAACACTTTTCCTTCAAGTTGGAGGTCTAGATCAGGAACTGTTGAGCTGTCAAGACTGGGACCTTTACCTGAAATTACTTCAAGTAAGTAAGGGGTACAAAATCGCCGAAGACCTTGTTATCTATGAAGTTCAGGAAGACAGTATCTCAAAAAATCCAAACAAGGTCATTCAAGGCTATACAATTGTCTCACAAAGGGCAACGATACTAAATGACAAACTAAAATTGATCCCATCTAAAGAACTGACAGCGTTTCAAGAATACTATCTTGCCATGCGTTATTTCAAGTTAGGTGATTTCAAACAAACTCGACTTCACCTTAAGCAATCTATTGCCATCAAACCTAGACCAGTTCCAATTTTATATTGGGTGACTTCACTTTTTGGACATTCAGCTCTCGCAACTTTACTTTCTGTAAAAAATACTATCGCAAAATAGAAAATCATTACTAATTATCACTACTTATTCAATTCATTGTATCAAAATTCCTAACCTATATCAAAGATATTGAAGCCAAACTTCCTATTTGAAAGAAGAACCTAGTGAATACAAAATCTCTAAAAATAAATGGCCTTATTTCCTTACTAAATAAAGTCATTTCTATTGTTTGTAGCCTTATTTTACCAAGACTTTTTATCACTGCCTATGGGTCCGAGGTCAATGGACTCATGTCTAGTATCTCTCAGTATTTAACCCTGATTAGTCTCTTAGATTTAGGAATGGGCGCTGTCATTCAAGCTAGTATGTACAAACCATTATTGCATAAAGACACCGCACTCCTCTCGACTATCTATTATAAATCGCAGGTGTTTTTTAACAGAATTGGCTTTGCTCTTTTAATCTATATTGCTTGCCTTTGTCTTTTTTTACCTGCCAACCTTTCTGGGAAATTCACACAAAGTCAAATTGTCGGTTTGATTTTGGTTCTTTCTCTCTCTCACCTATTACAATTTTTCCTAGGGATTACCAGTCAAGTTATCCTTGGATCGGATCAAAAAGCTTATATCAAGGAAATCTTACAAGGTACAGCCAACATCCTAAACCTGCTTCTTACTATTGTTTTGATTCAGTCGGGACAAACTATCCTTATAGTAAAGCTTGCATCGGCACTAGTCTTTATCCTTCCTCCTATATTTATCAGCTACTATGTCCGTCGTCATTATGGGATTTCCAAAAACCTTCGAGATCGGAATTACCAGATTCAACAACAATGGTATGGTATAGGTCAACACATCGCCTATACTATCCAAGAGAGCACTGATATTGTCATTTTGTCCATGTTTGCCAGCCTAACTCAAGTTTCTGTTTACTCAGTATACAATACCGTTTTCCAGGGTATTAAAACGTTTTTAAACGCTGCGACAAGTGGCCTTCGTCCATTTTTAGGACGTGCCCTTCACATGGATGATCAGAAACTTCTGCAAAGACAATTCCATAAAATTGAATGGCTCTTACACACCGCATCTACCATTTTCATCAGTAGTACATTTCAACTTGTTACCCCTTTTGTTATTCTTTATACCCAGAAAATTACAGATGCTAATTATGACCAACCTGTTTTTGGCTACCTAATGACACTTGCAATCCTGTTTTATGCCTTAAGGTTACCCTACCGTACCCTTGTCTTTTCCAAAGGCGACTTTAAAAATACTCAGTTTGGAACCTATTTCGAAGCAATATTGAATCTTGGATTGTCACTCACTTTGGTCTTTGAATGGCAAATTGTTGGAGTTGCAACAGGCACAGCAATTGCATTGTTGTTTAGTTTGATTTACTACATATGGTATTGTTACCGGTTCATCTTAACATCTTCCTTCAAAACCATTCGGACCCAGCTACTTGTTGATGGAGGAGTATTTTTACTCTCAAACTGTCTCTTATTACCATTTACAAATGTTGTTCAGCATTTTAGTCATTGGATTATCTTTGGAACTTGTAGCATCCTGATTACTTTTGCTATCAGTTTCGGACTAAACTGGATAGTTTTTCCACAGCAGGTCAAATCATATTTATCACAAAAAAAATAATGCCATAGTCTTGGCATTATTTTTTTATCTTTTCATTTCATATACAACCAATTTATCAGGTTTATTTTGCTTATAGACTGAGAACATCAATGCAAGGTAAATAATAAATGTATAATCTTCAAAAACGCTTCCTGTCAAAAGGTATTTCAAGAAAAAGGTAGAGCTTAAAAAAACAACAACCTTTTTATTTGAGATTGAGGATCCCTTAAAAGTTATGATAATAAAATACATTAACAAAATAAGCAAGAGAATCCCAAACAACCAACCAAAGGAAAGTACTATTTCCAAAAATAAATTGTGAACATAGACATTGCCAGGCATCAGCGTACGATCGAAGAAAACTCCATTGATTTTTAAACCCATCTCCTCAAAAATATATTGCACTGCAATATCAATCATGCTATCACGGCCAGTACTTTGCACCAAAACACCTGTTTCAATACGATTCAAAATATAACTTTGAGCAATATTTAAACTTGAGAGTATTTGATAGAGAACAAAGAAAAAGCCAACTGTCCCCAAAAAAATCATTAAGCCAGATTGAATTGATCGAATAGAAAGCCGAATCTGTACTTGATTCTCGATCCAATGCAAGATAGCGTAGGTAATTAAACTGATGAATAACCAAATCAACGGCCCACGAGCACCATAGATTACACCTTCCAGTACCAAAATTCCGAATATTGCTAATCGAACAAGGTTTGGTTTTTGAATCATTCGAAATGAAAATAAAATCCAAATTGGCAAGAGATTATAGGAATAGACCATATAACCTGTCTGATCTTTTAATATAAATTTCACCAGAAAAGAGGCGATAATCAGAAAGCCGTTGAAATATTCAACGATACTATTTGTGAATAGTTGAGAAATATCCTGTATTCTAGATAGTATTAGCACCGAATAGGGAAGATAGAACAGATAAATCATAACCATATCCACATCCAAATAACGGTATTTCATTTCAGTTGGACTAGTTAAATAAAAAATATAATAGACCAAATAGATGAAAAACATACTGGAAAGTCGCTTCAAGGATATGGGATAGCGGAAAAGAATGAAAAAGAAAACAAGATAAACGATTCCATAGCAGACAAAAATGGTTTTTGATGCAAAAAAATCAAAACCAGTTGTTCTCAAAACAGCAGAAAGCAAGACATTAAACGGGTAGATAATAAGACTGAGATAAAAGAAAAATAGATCCCACTGCTTGCTGTCTCTTTCTTTCATAAGTCCTCCCCTAGTTCACTTTATAAAACAACTGCTGGAGGGCGCCTTCTCTTTCACGGACAGTACCATCAAAGACATAGCCTAGTACTTCAATTTGATAACTTTCCAGAAAACGATTCGCTTCAATTAAGTCATCAATCCGTGTTCCATCTTGTTTGACAAGCATGACAAGGTTTCGAATTTTTGTAGCCAAAATCTGAGCATCTGGTACACCATTTAAAGCTGCAGAATCAAAGAGAATCACATCAAAATGCTTCTCTAAATCCGCCAACAAGGTTGGTAACTTCTCAGAAGTCAAAATCTGAGAAACTGCTGAAAACTTTGGCCCACTTGGTAAAACAAATAAAGAAGATCCTTGAATAGCTTGGATCCCAAGTTCCCCTCCATTTTGCAAGTAACTAAATAAACCTACCTTATTTGACAGTTTGTAAATCCGATCGAGTGATGGATTTCGAAGATTGGCATCTACCAACAACACTTTTTTCCCATTATTTGCAAGACTATTTGCCAGATACATTGCAAGAGTTGTCTTTCCTGTCCCACTTTCAGCCGAACTAATCAAAAAGGTCTTTACAGCATTCTTATCTAGTTGCGTCTGTAACTTGGTTTTTATCCCTTCAATATTGTCCAATGAAATAGATTTTTGAGTTGATTTTTTATTGAATAAGCCTGATTTTGGATGTTCCTTTGTTGCACCCCTTACCTCCATTTGAAGAGGTGAAAGACTTACATTTCCTAATTCCAACCAAGAAAAAGTTGATAGAATAGCCGTCCCCTTTATCGTTGGACTCAACAACTCAAGCAAAATAATAACAAAAGAACTGACCACAGTTGCCAATACTGCTGCAAAAAAGATATTTCGTGAAATAATTGGCGAAACTTGATTCGTTGAAGGCTTGGCAGCTGATATTACTTTGATTTCTAGGTTTGAAGAATAATAATCATCCAGTTTAGATTGAAAAATCGCTGACACAGTATTTGCAATCTCGGCAGCAGTTTCTGGAGAAGTATCTGTAACACTAATCGCAAAAGTTTGTGATTCATCCTCTGTCACAACCTTGATTTTATTTCTAAGTTCTTGGTTCGAATAGGAAGTTGAAACCTCACTATTTACCAATGTCAAAATATCGTCCGAAAAGATGATACTTTCATATGTCTGAATCAACTTTGAGTTGGTTTGCAACTGGTTCAAGGTCAACTGAAGATTATCCGTTGCCTTTGGACTAACCAACAACTCAGCTGAAGAGCTATATAAGGGTTTTGCAACTGCTGTACTGTAGAAGACAGCTGCCACAACAAAAACTACAATCGTCAAGACAATCCATCTCAACTTCTCTTTTACTAATTTTACTATCGCAATTAAACTAAGCTCCTTGTCCATCTTTATCCCCCATTTTTTGTTTTGAAACGTCTGTTCCTTAGCACCTCATTATACCATTAAGGCTTGAAAAAATATAATAAAAGTAATTTTCGCTCCTCAATTCATTTAAAAGCTATGTTCTTTTTTCATGTGATATAATACAAGAAAACCCGAATGAAAAGAGGAAAAAACATGTCAAAAGTCTCAATCATTGTACCAGTTTACAATACCGAACCCTACTTGGAAGAATGTATCCTCTCACTTCGAAATCAGACACTTCAAGATATACAAATCATACTTGTAGATGACGCTTCAAGAGATCAATCATTAACCATAATGAACCAGCAAGCTGCAATAGACGATCGCATCCAGGTGATTGCTTTGGAAGAAAATTCTGGAGTTGGTTTAGCTAGAAATCTTGGAATACAGCAAGCTCAAGGGGATTTTCTAGCATTTGTTGATTCGGATGACTATGTCAAACCTGAAATGTTCGAAAAACTGTATCAAAAGGCAATTGAAGAATCCGCTGATATTGTCTTGTGTGATACGGATACATTTTCTTCTAACGGACAAAAAAAATCCGTTTGGTACAAACCAATCAATGGCAAACCTCAATTAAAAGACATATATCATAATACCCAACCAACTAGTCGAATTGTCTCTAAAGCACTAATTGACCAAATTCAATTTTCATTTTTACCAGGCATGGGAGAAGGAATCTTTTTCGAATTGATGATTCAAGCAAAAAAAATTGTTACAGTTCCTGAAAAACTATATGTATACCGCTCACGAGATGGCTCACTCAGTACAACACCAAACCCTCGAATTAATATCGAATCAAAAGAAAACAACCGTATTATGGGAGAACGAAATCCCGCATACAAGGACTACTTTACCTTTAAGGTTATCGAAGATCTCCTGCAACTGGTTGCAACAGCTGTTAAAATCAACGACCATCAAACCTACAAAAATGCCGTTCAAGAACTGAACGACCTCAACTATCGGAAGAACCCGTATCTCTCGACCTTTTATAAAGACGAATACCCCTGGCATCGCTACTATATCAAAGCCTACCTCCTTCCAGCCAACTTTTCTCTAGCCCGCCTCATCCACCGACTCACCCAAAAATAATCTATAATAAAAACACCGCCAGCCCCCATCCACTTGGGAAAGACTAGCGGTGTTTTTTAGGATTTATATCGTCGGAATTTGATACTACTAACTATCCCTTTCAATATATTTTTTTCTTCATCACTCATTACAAGTAAATAAAGAACTGAGAAATAAAAGATGGAATAGAGGGACATTTTTATTATGAGAAAGATAGCAGTTTCTGGTAGTTGAATCATTTCATTCCCAAGATATGAAATCACAACAACTGGCAACAATTTAACAAAAATCAATAAAATATTTTTCCAAAATAGTACTACATTTAATTTTATTATCTTTTGATAATAAATATTTAGAATGAGACCACTTGTAACAAACATTGTCATACCTGTCGATGCAGCAGCACCAATTCCACCCCAAGTGCGAGCCATGAAATATGTCGTAAAAACATTCGCAATTGCAGAAACGAAATACATTTTCGCCCTAAAGTTATACTTATTGACAACTTGCAAAATGGATAGACCTAGATTTTGAATTATGTCAATTGTAAAAGGCACCAATATAAGCATAGCGATATAGTAGGCCTCCATGTAGTACTTTCCAACCCAGAAACTAATAAACTCCTTACCAAAAATATAGAAAGCAGTTAAGACCAAAAATACCACTTGAAATGAGATACGCCCGACCTGAATAAATAATTCCGAAATCTTTTCAATACCATTTTTCTGTGAAAAAAGGAAACTTAACTTCGGAAAAAATACTGAAGAAATGGCTGTTCCTACAAAACTAAAATTCGTATAAATTTGAGCGCCAATTGAATATACTGCAACGACAGTAGTACTATACATTTTACCTAGAAGTATTTGATCCGCCCTCCAAAAAATTTGATCTGCAATACTAGCCAAAAGAATACTGCTAGCAAATAAAATGATATTTTTAGCCAAATTTGAATCAAATTCATGAAGACGTACAGTAACAGACAAGACTGTTCTACTGTAATAAAAACGATAGATAGAAACCATACAATTCAATAATAATTGAATAACTGTTATTGACATAGCATACGGGAATCTAACCAAAACAAATGCACAAATGATTGGTTGCATCAGTTGTACAATAATGGCAAGTATTTTTAATACCGCGAATCGTTCGTGGGCATTTATAGTTGCTAGGTAAATCGCATTTGACATTGTAACAATCATATTAATAATGAGTATCACCAACATGATCGAGCTTTCATTTAATTCAGCTTCTGTCAACGAGTTTTTAAAGTATATTCGAAAGAAATGAATTCCTACCAAACCAACCACTACAATAATTACTGATAAAATGCGATAAATGATTCTTGCTATTGCAAGAATATTTTCTTTTTTCTTGGTATCTCCACTCACATTTACATTGCAGTAATATCTCAAAACTCCACTTGATATACTTGCTTCAAATATAGATATATAAGCAAATACGGAAGCTACCAACTGGTATAGTCCATACTCACTCTTACCTAATAAATTCAGCACCATTGGTACATAGATAAGATTAACTACAGTTTGTATCACCAGATAAAGATAAGACAGAATGACCCCTTTTTTTCTATTGTCCATTAATTACTGTTTTCTCCTTTAATGAATCGAGAAACTATCTCGTTAACTGTTCGAAGCAATCATATTTAAATTCCAACATTTAAGTAATAATTTGACTATTTTTTTAAATAAAACTACCTTTGATGATTTACTAATTTTTAATAAGTCCGTATCCTCAACCATTTTGATGGACTTCACAAAAACAGGGTCCTTAAAATACTTATTTAAAGTTGTGAAATTTGGCTTTCTTTTTACATCAAAAAACAACTCTGCTAGACCTAAGTAAACTGTATTTGCATATAATTCACTCATTACATCCCAAACTTGGGCATATGGTTCTCTAGCCTCATAAAGTTTTTTATGAATGACAAAAAATGCATTTTCTGTATGTCGTTGACTCAAAGATTCACTTGAATGAATACGATAATGATAATAGGCATGAGGGATATAATATGTTTTTTCTAACTGATGATATAGTTCTAACAAAAACAATAAGTCCTCTCCGTATCTCAAACTAGTCTGTTGAATCTGGTGATGAGATAACAAAAATTCTCGCCGAATCATTTTATTACACGGGGAACTAAAACTACTATTTTGCATGCATTTCGGATAAACAATTCTTTGTATATCCTCTTTAAAAATCATTTGATTCTCCGGCAAGAGTAAAGGGTTGAGTTCGATACTATTTTCATGAATATGTTCTTTTACATAATCATAGAAAACCATATTTAGTTGATATTTTTCAGCTATGGTGAATGTATCATTAATTAATTCAACATCAATCCAATCATCGCTATCCACAAAAACAATGTATTTCCCTTTTGCAAGTTCCACTCCTTTGTTTCGAGCTGCAAACGGACCACTATTTTCTTGATGGACGACGACGATTCGCGAATCTATCGAGGCCATCTGTTGCATCAAAGAAAGCGTACTATCCGTTGAACCGTCATCAACACAAATAATCTCTATATCAGGAAATGTTTGATTCATTATCGATTTTAAACATTCCTCGATAAACTGTTCGGTATTGTAACCAATTACTATTATAGAAACTGAAGGCATAACTTTTCTCATGTTTTCCTATTTACTAAATTGACTTTTTCTTCATAATACCTATATACCTTATAATAGGGATGTTTAATTCCTTTTTTCAACCAGGGTCTTGCAAAAGGGCCACCATTAAAATGAAGGATAGCTGGATTGAAAAGCGCCTCCTTATACTGACTCTCCGAGTAAAACTCGTTCCCTATATATTTGCATATTTTCTTATGCGTCAACGCAAAAAAGAAATTCATTACATTATATCTCGGAGGAATGTTTTTCATATAGTCCCTCGAAACCACATTGATACTATCCTGATCGGGCATTTGAAGTAATTCTACGTTGTTTTTTGCATATTCTAAAACCTTCTCAGGAAAATTCAAATGCAATAATTCCTCAGTATCTAAAATGAGAACTCCACTATTTACTCCATGAGGCAGGTATTCATGCATTCCTTGTCTAAAATAATAGGTACACAAAACTCCTGTAATCGGATTACTAGATAAATTGAAAATAGATGTCAGCTCATCTACCACAATAGTATCAACGTCTAAATAAAGAACCTTCTTCTCAGGAACTAGTTTGGGTATTAATACCCTAACCCACGCTTCTATTGGCCATTTTTTAGAAATTTTTAAGTTGGAGAGACTACAAGCATCAACCGAAACAACTAGAATTTCCACATTTTCAGGAGCAACTTTATTCAAAGATTGGATGAGGGCATCTGATAAATTAATATTCAAAATATATAGTTTTACAAAACAACCAATATTTTCTAAACTCATGATCATAATTTGAGTCTGTTTTATAAAATGTTCGTTTGTTGAGATAGCTATTGTAATATATTGATGTTTTAGGAATTTTTTATCCCCCGAAATTTTTCTTATCAAGTTATTTTGGAAAAAAAATCGAATTTTACAATAATTCACGAAAGCAGCTAAATCATACTTCATACTTCCCTCCTAAAATTACAACTTTTCAAATACATTTTCTCAAGAATCCGACTATTTTGTTTACTACTGTATCCTTGTTCAATTAAGGTTTCTCTCAGCCGATTATCATTAACTTTAGCTTTTGGATTGTCCAGATATGACAAAATGCTATTTACCCACTCATCAACACTATCGACCGGTAGAAATTCTACAAGACCAAGACCTAAATCACTTTCACTATCAATCCTATCGGAAGCAATTGCTGGAATGCCACTTGCTTGAGACTCCACTAAAGTAACTGGAAAACCTTCATATAGAGATGGTAAAACCAAGAGATTAGCTGCCTTCATCAATTGAGGGATATCTGAACGCGACCCCAGCAGCAACATGAATGCTTCTAGTTTTTGTTCTTTGATCTGATTCGTAACTCTTTCTTCATCTGGACCACTACCACAACATAATAGAACGACATCCTTTCGAATGGAACTGATTTTTTTCATCACCTGAACCAAAAAATCATGATTCTTTTGTTGAGACAGTCTGCCCACGTGAAGTAAAACTTTGGTATCAGGATTCAGATTCAATTCTTCGTGTATGTTATGTTGAGGGGCATCTAAAAATTTATCAATATCTATAGCATTCTTTATAGTTAAGAACATTCGCTTGCCATATAAAAATCTCCCCGCTTCTTTTCCACAAGCCAATAAGTCGGTCGATAGCCAGGCAATCAGCGTTCGGAAAATAGGCATCATCATTTCAATTTTTCTACTAAATGCCGTCGTTAAATGGGAATGAGAAATTCTATACTGTACACCTGCTAGTTTGGCCGCAAGCAAGAGGATAGGATTCTGCGTTAAATTATGGCAATGGACTACATCCGCTTTCTCTTTTTTACAAATAGAAATGATGCTCCGCATATAAGCAACTAGACCAACTTCTTTCAAAGGAGAAACTTGGTGGACGGCTCCACCCAAATGTGTAATCTCATCTTCATATCTTCTGCGATTGCTCTGTACAACGAAAACAAAGCGAATCTTCCGATGGTCAATGTTTCGATAGGCGTCCATTAACATCGCCTCAACACCACCGTCTCCTAACTCTGAAATAATCTGAAGAACTGTCGTTTTCTTCATACACTTATCCTTTTCGAATATTTTCCAAAGAACGAACTTTATAGCGGATATTTGACTTTAACTCTCTAAACCAAATTGGCTCTAATCTATGTACTTTACGAAACTGAATCACACGTTCTCTCGCTTCAGCCAAGGCCGCTCGATTCTCTCGGTCGATTTGGTGAAAATCAATAGTATCAAGTTTGTGACTAGCAAATGCCCTAGCAATTTTTTTCAAATTGTCTCGAACAACAAGATACTCTTTGGGATTTTCCAACGGTTTTTCTAAATCAAGCGGATAGTTTCCCGAAAATAGCTCTTGTAATGTACATGCATTTACAAAATATTTTAGTCCTTCATATCGCTCATCGCCGTATTTACCTTCTAAAAGCAAAACCGGAGTCCCTAATGCCAATGAAGGGAGTGCCCCATGCAGTCGACCAGTAATAACCATATGGGCCTCTCCATATACTTTCAGTAATTCTTCCGCCTGCTTAATCCGCTCAGCGTAATTTTGGGGCCAATCATTTTTTTCAGGTCGAACAACCAAAACTTCTCTTTTAGTTTGATTTCGAATAAACTCTTCTAACTCCTTGGTAGGATCAATCAAGCAAATATAATCTTTTCTTTCCTTACCAAATCCTTCAAGTGTCATTGTCAAACAACCAGAAAAATAGGACGATACACCAGCTTTTTCTAACATCTTAGCTGTAAAGGTATCACGACCACCTACTGGACTAAACTGGTTAAAATAATCAACCGACTCTTTTGAGAGCATAAAGTGACTTGGGACTCGACCGCTCTTCTGCATCGTATTTGAAATATGAATAGAAGTAAGTAATGGATTGATGTCTGATGATGGTGGCCAATTTTGGGGCTCGTGCATGTACCATCCGTTTGCAATAATAGAAAGAGATTCTCCGCGATAAAGGTTCATACTCTCCCTATCAATCCACTTATCTGCTGCAATTTCTCCAACAAACTGCCTAGCAGCAATACATTGAAAATCATCTCCGATATTTTGAGTTGAGCTGGTAATCATCCAACCAATTGATTTCATTTATTCTTTTCTCCTTATTGTTAATAGTTACTGAAGCAAAAACCAAGGACATCAACATATAAAAACTATCTACTTCTAAAAAGTTGACCCCGAAACCACCTACTCCAATTATTGCAAGTGGTAATAGCGACCATATTGTAAAATATTTTCTATTTCTATTCATTAAGTTATTTAACAGAAAAATAATACCTATTATTAATAATACTATGCTTCCAATTAAACCAAGTGTTACATAGAATTCAATATACATGTTATGCGCATATGCTCCAATTCCGCTTCGAATATTGTATTGAGCAATTCCAATTCCAAATAGCATCCTAATCCAAACACTATTGGTAAACTCTACATATGAACTTAAAAGATCACTTCTACCACTTGTTAATTGACTAATATTGTCCATTTCAAACCGCGTCAAAAGGTAATTAATATTTGAAAAAAATATATCTTTTGCAACAAAAAGAACGAGACCTAATACAAGCAAAATAAATACATTTGGAAGAATAAGGCCTTTAAAAATTTGAATAACAAACACAAACAATAACATTATAATGAGAACCAAGGCAATGATATAGAACATTCTAGAGGATGAAGAAAGCCCAAATAGAAGAAGCAGAAAAGCACTTAAATAGTTTAAAGCCGAATAGGACTTCTCCTCCATCATCAACAGAATGAGCATAGCGACAGCTAAACAAATATAGAGGCCAAAATAGTTTGGATCTCCACTAGCTCCTTCATTACGGTTTAGAATACTTGTATTGACAAATATGTTTACAAAGCCCCCTGCTAAAAATCGCGTGATGACACCATATAAGACAGAAAGCACAACACCTTCAATGAAGGAAGGAATGTAAGCATTCACCAATTGACTTCTACTTGTTTCTTCAAATGCGGAAATCCCTGCAAAAATACAGAGATAGAGAATGGGAATACTTGTTATTCCAACCGAATTAAAGCCCGCATCCGAAAAAATACTCCACCTTAGTAAATCAGCATAAATAAAAAAAATAAAAACGAAAAACTTTGATTTCTTTAAACCGATTTTTCGGTAAATAAACAGTAAGTACAAAGCAAAGAAAGCAATATATAAGTTTCCAAGTGGAAATCCATGAACCACCGTAATCCCCATCAATGGAATGGACATCAAAATTTGCTGAATTATTTTATCATGTCGAAACTTTGTCATGTAGTAAAATTCTTGACAAAATAGGACCAGAAAATAAGCGAGAATGACAAACTGATTCTGGGTTACAGCAAACAATGATGTAAAGAATAACCCTAGACCAAACTTGTACTTATCTGACTTATACATGTCATCATCCTTTCCTGTAAGTGTGGAAAAACCGAAACCTTTACTCATAATAAGCAGATAGTACATTTTTAAACTGTTCCAAATCGAGCAATTCTTTAGAACGTTCTAAACTATTTACGCTAAATTCACGATAAAGATTTTCATCATTAATTAACTGATAAATTCTATCTGCTAGTTTAGAATTTTCATCCGACAAATACCCCGTTTTCCCTTCAAGAACTAACTCACACAAGCCGTCTGTTGGGGTACTAACAATAGGAATCCCCAAGGAAAGTGCCTCTAATGCACACATAGGTAACCCTTCCCATAAAGACGTCAAAACCAAAATCTTTGATCTTTTTAATATCGGATAGGGATTTGTCTGAAAACCTAACATATCGATAGCTCCATCCAATCCATATTCAGCAATTTTTCGACGAACTTCTTCTTCCAATAAGCCCGTTCCAACGATTGCAGCCTTGATTGTTGGCACCTTCTTAACAAGCTCTGATAGAAGGTCAATGAAACGTAGGGGATTTTTTTCAAAAGATAGCCTCCCCAAGTAAATGACATCGTATTGACTCTCCGATTCTGTCAGCTTCGCTTTTCTGATAATTTCCTGTCGATCAACCACATTATAAAGAACAGAACTTTTCTGGCTAATTTTTTCTTTATAATAATAGCCTTCTTTAGCAGCTTCTGATACCCAAAAGATATGCTTTGCTCTTTTTGATGCATAGTCAAACAAAAAGACTTTGAGGTTCAATTTTCTCGAATCAAATCCATTGTTATGAATGTGACAAACAAATGGAATAGTCCTACAGGCTAAAGAAGTTAAAAAACTCGCTCGCATATCATGTGCATGTATCATCGTCGGTTTTACCTGAGCAATGACACGTCGTATCTCACCAACACTTTTTTTAGCAATTGGAACAAACTCAATTCCTTCTTGTTCTAATTTTTCTCTAATAGGCCCATCCAAACTGCAGTAGACCATTCGATATTCTGAATGAGACCGAAACATCTTAATAATTTGACAAACTACATTTTCAGCACCTGAAAAAATATTTGAACTCAAGATATGTAAGACAACTTTATTCACATCGTTCTCCATTTTTTATCATCTTCTTTACATCAATAGAATCTATCTATCAATAATATGTTTCTAATATGCTATTTTCAACCAATCCTTTGTCAAATTTCTTCACCATTTTTTGCGATTCTTTTGACATTTGATACATTAATTGCTTATCTTCAAAAATTTCTATGATCGAATTCACAAATGCGATTTCATCATTTATAGGAACGATAAAACCATTACGATTGTTTTCTACTAAATCTCGATTTCCTCTACAATCTGTGACAATCAAAGGAAGACCTGTTGCCATTGCTTCAATTAGATTGACCGGAAGCCCTTCTCTTTTTGAACTAGATAAAGCAAGGTCCGAAGCTCTTAAAAGATCTGCAATATCTTTGCGATAGCCTAATAATTGAATAAATTGCCCCAATCCTTTGTCAATCACTAACTGTTGAAGTTTATTTTCAAGTTGGCCACTACCAACAAGTAATAGAACTACATCCTCTCTTTGTTTAGAAATTGCTTCCATCATGTTGATCAAAAGTATTTGATTTTTATTGGTATTTAATTCTCCAATACAAATCAAATACTTCTTATCTACTTCAAGTCCCAATCGTTTCTTGATAATCAATTTTTCATCAACTGAAACAGGATGAAACTTCTCTAAATCAACTCCCACACCATTAATCAAATACAAATGCTTCATCTTAAACTTTCTTTGAGCAATAGAAAAATCTTCCTTATTGATAGTTATCAAGGTGTCTGTATAGCGCGAGAGAAATTTTTCAATCGGATAGTAGGTCAGCCAATTAAATAGAGGGCCACCTTTTAGAAAATGAAAGCCATGTGCAGTATAGAATACTTTCGTTTTTTCTATCCCCTTACAAGCTAGTCGAACTAGTACTGATGCAACCGGTGTGTGTGTATGAACAATATCATACTCTTCTTGCAATACTAGTTTGCGTATTTGTCTAATCAAGCCTAAAAAGTTGTTCTTTCTAGGACTCCTATTGAACTGCATTTCAATAAAATTTCTAGTACTTTTTAAGAGATTTTGATTTAAGGGTTGCTCGATTTTACAAGCAATATCCACCACATGCCCAACCTTTGTCAACTCCTCAATGTGAGGGGTTAGAAATGCGTTTAATGTATTTGAAATCGTTGTTACGTATAGTATTTTCATTACTGAATCTTTCTACAAGGATTACCAACATAGGTTCCAGAACTAGTGATGGATTGGATGACAACTCCGCCTGCGCCGACAATGACATCTTTACATATTGACAATGACTGAATGACAGAACTACCAATTCCTATCCATGTCTGCTGACCAACGGTCACTCCACCAGCAAGATGACTCCCAGGAGAAATATGAACAAAATCGCCTAATTTGCAATCATGATCAATGCTTGCTGCTGTATTTACTATGCAACCATCTCCCAGTTTGACATTAGGTTGAAGAACTGCATTCGCCATTACCACACAGGATTTACCTAAGCTAACTGTTGGCGACACGATTGCCCGCGGATGGATAAGACTAGGCTGCTCCCAGTCTTTAAAACGATGAACAATTTTTGAACGGATTTTATTGTCACCAATTGCTACAAAGACAGCAGCATCAGAAGGAATCGGATACTGGCTCGTCCCCACTATCGACCAGGGACCAAGATGGCATTCTTTTGAAAAATCATCCAAGAAATAGATGTCTTGATAGCCGTTCAAGCTTGCAATTTCAGCAACAACCTTACCATGACCCGATGCACCAATAATGAATAGTTGTTTATTTTTCACTTCCATAAAACTTTTCCATTGTGTCTGAACTTGCTGAGTGGATTCCTTCTCTCACCAGGACTTTCAATATTGTCTTTATTAAAATCTGACAATCTTTCCAAAACGAAATCGACTCCACATATTGAACATCAAAGTCAAATTTTTCCTCCCAGCTGATGGCATTTCTACCACTAATCTGTGCCAATCCTGTCAATCCTGGACGAACAGAATGTCGCTTTCTTTGATGACTAGTATATAAATCTAAATATTCTACTAGGAGAGGCCGTGGCCCGATAAGGCTCATGTCTCCTTTTACAATATTCCACAGTTCAGGAAGCTCGTCTAGACTGGTTGAGCGTAGAAAGGCTCCAAAGGGTGTCAGTCGTTGGCTGTCTGGCAATAAGTTCCCTGCTTGATCACGCGCATTTGTCATGGTGCGGAATTTGTACATCTTAAAAATACGTTCATTCTTCCCAGGACGTTCTTGACTAAACAAGACTGGTGTCCCCAAATTCAACGCTACTAAGCAAGCAATCACAAGAATCAAAGGAATCAGAATGACCAAGGCAAGGAGCGACACAACAAAATCTAAGAGGCGTTTTACAAATCGTCTATACATCTTTTACTCCCAAAAGCTTCTGATAATTCCAATAACCTTATCAATGTCCTCATCAGTCATTTTGGTATCACTTGGTAGGCAGAGGCCATTTTCGAACAAGTCCGCTGCAACTTCTCCACCAAAATACGGTGCATCTTCAAAAACAGGCTGTAAATGCATCGGTTTCCAAACTGGTCTGGACTCAATATTTTCTTTTGCTAAAGCCTCCATCAGCATGGATGGTCTTACATTTTTAGAAGTGATCTGAATAGCTGATAACCAATAATTGGAACGTTCGCCTAAACGCTCTGATAAAAGACTAATGTCACCTATATCACCAAAACCTTCTAGATAACGCTGGTGAATGTGCCGTTTTTGTTCAATGCGTTCTTCTAAGACCTGTAATTGCCCACGACCGATACCTGCACAGATATTACTCATACGGTAGTTATAACCGATGTGACTATGTTGGTAATGCGGTGCTTGATCACGCGCTTGAGTCGCCAAAAATCGAGAAAAACTTGCTTGCTCTTCTTGACTTGTAACAAGCATTCCCCCTCCAGAAGTAGTAATAATCTTATTTCCATTGAAGGAAAGAATCGCCTGCTGACCAAAGGTTCCTGTCCATTGGTTTTGGTAGATTGTACCCAGACTTTCTGCCGCATCTTCAATCAAAGGAACCTGGTATTCGGCACAAATAGTCCGTATCTCATCAATTTTTGCGGTGATACCATAGAGATGCACAACTATAACAGCTTTGGGGGTATAAGTTTTAAATGCCTCTCGCAAAGCTACTGGATCCATATTCCAAGTCTCTTTCTCTGAATCGATAAAGACTGGAATGGCTTTCTCATAAACAATCGGATTGGCACTTGCAGAAAATGTCAGAGACTGACAAAAGACATAATCACCTTCTTGAATCCCAAGATTCTTAAGTGCCAAATGCATGGCTGCTGTCCCAGATGATAAAGCAACACAAGGTCTGCCTCCTAGCAAGTGGGATACTTCTGTTTCAAATTCATCGACATTCTTCCCAAGTGGTGCAACCCAATTGGTATCAAAAGCTTCTTGTACAAAAGCTTCTTCAAACTTTCCTTCACTCATGTGAGGAGACGCCAGATAGATTCGTTTCATGTTTACTCCTGTTTTGCAAATGCTACTAATTTTTTCTTGAGCTCACTCGTCGATTGTTTGGCTAAATCAGATAGGAAAGTGTCCACTTCTTTACTCGATTTTTCTTGAACACGACCGACAAATATCTTTTGGTGAACTTGATTGCTAACCCGTTCACTGCTCGCTAACAATTCCTCATATAACTTTTCTCCTGGTCGGATGCCTGATTCCACAATAGCAATTTCATCTTCGCTAAAACCACTTAGTTTGATGACCTTTTTGGCCAAATCGACAATTTTAACAGGCTCGCCCATATCCAAGACGAAAACTTCTCCTCCATTTGCCAAAAAACTAGCCTGCACAACCAAGCTGCTGGCCTCTGGGATGGTCATAAAGTAACGAGTCATTCGGAAATCCGTTACCGTTACAGGTCCACCTGTGCTTATCTGTTCCTTGAAGAGGGGTACGACACTACCTCGACTCCCCAAGACGTTGCCAAAGCGGACAGCTACAAATTGTGTCTTACTATTTTCATTTAAGGCTGTGACAATCATTTCTGCAATCCTTTTAGTCGCCCCCATCACGTTTGGTGGGTTAACAGCCTTATCTGTTGATACCATCACAAACTTTTCTACGCCGTATTTCTTGGCAGCTTCTGCAACATTTTTTGTCCCGTAGATATTGTTTTTGATTGCTTCTTTTGGATTGGATTCCATAAGAGGGACATGCTTGTGTGCAGCCGCATGGTAAACAAGGTTTGGTCGGTAAGTTGCCATAATCGAGTCAATCACTTCTTGATCTTGAATATCCGCAATCAAGGGTATAATCTCTACTTTTGTGCCAATTTTAGCTTGGAGTTCGCGATGGATTTGGTAAATTGAATTTTCTCCATGCCCCAGTAACAAAAGGCGTTTCGGTAAATACTTGGAAACCTGGCGACAAATCTCAGAACCAATAGACCCCCCTGCCCCTGTCACCAGGATAGTCTTTCCACGAAGGAAATCACCAATTGTTTCTTGATCCAGTACGATTTCAGGTCGATCCAACAAATCAGCGATGTCAATATCTTTAACGGTATTGGTCGAAAAGTCATCGGATAAAATTTCTTCGATATGGGGCATTGTCAAGACTTTGACACGATGAGCATTACAGATATCAAGAATTTCTTCCTTATCCTTGATGGTCAGAGATGGTATCGCAATGACCACTTGTTCAACTTCCAATTCATGAACAATTTTAGGGATATCCTTTCTGCCACCAATGACACGAATCTCGTAAATATAGCCTCCATGCTTGGTCGGATCATCATCAACAATTCCAACAATATCGTAATTGAGTTTTTTATCAACGATGGTTTTGATAAACAAATAGCCACCATCCCCTGCTCCAATAATTAAGGTCTTCTTTTTAACATTGTTGCATTTGGTATTTTTTGTTTTCCATTCGTATTTGGCACGCCAAATTAAACGAGGAAACAGCATCAAAATCATGGATGTTGCTAAAGAAATGATTAAAAATCGGTAACTTATGGTCATATTTGCCAAGAAACCATAAGGAATGCAGAGCAAGTAAGATACAAACAAGCTAAAGCTGATTTTTAAGAGAGCCCTGTAGTCCGTAAAACGAGTCAGCCAGAAGAAAATCTTTAGCTTATAAGACATGACTAAGTAAGCAAGACAGACAACAATATAGTTTGCTAATAGATTAAATTTTGAAACAGAAATAATGATGTCTAAAAATGCTTGACTGAGTACCATTGACAGTCCAATCATCGATAAGTCAAAGATTATTAAGATTGTCTGTTTATATATTCTATTCATCTTCTATTCCTTATTTCTCACCGTAATAGTAGTTTTTCTCCGCTTCTAATGGAACGTCGTTCATAACATAGCCGATGAGATTGGCTTTGACATTCCGCAATAACTGAACTGCCTTGTGAACTTCATTTTTCTGAACATAGCCTTGGCGAACGACTAACAAGACACCATCGACTTGACTAGCCAAAATCTGAGCATCTGCCACACTGGTTACTGGCGGAGCATCATAAATCACATAGTCAAAATAGTCGGTCAACTCCTGCATCAGACTCTTCATATTTTGTGAATTCAAGAGTTCTGATGGATTGGGTGGTAGACTGCCTGTTGTCAGTACAAATAAATCCAACTCATGTACATAGTCAACAAACTTTGTATATTGGGTTTCACGATGCAAAATAGCCTCAGATAAGCCGACGGTATTGGCCAACTTAAAGGTACGATGGACGGTTGGTTTGCGCAAATCCGCATCTACTAGGAGGACTCGCTTTCCGATTGATGCCAAACTGTATGCTAAGTTGGCTGCTGTGGTTGATTTTCCTTCTGCTGGAATAGACGACGTCACGAGAAGTGATTTCAAGTTGCCGTTGACACGCGCGTACTCAAGGTTCGTCCGGAGCACACGGATTTGTTCCGAATTTAGGCTAAATGGCTGCATATAGGTAAACAAGGGTGCGCCTGCTCGCTGTTTTGACTGTGTACGTAATCGTTTCTGTTTCTTAAACATAATGACCTCTAATTTCTCTTAGCATCTCTGATAAAGTACGTGCTGGAAACTTCCTTATCCTTGAGGGAGTACAGTTCCGTCATCAAGGTCAAGCCCTCAGCCTCAAGGTAATCGTGATTGCTGATTGTATGGTCCATTAGGCGACGTACAACCAAGAATAGACTGGATAAGGTCATCCCCACTACAGCTCCTAAAATGACAAAGCGCACCATGGAGGGAGCAACTTTTTTATCTTGGAAAGAAGCCGGAGATAGAATAACAATCTTATTGATGTTTTCACCGTAAATTTCTGTCAAGATATCTGTAAATTGATTGGTAATATTGGCCAAGGTTTCTTGAGCAGATTTAGCAGAATCCAAACGGATCGCAATCGAAAATGCCTGGGAATTTTCGGATTGTTTGAAGGTCAAATGCTTTTGTAATTCAGAAACAGAATAGCGTCCTTCTGATTTGTCTGCCACAGGCCCTAGCACAGGAATCCCATATAAAATATCTCGATAAGTGGGAATCATATCAATATTAGCCTTGATGGTCCCAATTTGGTTACTGGAATCTGCCTGAGCTTGAGTAACTAGAATCTGCGCTTCTGACTGGTACTCTGCTGGGACAAACATTCGAGCATATAGAACCGACAGCCCGCTACAAAAAATGATGGAAAAAAATAGGAAGACAATATTCTTACGAATGATTTTTAACAAATCAAAAATATCGATGAGTTCTGCATTCTGCTGATTCATAAACAACTCCGTTTTATATTAATATACTACCATTCTATTCTACCACAAAGTTGTCAATTTTGAACATAAATTATATATATTAATCTTATTAAAAAAATCAAAACACCCAGCAAAATGCTGAGTGTTTTAGGGACTAAATCTCGACAATCCAACCTTCTGGCGCTTCAATATCACCAAACTGGATGCCTGTTAATTCGTCATATAATTTACGCGTGACAGGTCCTACTTCTGTTTCGCTATGGAAAACATGAAGTTTGTCTGCAATCTGGATACCACCAATTGGTGAGATGACTGCAGCTGTTCCGCAAGCTCCTGCTTCGACAAACTGGTCTAATTCTTCGACAAGGACTTCTCGTTCCACTGCCTTCATTCCCAGACGATGCTCTGCCAAATACAAGAGAGAATACTTGGTAATGGACGGCAAGATTGATGGTGAAATCGGTGTGACAAACTCGTTATTGGCTGTAATACCAAAGAAATTAGCAGACCCTACTTCTTCAATCTTGGTGTGGGTAGCTGGGTCCAGATAGATGACGTCTGAGAAGCCCTGCTTTTTAGCATATTGGCCCGGCAAGAGCGATGCTGCATAGTTGCCACCAACCTTAGCTGCCCCTGTTCCATTTGGTGCCGCACGGTCGTACTTGTCCTGAATGAGGAAGTTGGTCGGAGCCAAACCACCCTTGAAGTAGTTTCCGACCGGCATGGCAAAAACGGTGAAAATGTACTCTTCTGCTGGTTTTACGCCGATGATGTCGCCGACACCAATCAGGAGCGGGCGGAGATAGAGCGTGCCACCAGTTCCATAGGGAGGAACGTAATCTGCATTGGCTTTGACCACCTCTTTACAAGCCTTGATGAAAAGGTCCGTCGGTACAGGCTCCATGAGCAAGCGATCAGCAGTTCGTTGAAGGCGCTCAGCGTTTTGGTCTGGACGAAAGAGCTGGAGTTTCCCCTCCTTAGTGCGATAGGCCTTGAGGCCTTCAAAAGCTTGCTGACCATAGTGAAGGGCTGGTGAGCTTTCTGAAATGTGCAGTTCCGCATCTTCGGTCAATTGCCCTTCAGACCATTGGCCGTTTTTGAAATGAGCAATGAAGCGGTAAGGTAGTTTCAAATAAGAAAAACCAAGGTTTTCCCAGTCGATTGTTACTGTCATAGATATTCTCCAAAGGTATTTTTTACTATTTTACTACTTTTGAAAGTGATTTTCAATTAAAAATTCAGAAAATTTTGTGAATATAAGAAAAAGCCTGGTAAACCAGACTCTTACTCTTTAAAAACAAATTCTAGTTGAATTTCAGGTGAAATTGCCTTAAACAAATTTTGATAGTAGTTTTTAGCTGACTCTTTTATGTCATCCTGATAATCTGCTAAAAACTTTTCTTGCTCTACTGACTGAAATTCATCTGTGATGAGTTGGGCAGTATCGATTTCTTCTGTCGCAAAACTCAGTATCTCACCACTCTTATCATATAAAGTATAAGGTTCTTCTGCATCTAATTCCAATCCAATAACTTTAAAGGCTGGAAGGGTAATTTTGTACCGATTTTCAGAAAGATGTTCAATGGATACAGGACTTTTGATACCAAATTTTGCCTTGTACTTGATAATTAAGAGGGCTGATTTTTCTGAGAAGGGCATTTCTTGACCAAATAAGACCGTGTAGTTTTTAGCGGTCACAATTTTCTGGACAGCTGTATTTAGAAATACCAATTCATTGACTTGCTCGACAGACTCAATAGCCGTATGGACACTCACTTCCTGCTGATTACTCTTTTCACCAGAGATGTAGCCATATCCCCATACACCGCACAATAACAGAAAGAAGGAAAGAACAAGCCATAGATAGACTTTTATACTGAAAAATAATTTGATAACTTTCATAGCATTTACCTCCTCTACAATATAGCAAAAAGACTGCCTTACAGGCCTCGATTAGTACCAACCAGTCAGCTGGTGAAGCCAGTCCTCAAAGGTAGGAAAGACTTTCATGGCAAGCAATGTCAAAACCATGACTGCGATCAGAATGGCCAGAGCAAGGTATTTCTTCTTCACTTGCTTCTCCTATTTGACCCAGGCAGACTGGACTTCCTCATCAGAAATGGTTTCTGAGATAAAGCTACCGTTGCTAGTGCGTTCAGACAGGCTAAGCTGGGTCACATCAACCTCATAGAGTTTGCCCGTTTTAGACTGCACGTGAAGCACTTGACTTGTCGTTTCATCTTCATTTGCTGTACTAAAGAGGTCAAAATCTCCCTGATCCGTCAAGACTGGACCCGCCGCAAAGACACGGTGAGGCTTAGCCTTGAGTTCGCGAAGCACCTGCAAACCACGCTTGGCACGGCTGGTCACAGGGATTTCCTCCGCCGCCATCCGCTTCAAACTACCACGCTGGGTCAGGAGATAAACTGAGCTGGTATTGCTGATAAAGGCCGCAGCCACCACATCCCCATCCTTGAGGTTGACCGCCTTGACACCGGCCGCCTTGGCACCGATGATTGGCACTTCTTCGATGTTAAATCGCAGAGCGTAGCCCTTTTCTGTGATGAGCATGATGTCGTCCAAAACTACAGGCGATACAGTAATAACCACATCTTTGTCATCTTTAAGTTTGGCATACTTGGTTGACTTAGACTTGTAAGTCCGCCATGGAGCAAACTCCTTCCGCTCCACACGTTTGATTTGACCGTATTTAGTCACCGCGAAATAAGTTCCCTCTTCAAAATTCTCAACCAGTTCAGCGAAGATAATCTCTTCATTGGTATCAAAGTTCATCAGGGTCTGGCTCAGGTGTTCACCGATGTCCTTCCAACGAATATCTGTCAGTTCATGGACAGGTCGGTAAATGACATTTCCAAGATTGGTAAAGAGCAAGAGGTGCTGAGTTGTCTTAGCATTTTGCAAGAATATCAGCTGATCATCCTCTCGCTTGCCCATTTCTTCAAGGGTTGAGGCATTGAATGAACGAGGACTTGTCCGTTTGATATAACCTGCCTTGGTCACGCTGACAAAGGTTTCTTCTTCGACAATCAAGCTGGCGGTGTCAATCTCAATCGTTTCTGCCTGATCCTGCAATTCACTCAAACGAGGATTGCCAAACTGCTTCTTAACCTCACGCAGTTCCTTCTTCATGAGATTGAACATGGTCCGCTCATCACCGATAATGGCTGCCAAGGTCTGAATCTGCTCGCGTAGGGCTGCTTCTTCATTTTCCAAGGTCACAATGTCGGTATTGGTCAAGCGGTAGAGTTGCAAGGTCACGATTGCTTCTGCCTGTTCCTCGCTAAACTCATAGCTGACTTTCAAGTTTTCCTTAGCATCCGCCTTGTTTTCAGAGGCACGGATAAGGGCAATGACCTCGTCCAAAATAGAAATAACACGGATCAAGCCTTCTACGATATGGAGGCGTTTCTCTGCCTTTTCCTTGTCAAACTTAGAACGAGCAATGATAATCTCACGGCGGTGGGCGATGTAGCTAGACAGAATTTTCTGCAAGCCGACCTGACGCGGAGTGAAATTGTCAATGGCCACCATGTTGAAGTTGTAATTGATTTGCAGATCGGTGTATTTGTAGAGATAGTTGAGAATGGTTTGTTCATCGCTGTCTTTTTTCAGCTCAATGGCAATCCGCAGACCTGTACGGTCTGACTCATCACGCACCTCAGCAATACCAGGCACCTTGTTGTTGACACGGACATCATCAATCTTCTTGACCAGAACAGCCTTATTGACCTCGTACGGAATCTCGGTTATGACAATCTGTTTCTTACCTGCCTTGAGTTGCTCGATTTCACAACGGCTACGGACAACGACACGACCCTTACCAGTTTCATAGGCTTTCTTGATTTCGTCAGCCCCTTGGATAATGGCACCTGTTGGGAAGTCTGGTCCAGGCAGGAACTCCATTAGCTTGTCCAAGCTAGCTGTTGGATGATCGATCATGTAAACAACGGCATCGATGACCTCCGCCAGATTATGCGGCGGAATATCAGTCGCGTACCCTGCTGAAATTCCTGTCGCTCCATTGACCAAGAGATTAGGGAAGGCAGCTGGTAGCACAGTGGGTTCTTTTTCCGTATCGTCAAAGTTCCAGGCAAATGGTACTGTCTTTTTCTCGATGTCGGCCAGCAAATAACCTGCCATTTCCGACAGGCGAGCCTCGGTGTAACGCATCGCTGCAGGCGGATCGCCGTCCATAGAACCGTTGTTTCCGTGCATCTCCACCAAAATCTCGCGGTTCTTCCAGTCCTGACTCATGCGGACCATGGCATCATAAATAGAGGAATCACCGTGTGGGTGGAAATTCCCCATGATATTCCCGACTGACTTGGCAGACTTGCGGTAGCCCTTGTCAAACGTGTTGCCGTCCTTATTCATGGAATAAAGAATCCGACGTTGCACAGGCTTTAGACCGTCACGAATGTCTGGCAAAGCCCGCTCCTGAATAATGTATTTGGAGTAGCGACCAAAGCGCTCTCCCATGATGTCCTCAAGGGACATGTTTTGAATGTTAGACATAAATTAAGATACAAAGGGACGATTCAGTCCCGTGTTCAGTTAGACAAACTAGCTGAACATTCCTTTCTTTGTTTCTTGGTGGGTAATAAAATTTTCTTTCTTTTTTACTTTTTTGATAATCACCTTAAGTAGTGAGAACGGAAGAGACCTTAAATAGCAATTTCTATTGCTATATCCTTAGCTAAACATTAGTTCTTTACCTAAGTTCTCTGATAAAAGAAAGCAATCATATCCCCTACTCTATCATAAAGATTATCATCAACATATGCTAATTTCTCAATTTCTAGTTCCTCATCATCAATCAAATTTTCTTGATAAGCTTGAGCATATTCACCACACGATTTTAGATAATCCATTATTAAAACTAACTCTTGCTTCTGTTGAGAAGAAAGGACTTTTCCTTTATAGAGAGTCTCCTTTATGAATCGACAGTAGTTTGAGTGCTCTTCACACCAATTGACATTGCCATTTGCTTGAGCTTCCCAGCGAAGTTTTTCTAATTGTCGAAGTAATTCACCTTGTAAAGTAGAAGAAATCCCGTATTTAGGCACATCTGCTCGCCAAATTGAACGTAGAACCTCTGTGTGCTGAGAAGCATACGGAACTTGTTTAAGTTGCTCAATAGTTGGCTTTTTTCTTAAAAACTTTATCATAGCTACTCTTCTGCCTTCCACTGACTTGCTTGCCAGTTCCTATACTCATCTACATCAGACCTGACTAATTTGAGGCAGGCATTGAGCACAAAGGCATCATCTAATAAACCAGGACCAAAGAGGAAATCAGGCAGGGCATCCAAAGGGCTGAAGAAATAAATCAAGGCACCAATGGTTGCCAGAATGGCCCCTTTAGGAAGAGCTGTATAGTCTCGCCTGACATAACTTCGAATCATGGAAATCATACCTGGAATAGCTGAAAACTTATCCCCACCGAACGGCAAACGTGCCAATTTCTTCTCGATATCTTGTAGAAAATGTTCCAATTTTCCTTGGTCTGACAACAATACCTCTGCCCGCTCTCTTGTCTTGGACGATTTCCAAGATTCAAGCGCCTGGTCAAACTTTTCTTCCAATTCCTGTTTGTTTTTAAATGGCTTGCGTTTTCGAGCCCATTCTGTCAACTGTTTTTGAAAACGTTCTGTTAATTTTACTCTTAGTGGCATAAAACACCTCACATAGTTTGTCTGTGCTAGATTTACAAATCCTCAGTACGATATATCCATTTTTGAAATATTAGTTAACTATATTTTCAACAAATTGATAGACCCTTTGCGACCAGTCTGCCATCCCCTCCTGACCATAGTCTAAATAATAAACTTTTGAAGACATATCTAGCGGAATAATAGTCTCAAAATATGATTTTTCACTAGAGGGAACAATACAGGCAAATAAATTTTTCAAACTTAAACAATCTCTGACCTTTGCAGGGTGGTACCCATCAAAAATATAGCCATCTGCACTGATTATGTCATCGTACTTAAAATGGAAACTTACGCCTGGAATAAAAGATTGGCCCAGCTCTTCCTCTGTTGGTCCTCTCCCTAGTAATCTTTCCATTGCAAGTCTGTAGCCTGAACTTGTATTTGACCAACCTAGCATGACATAATCAAAATAATCTTCTGGGTCACCTGCTGCATTTCGATTATCCTGAACGAGTTCTTGATGAGTTTTGTTGAACGCACGAACAGCAGACAATAATTGACCGCTCTTGAAAATCTCTTGTGCAGTTTCGACAGTACACGTATGACTTAAAAAATCCGAATAAACGTAATTACCACCAACATCATATGTTGAGGCCACAATCTTTTTCGAAGGAGTAAATGGAAATGCAGTGGGTGAGCAACAAGACAAATAGTCAAGTTGTTCAAGTATTACTTTATCTTCACAATCTATTTGCGTCTCTCTGCCATAAAGTTTCTCATAAGCTAAAAAAGCTACAATTTTCTCTAATTCCCAATCTTGAATATTAGGATAGTCAGACAAAGTAAGAAAATAGGTCCCTTTCCATTGGAGACTATATGATTCATTCCAAATTTGTAATTTCATAACGTAGTCTTACAATTATATTCCAATTTCTAAAACACCGTATTCTCCTCCAATGTAAACTTAACATTGTCTTCAATCCACTTGCGGCGTGGCTCGACCTTGTCGCCCATGAGGACGGATACACGGCGTTCAGCACGGGCTAGGTCTTCAATGGTGACACGAATAAGGGTACGAGTTTCAGGGTTCATGGTTGTTTCCCAGAGCTGATCGGCATTCATCTCACCAAGTCCCTTGTAGCGTTGGAGGATAAAGCCCTTGCCAAAATCCTTGCGGAGATCTTCTAATTCCCCGTCAGACCAAGCATAAGCAATCTTTTCTGTCTTGCCCTTGCCTTTTGACATCTTGTAGAGGGGTGGAAGGGCGATGTAAACCCGTCCTGCTTCTACCAATGGTCGCATGTAGCGATAGAAGAAAGTCAGCAAGAGGGTCTGAATGTGGGCACCGTCCGTATCCGCATCGGTCATGATAATAATCTTGTCATAGTTGACATCTTCGATTGTAAAATCTGACCCGACACCTGCACCAATGGTGTAAATCATGGTGTTGATTTCTTCATTTTTAAGAATGTCCGCCATTTTTGCCTTGGCGGTATTGATAACCTTGCCTCGCAAAGGTAGAATGGCTTGGAACTTGCGATCACGGCCCTGTTTGGCAGAGCCTCCGGCTGAATCTCCCTCGACCAGATAGAGTTCGTTTTTGGCTGGATTTTTGGACTGGGCTGGGGTTAATTTTCCTGATAGGAGGCCCTTGTCCTTCTTATTTTTCTTACCGTTTCGGGATTCGTCACGCGCCTTACGCGCAGCCTCGCGGGCGTCACGCGCCTTAATGGCCTTGCGGACTAGATTAGATGCTAGCTCGCCATTTTCCAATAGGAAGAAGGTTAGCTTGTCCGATACAATGCCGTCCACCACAGGACGAGCAAGTGGACTTCCCAACTTGTCCTTGGTCTGCCCTTCGAACTGCAAGTGCTCTTCTGGTACAAGGATAGAAAGGACCGCAGACAGACCTTCACGGTAGTCAGAACCTTCCAAGTTCTTGTCCTTTTCCTTGAGCAAGTTGGTCTTGCGGGCATAGTCATTCATGGCCTTGGTAATGGCCAGTTTGAGACCTGTTTCGTGGGTACCACCGTCCTTGGTCCGAACGTTGTTAACAAAGGACAAGATATTGTCTGAATAGCCGTCGTTGTACTGCATGGCCACTTGGACTTGGAAACCAGCATCTTCTCCTTCAAAATAGAGGACTGGTGTCAGGGTTTCCTTATCTTCGTTGAGGTAGGATACAAAGTCCTGCACGCCATTTTCATAGTGATACTCTTCCTGCTCACCCGTCCGCTCATCTGTCAAGGTCATAGTGACTTGTTTGAGCAAGAAGGCTGATTCTTTCAGGCGTTCGGCAATGGTGTTGAACTTGAAATCAGTCGTTGAGAAGATGGTATCATCAGGCATAAAGGTTACTTTTGTACCTGTTTTTGATTTTGGAGCGGTACCAATTTTCTCTAAAGTCGTAACTGGTTTTCCGCCCTGCTCAAACCGTTGCTTGTAAACAGCACCATCACGGGTAATCTCAACTTCCAACCAGCTGGACAGGGCATTGACCACCGAAGAACCAACCCCGTGGAGACCACCTGAAGTCTTGTAGCCACCTTGACCGAACTTACCACCTGCGTGGAGAACGGTGAAGATGACTTCGACGGTTGGCTTGCCTGTAGCGTGCATACCGACTGGCATCCCACGTCCACGGTCAGACACAGACAAGCTGCCGTCCTTGTTAATGGTCACGTCAATCCGATCACCGAAACCTGAAAGAGCCTCATCGACAGCATTATCGACAATCTCCCAGACCATGTGGTGCAAGCCGTTTCCGTCTGTAGAGCCGATATACATACCGGGACGTTTGCGAACGGCATCCAACCCTTCCAGTACCTGAATGGCATCGTCATTATAGTTATTTACGTTAATCTCTTTCTTAGCCAAAACTGACCTCCATACTTGTCATCCTTACTATATTACAAGTTTTTTTGCTTTTTTGCAAAATTTTTCTGCTGAAGAATCCGATGGGACAGGGATTCAAAAACATTTTGGTCTCCGACTGTCTAAAAATATGCTATAATGAAACCATGTTATTGAATGTTTTACTATTATTGACAGCTTATTTATTGGGATCTATTCCATCTGGTCTCTGGATTGGTCAGGCTTTTTTCAAGATAAATATCCGTGAACATGGTTCAGGAAATACTGGAACAACTAATACCTTTCGCATACTGGGGCCAAAGGCTGGAACTCTTGTCTTTTTGATTGATTTTTTCAAAGGAACCTTAGCAACACTCCTTCCCATCCTGCTGCATGCGCAAGGCATTTCTCCAATTGTCTTTGGCTTAGTAGCCGTATTGGGGCATACATTTCCTGTCTTTGCTCAATTTAAAGGCGGAAAGGCTGTGGCAACATCGGCCGGTATGTTAATGGGATTTGCTCCTGCCTTCTGTTTTTATTTAATTCTAGTATTTACCCTTTGCCTCTACTTGACTTCCATGGTGTCCATGTCCAGTGTGGTAGCAGCTGGTGCAGCAATATTAGGAGCTCTGCTTTTTCCAACTATCCCCTTTCTATTGACCAACTATGACTTGCTTTTCACAGTGATAATCGTATTTCTTGGCATTTTCGTCATTATCCGCCACAAAGAAAATATCCAGCGAATCGTAAAAAAAGAGGAAAATTTGGTTCCCTTTGGTCTCAACCTTACGAGACAAATCAAGAAAAAATAATATTTACTAAAAAAGCGCCTGAATCGGTGCTTTTTTATTGAGCAAAAAACAGCTGAAGGGCGGTTGATAAATAGAGAAAAACAACCCCTGGGGTTGTTCGTCACGTTTTCATTAAAAAGCTCATGATAAAAAGGTCCAATGGACCTTTTTATTCTACTTCTTTGCGTTTTTTCAGGGCAAATCCGATGCCTGCTAATCCAAGCCCAATCATGCTAATAAGGGCAGTTTGGCTGCTTCCAGTAGCTGGAAGACTAGCTTGGTTTTCTTGCTTCGAACCTGCTTGTCCTGGAGTTTTCACAGCTGGAGTTCCTGGTTTGTTTGAATCCTTGTTTGTGTCAGACGAAACTTGTCCAGATGAATCCGTCTCTGACTGATTATTTGAATTGTCAGCTGGCGGAGTCACAACTGCATCCGGATTTGAAGTTGCATCATTCGGATCGAATCCAAGAATCTCTTCAACAAAATCGACAAAACCATCGCCATCCGTATCAAGGCTACTATTTACTGAAAAGAGGCGTGTTTCTGGGTTTACTTCTTCATAAAGGTTTAAGAGGTTAACGCTTGCTACTTCTTTCAAGTAGGTTGCAAATACGCTATCCATAGATGGACCCTCTTCACGGGCACCACCGAGCATGGTATAGCCGTCACCACCTGCAGCTAAGAAGTCATTTGTTGCTAAATAGTAAGTTGCTTCTAAATCAAGGTCATCATAGCTTTCCGTATCTGGGTTCCAGATTGAAATATACTGCACACGATTGCCCGCTTCAAGATTGACATCATAGAAAACTTGGGCGCCAGAAACGTGCAAGAATCCTCCGCTTGCTTCAAGCAATGGTTGACCATTTGCATCTAAGACAGCTTCGCCAGTTTCTTTGTTGACTTGATGTGGTGCAGAAACCGACTTCTCAAACATGTCCTTGATTTGCTGACCAGTTACTGTAATTTGTGAAATACTATTTCCAAATGGAAGAACAGCAATGATATCACCTTTGGTGACAGCTTGATCTTTCTTAATGCTTGCACGAAGTCCACCACCATTGGTCACTGCCAAGCTTGATTTGTTGCTAAATCCAGTTTGTCCGTAGTCATAGAGGGCATCGGTAACGACATTACCTAGGTTCGTTTCGCGAACACGAACATTTGAACGTTCTCCGTTGAGTTCGACTGGGTTATTGGCAATCACAACTTCTGCGTTTTCAGCTTCATATTTTGTCTTAATGTCTGCTACCAAGGCTGCAATCGTTGGATCTGGTGTCACGCTTGCTGCATCTGCAGCTGAAATCAAGCTAGTTTCAGCCAATAGTTGGTCGGACTTGAGAGTAATTTTACCAATATTGTTCAGATAAGAACCAGTTTGGCTGTAGGTTACGTTATCACCATAAGTAGTTGACGAAACTGTATGGGAATGACCATCAATCACGATGACACGTTTTCCAGCCAATTTAGCATTGGTTGAGAGGGCTTTTGCAAGTGTGTCCCCACGCCAAGATTCTGGAGTTGTAGTGTCCACACCTAAGTGAGCCAAGATAATATAGTTTTTGTAGGTAACACCAGCAGCTGCTGCTCTTGCCTCAATTTCGTCAACGACCAAATTCACTTCGTCAATTGGTTCCTTGAAGGTAACACCCACGATGTTTTGTGGGTGAGTTTTGGTAGCTGTTTCTGGCGTTGTCACACCGATGACTACAAATTCATCACCGACAACTGTTTTATCCTTATCAACGATTGTGTAGGATTCAAACAATCGAGCACCATCTACATAGGTATTAGAACTCAAGAGCGGGAAATTCAACAGTTCTTTGTATTTCACTGCCTGATCCAAGCCGAAATCAAATTCATGATTCCCAACTGCCATGGCATCGTAGCCAACTTGGTTCATGATGGCTGCTCTATCTTCACCTTGAGTGCTGTTCGAAATTGGCATCCCTTGGAAAGCATCTCCAGCATCGACAACGATTGTAGTTGCCACTTTTGTCCGCTCATCTGCAATGATAGCAGCTGCCTTCGCATCACCAATGACACCACGGTCTTCTAAGATTCGCCCATGCACATCATTAGTATGCAAAATAACTGCTTCCACTTCGCTTGTCGCAACCGTTGTTGCTTCAGTTGCTGTTGAAGTAGTTGTCTCACTGGTTGGAGTTGCTGCGCTAGTAGACGCAGAAGCCTCTGTGGTAGGAGTGCTGGTTGTTGTTCCAGTAGCCGCTGTTGAAGCAGTTGTACTGCTTGAATCTGCTGTTACCGCAACGGCCTCACTCGTTGGCGTTGTTGCAACTTCTGCTGCTGACACTGCCTCTGTCAAAACAAAGGGTGCCAACAAAAGACCAGATAAAGCTGGCAAAAGGAAAGTTTTCTTCTTCATAAAAAATCCTTTCTGAAATATATTTCCTAAAGTATTATACACTATTTTACAGAAAAACAAAATATTGAAACCCTTTTCAAACAAAAAATGTTCGTCATTATGTAAGTGCTCGTCTGAAAACTTTCTTTCCATTTTCAAACAAAAAGCCTAGATGACCTAGACTTTTTGATAAACAATATTCCCAGAAGCGATAGTCAACAAAACTTCGCCTTTTAATAAATCACCAACAAATGGAGAGTTTGAGGATTTTGAAGCAAAAGTCTCTCCAACCAGTCGTTGTGCCTGTGGATCAAACAAGACCAAATCTGCCGGACCATCTTCAGCCAAGTAACCCGCATCCAAGCCATACAAACGCGCTGGATTCAGAGTCATCTTTTCTAGCAAGTCCATCAAGCTGAGATGTCCTTCTTCAACCAAGTAGGTCAAGCCCAAGGAAAGCGAGGTCTCAAGACCCGTCATGCCAGAAGGAGCTTGCGTGATGTCTAAAACAGCCTTTTCATCCGCATGGTGCGGTGCATGGTCTGTCGCAATTACCGAAATGACACCTGATTTCAGCCCTTCAATCACAGCCAATCGATCCGACTCTGTCCGAAGCGGGGGATTCATCTTGGCATTGGCTCCCTTGGTCAGGAGTAGGTCTTCTGTTCGTGAAAAATGCTGGGGAGCAACTTCTGCCGATACTTTGGCACCCAATCCTTGGGCAAAGGCCACAACCTTGACTGATTCAGCTTTTGATAGGTGCTGGATATGGACTTTTGCACCTGTTTCATACGCAATCATGGCATCTCGTGCAATCATGCTATACTCAGCCAGACCAGTTGCACCACAGACATGAAAATACTTAGCAGCAATCCCTTCATTTAATCCCAGAATTCCATTTAAATCAGGATCTTCTTCATGTAAACTGATGAGCATGTCTTGTTTTTTTGCTTCTTGCATGGCAGCACGGACAACCGCCGCATTAGTCAATGGGATGCCATCATCAGACAAGGCAACAGCGCCAGCTTTTTTCAAAGCGGCAAAATCCGTGATACTTTTCCCATCAAACTGATGGGTAACCGTTGCAACGCTATAAATATGAATGGCTTCTTTTTGAGCTGACACCAAGACTTCCTGCAAGGTTTCAACTGTCGAGATTGTTGGATTGGTGTTGGCCATCATCACTACCGATGTAAAGCCACCCGCTGCTGCTGACAAGGCACCAGTGTGAATGTCTTCTTTATGGGTCTGACCAGGTTCTCTAAAGTGAACATGGACATCAACCAGCCCTGGAGCGACAACCAGTCCAGTCGCATCAATGACTTCACAGTCCTTACTGTCCAGCTGCTCTGCTATTTTTACTATCTTTTGACCATCGATTAGGATATCACATACCTTATCAACCTGCGACTTTGGATCTAAAACCCGACCATTTTTAATCAATAGCATAAAACGTCTCCTTTATCTAGTGCTTTGAAGCAAGGCAGTAATCTCTCTAAGAGTGAGTCCAATCGATTTCCTGAACCCCATTGGCTCTTAGAAAGGCATTGGTTTGAGAAAAGGGCCTGCTACCAAAAAATCCACGGTAGGCTGATAGAGGACTCGGGTGGGCAGACTCGATAATCAGATGGCGTGAATTGGTAATCAGAGCCTTTTTCTTTCGAGCATATGCTCCCCAGAGGATATAAACTACCGGTTGCTCCAAGTTATTCACCACCTGGATGATCGCATCAGTAAAGGGCTCCCAAACTTGACCTGCATGCCCATTGGCATTGCCAGCAGGTACAGTCAGACAGGCATTGAGCAAGAGAACTCCTTGATGCGCCCACGATGTCAAATCATGGCTTGCTTTCACCCCTACATCTTCCGCTAGTTCTTTTAGGATATTTTGGAGAGAAGGCGGAGCGGGTATGCTTTCTGGAACTGAAAAGGACAAACCTTGAGCCTGACCAGGTCCGTGATAGGGATCTTGCCCTAGAATCACGACCTTGACATCTTCTAAGGCAGTTTCCTGAATGGCAGCGAAAACTTTTTCACGAGGTGGATAAATCGTCCCACTTGTATAGACAGTATCTAGAAACTGATTGATTTTTCCAAAATAGTGCTCAGGTAACTGAGCCTTAATCTGTTCATGCCAGGCAGAATGTTGCATCACAGCTCCTTATTTATTTTTTTCTTTGATCAAGTAGATAGGGCGTTTTTTCGTTTCCATAAAGACTTTTGCTAGGTACTTCCCTAAAATACCAATCGTCATCAATTGGAGCCCACCTAAAAAGAGGATAATACAAATAGTCGATGGCCAGCCGATTGTCGGATCTCCGAAAACCAAGGTCTTAACAACCACTACAACCATGAGAAAGAGAGAGAGTAAGAAGGTGAAAAAACCAACAAATGAAGCGATATTAAGCGGGGCTTCGGAAAAATTGATAATCCCTTCTATCGAATAAGACAAGAGCGACCAGAAAGACCAACTTGTCTCCCCTGCTACACGCTCAACGTTCTGGTAAGGAAGGTACTTGGTCTCAAACCCAACCCAGGCAAAAATGCCTTTTGAAAAGCGGTTGTATTCCGACACTTCTAAGATAGCATCCACCATCTGCCGTCTCATCAAACGAAAATCTCGAGCTCCATCAACCACCTCTACTTGACTGATTTTGTTCATCAAGGCATAAAAAAGTTTTGCAAAAAAACTCCGAATAGGAGGCTCACCATCACGATTGACACGACGTGTTCCGACACAATCCAGCTCTGCATCCGCATCTAACATGGTCTTCATTTCAATCAGCATACGTGGAGGATCTTGTAAATCAACATCCATGACTGTCACAAATTCACCAGTTGACTCCTTCAAACCTGCATAGAGAGCAGCTTCTTTGCCAAAATTGCGTGAAAAAGACAGGTATTTCACAGCTGGATCCTTGCTGGAAACTTCTCGTAAAACAGCAAGCGTCTGATCTTTAGAGCCATCATTTACAAAAATATATTCAAATACCTCTCCCATTTCCAAACGCACGGCTTCCATGGCCTGATAAAAGATGGGAATAGAGGCTTCCTCATTGTAACATGGTACGATTACTGAGATCATTTTCTACCTTCTTTCTTTACTAAATCTGACCAGCCAAAGGCTGCCATAAAGACAATTTGAGGTAGGAATTGAAGCAAGTAGCGCGCCTTACCACCTTCAAAAATCATCAAAAAGAGAATACCACCAAACACCGTCAAGATAACAAATTGCCTTCTTTCATCTGGTACATAGTGCGTAACAGAATACACCAAGCCAATCACCAACAAAATCCAACAAATTTGTTTCACAAGCTGATAGGCCTTAAAATTTTCCCCATCCTTTTCTAAGATCGTTTCTCGCACCCATTGGGCAAGCCCGTTATTTTGAGTAAGCGGATAGAGGGGAGAGATGTAGGTAGTTTTTTCCAATTCTGGACTACGATAAATCCAATTCAAGGTCCCGTCGTATAGGGTGTTGTTCAACTTGACCACCAAATGCTGGGCAAAGGTCCAAACAGTGTATTCTGACAAACGGCGCTTGATTTCTGCCCATTCATTTTTATTAGCAAACATTCCGTTGTTATAGACAGTATGCAGTTCTTCATCAATGTAGGTCAAAAGCCCTGCCTTCATGTCCTCTTGATCCGTTCCTGTATAGGTCAAACCAAGGTTGATAAAGGTCAACCAACTCTTGGCCAAGGCCTCATCTTGAATAATAACAACTTCCCTTTGCTCTTGTTCTATAATGGATTTTCCACCGTAGAATAAACCAAAACTAATTAAAAAGAGAGAAAATGAAAGCATCAATTTCTTCCAGTTGCCTTTTAACAACGAAACCATGAAGAAGGCAATAATGGAAATCGCAGCAGTTGGTCTAAAGGTAAAGGCTAGACTTGCTACTAAGCCCAAACCAAACATGTTCTTCCACGACACCGTCTCTGATTGCAGGGCTTTCAAAATCAAGTAAACCTGAAGCGCCAAAAAAGGCAAGCCCGCAACATCCGTGTAAGTTTGAATGACATAGGGAGAAAATCCCAACATCAACATGTAAAATGTAAAGGCCATATCCGCCAATTGTTGGTCTAGAAAGTCCTTACCGGCTCGATATAAAATGAGAGCTGTTGCATTCATACAGATAAAACCGATGGCTTCTAAAACCCAAATCGTCCACTCACCCAAAAGATTATAAAGCCAGCGCTCCGCTAAAAATAAAGACAAGTTGTTGGGATTGCGCGACAAATAACTCGAAACGGACAAGTCTGGCAAGATTTTTAGGGCACCATTCAAGACAACTGCCGCATCGGAACGGACCAGCAGGTTTGCTGAAAACAAGACCAGTAACTGAAACAGCAGAGCTGCAACCATAACCCATGGCTTACGTGCCATCAGGTACCTCCAGCAGGCCTTGACCCAGTCACGTTTGCGAACAGCTAAAAAACCAAAAATCAGACTAGCCAATCCTGCAAGCAAAGAAAGGTTAAATAGAAAATATAGGGCTGTGCCCAACCAAAAAATGGTCAGCACTAGCATGCATTTTTGCAAAATGGAAAAGAAATATCTATACATGAAAAAAATTATACCATTTTCATGAATTTCTTCCCACTAATCATGCGCAGTTTTTCTTAATCTTGCCAATCCTCTTGATTTTGGCGGAATTTTTTCAAGAGACTGAGGCCGTCCGCATTGATATACCCCTGCACTTTTGCCACCTTGATGAGCTCAGAATAATCGCAGAGCGTAACCAGTTTAACACCTGCATTATCAAAATTTCGGTCTGCCTTTGGAAGCTGGTAGGTAAAAATTGCCACCACACCAAGCACTTCTGCCCCTTCTCGTTCAGCAGCTGCAACGGCATCTAAAACAGAGCCACCGGTTGAAATCAAGTCTTCAATGACAACCATTTTTTGTCCCTTGACAATGCGTCCTTCCACCTGATTACCCGCTCCGTGCTCCTTGGCCTTACTACGAATGTAGGCAAATGGCAGGTTCATGCGGTCAGCCACAATCGCACCATGAGGAATTCCAGCTGTTGCAGTTCCTGCAATGACTTCGACCTCTGGAAATTCTGCCTTGATTGCTTGAACAAAACCATCTTCAATTAAGTTGCGTGTATCTGGATAAGATAAGGTGATGCGATTGTCTGTGTAGATAGGAGATTTGATGCCTGAAGCCCAAGTAAATGGTTTGTCAGGCCGCAAATAAACTGCTTTAATATCCAATAAGTGCGATGCGATTTTACTTGAAAGTGTCATAATTTTCTCCTTTTCTATATCATTTCGATCCATGAATCGAAATACTGTTCTAAAAAATGTGTTGCTTCTGTGATTTGTGCCAAACTAACCTCTTCATCTGCTCCTGTCAGGACCCACTTGTCTTCATTATCATCTCGCCGATGAATGACAGCAGCCAGTCGACCTTCAAAGTGCGTCACTGCTTGCTCAACGGCTCTTGAAAGGACGTAGACATCCTGCGCTTCACCGTCACCAGCTATGAGGTTGGGAATGTAGCCGTAGTTAAGGGGATACACATTTCCCCAAGAATCTTGATAGCCTAGCGGACGGTCAATCACTGCCTGATAAATCTTACTGGTCATGACCACTCCACTCCTGCTTGATAGCCTGATAGGCCTGAAGAGGATGATCCGCCTGCGTAATCGGACGGCCGACAACGATGTAGGAAGATCCGATTTGCGCCGCTTGTCCTGGAGTCATGACACGTTTTTGATCTCCGATGTCACTGCCACTTGGTCGAATGCCTGGTGTCAGACAGATGAAGTCTGGCTGAGTGGCTTCTTTGATAAGACCAACTTCTTGAGCTGAACAGACGACACCGTCTAAACCGGCCCTGTCTGCTAACCGAGCGTAGTGGACAACGGACTCCTGCAAACTGGTCTGAATGTTCTGGTCGCTCTGCATTTGCTCCTCTGAAGTGGACGTCAACTGGGTCACCGCAATCAAGCGAGCCTGCTGCCCTAGTCCCCTCCGAGCCGCCTGCATCATCTCAAAGCCGCCTGCTGCGTGGACATTGGTCATATCGACACCCAGTGTCGCTAGTACCCGCATGGCCGACTCAACCGTATGTGGAATATCATGCAATTTCAAATCTAAAAATATCCGATGACCTAGTGACTTGATATAACGAATGACCGCTGGACCTTCCGCATAATACAGCTCCATCCCAACCTTGACAAAGAGATGCTCATCTGCTGGAAACTGAGCTAGAAAGGCCTTGACCTCCTCTAAACTGGCAAAATCTAGGGCGATAATTGGGGATAATTCTCTCATAAGACCTCCAAAATTCAGACACAAAAACCCCTGCCAAATCAGCAAGGGTTGCACCAAAAGAGAGTGAGAGCCTAGACTCCGCCTCTATTTATCCTGTGACCCTTCTTCGCCTCTCTGGACTCAGTTAAAGGTTTTTAACTATTTCTATACTACTCTTTTATTTGGTGCTTGTCAATGATCAGCCCAACCCAGGTCAGACTGTACAAGTCGAAGCAAACTTTCCAAACTCTCGATTCCATACGCATCCATCCTCTCAGGTAGCTGATCAATAATCTTGGGACAGGCGAATGGATCTGTAAAATTGGCAGTCCCTACACCAATCGCTGACGCCCCAGCCATCATCATTTCAAGGGCAGCATCAGCTGAATCAACACCCCCCATACCGATAATTGGTAGACGAGTTGTTTGCGCAACCTGTCGGATGAGTTTTAGAGCGACAGGAAAAATAGCTGGACCTGACATGCCACCTGTTCCATTCGCCAAAATCGGTTGTCTATTTTTGAGATGGAACCTCATGCCTACAAGGGTATTGATCATGGTGAGTCCTGCTGCACCAGCATCTTCAGCCGCCTTAGCAAGTTGGGTAATATCTGCCACACTTGGTGTTAACTTGACATAAATTGGAACAGATGCAGCATCTACCGCTGCCTTTACAGCTGCATAGGTCAATTCAGGAACTTGCCCAATCAGCAAGCCATTGTTGCCATGATCTACATTGGGACAGGAAATATTGAGTTCAATGGCTTTGACATTCGGAGCCTGTGAAATCTTTCCTGATACATAGGCATATTCGTCGTTAGAAAAACCAGCGACATTGGCAATAATTGGTAATGATGGATAGTGTTTAGCTAACCAGGGAAGCTTTTCAGCCAGGACCACATCCACTCCTGGATTTTGCAGACCGATGGCATTGAGCATACCTGCCGGTGTCTCTGCGACTCGAGGTGTTGGATTGCCATAGCGAGGATGTCGAGTCGTCGCTTTTATCATGATGGATCCAAGGCGATTTAAGTCATAAAATTCCGCAAATTCTTGCCCAAATCCAAAGCAGCCAGATGCGGGAATAATGGGATTTTTCAACTCTAAACCTGGTAAGGAAACAGTCAGTGGATTTTTCATGCTTTACCTCCTATAAGGACAGACTGCCAGTCTCAAAAACTGGCCCTTCTTTACACACTCGGACATTTTCATGGTTTTTCCCCTGCTTAGGCTTGACAACACAGGCATAGCAGGCTCCTGTGCCACATGCCATCCGCCCCTCAAGAGACAAATAAGCATGAGGATGGTCCTGAAAAGTCTTATCCAGATAAACTAACATCCCCGCTGCACCGCAAGAATAGATGGCTTGAAAGTCTTCTTTCAAGTTATCAATCACCTTTGCGACAGTTCCTTCCTGACCGTAACTTCCGTCATCAGTGGTCACCAATACATCACCATAAGCTGAAAGTTCTTCTTCTAAGATGACCGCATCCTTATGAGCAAATCCAATGACTGATAAAACGCGACATCCTTTTTGAGCAGCCTCTTTTGCGACTTGAACCAGAGGGGGAACACCAATCCCTCCTCCAACCAAAAGAACAGCTCTGCCTTTTTCCAAAAAGTCAGTCGGAAATCCCTTACCCAAGGGGCCCAGAACATTCAGGGTCTGGCCCACTGTCATTTTGGAGAAATAATCCGTCCCCCGTCCTTCCACTCGATAAATCAGGCGGCACTGTCTTGCTGCGGTGTCAATCTGTGAAATCGAAAGAGGTCTGCGGAGAACCATGGACTGGTCAGGAACTCGAATATGAACAAATTGGCCACAGGACATGCTCTTAACCATATCGCCTTCTAAGATGAGGGAAAAAATCCCTTTGGCAATCTCCTGCTGCTCAACAATCACTAAATCTTCTTTTAACGCCATCTGTACTCCTTTTCTATTTTCAGGGGAAAACAGAAAGGTCGATAGAGAGAAAAAACCTTGCTGGCTAGCAAGGTTACACGAAAAAAGGCAGAATGTGCCTTCTTATTCCTGTTTCCTTCTTCGCCTCTCTGGACTCAGTTAAAGGTTTATTGTTGGCATTATACATTTTTCTTATATTTTTGTCAATTCATGGTACAATAGAATTATGAGAATACAACAGTTACATTACATTATCAAGATTGCCGAAACAGGCAGTATGAACGAAGCTTCAAAGCAGTTATTTATCACCCAGCCAAGCCTGTCTAATGCCGTACGAGACTTGGAAAGAGAGATGGGAATCAAGATTTTCTACCGCAATCCAAAAGGAATTACCTTGACCAAGGATGGTATGGAATTTCTTTCCTATGCTCGTCAGGTGGTTGAACAGACTGAGCTACTAGAAGAACGCTATAAAAATCCTGGTGCCAAGCGGAAACTCTTTAGTGTCTCCTCTCAACACTACGCGTTTGTAGTCAATGCCTTCGTCTCTCTCTTAAAAGAGACAGAGATGGAAGATTACGAGCTCTTCTTGCGGGAAACACGGACTTGGGAAATCATCGATGACGTGAAAAACTTCCGTTCAGAGATTGGCGTGCTATTCCTCAATAATTTTAACCGCGATGTCCTTTTAAAACTCTTGGACGACAATCGTCTTAGCCACACCCATCTTTTTACTGCACATCCCCACGTTTTCGTCAGCAAGACCAATCCGCTCGCTCAAAAGGAAGTCTTGACCTTGGAGGACTTGGTTGATTTTCCGTATCTCAGTTATGAACAAGGGATTCACAATTCCTTCTATTTTTCAGAAGAAATTCTCTCTCAAGAACACCATAAAAAATCCATCGTCGTTTCTGACCGGGCAACTCTCTTCAATCTTTTGATTGGTTTGGATGGCTATACCATCGCAACTGGTATCCTTAATTCCAACCTAAATGGTGACAATATCGTATCCATCCCACTTGATTACGATGACCAGATTGAGTTGGTCTATATCCAGCATGAAAAAACCATGTTATCGGATATGGGAGAACGCTTCATTAACTTCCTTTTGGAAGAAGTAAAATTTGATTAGCAAAACCGTTTTACTTGTTGTAGTAAGAAGGATGAAAGTATTTCTGTAACTTTTCTATACGACTTTACAGAAATCGCTTTCATTCTTTTTTTATTTGTGCTATAATATACCTATCATATGTTTAAGGAGTGATGACATGGCACAAAATAAATTATTAGCTATGATTCTTGCTGGTGGACGAGGTACTCGTCTAGAGGGTTTGACAAAGAAAGTAGCCAAACCTGCTGTCGCATTCGGTGGTAAATACCGCATCATCGACTTCCCACTCAGTAACTGTGCAAACTCTGGTATTGATATCGTTGGTGTCTTGACCCAGTATGAACCAGTTTTGCTCAACTCTTATGTTGCCCAATCCCAACGTTGGGGATTGGATGTACAGGGTTCTGGTGTCTTTGTCCTCCCACCGAGTGAAAAAATTGAAGGCTTTGGACTCTACAAGGGTACAGCTGATGCCATTACACAAAACATCGACTTTATCGATCTTCATGATCCTGAGTATGTCTTGATTCTCTCTGGTGACCACATCTACAAGATGAATTACGATAAACTCCTTGATACACACGTTCAAAATAAGGCGGATGCAACCATTGCAGTCATTGAAGTCCCAATCAAAGAAGCATCTCGGTTCGGCATTATGAACACGGATGAAAATTACCGCATTGAAGAATTCGAAGAAAAACCAGAAAATCCAAAGAGCAACCTAGCTTCAATGGGTATCTACATCTTCACTTGGAAGACGTTGAAAAAATACCTACAAGAAGACGACAAATTGGACACTTCTTCTCACGATTTCGGACATGATATCATTCCTAAATACTTAGCAGATGGTCGCAAGTTGATTGCTCATCCATTCCGTGGCTACTGGAAAGATGTGGGTACAGTCAACAGTCTTTGGGAATCCAACATGGACTTGATTGATCATGCAGGAGACCTAGATTTGTCAGACCGTACTTGGCGTATTTATTCAGAGGACAAGGGTTCTCCTGCTCAAGTAATTGGTTCTTCTGCTACTGTCAAATCAGCCTATATCGACAAGGGGGCAATTATTGATGGCTACGTAGAACACTCTGTGATTTCGACTGATGTTGAAGTTGAGCACGAAGCAGTTGTTAAAAACTCTGTTCTCCTTCCAGGTGCTGTCGTTGGTGAAGGCGCCTCTCTAGACTATGTCATCGTCGCAGAAAATGTCAAAATCGCTGCAGGCGTTACTCTAACTGGAACAGAAGACCAAATTCTCCTCATTGATAAGAATGTAACCAAGTAAGAAAGGAAGCTTATGTTAAGAAATACTCTCGGAATCGTCAATATCGAAGGAAACAATGTTCATTTTGGTGATGTCATGGACCACCGCGGCGTACAAGCTTTCGGTTTCTTGGGACGCTATCGTTTAATCGACTTCCCACTTTCAAACATGTCAAACTCTGGAATCACAGAATTCCAAGTCTATATGCCTGCAAAAATGCGGTCGACTATCCAGCACGTAGGAACTGGTAAGCACTACAATATCAACAGCAAACGTGGCTCACTTCGTCTTTTAAATAGTGCGACTGATCCAAATTCCGTTTACCAACACGATATCAATGCCTTTTCAGAAAATATTCACTACATTGAAAATTCAACCAAAGAGTACGTTCTCATTGCACCTTCTTACTTTATCTACAGCCAAGATTTTACAAAGGTAATGGATGAGCATCAGGCAACAGGAGCAGACATTACCGTCTTGTATAAAAATGTATCGGATGCCAAAGAAAACTTTATTGGTTGTCAAACCTTGAAATTCGGTGACGATAAACGAGTTATTGCCTTCGAAGAGAACCACGGCAAATACAAAAATCGTCCCGTATCACTTGAAGCCTATATCATGAAACGCACTACCTTTATCGAGTTGATTACACGTGCCAACAAGGTGTCTTCTCTCTATTGGCTCAAAGATATTCTCCGGGATATGGTGGACCAGTACAAGATAATGGGCTATGCACACCGTGACTTTGTTGCATGTATCAATACCGTTTCTTCTTACTTCAATACTCAGATTGAATTGATTGACCAAGACACGCGCAAACTCTTGTTTAAACACGATTGGCCAATCCACACACAAACAAGCGACAGTTCTCCAAGTCTTTATGGCCCACTCGCTGAAGTAAAACGTTGCTTGATTTCCAACGGTGCGAATATCAATGGTCAAGTCGAAAACTCTGTAATCGACCGGGATGTTGTCATCGAAGAAGGCGTTGTTGTCAAAAACTCCATCATCTTGAATGGTGTGACCATTAAGAGTGGCGCCAACATTGAGAATGCCATTATCGATAAATCAACTAAGATTATCCATCCAACAGATATCAAAGGAAGTACGACTTCACCTGCCTACTTAAAGGCTCACCAGATCATCTAGATAAGGAGTATCCATGACAAAAAAATCCGTTCTCTTTGTCGCATCTGAGGGACTGCCATTCATCAAAACAGGTGGCTTGGCCGATGTAATTGGTTCTCTACCAAAAGAGCTGGTTCATCAGGGCTTGGATGTTCGTGTCGTCCTTCCACTCTATAAAAAAATCGCCATCAATAACCATGCTGATTTCGATTATGTTTCTAGTTTTGATGTACGGGCTGGCGATATCCAATCAATGGCCAATGTCTATAGCCAGGTAGTTGACGGAGTAACCTTCTACTTCATCGAACACCGTGATTTCTTTGAACGGGATGAACTATATGGTTATGACGATGATGCCATGCGCTTTGGCTTCTTCCAGCATGCGACTTGTCGACTCTTGGAAGCCCTTCACTTCTTCCCAGATGTTATCCATAGCCATGACTGGCATGCTGCGGCTATCCCCTTCCTCTGCCGAACTTTCTATAGTTACCGCGAAGAATTCCGCCGCATCAAACACGTCTTTACCATCCATAATCTTGCCTTCCAAGGTATTTTCCATAAACAGGCCCTTTGGTCTGCTTTGGGAATGAATTATAGTTACTATCTCGATGGCATTGCTCGCTTCCATGATGATTGTATCAGCTTTATGAAGCTTGGTATCCTCTATGCAGATAAGGTGACAACTGTTTCTGAGACCTATGCTCGTGAAATCCTGACCGAAGAATTCGGTGAAAATATGCAGCATGTGCTAGAACTTCGGCGCCATGACCTCGTCGGCATTGTCAACGGTATTGATTACGATAGTTGGGACAGTCAAACAGATAAACTCTTGGTTGCGAACTATGGTCTCGCTAACCTTTCCGATAAGAAAAAGAACAAACTCGCACTCCAAGCTCAATTTGGCTTGCCACAAGACGAAAATGTCATCTTGGTCGGAATCGTATCACGCTTGACCTGGCAAAAAGGATTCTATCTATTAACAGAAGTTCTTGGCCATCTCCTTCAGGCTCAGGTGCAGTTTGTTATTCTAGGAAATGGTGAAACAGACATTGAAAATGCCTTCCATCACTTCAAGCATGCCTATCCTGAAAAATTTGCCTTCTACCGTGGCTACAATGAGCCTCTTGCTCATCAAATCTATGCAGCAAGCGACCTCTTCTTGATGCCGTCTATGTTTGAACCATGTGGAATCAGTCAGCTCATTTCCATGCACTACGGAACCCTACCTTTAGTTCGTGAGACAGGCGGTTTGGTTGACACTGTAACCCCATACCACATCGAAACCAAGGAAGGAACAGGCTTTAGTTTCGGAGGTAAGAACGCCTACGACATGAAACAAGTCTATGATTTTGCCCTTGAAACGTATTATACTCGTCCTGCCGATTGGGAAACTATGGTCAAAGAAGCCATGACAAGAGACTTTTCTTGGCAGGCTTCCGCCCAAAAATATATTTGGCTCTACGAGGAAATTACAGCCTAGAGAACCTCTAATCGTTCATTTGAAAAAAGACAAACCTTCAACAATCACACTGGTTGTTGGAGGTTTTTAGAAAAAGTATAGCTATTAGAGCATCCCTCTGAACTTTCAATTTCCAAATTCAAACAGGAAGTGGGATTCGTCTACTCACGCTTTCCCAAAATGACAAACTGCCAGCTAGACTGGTTTTGTGAAAGGAGATATATGACCAATTTTAGTGATTTCGACCTCTACCTCATGCAGTCAGGTGAGCATAGCTCCCTCCATGATAAATTCGGTGCCCATTTTGTCAAAAAAGGGAACAAGATCTTGGGGATCCAGTTTACAGTCTATGCCCCAAATGCTGCCCAGGTATTTGTCATTGGAGATTTTAATGACTGGCAACGGACCCACCAGATGGAAAATCAGGGCCAAGGAATTTTCGGTCTCTACGTCCCAGATATCAAGTCCTTGGTATCCTATAAGTATCTATTGGTCACCCACCAGGGATGGGAACTATACAAGGCCGACCCTTTTGCGCGTTTTAGTCAACTGCGGCCAGATACTGCTTCCTTAACCTACAACAGCCGCTATAAATTTAAAGATGATGTCTGGATGTATGAGCGCGTTGATTACAACTTCAAAGAAGCACCCGTCTCCATCTACGAGGTTCATTTAGGTTCATGGAAACAGAAATTTGCAAATAAAAACGAATCTGGGGCACCTGCAGAAGCCTTTTATTCCTACAAGGAAATCGCTCCGCTCTTGATTGACTATGTCAAAGAGAACGGCTATACCCATATCGAACTCATGCCTGTCTTGGAACATCCACTTGATGCATCTTGGGGCTACCAGGTAACTGGCTATTTCAGTCCAACCAGTCGCTACGGAAAGCCTGATGAACTCAAATACTTGGTGGATCAATGTCATCAAGCTGGTATTGGTGTGATTCTAGACTGGGTTCCTCTACATTTCTGTAAGGATGCTCACGGCCTCTACCAGTTTGATGGCAGCTGGTTGTATGAATACCCAGAGGAACACGACCGTGAAAACCGTCAGTGGGGAACTGCCAATTTTGACTTAGGCAAGGGATTCACACGCTCCTTCCTCCTTTCCAATATCAAATATTGGCTCAAGGAGTTCCATTTTGATGGAATCCGTGTCGATGCCCTCTCCTACTTACTCTACTGGCGTGGAGAAACAGAAGAAAGTAAAATCAACCATTCCGCTGTTGAATTTATCAAAAGGGTCAATGCCCTCGTCCATCAAGAATTCAAGGGTGTTCTCATGATTGCTGAAGACTCATCCAGCTATCCGAGAGTTACTCATCCACTCGACCAAGGTGGTATCGGATTCGATATGAAATGGGACCTGGGTTGGATGAACGATACCCTAAAATTCATGGAGCGACCATCTATCTACCGCAAGCACCATTCTAATGAATTGACCTTCGGTATGTACTACAACCAAACCGAGCAATTCCTCTTGCCACTGTCACACGATGAGGTGGTCCACGGAAAACTCTCCATCGTTGACAAGATGGATGGCAACTATGAAGATAAGTTCCACCTTGCCCGTGCCTATTACAGCTATTATTTTGCTCATCCAGGTAAAAAATTGCTCTTTATGGGCAATGAATGGGGCCATATCCGTGAATGGCATGAGTACACAGAAATGGACTGGACCTTGTTAAACTTCCCTGTTCACCAGTCCTTCCACCAGATGATGAAGGAACTAGCAACTTTCTATCGAAAACACGATGCCTTCTGGAAATACGACTACAAGGCTTATGAAAAAGGCTTCAACTGGGTTAAGATTGATCCTGAAGCCAATCTCTATGCTTTTTCTCGGACTAGTGATGAGCAAGAGATTCTAGTTGTCAATAATTTTAATGACCAAGACCTTTATGATGTTCAGCTTGATCTGCCTGCTGATAGAGAATACAAACTTGTCTTCTCATCTAACGCTCTTCCAATCGAGCCATTTACCATCTATCCGGACCAAACTGGTGTTAAGTTGACCATTCCTCGTTTGACAACCTATTACTTGCAAGCCAAAGTAGCTCCTTTGACTGACAAATAAAAATAAAAAAACTTGCATTGAACTGCCCCCAAAAAGTTGGACAAATAATTATTGAAAGGATTTAGTTCTGTATTGGACAGGACTAAGTCCTTTTAATTTTGCTTTTATTCGTTTGTTGTTGTAGTAAAAAATATAATCTGTAATAGCTTCTTCAAGCTCATCAAGTGATTGATAAGATGTCTCGAGTCCATAAAACATTTCAGATTTGAGAATGCCAAAGAAAGACTCCATCATCCCATTATCTGGGCTATTCCCTTTGCGGGACATGGATGGTCGAATGCCTTTGGTTTCCAAAAAGTAATGGTAAGACTGGTGCTGGTATTGCCAACCTTGATCGCTGTGGAGAATAGTCCCACTGTATAAATCTGCTGGAAAAGCCTTCGCAAGCATGGTTTGAACCTGTTTCAAGTCAGGTGACCGAGACAGGGTAAAATCAATAATCTCACTATTATAGCCGTCAAGAACAGGCGATAAGTAGAGTTTCCCTTCAGGCAAAGCAAACTCCGTCACATCGGTATAACATTTTTCATAAGGCTTAGATCCCTCAAACTGACGTTTAATCAGATTATCAGCCTTCTTACCCAACTCACCTTTGTAAGAAGCATACTTGCGCTTACGACGAATACGAGCCGCTAAGCCCATGACTGTCATCAAGCGCTGCACCTTTTTGTGGTTGATGAAGAAACCTCGATTTCTGAGTTCTAAATAAATCCGACGATAGCCGTAATTACCTTTATGGTCATCATAAATGGCTTGAATTTCAGCCTTAATGGCTTTGTTCTTGTCGGGTTTCTCCAGTTGCTTGACTTGATAATAATAAGTTGAGCGAGGCATTTTAGCTGTCGCAAGTAGGAGGTCTAGTCGGAATCCTCCTTGGACCATATCTCTAATTGTTTCTGCTGTTCGCGCACTAGTGTTTCGTCCCTCAAGCGAAGTTCTCTCAACTTTTTTAGGAAGGCCACCTCAGTTCGAAGACGTTCATTTTCCTCTTGAAGGCGCTCTAATTCCGTCATCTCTTCCCAGGTTTTCTTGCGTTTACGTCCCATCTTGCTCGGTCTCCCTCTTGGTTTTTCAAGAATAGTATACCCGTTTTTCTTGTATTGTGCTATCCAATTGGGAAGCATTCCTCGATTTGGCAAGGCATAATCAAGGGAAACTGAGAGTTGAGAGCACCCATGAATCAAGACCTTATCCATTATTTCTTGCTTTAATTCAGGTGAATAATACCTATTTTTACCTTTTTCAACGCTTTCCACGCCATATCGATCCATGAGTTTTATCATGTATGTGAGATTGGCAATAGTGACCTTGTATATCTGGCTAAGGTTGACCCACGACACGCCACTCTTTCTCAGCTCATATATTTCTAGTTTATCTTCATAACTTAATTTCATAAGAAAAACACCCCAATCGTTAGATTTTGTGTCTAACTTTTGGGGTGCAGTTCACATGGCAAGTTTTTTTATTTTGTTATTCTGAAACGGTGTAGGTTGCTGCTTCTTCTAAGAAGGTTTCAAACTCGCCTGAAGCAACGACTTCTTTGATAACCGCATCAATAGCTGCTTTCAAATCATCACTTCCTTTTGGCATAGCAATAACTTTTGAGTTCTCATCCGTTGTTGGGAAACTGATATTAGCAACCGCAAGATCAGAGTTCTGTGAAACATAACCAGCTGCAACAGGAGAGTCCATCAAAACTGCTTCTACTTGACCTGATTTCAATTCATTGACCGCTTCACCCATTAAAGTTAAAGATACGATATTTGCCATGCTCATCTCAGCTTTGGCATAGGTTTCCTGAGTTGAACCTTTTTGTACCGCAAGGTTTTTACCTGATAAAGCATCTAGACTAGTATAGCTGTCCAAGTTTGATTGTTGAATCAACAAGACATCTTCGATTTGATAGTAGCTTTCAGAGAAATCGAAAACCTGAGCTCTTTCTTCTGAATAAGAAAGACCTGCAATGGCAATATCTGCCTTGCCTGATTGTACACTTGACAAGACATTGTCAAAACTCATAGATGAGATTTCAAGTTCAACACCCAACTCATCAGCGATTTTTTGAGCCAAGAGAATATCTGCTCCCACCACTTGGTTTTTTCCATCTACCAATGTTTGGAATTCAAATGGTGCATAGTCTGGGCTGGTTGCAACTACCAAGGTCCCTTTTTCTTGAATTTTTTCAAGAGTTGTTTGACTAGAATCAGTCGATGAAGAGCAAGCTGCCAAACTAAAACCTGCTACCAATGTAGTAGCTGCAAGTAAAAATTTTTTAATTCCCATATTATCATAATCCTTTGTTTCTTTTTCTTCCCCCCTAGATCCAATCTCTTAGGGATGAGTCTATTGTAAATGAATTTTATTCACTTGTCAACAAATTTGTTGTATTTTTATTCAATTCTTTTGCATATTTTTGCAAATATTCAAGTTTTTCTGGATAAAAACCTGCAAAATTGCTTACTTTCTTCTTACTTTTTAGCTTTCTCTAGTAGAATTTCTTGCATAGAAAATTAGTATATTATATAATATACTTGCAAATACAAAAAAATATAAGGAGAAGACATGCTAGAAATCGAACTCAAACAATTCTTTAGACAGAAAAAACTTGTTTTCCTCCTGTTTCTTCTAGGCGCTCTGCTTTTGGGCCAATCCCTTTATTTCTCCTACAACCATCAGGTAGCAAAAGAAGAAAAGGTTCAATACTACCAGCAATTCCTTTCCAGATTCGAGCATCTTGGGGATGAAATCGAGGCAGCCTACCAACAAGAGCTAATTGATGAGGCTAGCTATCAAGAGGAAAAAGAGTTTATTGAGGGCTATTTAGATACCTACAAAATGGAACTGGAAGCAGTTGAAAAGGAAGATTGGAATTATTTTTACACGAAAAATATTCAGAATCTCTTGAGAGATGGTGCTTATGTCTCCACGACCTATGATAGTTATGATATTCCTAGCCAGACGATTGAAAATACTGTCGCAGTTTCCCGCTATCTAAAAGAGCACCAACTACCTACTGCCTTTCCTGTCAATTATTTCCTGACCGAATTTGATCAGTTTGAGACCGAGGCTGACAGGGAATTGATCTATCGTCTGGGCAAGCAGGCTCTAAAAGGTACCAGTCATCAGATTTGGTTTAGCCTAAAAGGTTGGGGAATTCTCTACCTACTTCCACTTTTTCTTCTGCTCTTTGCTGATTTTTATACAAAAGATCAAACAGGGCTCAATCGGCAACGGCGCTTCCTAAAAACTGTGGGCTTGTCACCTCGAACCATCATTAGTCACAAGACCCTTGCCTTTCTTGGACTCTTCCTTTTCTCTTATATAACTGTTTATACTCTTCACTATTCAATCATTTTTCTGGTAAATGGCGCCTCTAGCTGGTCCTACCCTATCACTCACTATATCTCAAATGGAATCGATAACTTTGTCCCTCATTCCCAGGTGGAGCTAATCATCAAGCCGATTTATCAGGCAGTTTTGATCAGTTTTGGGCTGGAACTTCTCTATCTCTTTTTAATCCTCGGTTTGGCTCAATTGGTGACACATGTGACAAAAAGTCCCTTGTCTGGCTGTCTATTGACCTTGGTTTTTTCCCTCGGAGGATCTTGGATCCAGCATCCTTTAAATCCTTTTGCCCTTTGGAATGCTGGCGCTATCGCAGATGGCAGCCTGCTGGTTCATACCAATAACCAGCAATTCTCCTTCTCCCATGCCTACCTTGTTCTTTCTGTCGCAAGTTGCTTGGTCTATGGACTACTCTATTTCAGTCTCACTCACGATACTAGGGAGGTTTAAATGATGAAATTAGCCATTCACAATCTATCAAAAACCTATGGAAAACGTAGCATTCTAGATCAATTGTCTCTAGAAATTGACCGACCAGGAATTTGGGCGCTTATCGGTCCAAACGGGGCAGGAAAAACAACCTTATTGGACTGCATCGCCAACCTCCAAACACCCGACCAAGGTAGCATTGACATTCTGGGACTGCCAAATACCGATCGAAAAATCTATCAAAAGTTTGCTTATTTACAAGACAACCGCATTCTCTACCCTGAATTAACCGGCTTAGAGCATTTAAAATTCGTGCAAAAGGCACAAGGCTTGGATAAAGAACGAACTGCACAGGTCATTGAAGAAATCGGAATTGCAGACTATGTCCATCGACCTGTCAAATCCTACTCACTTGGTATGAAGCAACACCTCTTGCTAGCTCTTGGAATCATGATTGAGCCTGAACTGATCCTCTTGGATGAACCACTCAATGGACTCGACCCAGCCAGCTATATCCAAACCCGGAATTTACTGCTAAAAATGGCAAAAAATGGATCAACAATCATCGTCTCCTCACATCACCTCAACGAAGTGGATCAACTGACTGACCAGCTCCTTTTTTTGAAAAATGGTAAATTAATCGAACGAAGCTTATCGACAGTAGGGCAGGTTTATCAAATTGATACTAGTGACAATCAGTTAGCTTTTCAAGCTCTTTCAAAGACTTTTCCCCTCTATCTGAAAGACAATCTGATACAAATCGATAGTCATGAAGTCAGTCTTGATCAGGTGATGCGGGCCCTGACAAGTCTCCCAATCCAATTACTCTCTATCCATCCTGTTCAAGGTCAAGCTGAGCGGCTCTATACAGAAATTTTCGGAGAGGAGAAAAAAGAATGAGCTTGTTTCCGTTTTTTCTACGACGTTTGCTGCGTCACCATATCCTGCTAATCTCCTTCTTAGCCATCAGTGGACTCGTTTTTGGGCTATCTTATCGCACCCTTTTTCAAGCCGACCAGTTGGCTCAGGAAGAACGACAAGAACTTATCCGTCTAAACAAGGAAAGTAGCCAAGCCCTCTTGCCAGAAAATCGAGCGAAGAAAGATTGGACAGCTGAGATGGAAAATCACTACCGAACAGTGATGCAATTATCTGCATACTACCTAGAAAAAGAACACCTGGAAGGAAAAAGTCAAACGGTAGTCCGCCTACAATTGGAACTTTACAGGCAACTACTGACTTGGAAACAAGCAGGACAGCAAGTATACGGTTTTACCCTGAACCAACTTCAGGAAGAAACCTTCCGTCTCGGCGAACTGATCAGCAGGAACAAAATCCATCGTTATCAGAAAGCTCCCAAAGATTTCTACTTGTTATTAAGCAATCTCTTTCCATTTCTTTTTTACGTATTCCCCTTGCTGCTTATTGCTCATGCTCTTTGGTTGGTCATTTCCGACCGCAAACACCACCGCAGTTTTTTAATCATGAATCAAATTAGCCCGGCTTCCTACTCTACCCATCTCAGTTTGACCTGCTTGGTCCTAGGACTGGCTTGGTTCACTTGCTTATTGATAAGCTTATATATTTCTTCTCGTCTATTTTCCTTTAGCTTCCAACTGGACTATCCCATACTACAACCAGGCTTAACCAGCCAGCCTGTTTGGAAACAATTGATGGTATTCTCAGGATATTTCTTTGGAATCTTGTTCAGCTCGACTTTGATAATCAAACTAGTGGCACAATGGCTACTTCATTCAAGAAAAAGCTAAGCTTCAGACCTCCCCTTCTACCACTCTAAAATTATCATTCTATCATCAAAAAACTCCTAGAATTCTAGGAGTTTCACTGTTTATTGAACGCTTAGAGCTAAGATTTATTGCTGAATAGAAAGATCATATGCTTCTTGAACAAATTGATCCATTTTACCAGATTCAACTAAGTCCTTCACAACGGTATCAATTTTTTCCTTCAAGGCTTCACTTCCTTTTGGTATGGCAATAGCGTAGGCATCTGAATAGCTGCTTGTTACTTCGACATCAAGAAGCATTAAGTCATCATTTTTGGCAACATAGGCCATAGCAATTGGTTCTTCAAATACGACCGCATCTAATTGTTGCGACTTGAGCTGATTGACCAGCTCACCATTTGACGTTAGAGAGACGATGGTAGCTGAAGTAAATTTCTCTTTGGCTATTTGCTCTTGAATGGAACCTTTTTGTGTCCCAAAGCTGGCTGTTGCTAAGGAATCAAGATCGGTAAATTCATTCACATCCGCCTTGTTGATGATAATTTTATTTGTCGAGGTGTAATAAGGGAGAGAGAAGTCGAATACCTTTGCCCGTTCCTCAGTGGCTGATATTCCAGAAATCGCAATATCTGCTTTACCGTTTTGAACACTGGTTAAGACATTATCAAAACTCATTGCTGAAAATTCAACTTCCACACCCAGTTCCTCACCGATAATCTTTGCTAGTTCGATATCTGCTCCAACCAAGGTATCTTTTCCATCCACCAAGGTCTTAAATTCAAAAGGTGCAAATTCAGGACTCAAGGCCACAACCAGACTGCCTTTTTCCTCAATTTTTGACAGAGATGTGTCCTCAGTATCAGTTGCAGAACTCCCACAAGCTACCAAGGTCATAGCAGCTACTGCTGTAAAACTTGCCATTACAATCTTTTTCAAATTCATACTTATTCTCCTTCCATTCAAAAACGTATATTTATACTGATTTTATTTGATAGCCCATCGGGCTTCAAAACCTATAATACCCACATTTTTCAACCATTCTCATCAAAAGATGTTCTCAGTATAATTTATTTTTATACATTTGTCAACAAGAAAGTGAATTTTTATTCATTTTCTTGTATTTTTTGAAAAAAATAAAAAAGAAACCGGTTTGAAACCTGTTTCTTAACGATAATTCTTATCCCATTCACCCTCAGAATCTTTTTCCGTATAAAAAAATTCCGACAAATCAGGGCTATCCATGACTTTGAGGACTTCAAGCAGGTCATAGGCTAGGTCCATGTTTGCCAGCTCTGCCTTGTCCACCCACAAAACCTCACCTTCTTCTGAGGAGCGAATCTGCCCAGAAAAGTCAGTCGCCTTGTAGAGCAAGACCATGTAGCGATGGCCATCCTGATCAGGCCAATGCTTAATACCAACTAGACGGGCCTTGTGAATGACCAAGCCAGTTTCTTCCTGAACCTCACGGACCACTGAATCGTGGAAATTTTCGCCTTCTTCAACGTGACCTCCGGGAAAGGCAGCTCCCGACCAGCGATAGCGCTTGGGATCACGAATTTGTACAAGGACCTTGCCATTCTTATCCTCAATCAGGCACATATTGGTCAGGGTAACGGTTTGTTTGCGGGACATGGGGACCTCTTTCTATATTTCTAGTTGAAACCAAGTTAATAAATCAACTGGCCTCCCTTGATTGTGCCAAGTATGATAGGAGAAAAAAACATCTTCTACTGTTCCAAATCGTTCGACAAGAAGGTCGATTGATAGGAAACTACGCCAGTATTCGTAAAAAATGGAGGCATAATCTCTCTCAGAGGTTGCTTGACCAAATTGAGACAAGGGACAATTATCATTTTTTGTTTGAAAAAGATTAACTAGCTGCTGATTGATTTGTTTTTCCCTCATAAATTCTTCATCAGTAAGAAAATAACGACGACTGATATATTCTACCATACCTTCTTCAAACCACATAGTTTCTTCTTCATAGTCCAAAAACTGTTCACTCTGATGAGCCAATTCATGTCCAATAATTTGTAGCAAATGGTTATCTGATAGAGAATGATAATGGGCTACAATTTCTTGTGTATCTTCAGTAGAATAATTCTCTATTTGTTTAAGATAGATGTCCTTCCAAACTTCCAAATCCGGTGTCATCACCATACGAATATCATTTGTATAAGCTGGGATAGGGCATTCTCGGATGAAGCCAGTTGCAGCCTCATCATCAGCCCAGATGATTGCCTGAGGCAATTCTTCAACCTGAAACTGGTCTTGTAAGTAGGTAATATAGTTTTGTAGGATGTTTTGATGAGAGGCAACAAAATACTCGTAATCTTTTAATTGAGTCTCATCTGTCACTAAAAATAGATTCTTCATCGAACTCCTCCAATCTTTCTTGCTCTATTGTAACAAAAAAAGCCAGGGTAGACTAGCCTTGATTCATGCCGAATACGTGAATAAATGCATGTAACATTTTTTGCTACACGCATCTATTCAAAATATTTTCACAAAATTACAGCCAAAGGTACATAAAATTTTGCTAGTAAAGACATGATATAGTCCTATGAAGTACCTTTCAGACAAGGAACTGAGATGTTAACACAAACCTAACAACATTAGTAGCTAATTGAACTTAAAAGCCAATAGGACTATGAATGTCTCTCAATAACTCCGGTGCATTTGCTAAGTCAGAAATATCCGAAAAATCTTTCTGTGCTTGTTCAGAAAGAACAATTCCACCAGGCATCAACTCTCGACAAAAGTAATCATAAAAATAACGAATCTTCAAATTAAAGGCAACGCCATTAATACTCTCATTATTAACTTCCGACTTTATCTTATCTAGCAAATGATATGCACGTGAATAGGTAACCTGTGACAGTCCCATCTCGCGAAAACTTGAATCAAAATTTGATACTGCTTCGCAAACCTTTTTTCTAAATTCAGAATTCATTTTAAATACCTCTATTCTCAATCAAATATATTAGGATTCTCAACTTGACAACACAATTTCCTTTGCGCATATTTTCTGGTTTATATTTGAAATTGTATTTTCGCCTACATAGCCATAAGGAACTAAGCCAACCTCTACTTTTAAAATCATTCCCTCATTCATAGTAGCAAGCAGGACCTTAATCTATTTGAATGTCTCATCTGTGATAACTTTTTTATTACTCTGATTGTCACTTTTAGGCTGGGCAAAAACTCTAGCCTCGCTTCTTAGAGTTCGTGTCAATATCTCAGTGCAGTGGTTGATTGAGTCCTTCCCACTTCCTCTTAATTTTCCTTACCAACGAGGGTTGGCTTCGAAAATCCAGCGACGTGACCAAGTATGACTCTGACCTGGAGCGAGGCAGATGGTCTGGATGATTTCTGGGCTAACGATGTGATCTGTCGCCCAGAGGAGCAGACTGGTCGGTTTAACATGGTCAATCCCAGTCACACTTGCTTGCGCTCCCTTATGGCTGAGTTTCCAGGTAAAGGTCTCACCGAGGCTTGCCTTGTCCGTGCTAAGAACACTGAGCGAAACATCGGTCTCGCATTTTTCAAAAGCAATGGCCTTGCCGTCTGCTATAAAATTGTTATGGTCATAGCCTCCAAAACCATCGAGACGTTCCTGCCCCAGGTCATTCATATCTGGCAAGTCCAAACGGTAATCAGGTGAGATTGCCATACCGTCGATACTGAGAAAATTATGGCAATATTCTTCCGTTTCAAATGCCTTCTCACCAACATTGGTAATAGTCGCTTCTAGAATAAGGATATTGTCCTCAATCCGAATGGTCTTCTCAACCTCCGCAGCAATACCCATGCAAGGGACAGCTTCCGTAAAAAATGTAGCAGAGGTTTCCGTCTGGGTAACGGTAACAGGATAAGGAATGACCTCATCGTACTTATGGGCAAATTGGTAGCCCAGATCACTATCTTGCTTGATCAAGCCGACGCCCAATTTGGGAAAGTAGTCGCCAACCTGGGCACCCGTAGCAAAATCCCCAGAAAACTCGCAGCAAAGCCCTCTTCCACCCGAAGATAAATGCCGTAAATTCATGGGTTCATTGGCACCAAAATGCGTATCTCCGTCTAAGGTAACATCTGAAATAAAGCCCGCACGGTCAAAGCGAAAAGTATCATTTGGCCGTTCGCCTGGTTCAGAAATTTCGACTCTCAGGCGATGATTTGTTAGTAATATCATAAGATTCCTCCTTGTCTCAGCCTTATTATAGCACAGACAAAAAAGAGTTATCAATATAATAATGTGTTATTTTTTTGAAAGTGTCAATTGCATGCGGTATTCCCTTCGCTCTTCACCAAGATGGACAGTCTTCTCAAGTCCATCAAAGCGAAAGCCAACTCGTTCATAAAAAGCAATTGCACGCGCATTTCCCTCCAAGACCCAGAGGGAAATAGTTTCGTAGCTCTGCAATTTCTCCAAAGCTGCCTGCATCAACTGGTAGCCAATCCCACGATCATAGAAATCCGCCAAAACATAGAGGGCGTATATCTCACCAGACTCCTGCAAGTCCTCCTGACTACTGGCACCGTAACAAACAAAGCCAACCACCTGTTCATCCTCCAGTGCTACCAAGATATTCTGAGGATAGCGAAAGGCCCAGTCCTGACAGCGCTCCAAGGTGTAGGTTTTTTGGAGAAAATCCTGCGGTAACAAATCTGCATAGGCTTCCTGCCAAACCTTCCAATGGACATAAGCCTTGCCTTTAATCTCCTCCTTAGTTTGCATGGGCTTGATTTGCATATAGTTACCTCCATAAATTTGTTTCAATTCTATCATAAAAAAGGAGCTGGTACAAGACTGAACTGCCCCCAAAAAGTTGGACAAATAATTATTGAAAGGATTTAGTTCTGTATTGGACAGGACTAAGTCCTTTTAATTTTGCTTTTATTCGTTTGTTGTTGTAGTAAAAAATATAATCTGTAATAGCTTCTTCAAGCTCATCAAGTGATTGATAAGATGTCTCGAGTCCATAAAACATTTCAGATTTGAGAATGCCAAAGAAAGACTCCATCATCCCATTATCTGGGCTATTCCCTTTGCGGGACATGGATGGTCGAATGCCTTTGGTTTCCAAAAAGTAATGGTAAGACTGGTGCTGGTATTGCCAACCTTGATCGCTGTGGAGAATAGTCCCACTGTATAAATCTGCTGGAAAAGCCTTCGCAAGCATGGTTTGAACCTGTTTCAAGTCAGGTGACCGAGACAGGGTAAAATCAATAATCTCACTATTATAGCCGTCAAGAACAGGCGATAAGTAGAGTTTCCCTTCAGGCAAAGCAAACTCCGTCACATCGGTATAACATTTTTCATAAGGCTTAGATCCCTCAAACTGACGTTTAATCAGATTATCAGCCTTCTTACCCAACTCACCTTTGTAAGAAGCATACTTGCGCTTACGACGAATACGAGCCGCTAAGCCCATGACTGTCATCAAGCGCTGCACCTTTTTGTGGTTGATGAAGAAACCTCGATTTCTGAGTTCTAAATAAATCCGACGATAGCCGTAATTACCTTTATGGTCATCATAAATGGCTTGAATTTCAGCCTTAATGGCTTTGTTCTTGTCGGGTTTATCCAGTTGCTTGACTTGATAATAATAAGTTGAGCGAGGCATTTTAGCTGTCGCAAGTAGGAGGTCTAGTCGGAATCCTCCTTGGACCATATCTCTAATTGTTTCTGCTGTTCGCGCACTAGTGTTTCGTCCCTCAAGCGAAGTTCTCTCAACTTTTTTAGGAAGGCCACCTCAGTTCGAAGACGTTCATTTTCCTCTTGAAGGCGCTCTAATTCCGTCATCTCTTCCCAGGTTTTCTTGCGTTTACGTCCCATCTTGCTCGGTCTCCCTCTTGGTTTTTCAAGAATAGTATACCCGTTTTTCTTGTATTGTGCTATCCAATTGGGAAGCATTCCTCGATTTGGCAAGGCATAATCAAGGGAAACTGAGAGTTGAGAACACCCATGAATCAAGACCTTATCCATTATTTCTTGCTTTAATTCAGGTGAATAATACCTATTTTTACCTTTTTCAACGCTTTCCACGCCATATCGATCCATGAGTTTTATCATGTATGTGAGATTGGCAATAGTGACCTTGTATATCTGGCTAAGGTTGACCCACGACACGCCACTCTTTCTCAGCTCATATATTTCTAGTTTATCTTCATAACTTAATTTCATAAGAAAAACACCCCAATCGTTAGATTTTGTGTCTAACTTTTGGGGTGCAGTTCAGACCAACTCGCTTTTTCATTATGGGTTGAAGATGGATGTTCTAAAGTCATCAGTAGATGTCATCATTGCTTGATAAACCTTGACTTTGAGCGCATGAACACGACTGAGGTTGACGTTATTGGTCGAATAGAAAATTCGTCCATTTGTATCAGCCTCCATAGCTTCTTCCATCAAAGCCTGGAGTTGAGCATAGGTCGTTACTGTCACTTCTTTTGTAGAGTTAGCAACACCTAATTCATACTGCATAGTAAATGGCTTCAGTTTTCCAGCCTCTGCTTTTTCAACACGCTCAGCAAACATGGCTTTCTTGAATTCTTCCCATGTTGTATATTGCCCCTTAAAGACTTGGTTCAAGACGTGCGTATCAGTAATCAGACCCGTATCTTTCTTGTTCCAAGTATCGTAGATCGTTGAGCCTTGGCTCATAGCATAATCAGATAATTGACCAGATGCGTATGGGATAAAGCCTTCTGTATAGCCCTTAGCTGCAATCAATTCAAAGGCCATACGACGGAACATGATATCTCCCGGTGAGCCATATGGGTTTGAAAGTGCAGAATAGTTGGCTGCAAACATTGGCACACTGTGGTAACCATTACGAGACCATTCTTTGTTCAAGGTCTTGGCACCACCAGAAGGGCCGAAATACTGACGGTAATCAATGATACTTTGGTCGATTAAGTCATTAAAGGTCTTCAAGGAAGCTACTTCAGCATCTGTCAGCTCACGTGCATTATTTCCAGCATGCGTATTAGCACCGTTTGTTTGAACATAGTAGTTTTCAATCTTACGGAGCCAATCTTTCTTCAAATCGTCAGATTTTCCAAGAATAGCCATACCTTCCAAGTAATCCAACAAGTAAAGGGCATCAAATTGATTATGGAAGTAAGCATTGAAGTCCGCCTCGTTGCTAAATCTCTCTACCGGATCTGCAACATGGACACGGTTAGCCATATCTTCTGTAAAGAAGGCGTTGAAGCCAAGGATCATCTTATCAAGAGAGGAAACGTTTTGTAGCAATCCATCTGCATAAACTTCCATTCCTTGACCGATACGGCGACCATAACCATGGAGATAGGTAGAGCCGTCTTGGTTGTGGACCATTTCATGGCTATAAAGTGTCGTTCCATAATCACCTAGCATATCATAGGTGATATAGTAAGTTTCCTTACCATCTGCATAGGCTGTCTTAATCGATGGATGTTCACGGTACCACTTGTTAATCGGACCGTAGAAGTCTTGGATAGCATCTACTTCCGCAGTCAAATTACGGTAGGCCTTCTTACCATCTGGACCATACATCATATAACCTTCATTGTTGAGCAGGCTACCAAAGAGTTTTTCACGGTTTGTCTCATCGAGAATCTTATACCAGAAGTCCGCATTGTCACGCTGACGTTGAGCCGCCAAATCAACCATTTGACGAACCTTATCACGGTTTTCTGTTGTTGAATAGTCTTCAACATAGTGCTCATATGAACCGATTGCCATGGTATTTAGATTGCTAATGATGAAAATGTCTTCCTGTGGCAGGGTCAAAAGTGGCAAGAGCATTTGACGGTAAGTCCAGTTTGGATTGGTGATGCGGTCATAGACTGCCAGAGCATACTTGCTGTGTTTTTCTGCAGCATCTTGCTTGGCTGCTGCTTCTGCTACCTGCGACTTGCTTTCAACAATATAGGCTTTTGTTGTTTGCTTAAACCATTCATTGTCTGTCATGTTTGGCAAGAAAAGTTTACGGTAGGACTCAACCAAGTCAAAGACAGAAGCCTTAGCAGTTTGTTTTGCCATGGCGGACACGTAGGTCGTAACGTTGTTATGGGCACGAAGAACATCGTAGCCACCATTTCCGATTGCCAATATCATATCTAGTGCTGATGCTGCATCATTTCCGAAGAAATCAGGCTCGAAAATGGTTAATTCCTTGGTATTCACAGTTCCGTAGTTGATGTCGTACCAGCGGTTCAAGTAAGTCAGACCTAGTAGAAAGGCTTCTTTATTATTAAGAATTTTTTCCTTGATATAGGTCTCTGAAGCCTGGCCTTGTCCATTGAGACTAGCAACTAACAATTTTCGAACATTGCTTTCTAGGTTGGCCATGACTTTTTCAAAACTATCTGCAAAGTAGAAATCTTTGATAGTTCCCGTTTGTGTATTGGTATCCAATTTTGTTGGATAGCCGATAACTGTCTTCATGGCTTCAGAATCTAGGGTGACAGTAGACAGATTGCTTACCAAGTCAGTAACAAGGGCGCTTCTATCATTCAAGAAGGACTCTGGCGTGTAAATCAAGTCTGTTCCTGAAATGGTATACTCCACTACATGGTTGTTCTTGAAATCTTCTTTATAGGAAACTGCCTTGTAGTCAACGGTACCATCCGCGTAATGGAGCATGATCTTATTGATGTTTGTCTTCTCAGTATAAGCATCCATCACAAAGGCATCATCCTTCATCGGAACAACGTCCAAGAGACGAACGGTATTGAGCTTATCATCGACGGCTACCTTGTTTCCATAGTATACAAGGAGTTCCTTGTTGTAGAATGGCAAGATTTTTTCCATGTTATAGTAAGCAGTTGCGTGATCAGCTTGTGCCTTATCCAAAGTCAAGTAATCAACAGAGTAATCGTTTAGATTGATTGGAGCTGAGTCGTCCAAGTTGGCTACAAGGTTCAATTCTGTTAATTTGGCAAGAGCCTCACTGCTTGTAATTGTCGTTACATTTGCAAGTGTATCTGTCGTGGTTGAAAAGGCCTTGCTCACCTTTTTCTCCGCATTCACTGCATAACCAACAATACTAGTTGGTCCTGTCATGCTACTAATAACATTGGTTACATTACCAACATGTGGAGCAAGGTAGCTTGTCACTTGGTTGGAACCTGCGATACCACCGATTATGCCCCCTGTTTCTGTTGTGACAATAGAACCCGTTGCATAGGCATTATAGACACTTCCTGGTACATCGTAAACGAGCATTGTACGTCCAACAATACCACCTGCTACTTGATTTTCACTACCCGGCAAGATAATGGTTGCGTCCACCTTAGCGTTGCCGACGCTGGACATGGTTCCATTTCCCAAAATACCACCCATCAAGCTCGCATTACTACTTGTTGTTTCTAAAGTTCCCTTGAAGGATACATCTTTAATAGTTGTATTGGTAGCTGATTGGATCAAGCCAGAAACGTTTTGAGGACCGCGAATGCTTCCTTCAACTGCCACATTGGTTACCTTAGCGTTGTTTGCATTGATGGCAAGACTTGCCAATGGATTGCTTGTGGTAGTGGTCAGGTTGATATTCTTCAAGTCAAGGTTTTCAATGGTTCCACTAAAGTTGTAGAATAGTGGCGCCTTCAGATTGTTGATAGAGAAGAAATAGCCATCATTGGTTCCTGACAAGGTTCCACTAAAGTTTGTCACATAGGACGCAATATCACCAACAGGAACTTCCGAAGCATCCAAGTTGGCACCTAGTTTGAAGGTACCAGATGGGTTGGCCTTCATCGCTTCAAGCAGCGCCTTGAAGGAGGTGTAGGTATTGACATCTGTCGCCATCTTCGGAATGTAAAATTCTCTGTTTGCAACGTATTGCGCATCCTTATCCTGCACCAGTTGGTCAAAGGCAGAGACAACTTTAAAGACTGTTTTCCCATTCAAGCTTGTCTCTTCAATACTTGAAACTGGTAGATAGACTTCCTTAAAGCGATCCGATGTTACCTTGACAAATAACTCTTCTGTTGAAGTTGGCAATTCCTCCAAGTATGCTGTGCCAACAAAGTTTCCATCTTTACGACGGTAAATTGTTACGGCATCAATGTCTTTGATTTCAATCTTTTTATATTCAAGATTAAACTCACGAACACTTTCTTGCAGGGCATTTTGCTCTTGATTATTCAAGTTATAGTAAACTTGTGTCTTCAAGGTGTAATCTGTGTAGTAGTCCAAACGAGTGAGTTCCAAGCTTCCATTTGGATCTGTAATAGCTACTTCTTGTACCAGCTCATCTCCCTTATAAAGAAGGGCGATTGCATGGCTGAAATTCTCGCTTGGATTGGTCAATTTGTAATTGGCTGTCGCTGATTTATCATCATCATTTTCAATCAAATCAGTAATTTCAACTGTCGGTGGAACTCGTTTCTTGGTCCCTACTGCAATCCGCTCAGGGACAGCTTCTTTCGTTACCGTCTCTGTAACCATCGGATTTGGCTGGCGAACGCCCTTGATGGTGGTATAGGTTGTGGTAATATCCTTGCTACCATTAACTCCTGTTTGAAGGACTTTGGTCTCGCCCTCATAAAGATTTGGATCTTCAACGGTCTCAGTCGCGTAGGCAATTGATTCAGTGGATACTTCCGATTCTGTTCCAGTGATTGGTTTGGTACCACGAGCAATTACTTTATCAAGAGATTCTTTGGTCACCGTTTCAGTCACACTTGGATTGGCTTGGCGCACCCCATTTAAAACCTCATAAACTGTGGTAATGGTTAGCTGCCCAATCCGGCCTTCTTGTAACACCGATTCTTCATCAGTATAGAGAGTTGGATCGTCTTGGTAAATTGTCTGATAGGCGATCTCTTTGGTTTCAACAACTGTCTCCTGGCTCAAGACATCCGCTTTCTTTGTTCCCACTCGGACAATCTGTTCTTTCGCTTCTTGGGTGACTTGGTTGGAAATTTCTTGACTGGCCAGCAAGACACCATCTGCGTAGCTATGTTTAATCTGAATGGTTCGAAGACCATTTTGTCCAGTTTGCTCGACCTGGCGCTCACCTTCTAAGAGGCTATCATCTAAGACTTCACGAACAGTAAATGGAATCTCTTCTGTCTTGGTTTCAACTTCCTCAGTTAATGTAACAGTAGGAAGCTCTACACTTGGCGCAGTATCTGGGAGAGCAGTAATTGGCTTGGTACCAACTTTTACAATTTGAGTTTGAGGCGCCTGGGTCACAGAGCGTCCTACTTCTTCAGATGCTACCAATTGTCCATCCACATAAGTCTGTTTAATAGCAATGCTTTCCTGCCCAGCTTGTCCAACTTGAACAACCTGCCGGCTTCCTTCTAAGAGCGTATCGTCAGCAACTTCTTGCACTTCAAAAGCAATAGCTTGGGTTTGGTAAATAGTTTCTTCCGTAATTGTGACTTTCGGTAATTCCAAACTTGGTGCTGTATCAGGAATAGCAGTCACTGGCTTAGTACCAACCAAAACGATTTGAGGGGTTGGTGCAACTTCTTCACGACCAACTTCCTCTGTTTTCACGGCTTGCCCATCCACATAGGTTACTTTGGTCCAAATTGTCAGACTTCCAGCTTGACCTGGCTGACTCACTTCTTGACTTCCTTCTGGCAATTGGTCAGAATATTGGGTCACCGTTTCAAACGGAATAGCTTCTGTATGACTAATTTCTTCTTCCGTTATGGTGGCTGCAGGCACTTCATGGCTCGGTGCTGTCGATGGCACACTTGTTTCAACCTTTGTCCCAACCTTGACGATTTGTTTAACTGGTTCTTGACTAACAGTACGACTTACTTCTTGAATTGCAACTACCTGACCACCAATCAAAATTTTCTTGCTTTCAATTGTCAGCAAACCATTTTGACCTTCTTGAACAAGCTGACGATCTCCCTCTAGAAGACTATCATCTAATACTTCTTCTACCTCAAATGGAATTACTTCTGTCGTCTCAACCATCTCTTCACTTGTTTCTAGACTTGGCAACTCAAGACTTGGTGCCTGATCCGGAACTTGTGTGATAAGTGGAGTCTCAGATGGTAAGTCTTGAACTTTTGTTTCACGTAAGTAACCGACATACTCATAACCAGGAATCGTTCCAGGTTGTGGCAAGGACTCTCCAACAGCCTTATCAACCACATGGTTGTAATGCGCTAAAATCTGGCTGGTCAAGGCAGACCCAACTGGAGCAAGGAAACTAGTACCTGAGGCTGTCAACACAACCACACCAAGCAATGTACGTTTTCCATTTTTTCCCAATTTGAAGGCAAGAACCAAAAGACTAACGCCAGCAAGAGCAAAGGCACTATTCTCTAATAAACCTGTCTTTGGTAGAACATGTGTACTTGGGCTAGTCGCAAGCGGGCGGTAAACCAAATAGTAACCAGCATCATCTGATTGCACCAGACCTGGTAACTCGTGGATTACCAAGTCTTTTTCCTGTTCAGTCAACTCTGCTTCTGTGACATAGGTATAATCAATCTCTTGAGCAGAAACCTTGACAGAGCTAGTCACAGTAGATGCAAAAAAGAGACTTGCAACTGCTGCTGAAACAAGTCCTACGGATAATTTCCGAAAAGCAAAGCGTACTTGCTTTTCAAATTGAGATTTTTTCATTTTCTTTTCATCCCCCTATGGATATACTTCATCATTATACCGTCAGACCTGCTATTAGACAAGTCTTTTGGCTCTATTTCATGAAAAAATCCCCATTTCCAAACATTGGAAATAGGGAAGCGTTTTTATCCAATTGAATGTCCTTTTTATGACTAAAGAACGAGACTTTACATATTCTTCAACTCAATGACCATATCACGAATCTGAGCTGCTAGTTCAAAGTCAAGCACTTCTGCTGCTTCCTGCATTTGACCTTCCAGTTTCTTGATCATAGCCTTGCGTTCATCTTTGTTGAGGGCATTGAAGTCCACCGCTTCTTCCTTGTCCTGAGTAACAGCCTTGGTCACACTAATCAGGTCACGGATTTCCTTCTTAATGGTCTGTGGAATGATGCCATGTTCTTCATTATAAGCCATCTGGATCTGACGGCGGCGGGCTGTTTCTTCCATAGCCTTCCGCATAGACTCGGTGATCTTGTCCGCATACATAATCACGTGGCCTTCAGAGTTACGAGCCGCCCGACCGATTGTCTGGATGAGCCCTCGTTCATTACGGAGGAAACCTTCCTTGTCAGCATCTAGAATAGCCACCAGACTGACTTCTGGCACGTCAATCCCTTCACGTAAGAGGTTAATCCCTATCAGAACATCAAAGACACCCAGGCGCAAATCACGGATAATCTCCGTACGCTCCAAGGTCTTGATATCCGAGTGCATATACTTGACCTTGACGCCCATTTCTTTCAGGTAGTCAGTCAAGTCCTCTGCCATTTTCTTAGTCAGGGTAGTGATAAAGGTCCGCTCGCCTTTCTCAACACGGGCATTGATTTCACCCAAGAGGTCATCCATTTGGCCCATGGTTGGACGGACTTCCACTTCTGGATCCAAAAGCCCTGTCGGCCGAATGATCTGCTCGACAACGGTATCGGTCTGCTCCATTTCATAGTCACCTGGCGTCGCAGATACATAGACAATCTGGTGGACATGACTCTCAAATTCTTCTCTGCGCAGCGGACGATTGTCCAGAGCACTTGGGAGGCGGAAACCATAGTTGACCAACATCTCCTTGCGAGAGCGGTCACCATTGTACATCCCCTTAATCTGCCCCATGGTCATGTGGCTCTCGTCAATCATAATCAGGTAGTCTTCAGGGAAAAAGTCCAGCAGAGTATAAGGAGGCTCGCCCTCGCTTCGCCCGTCCATGTGTCGTGAATAGTTCTCAACTCCGTTGGTGTAACCCATTTCCCGCAGCATTTCAATGTCATAGTCGGTCCGTTGTTTCAATCGCTGAGCTTCTAAGAGTTTTCCTTCTGCTTCAAAGACCTTGAGCTGCTCTTCCAGCTCCGCCTGAATCTTGGCAATAGCCGTTTCCATGTGGTCATCGTTGGTCACGAAGTGAGTGGCAGGGAAAATCGCCAAGTGGTCCACATCGCCCAAGACCTTACCTGTCAGGCTTTCAATCTCACGAATGCGGTCAATTTCATCCCCGAAAAACTCCACACGAAAGGCGTGTTCATCACGAGAAGCTGGGAAAATCTCCACCACATCTCCACGTACACGGAAACGCCCCCGTTGGAAGTCGATGTCGTTGCGCTCGAACTGAATATCAACCAGAGAATTAAGCAACTGGTCACGGGAAATCTCCTGACCTGGGCGCAGGCTGACCACACTATCTGAATATTCCTTGGGCGATCCCAAACCGTAGATACAGGAAACGGAGGCCACGACGATGACATCATTCCGTTCGAGAAGAGCTGAGGTCGCTGAGTGACGGAGTTTGTCAATCTCATCATTGACCGAACTATCCTTCTCAATATAGGTATCGCTAGACGGTACATAGGCTTCTGGCTGGTAGTAATCATAATAAGACACGAAGTATTCGACCGCATTTTCTGGGAAGAATTCCTTGAACTCACTGTAGAGCTGACCAGCTAGGGTCTTGTTGTGGGCGATAACCAAAGTGGGCTTATTAACACGGGCAATGACCTGACTCATGGTGTAGGTCTTACCAGTACCAGTCGCCCCCATGAGAATCTGGGCTTTTTCGCCCCCCTCGATATTATCCACCAAGGTTTCAATAGCTTGAGGCTGGTCACCTGAAGGTGAATATTTTGACACTAGTTTAAATTGGTTTTCAGTATTTCGATTGATCATATCTTGCACTATTCCTTTTCTAACTTCTTCATTTTATCATAAACTGTGGGGAAATTCGTAACCAAAGTCAGCTCTTATTTGTAACTAAATATGTCAGAAAATCTAACATGATTAGAATTCATCCTTTTGCAAAAATTTTCAGAATATGGTATACTAGCACAGTTATTTTAATAAGAAGGAGTTATGAAATGAAGAAAAAATTGCTTATGCTTTTGGCAACGATTTTGCCAATGTTCTTTATTTTTACGGGCGTAAAAGCTGACGATACGATCGATATTGTCTTCGACTCCACTTACGCTCCATTCGAGTTTAAAGACTCAGACCAAGTATATAAAGGATTAGATGTCGATATCATCAATGAAGTCGCTGAACGTTCTGGTTGGACTGTCAGCCAAACCTTCCCTGGTTTCGATGCAGCGGTGAATGCGGTACAATCAGGTTCTGCAGATGCCTTGATGGCGGGAACAACTATTACCGAAGCCCGCAAGAAAGTCTTTACTTTCTCAGATCCTTATTTTGATACCAAGATTGTTATTGCAACAACTAAGTCAAACACAGTCTCTTCATATGATGATCTTAAAGGCAAAACAATCGGTGTCAAAAATGGTACAGCTGCCCAAGCCTTTCTAGATGAAAACAAAGATAAGTACGGTTACTCTGTAAAAACCTTTGATACAGGCGACTTGATGTACAACAGCTTGTCTGCAGGTGCGGTCGATGCTGTAATGGATGACGAAGCTGTTATCCAATACGCTATCCAACAAGGGCAAGATTTGAGCATTGACATGGATGGCGAAGCAATTGGTTCGTTTGGTTTTGCGGTAAAAAAAGGTAGCCAGTATGAATACCTTGTTGAAGATTTTAACACTGCACTTGCAGAAATGAAGGAAGATGGTACCTACGATGCTATCATGACAAAATGGTTGGGGTCTTCTACTGCTTCTGCTGAAACTACTGACTACGCTTCACGCCTTAGCTTGACAGGTAGCGCAACTGCAAAAGCGACTCCTGTGAAAGCAAGCTACACGATCGTTGCAGATTCCTCATTTGCACCATTTGAATACCAGGATGAAAACGGCGAGTATGTCGGTATCGACATGGAATTGATCAAGGCCATTGCGGAACAACAAGGTTTCACAATTACCATCCAGAACCCTGGTTTTGATGCGGCATTGAACGCTGTTCAAGCAGGACAAGCTGACGCTGTTATTGCCGGTATGTCCATTACCGATGCTCGTAAGGAAATTTTTGATTTCTCAGATGCCTACTATTCTTCAAACATTCTCTTAGCAGTTAAGTCTGGCAGCGATATCGCTTCTTACGAAGACCTCAAAGGCCTAACTGTAGGAGCTAAAAACGGAACTGCCTCATATACCTTCTTGGAAGCAAACCAAGATACATACGGTTACACCTTGAAGGCATTTGACGAAGCGTCAACAATGTATGATAGTTTGAACTCTGGCTCAATCGATGCCCTCATGGATGATGAAGCTGTTCTTCTCTACGCTATCCAGCAAGGTCGTGACTTTGATACCCCAATTCCAGGTGAAAAATCTGGCGAATATGGCTTTGCCGTTAAAAAAGGAAGCAATCCTGAATTAATCGAAATGTTCAACAACGGACTTGCGTCACTTGTAGAATCTGGCAAATACGATGAAATCCTCAACAAGTATTTCAATCAAACAGAGGAGACACAAGCAAGTTCATCCACTTCAACTGTCGACGAAACAACCATTTGGGGACTCTTGAAAAACAACTACGGCCAACTCTTGTCAGGCCTTGGAATCACAGTTGGACTTGCCCTTCTATCTTTTGCTATCGCTATTGTTATCGGTATTATCTTTGGTATGTTTGCCGTTAGTCCAATCAAGGCTCTCCGTGTGACTTCTTCAGTCTTTGTAGATGTAGTTCGCGGTATTCCACTCATGATTGTAGCTGCCTTCATCTTCTGGGGCATTCCAAACTTGATTGAATCCATCACAGGTCAACAATCACCAATCAACGACTTTGTTGCTGGTACCATTGCCCTCTCGCTCAACTCAGGTGCATATATTGCAGAAATCGTTCGTGGTGGTATCCAGGCAGTCCCTGTTGGACAAATGGAAGCATCACGTAGTTTGGGTATCTCTTACGGAACAACCATGCGTAAGATTATCTTGCCACAGGCCGGTAAGATTATGTTGCCAAACTTCATCAACCAGTTTGTTATCACTCTGAAAGATACTACTATCATTTCTGCAATTGGTTTGGTGGAACTCTTCCAAGCTGGTAAGATCATCATCGCTCGTAACTACCAATCCTTCCGTATGTATGCAATTCTTGCCATCATCTACTTGGTAGTCATCACTCTCTTAACACGTTTAGCACGTAAGCTAGAAAAAGGAGGCAAATAATGGCTGAATTGAAAATTAATGTCCATGACCTTCATAAGAGTTATGGAGACAACGAGGTCCTCAAAGGGATTTCAGCAAAATTCTACGAAGGCGATGTAGTCTGCATCATCGGTCCTTCCGGCTCTGGTAAATCAACCTTCTTAAGAACTATGAACTTGTTGGAAACAATCACAAGTGGTCAAGTGACGGTTGATGGCTTCGACCTATCTGACCCCAAAACAGATGTCGACACCTTCCGTACCAATGTCGGAATGGTATTTCAACATTTCAACCTTTTCCCTCATATGACAGTCCTTGACAACATCACTTTTGCTCCTGTTGAGCATAAAATATTAGACAAGGCAGAAGCTGAAAAAGTCGGTATGGAATTATTGGAAAAAGTTGGTCTGGCAGACAAGCGTGACGCTATGCCAGACAGCCTATCTGGTGGTCAGAAGCAACGTGTTGCCATCGCTCGTGCCCTGGCAATGAATCCAGACATCATGCTCTTTGACGAGCCTACTTCCGCCCTCGATCCTGAAATGGTCGGAGACGTTCTTAACGTAATGAAAGACTTGGCTGAACAAGGTATGACCATGTTGATCGTAACACACGAGATGGGCTTCGCCCGCAAGGTTGCTAACCGTGTTATCTTTACGGATGGCGGCGAGTTCCTTGAAGATGGGACACCAGAGCAAATCTTTGACAACCCACAACATCCTCGTCTAAAAGACTTCCTTGATAAGGTCTTGAACGTGTAGAAATATGAAAAGCCTTTGACTAACTGAACTGCCCCCAAAAAGTTGGACAAATAATTATTGAAAGGATTTAGTTCTGTATTGGACAGGACTAAGTCCTTTTAATTTTGCTTTTATTCGTTTGTTGTTGTAGTAAAAAATATAATCTGTAATAGCTTCTTCAAGCTCATCAAGTGATTGATAAGATGTCTCGAGTCCATAAAACATTTCAGATTTGAGAATGCCAAAGAAAGACTCCATCATCCCATTATCTGGGCTATTCCCTTTGCGGGACATGGATGGTCGAATGCCTTTGGTTTCCAAAAAGTAATGGTAAGACTGGTGCTGGTATTGCCAACCTTGATCGCTGTGGAGAATAGTCCCACTGTATAAATCTGCTGGAAAAGCCTTCGCAAGCATGGTTTGAACCTGTTTCAAGTCAGGTGACCGAGACAGGGTAAAATCAATAATCTCACTATTATAGCCGTCAAGAACAGGCGATAAGTAGAGTTTCCCTTCAGGCAAAGCAAACTCCGTCACATCGGTATAACATTTTTCATAAGGCTTAGATCCCTCAAACTGACGTTTAATCAGATTATCAGCCTTCTTACCCAACTCACCTTTGTAAGAAGCATACTTGCGCTTACGACGAATACGAGCCGCTAAGCCCATGACTGTCATCAAGCGCTGCACCTTTTTGTGGTTGATGAAGAAACCTCGATTTCTGAGTTCTAAATAAATCCGACGATAGCCGTAATTACCTTTATGGTCATCATAAATGGCTTGAATTTCAGCCTTAATGGCTTTGTTCTTGTCGGGTTTCTCCAGTTGCTTGACTTGATAATAATAAGTTGAGCGAGGCATTTTAGCTGTCGCAAGTAGGAGGTCTAGTCGGAATCCTCCTTGGACCATATCTCTAATTGTTTCTGCTGTTCGCGCACTAGTGTTTCGTCCCTCAAGCGAAGTTCTCTCAACTTTTTTAGGAAGGCCACCTCAGTTCGAAGACGTTCATTTTCCTCTTGAAGGCGCTCTAATTCCGTCATCTCTTCCCAGGTTTTCTTGCGTTTACGTCCCATCTTGCTCGGTCTCCCTCTTGGTTTTTCAAGAATAGTATACCCGTTTTTCTTGTATTGTGCTATCCAATTGGGAAGCATTCCTCGATTTGGCAAGGCATAATCAAGGGAAACTGAGAGTTGAGAACACCCATGAATCAAGACCTTATCCATTATTTCTTGCTTTAATTCAGGTGAATAATACCTATTTTTACCTTTTTCAACGCTTTCCACGCCATATCGATCCATGAGTTTTATCATGTATGTGAGATTGGCAATAGTGACCTTGTATATCTGGCTAAGGTTGACCCACGACACGCCACTCTTTCTCAGCTCATATATTTCTAGTTTATCTTCATAACTTAATTTCATAAGAAAAACACCCCAATCGTTAGATTTTGTGTCTAACTTTTGGGGTGCAGTTCATAACAGTCAAGGCTTTTTTTGCATCTCACAATAATTTATAAATTCTTTTTATAGGACCAACCTTTCTTTGTCTTTTCAACAACTTCAAAGCCACATTTCTCAAATAGTTTACGAGAGCCCGTATTCCAGTCATATATTTCTTCTACAAGTATTTCCTCAAGCCCCACTTCCCTTGCACGCTCGATCATTCTTTGTAATACCTTGGTCCCAATCCCTTTTTTCCAATAACGCCTATCTCCAATGGCAATAGCAAAATCATCTCGAAACAAGGTTACATCACCTATAGGAAGAAACTGACCATTTTCAAGAATTTCAATAAAATAGCATTCCCCATTTTTCGATAAATAGTCATACATCCGATTGAGCAAATCATGACTATAGGGTTCTTTATCGCCATCAACAAGCCAGACCAATTCCAAATCTTGATGCCATATCAAAGCAAAATCATGATATCCATCATATCTACGAAGTCGAATCTGATTATCAATTTCTAATATTGCCGCCTGCTCTACTCCTTCAATCGCCATGAATATCTCCTTACTAGTCCATCTCGATAGGTCAATTATATCAGAAATTTGAACAGATGGGAATAACCATTCCAATTCGTCTAGTAATGCAAACATCCAAAAAGGGAGTGGGAAAGAACTCGACTAGTCTAAAAAAGAGTTCGTCTTCCCACCCCCGCACAGTTGATTAGGTCAGATTTGGAGTGTAAAACACGAATAAATCTGCCAATCAACCACTGCGCTGAGATGTTGACACGAACTCTGGGTAGTGGATCTGGGCTTGAGCCCAGCCTCTTCTTGTGTTATAAAAATAATCCAACTAAAGCAGCAATAATTCCATAAATAAACATAGGGACTGCTGTTTTCTGCATAATGTAGCCTTCCTTACGACGGACACCGGAAACTGATGAAGCAGCGATAATATTGTTCACGCAGGTCATATTTCCCATGGCTCCACCAACTGACTGCATGGCCAAGATACTGGTCATGTTCAGACCAGTTTGCGTAGCAATGGATTGCTGGACTCCACCGAAAATCAAGTTGGAAATTGTTGCTGATCCTGAGAAAAAGGCTCCGATTGCTCCCAAATAAGAAGCAAAGAGTCCCCAGAATGGACCAGTTGCTGCTGCCAAGGACATCCCGATAATGGATACCATTGACTGATCACCATTTAGCAACATAAATTTCACCATGGTTACACCACCTAGTAGCGAGAAGAATGGAACAATCATTTGCTGACTAGTCTCGGCAATCATCTTCCAAACTTTCCCCTTCATACTTGGGTAAAATCCAGACAAGGCAAATACAATCACAAAGAAAGGAATAAAGGCAGGGGCATAGAGTAACTCGTAGGATTCACTAGAACTCGTTCCAAAAACATTTGCTAAGGTAAATTTCAAGGCTTTGGTAACCTCTAAGTCAGCAAAGCCTAGGTTTGCTTTAAACCAAACCGCATCGGTTCGCATTAGGGCTTTGATCCCTAATTGTGGAACCCGAGTTACCACCAAGATAAGCACCAAACTAATCAAAGGTAAGAGAGCCATAAAGAGTTCTTTTATGGCAACAGGATCCGCTGGGACACTCTCCTTTCCTGTCTTTTCTAAACCAATTTTTTTCTTAGCCAACCAGATTGAGATTATAAAACCAATTGCACCTCCCAATAATGATGGAAACTCATAGTTGATAGTTGCTAAAAGGGTCATTGGCAAGGCACAGGCGAAAACTGTCAGGTACACATAGAGTAGATTGGCTTTGATTTGTGCCCAAGAAAAAACATAACGAAGGGCAATCAAGGGAACGACAAAACCTGCAATCAAGTGAACAATCGCTGCTTTTAAGCCCAATTCTCCAATCTGCTGAGCAGTCAAGCCTAAGGAGCCAAAACCAAACCAAGTCGGCGTTCCGACAGCTCCAAAGGAGACAGGAATCGAATTAAAAATCAATACAGCAAGTACCACCTTGATTGGTTCAAAACCAAGCGCAATCAAAATCGGTGCCGCGATTGCAGCAGGCGTACCAAAACCAGAAGCCCCTTCAATCATGAAAGCAAAGGCATAGCCGATAATCATCATCTGGGCAACGGGATTGGGTGTCAAACTAGACATCCAGCGATTGATGACCGCTTGGTTACCTGTTTGCTGTTGGAAATTGTTGAAAAGAACCGCCCCCATGATAACCGTAATGGGTGTTAAGGTCGCCCAAAATCCTGTTACCAAACCAGAATTCAGAAGAGTAAAATCCGTCTTAAAATAGACCAACAAAATAAGATACACAAAAGCAGCTATGCCAGGAAGAGCATAATTGGCCGGAACCCGCATTTTGATCATCAAGAAAATCAAGAGAACAATGGGGAAAACACTCAATAAAATATCCATACTATTTTTCATTTCCTTCTATTTTAAGCTACTTTTTAACAAATCAGTCAAAAATAGCTCCTCCTATTATACCTCAAAGACAAGCAACTTGTGCAAGGGAAAGTTCTTATTTTTGCAAATCATTCCTATTTTGAATCAAAAAAATGACAAAACTTGATCACTTCTTTCCTTTTCAAGTCACCGAAAGATTGACAAGCCCCAAATAGGATGCTATACTGAAAAAAATACACAAAGTGAGGTAAGGAGAAATGGACAGTAACAAGTAAACACTTTTAAGTTGAGTACTTATTTAGTAGTTTTCTTGCGTCCATTTTCTGTTTTCTCTATTCTAAGAATAGGGTCTTTTTGAGCAGGTTTTGGCACACTACTAAATAGGTAGTGTGTTTTTTCATGAAAAGGAGACCCTATGATACAAATCAAAAACCTCACCATCAACCATCAAAAGGACTTCCGTCCCCTAGTCAACAACCTTTCTATTTCCATTCAAACCGGTGACAAGGTTGCCATTATTGGCGAAGAAGGCAACGGAAAATCCAGCCTACTCAAGCTCATCATGGATCCAAAGCTTGTTCAAGACTTCCTCCACTTTGAAGGAGAGGTCCTCCGCGACTACTCTTCCTACGCCTATCTTCCTCAAAGTCTTTCTGTGGAAAAAGCAGAGCAGACCTTATGTGACTTCTTCTTTGGTGATCCAGACCTGAATCTAGACTATCAAGTTCTTTATACATTAGCAGACCAACTAGCATTTGACAGTCAACGCTTTGCCAGCGACCAAGAGCTCTCAAGCCTATCCGGTGGCGAAAAATTAAAAGTCCAACTCATCAAGATACTAGCCCAAGATAGTCAAATTCTCTTTTTGGATGAGCCATCCAACGATTTAGATATAGATACCCTACTATGGTTGGAAAACTATATCGCGACAAGCCCTAAAACTATCCTATTTGTATCTCATGACGAATGGCTACTGGCACACACAGCTAATAAAATCATTCACCTCGAATCTGTAAAAAAGAAAAGCCTAGCACAAACCAGTGTTCAAACTGCCGACTACCAAACCTACCGTATCGAGCGAGAACAGGCTTATCAAAAACAGGTCCACCAAGCAAGAAACGACCGCAAGGTGTTTGATAAGACCATGACCAAGCATTTGCGCCAAAAAGCCCAGGTCCGCCATACCTTGTTGGCAACACACGATGCCACAATGGGACGATTAATTGCTAAAAAGATGAAAAATGTTTTATCACGTGAAAAACGCTTTGAGAAAATGAAAGAAAATCTGACCCCAATTCCCTACTGCGAAGATGGTCTAGAACTTGATTTCTCTTGTATCCAACCACTTCCAGCGCAAAAAAAGATTGTCATACTGGATTATTTCCAGCTCAAACAAGGAAATCATGTTCTAACAGAACCAGTCAATCTTCTGGTCAGAGGACAAGAGAAAATCGGTATTATTGGTCCCAATGGTATTGGCAAATCTAGTCTCATTCAAGCTATCTTGTCCAAAATCAGCACACCTGAACTAAAAATTGGCTACATGCCGCAAGACTACCATCACTTACTTGATTCTGATCAAACTCCCCTAGCTTTTTTAAATCCGAGCGGAGACCAAGATAGGCATCATCTTGTCCTTAGCAGGCTAGCCAGTTTGCAATTTACTCGACAAGAAGTCCACCATGCTATTCACCATCTATCTGGCGGTCAAAAAGCAAAACTCCTCTTGCTAAAAATGGCCTTGGACCAAACAAATTTCCTACTGTTAGACGAACCCACCCGCAACTTTTCCCCTACATCACAGCCAAGAATCCGACAATTATTTTCTGATTATCCTGGTGGACTGATTTGTGTCTCTCATGACCGTCTTTTCTTGCAAGAAGTGTGTCACACTATTTACCAACTGTCACCTCTTGGATTGCACCAAATTGAACTATAAAAAAGAGACCTCACGGCCTCTTGAATAACTAAACAATCTCTTGACGTAGGGCTGCTACCTCATCTTCCTTGACAGAAAGAAATGGCGCAATTTCCTCATCCGTCATATTTGTCGCTAACAAGCGGTCAACAAACTCTAACTGATTTGCATCCATCCTAGGACTCCTTTCCACACTCATTGCTAGCATTATAGCATAAATACGGGAAAAACGATTCCTTTTACTGTAAAAATGAAAAAATCGGACCAGAATTGGTCCGATTTTACTTATTCTGCATTTTCTTTTGCCAACCGCTCACGCTCCAATCGCAATTTCCGATTGGGATTGAGCTTGTTGAACAATTCTTCTAATTTTTCAGCATTCCAAACATCTGCTGCCGAAACAAAATTTCCATCCTTATCCTTGAAGGATATCGGCTTATCACCCATAAAGACCTCCAATTTTTTGATGCATTGAATTTAAATGCTACTTGACTATTTATCAGCCTTTGATTCCGAACAAACTGTCTCTTCGCTCTCGACTTTTTAGGCTCGGGCTGATACAGTCTATCCCCAGACTTCCTCGCTTTTGAATTTTCAGGCTCGGGCTGAAAAAGTCCACTGGACTTTTTCACTAATCAACAAACTCAAATTCGAACTTGCCGATTCGGACGGTATCTCCGTCTTTGGCTCCACGCGCACGCAGGGCTTCGTCAACTCCCATTCCACGCAATTGGCGGGCGAATTTCATGACAGATTCATCACGGTCAAAGTTGGTCATGGTGAAGAGTTTTTCGAGCTTGTCGCCAGACAGAATCCAGCTAGCATCATCTGCACGGCTGATGTCAAATTCTGGCTCATCTGGATTAAAGCCATAATAAACCTCTTCTTCTTGGAAATCTGATTCATCATAAAGCAAGAATTCTGGTGTTTTCTCTAGCAATTCTGCTGTTGCTTCCAAGAGATTTTCCAAACCTTGGTGGGCAATCCCTGAAATTGGGAAAATCTGTGGCAGTTCGTCAAATTCATCATAATTCGCTGCCAATTTTTTCTTAAATTCTTTCAGATTGTCAGCCGCTTCCGGCATATCCATTTTATTGGCAACAATAATCTGTGGGCGTTCCATGAGACGAAGATTGTAGGTTTCCAATTCATTGTTGATGGCTACATAGTCCTCATAAGGATCACGGCCTTCACTAGCTGACATATCCAAGACATGCAAGATAACACGTGTCCGCTCGATATGGCGAAGGAATTGGGTACCTAGACCGACACCTTGACTAGCCCCTTCAATCAAACCTGGTAAGTCTGCAACAGCAAATGACTCGCCAGATTTAGTCCGGACCATACCCAAATTTGGCACAATGGTTGTAAAGTGGTAGGCACCAATTTTGGGCTTAGCTGCCGTAATGACACTGAGAAGGGTTGATTTTCCAACGGATGGAAAACCAACAAGACCAACATCAGCTAGCACTTTTAATTCCAATTCCAATTGGCGCTCTTCACCTGGTTCCCCATTTTCAGAAATTTCTGGAGCAGGATTTTTTGGTGTCGCAAAACGGATATTTCCACGACCACCACGACCACCATGGGCAATAATAAATTCTTGGCCATGCTCCACCAAATCCGTAATAACTTTTCCTGTTTCTGCATCACGGACAGTTGTTCCTTGAGGAACACGAACCACCATATCATCTGCTCCACGGCCATGCATGCCCTTGGTCATCCCTTTTTCACCATCATCAGCCTTAAAACGACGATTGTAACGGAAATCCATAAGGGTACGCAAGCCTTCGTCAACAACAAAGACGACATTACCACCACGACCACCGTCACCGCCCCAAGGACCGCCGTTTGGGACATATTTTTCACGGCGAAAGGCTACCATGCCATCGCCACCCTTACCAGCCTTGACTGTAATCTTGGCTGTATCTAAAAACATACTCATAAAAAACCTATTCTTTCTGTCAAAAAGACGCTATACAGCGCCTTTTTAATTCATCAGTGCATTGACTGCTGGGAAAATCAGACCAGCAAGTGTAGCGATAACCATTAATAGAACGATAATTAAGGTTATTTTCTCAAAAGCTGTCTTTTTGTGTTTTTCTTCACCGAAAGCCATTTCTACGCTCCTTATTCAGTCATTGATAGTTTATTTTACCACAATTTTGCTCCTTTTTCAATTGTCATCTTTTGGAGCCAAACTTTCCTTCACCTTCTCCGCCACCTTATACGGCACACCAGCTTCTGCGATTTCCTGCAAACTTGCTGACTGGATATTGCCAATGGACTTGAAATGCTTCATCAGAGCCTGTTTGCGTTTTGGTCCTAGACCTTCTATGCCGTCCAATTTTGATGAGAAGGAGTTTTTTGACCGAACCTGACGGTGAAACTCAATAGCAAAGCGGTGAACTTCATCTTGAATCCGATGCAGTAGGAAAAATTCCTGAGAATTACGGGGCAACTCAACTACTTCCAACGGATTGCCAAAGAGCAATTCGTGGGTCTGGTGCTTGTCATTCTTCTGCAAACCTGCAATGGGAATGGACATACCCAACTCCTGCTCGATGACCTGCATGGCGACATTGACCTGCCCCTGACCACCGTCAATGATAATCAAATCAGGCGGTGTCAAACCGTCCCGCAGCACCCGACTGTACCGTCGCTGCAAAACTTCTCGCATGGAAGCATAATCATCCGGTCCCTCCACCGTCTTAATCTTATACTTGCGGTATTCTTTTTTATTCGGCACCCCATTTTCAAAGACCACCATAGCCGACACAGGGCTGGTCCCCATGATGTTGGAGTTATCAAAAGCCTCAATCCGCACAGGCGTCGGAATACCCAAAAGCTGACCGATATTCTCTACAGCACCGTAGGTCTTCTCCAGATTTTTCTCCAAGAGATTAAACTTCTGCTCCAGACTAACACGCGCATTCTTCGTCGCCAGATTGATGAGCTGCTTCTTCTCACCACGCTGGGGCTTGATGACCTTGGTATCCACCAGAGCTTCTACGGCTTCTTGGTCAATATCCTGCGGTATCAAGACCTCCGACGGTATCAAATGTTGCTGGTCCCTGTAAAACTGACCGATGTAGGTCAAAAAATCTTCGTCCGCATCATTATAGTATGGAAAAAGATTGACATTCCGCTCAATCAGTTTCCCCTGCCGAACAAAGAAAACCTGCACGCACATCCAGCCCTTGTCCACATAGTAGCCAAAGACATCCCGATTTTGCAAGTCATGGGCCATCACACGTTGCTTGGTCCGCAGGGTTGAAATGGATTGCAGGACATCACGGTATTCCGCAGCCTTTTCAAATTCTAGATTAGCAGCTGCCGTTTTCATCTTGGCCTGAACTTCCTTGACAATCTTATCATCATGCCCCGTCAAGAACTGGGCAACCTCCTTAGCCATCTTGTCATAGTCGGATAGGCTGGGCAGGTTTTCCCCATGGGCCAGACATTGCCCCAAATGATAATAAAGACAATACTTGTTCTCAGGCAATTTACACTTGCGGAAAGGATAGAGGCGTTCCAATAGTTTGAGGGTCTGGTTGGCCGCACCCACATCTGGATAGGGACCAAAATACTGACCACCATCCTTTTTTATCTGCCGTGTAATCATCAGCCGTGGGTGACGTTCCTTGGTAATCTTGATAAAGGGATAGGACTTGTCATCCTTGAGCATAATGTTATAGCGAGGCTTGTTTTCCTGAATCAGATTGATTTCCAGCAAGAGGGCCTCGATATTGGAATCCGTTACGATAAATTCAAAATCGGCAATTTCAGATACTAAGGCCTCTGTCTTGGTATCATGGGCACCACGAAAATAAGACCGCACCCGATTGCGCAGGTTTTTGGCCTTGCCCACATAGATAATCTTTCCGTACTTGTTTTTGTGGAGGTAGCAACCCGGACTGTCCGGAAGCAGCTCCAACTTATGCTTGATTAAATCGTTCATAAGTTACATTATAACAAAAAATGAGCAGGGAGGACTGTCCCAACTCATCTACATCCCTTTATTTTTGAACCTGCCAACGTTTGGCTTTTTTCAGCATAAATGGGTAAGAAGCTTTCATCAAGAATTTTACAAAACCATTTCCTTGACCGTTTGAAATCGCTTTTTTTCCTTTAGCAACCATCTGTTCAAAACTGATATCAGGCTCCAAAAAAGCCCCCTTGGCATAACAATAAGAACAATAGCTTGTAGACTGACTTCCATCTGCCTCAGTTCCTCTCACATCTTGGCCGTGTAGATTGAGGGGCATGGCACAGGATTGACAAAATTTTTCCATAACTATCTCCTTTGAGCTATTGGTCTAGTATAGTATTTTCTAAAAAATCTGCAAGAAGTTTGCCGTAAGAAATCCAGTCTCTATGATATAATAAAGGCTATGAATTCAACACAGCTCGGAGATTTACTCCACTTAAAACCCTACCACCATTATTATGCCATTCCCGTCATCCAACTGAACCACCAAGAGTCTGGATACCTTGTTCTCTTCCAAGATGACAACCAATTACAATTGGTCAATCATTTGGCAGATAATGGTCGAACCCAGTCCTTTAAAAAGGCTAGTATTTTTTCATTGGAAGAACTTCTTTTGGAGTTAGGGGCCATCCCACTAGATTGTCTACATCAAATTCTTATCCTCCAAGCTCCTCGAGACAAGCAGCAAACAACAGATAAACCGCTGCAATTAAAAGAAGTTTTTCAAACATATCAAAAGTCTGATCAGGTCTTGTCTTTTCTGAAACAAAGCCCCAAAACGGCTCATGAATTGGCAAACTTGGAGGCTGAGGAAGAACGAATTCGCCTTGCCAATCAGACCTATGACCCTTTTCGCTCAACCGTTCGACAGGAGAACCGCCAACCATCAGAACCCAAGATGGACATTGTATCCGATAAGGAATATAAGCATTTAATGGATTTTCATCCCTTCATCCAATCTCAAAGGGGGAATGTATACAAGGTTCCGGTTGACTACTTAGATCCTGATAAACAAACAACTGTCACCATTGACATCATGGGCTGGTATTTTTACAAAAAGCAATTGAAAATTCGTTGGAGACCTCGTCATACCCGCAAAGGACGCTGGCGTTCATCTCTCGTTTCGGTCGATAAAAAAACTGGGTCCTACTTCTTTCAAGGGGAACTCTATAAAAAAGGAAATCATCCAATATTTTTGCACGCCATGTCCTTCAATAAAGGGATTCCAACCAATTTCCAAGAACAGTTTCATGCTAATTTTCACCACTTCCAATCCATCATTGAAGACCAAAAGAAGAAAGCTCTTTTGCGCATCTATTCTTTTGGAAAATAAGAAAAAGCCTCTTGCACCATTCGTAACGGATAGCAAGAGGTTATTTTTATACTCGAGTCTTCAATTTCTCAACAAAGAGATAGGCTGCAGGACAGGTGAGGGTGTTCTTCATCGTCAGATGATTGATCTGGTAGATCTTTTTGCGGTCCGTATGAGGAAATTCTCGACAGGCCTTAGGACGTACATCATAAATTGAACAGAGATTATCGCCACCTAAAAATGGACAGGGCATCGATTTAAAAACCTTGTCATTGTCTTCATCGACCCTCAAGTACATTTCCTCAAAAGCAGGTAGTCGCATCTTAAAATACTTGGCAATTCGTGTAATATCCGCCTCCGTAAAAAGAGGACCTAAGGTCTTACAGCAATTGGCACAGGCAGTACAGTCAATTTCATTAAACACTTCCGTATGAACTTGCTGCACAATTTTGTCCAAATTTTTCGGTGGTTTCTTCTTCAAGGAAGCCAAAAACTTACGGTGTTCAGCTTGTTTTTGCAAGGCAAGCTGGTGGTATTTTTCTAAATCAATTTCTTGTTTCATAGGACTAGTATAGCATAGATTAGTAGTGATTGGCCTTGATAATATAGGCATACAACAACCAAATAATCAAATAAATAACCATACCGATAGGTACAATCGGAAAGATCGGGAGGAGGATAAGTGATAAAAAGGTCAACAAGCCAAGTGTTTTCAACTTCAAACTTCTCTCATCTCTTGCCACCTGCCGATTCCAGTCATCGACAAATGCCTGCGCCTGTTCGGTCTGCTTCTTCAACAGTTGAGCTAACAGCTCAATCCTTTCCGGATCGTCTTCTTGAATCATAGCAATCAAAATATCATTGATTCGATTTTTGTTGGCCTCATGCTGGGTTACTGTTGCCTGGTATTGGGCATTTGCTACTATTGTCTGCTGTACCTGGCTTAATTTTTGATTCAATAACTGACGGTCTTTCGAGCTAAGCATCTTCTTCTTCGCACCATTTTCTTTTCGGTTTATTTTAAAAATAGCAGAGCAGTCAAGACTACTTGCTTACTATATACTAGTTTATCATATGATCGATTGAAAATGGAAGTATTGCATGTCATTTCTTTTCTTGAAAGTAAGTAACTGTTTTTCTGTGACTAATTTTATATTTTTAAATCTGAAATTATCTCAGGGAAGGTATTTTAAAAAATTAAAACAAGCAAAACTAGTTTATTTCCTATATTATAAATTTAAAAATTAGCAAAAAACTTTGTTATCTTATATTTTAAAATTGAAAATTAGCAAAAAACTTTGTTTGCCATGTTAAAAATGTTTTTTGTTCGTAAACTCCTTGAATTTATTCAACTTTTAATTAAGTGAACATGTCAGACATTTGATTTGCATCACAATTTAGAAAGTATCTTCTAGATAGTAATAAAAACATGACAAAAAGGTCCACTGGACCTTAATTCGCTCTCGTTTTTTCAAGCTCATGTCTGATCCTCGCTCTTATATTTCTAGGCTCGGGCTGAAACAGTCTATTCCCAGACTGTTTCACTCCACTGGACCTTAATTCGCTCTCGTTTTTTCAAGTTCATGCCTGAGCCTCGCTCTTGCATTTCTAGGCTCGGGCTGAAACAGTCTATTCCTAGACTGTTTCACTCCACTGGACCTTAATTCGCTCTCGTTTTTTTCAAGCTCATGATAAAAAGGTCCACTGGACCTTTTTATTTCTTATCATCTTCATCCATGCTGAGGACGCTGAGGAAGGCTTCTTGTGGGACTTCGACAGAGCCGATGGCTTTCATGCGTTTTTTACCGGCTTTTTGTTTTTCTAGGAGTTTGCGTTTACGGGAAACGTCACCACCATAACACTTGGCCAAAACGTTTTTGCGAAGGGCCTTGATGTCGCTACGGGCCACGATTTTCTGACCGATAGCAGCTTGGATTGGCACTTCAAACTGTTGACGAGGAATGATTTTCTTGAGTTTATCAACGATGATTTTCCCACGTTCATAAGCAAATTCCTTGTGGACAATAAAGCTGAGAGCATCAACCTTATCCCCATTGAGGAGAATATCCATTTTCACCAACTTGGATGAACGGTATTCCGAAATCTCATAGTCAAAGCTGGCATAACCTCGAGTGGATGACTTAAGCTTGTCAAAGAAGTCAAAAACAATCTCCGCAAGTGGAATTTGGTAGATAACATTGACACGGTTATCATCAATATAATCCATAGTCACAAAGTCACCACGTTTGCGTTGGGCCAATTCCATGACCGCACCGACGTATTCCTGCGGTACCATGATTTGTGCCTTAACATATGGTTCTTCGATCGTGGCAATTTTGGTTGGGTCTGGGAATTCGGACGGGTTGGCTACATCAATCATTTCACCGTCCGTCATGTTAACATGGTAAACTACCGACGGTGCTGTCATGATGAGATCAATGTTAAATTCGCGCTCAATACGTTCTTGAATAACATCCATGTGCAAGAGACCTAAGAAGCCACAACGGAAACCAAAGCCGAGGGCCTGCGATGTTTCAGGTTCGAACTGCAAGCTGGCATCGTTGAGCTGGAGCTTTTCCAAGGCTTCACGGAGGTCATTGTACTTGTTGGAATCAATTGGATAGATACCCGCAAAGACCATTGGGTTCATCTGCTTGTAGCCTGCAAGTGGCTCGCTGGCAGGATTTTCCGCCAAGGTCACTGTATCACCGACACGGGTATCAGCCACAGTTTTGATAGAAGCTGCGATATATCCAACATCTCCAACTGCTAGGAAATCACGACCAATGGCTTTTGGCGTAAAAATTCCGACTTCTGTCACATCAAAAGTCTTGCCGTTGCTCATCATCTGAATGGTATCACCTGGCTTCACGACACCATTGACGATACGGACTTGAAGGATAACCCCACGATAAGGGTCATAGACAGAGTCAAAAATCAAGGCCTGCAATGGAGCTTCGACATCACCAGTCGGTGCTGGAACCTTTTCTACGATTTGCTCCAAGATTTCCTCGATACCAATACCTGCCTTAGCTGATGTTGGCACTGCTTCTGATGCATCCAAACCAATCACATCTTCGATTTCCTGACGAACACGCTCTGGGTCTGCTGCTGGTAGGTCAATCTTGTTAATGATAGGCAAGATTTCTAAGTCATTGTCAAGGGCCAGATAAACGTTGGCCAAGGTCTGTGCTTCAATCCCCTGAGCAGCATCCACCACCAGAATCGCACCCTCACAGGCCGCAAGGGAACGGGATACTTCATAGGTAAAGTCCACGTGTCCTGGTGTGTCAATCAAGTGGAAAATATAAGTCTCTCCATCTTTAGCTGTATAATTGAGTTCGATAGCATTCAATTTAATGGTGATACCACGCTCACGCTCCAAATCCATACTATCAAGCAACTGGGCCTGCATTTCACGGCTAGAAACCGTTTCTGTCTTCTCAAGAATACGGTCAGCCAAGGTTGATTTACCATGGTCGATGTGGGCAATGATGGAGAAATTACGAATTTTCTCCTGTCGTTTTTTCAAATATTCTAAATTCATGTTTCTTCCTCTACAAGGGTATTACTCTTTATTATATCAGAAATACCAAGAACTTGCCATAAGAAAAACGGGAGTGGGAAAGAACTCCTGCATTCATAGAAGAGTTCGTCTTCCCACCCCCGCATAGTTGATTAGGACAGATTTGGAGTGTAAAACACGAACAAATCTGCCAATCAACCACTGCGCTGAGATGTTGACACAAACTTTGAGTAGGATTGCTGTTGTTGAACTGCTCTGCTATTTCCCCAACCAAAGACCAATCTCACGTTCGGCTGCTTCTGCACTATCGGAGCCGTGAACGACATTGGCAACAATGCCATCAACCGGTGCTGTCGCAAAATCTCCACGAATAGTTCCTGGCAAGGCTTGAAGGGGATTGGTTGCCCCCATCATATCTCGCCAAGATTTGATAACCTCTGGTCCAGTTAGAATTCCTGCAATCACAGGTCCACTTGTCATATACTGAACCAAAAGCAGAAAGAATGGCTTGTCTGCCAAATGCTCGTAATGCTGCGCAATCAACTCTGGACTGGCAGTCATCATGCTAAGGGCTTCTAGGTTGAAGCCACGTCTCTCGATTCGTTCAATCACCTGACCAACTAAGCCACGCGCAACTGCATCAGGCTTTATGATAAAAAATGTCCGTTCCATCTTTTCCCCCTTTAAAAAACATGAACAACTTGAATGGTTTCTCCACCCAACAAAATCAAATGACAGTCAACTCGCTCTATCTTGTAGGCTTTTTTTAATGCCTCCGCATAGAGTTGCATCTGTGAGTAATAGCGTTCCCGTAAAAGACTCGGCTGATCATACCGGTCTGTCTTATAGTCAAACAGAACGATGTGATCCTCATATAGTAGGTAGCCATCGATAATCCCACGAAGGACAAATTGTTCCTGCGATACAGGATCTGTCTGCAAACTTGCAAATGGAGCCTCTCGGTGGAGTTTGTCCGTATTGGCTAGAATTTCTCTTCCTAAGTCTGTATCAAAGAAATCTAAAATCATCTGAACATTGATTTTGTCTTTAACCGCTTGCTCAGCATGAACAGCTTCTAGTGCTTCTCTTACCGTATCTTCTGTCACCAACCAAGACAGATCTAAGCGTTGCATGAGTTCATGGACTGCTGAACCGACTTGAGCTCCAGTTATTTTGGGTTTCTTGGAAAAATCTGGTAAGGCAAAGGTCCGTTTTGACTGGTATTTTTCCATAACTTCCATGCCTTCTTGTTCCAAGATTGGTTCATAAAGTTTTTTGATCTGACTTGGAGTGCGTAAACTTGGTAATTCGATGGCAGCCTTATAGCGTTCGTTCAACTCTTGGACAGAAGACAACTGGTCCAAGGCCTGCACAATATCTTCGGATTGACGAATATCTTTAAGGCTGGCGTCTTCTAGCTTATTCTTCAATATAAGTTTACCAATCTTCTCATCTGTCAAATCCTCATCCGTCACAAAGACTTTCTTGAAGTGCAAGTCTTCTCCTGAGAAGGTCTCATCAATGGCTAGAATCCAGTCTTGGAAGGTCACCATGCTTTCGCGAGTTGATTGGGCTAGTACGCCATTTTCCTTTTTACCATCGTATTTTTCAGCTAACTTGTCAGCATTGCCCTTTCCAACCAGATACAGCTTCTTCTCTGCACGCGTTAGTGCAACATAAAGCAACCGCATTTGTTCCGAAAGATTAGCAATTTTTAGCTCTTGGAGATTATTTTGATAAGGGAGGGTGTTCATTAAGACTCGCACCTGAGGCAATGGGCTATTTACCTTATCTTTCATATCCGCTAAATATTGGATACCTAGACCATTTTTCCGGCTGATGATGACGGACTGGTAATGGTCTTCCAAGTTGAATCGCTTATCGATGTTCATGAGGAAGACATATTTGAACTCCAAACCTTTTGACTTATGAATGGTCATCAGCTGAACAGCATTTTGCGGTAGAAACTCTTGTACATCTGCCAAATCCTTATCATTTGCTAAGGCACGGTCAATCATGGCGATGAAGCGGGACAAGCCCTTGTAGCCAGTTTTTTCAAACTGGTTGGCACGCAGACCTAGTGCATATAGATTGGCCTGACGCTTGCTGCCATTTGGAAGAGCACCGACATAGTCATAGTAGAATTTTTCATTGAAAATCTTCCAAATCAAGTCATAGATAGAATGCAGTTTGGCAAAGGCACGCCAGTTTTCCAAAATAGATAAGAAATCCTTGATTTTCTTCTTCAACTCTCCTGACATCAGTTCAGGATGTTGCCCACTTGCTTGCTGGGCTATTTCCATTTTCTGGTAAAAGAAACCTGTCCCAGCCTGCAAGGAAATCCGTGTCAGTTCATCCTCATCGAATCGGAACATAGGCGATTTTAGCAGTGCAACCAAGGCATAGTCATTGAGTGGATTATTGATAACCCGCAAGGTATCCAGCATAATCATGACTTCTAAAGATTGCAGATAGGAGGCTGCTCCGCCATCTGCCACAATAGGAATCCCGTGTTTTTCAAAAATGGACATAATGAGGTCGTTGTGCGTTCGTTTTTGCACCAAGAGAGTGATGTCTTTGAAGTCTGCGCCTTCTTCATTATGGAGACGAATAATCTCTTTTGCAACGACTTCAATTTCACCAGCAGTCAGAGGAGTTTCCTCCTCAGCATCCGCTGATGAATGTGCGCTCTCCTGCTGGTCGTAAATCAAGTATTCCATCTCATGCTTGGGCTGGGCAATTTTTTGGCCAGGACTTCCAGCCACTAGACTGTGGGTGTCGTCATATTTGATTTCCCCTACTTGACGGTCCATTAGGCGCGTGAAAATAGCATTTGTTGCCTCCAAGACCTCAATCTGACTACGGAAGTTTTCCTTGAGCAGAATCAATTTCCCAGCCTGAGGATTTGCCTGATACAGTTCAAATTTCTCTTGGAAAATCATCGGATCAGCCTGACGGAATCGATAGATGGACTGCTTAATGTCACCCACCATAAAGCGATTATGCCCGTTAGACAGCAAGTCCAACATCCGCTCTTGGCTATGGTTGTTATCCTGGTACTCGTCCACCATGACTTCGTGGTATTTTTCTTGGAAAAACTGGCGAATGTCCGCATTTTCTTCTAAAATACGAATAGCGAAATGCCCAATATCGCCAAATTCAAAGGCTGCTTCCTTGATTTTGACATCCAGATAAGCCTGCGAAAAATCCAAGACAAAGTCACGTAATAATACAAGCAGTGGCAAAGCTTGAGCCTGATAATCTTTCAGCAGGGTCAATTCATAAACTTCCTGACCCAAATCTCTAAGTCCTGAGATAATCTGGCTCTTGCCAGCATTGTATTCTTCTTTAAAGGCTATCAAATGCTCATCTTTTGGTCGATTGGCATTGGTCAAGCCCTTGCCTCTGGACTGGTCATTGATGAGAAGAATTCTTTCAACCCGCTCCATCAAGTCCTTCTGGTCCAGACTATCTAAACCCGTCAACAAATCCAAGACTTCTTCCACATTGGCAAAATACTTGGCGGAACCAAAGTCATTTCTGCCCCATTCCACATGGTAGCGGAAGAAATCTGTAGCTTGATAGAGCTTGTCTAATACTTTTTCCTTAAAGCCTTGCTCTAAGATCTGCTCTATACGCTCTTGACTATACAAATCAGCTTGAACAGCCTGCTCTTTCAGCCATTTAGTTGGACTGCTCGTCGATTGGCTAAAATCATGCACCTGATAGACAACCTGACGAAAACCACTATTATCCTTGCGGTTGCCCGAAAAATTGCGAACCAGTTTGCGGAATGTACCATTTTCATCCTCTTCGAGATAATCTGCAAAGAGCTGGTCAAAAACCTCTTTTTTCAGACTCGCTTTTTCTGTCTCATCCTGTAAAATCCGAAACTGTGGAGAAATACCAAGGCTATAACCGTAGGTTGTGACCAATTTCTGCGTAAAGGAGTCCATGGTCCCAATATCCGCCTTGGTCAAATCCGCCAACTGGGCCGACAAATGCCGACGCAATTCCATATCGGTCGTCTCCGCAATGGTTTCATTGAGATTTTTCTCAATCCGCTCCTTCAATTCACCAGCCGCTTTGACTGTAAAGGTTGAGATAAAGAGCTGGTCGATTCCCACACCACGCTTCAACTTATCCAAAATCCGTTGAACCATAACAAAGGTCTTTCCTGACCCAGCCGAAGCAGAGACCAGAACATTCTGACCGTGCGTGTAGATGGCTTCAATCTGCTCAGGTGTGCGTTTTTGTTGCTTATCAGAATTGGCTTCCGCCAGCTGCACAGCCTTGATTTCTTCCGCGCTTAAAAATTGTTCAAAAGCCATTAGTCCTGACCTCCTTTCATTCGTTCCATCCAATCTTGACGCTTGGCCTCCTTGATCAACCGCCGCGCCATGCCCATGTGCCGATCCGCCTCAAAACCAGTGATTGCCTTCAGCTGCTCACCTGCCACCGAACGCCCATCTTTGGTATAAGGGTTAATAGCAAAGCGACCATCCAGGATGTCCTTGGCAGCTTGTTTGTAGAGTTCTTGGTTGTGGTTCAATAAAACCGCAAACTCTTCTTCCGTGTAGAGTTGGTTACGAGTCTGATAAAAATGATTGAGCCCCAGACTTTCCTCCTTCAAGAAAAGCCCCTTGTAAACCAAGCTCGTATTGGCAGCTCCTTCTAGCTGTTCTAAATTCTTCGTGTCTTTTAATTTGATAATCGGATCCTGCAAATGCAAATACATAGCTCCAAAAACAGGTTTATCCTTGGTTTCATCCAGCTCTTGTAAGGCTGCCAGGTAGGTCACCAACTGAGGTTTTAGACCATTGTAAAAATCCCCAACTGAAAAAGATTGGTCGCTGGACTTGTAATCCACAACACCAACAGCCTGATTGATTTGTAAGGTATCCAAGCGGTCAATTGTACCATTTACATGCACACTCTTGCCATTTTGAAGGTCAAAAACCAGCGCCTTATCCTGACGGAAACTCTTTTCCTGACCATCAATTTCAACCAAATCATTATCCCGCAAAATAGTTGCACTGGAACGAGCAATCTTATCCAGCACCTCCTCCGTATAGCGAGCATCCGCATCTTGGTTATAAAACATAGCAAATTCTGCCTCATCACGTGTACGCAGGATGGCCTTGTCCACTTTTTGATCAAAATCTAGCTCAGATTGATCCATGACCACTCGTTCAAAAATCCGATGCAAGAACAAACCATGCTGAAAGGCAGTCGGATGGATGGATTCCTGTTCCCGCAAGCGAAGAACATTACGGACAAAGTAAAGATATTGGTTATTGTAGAAATTGGTCAAGCTGGATGCGGAAAGATTGAGCGGCTTATCCTCTGGATATAAAGCAGCCAAGGTATCAGCTGCAAGCTGTTTAGAAGTAATTTCGCCAGTAATGGTCGGAATTTCAATGCCTTGCGACTCCAATTTTTTCTTCAAATGGCGAACCAAGACTGTCCAGAAGGCCGTCTGCCCTTCCCATTCTTCGTTATCAAGAGATGGTCTTTCCGACTCAATCAAACGGGATAAGAGACTCTTGTAGTGACCGATGTCTTGCGGACTAAGTGTTTTAATCCGACCACGTTCTTCGGATTTCAGCCCCATTTTTTGGAGAATTTTAATATAAGGGGAGAGACTATCTTCGCCTTCGTTATAAATCTGAGGAGTTGAAATAACTAACTGTTCCGTCGCAGCATTCAGCAGAGACATCATGGCTGCATGGTTCTTCTTGATATTCTCTCGACTGACCAAATCAAAACGTGAAGAACTAGCCGAGACAAGATTGACTTTTTCCATCTCTTCTTCTGTCAATAGACTGGTATTCTTAGCAACTTTTGGAAAATTGGACTGGCCCATTCCGATAGCATAAACATACTTTGCAGTATGTGGCTCGATCAAATCATAGGATTTGACATTGACCACATCAACCGTTGCAGGAACAGTACGATAGTGACTGGACTGCATGCCTGCTCGAAGAAGGGCTAAAAAATCATCCAAGCTCAACTTTTCTTGGGCAAAGAGTTGGTGGAAGGTCTCTAGCACCTGACAGAAACTTTTCCAGACCTGCTCTTCTTTTTCTTGCTCTACTTCACTCAAATTTCGAGACATTTTTTCCATATTTTTAGGAAGCTCAATTGCCTCCAAAAATGCTGTGAATTTTTCTAGCAAGCTGGCACCTGATCGAGGCCCTACCTTAAACAAGCTAAGAAGAGGCTCCATCACCTTGGAACGCAGGGGTTCCAAAACAGTCAAATCATAGACAAGTCGCTTCTCCTTGATGACTTCAGCATCATAGTCCGCTCTGCCATTGACCGAAAAAGCCCTCGAAAAAGCAGCCTGCCCCTTGAGATCAGCAAAAAGGACGTAGGACTCAAACAAGTCCAATTCATCTTGGGAAAAACTGGCGTACAAGCCTGATTTGAGGAGATTGAGCAAGTCTTCCGCTCGGAAACGATAGCGGCGCAAGCGTTCTAAGGACTCCACAAAATGGACCAGGGGATGATGACTCATCTCCTCTGCCTTGCCGAAATAGTAAGGAATATCATACTTGTCAAAAATCTTACCAATCTGCAACTTGTAGCTATCCACATCACCCAAGAGCAACAAGATGTCTTTATAGCGAGCCCCTTGATGCACCTGCTGACGAATTGCAGTCGCAACCTGCTCAACTTCTTCTTTTTGGTTGACGACTTCCCATAGCTGGATTTTTTCTTGGTCTGCTGGAGTCAACTCAAGTAAGGTTCCGCTATAATCATAAATCGACTCCATATTCTTTGAAAATTTACCAAGACTGTCCAGTTCAGGTTCTAAACCAATATATGAAATCTTTGTCTGGAATTGGGCTGATAACTGGCGCAAAAAGTCAACGTTAGCTTGATAAACATTGCCTTCAATATAGGTCGCATTTACAGCTTTCTTGCTGGCATAGGCGCCGATCAGTATTTCTGCTACTCGACTGTTTAAGGCTGCCACAAAAGCTTCTTCTTCTGCGGAAAAACGTGAAAAACCATCGACAATCAAAACCATGTCTTTCAACTGCTGGTCCAATTGTCCAGACTCGATGACTTCTATCAACTGTGCCAACCTTGTCTGGTGTTCATACCCTTCTTTGGACAAAATTTCAGTCACAGATAGGAAAATCTTTACCAAGTCTGCCTGCTTGTCTGGAGATTCCATTGCCTCCAAGTCTAAAATGGACATATTTGCCCGTTGCAACTCTTTGTATAAAGTGACCAGCTGTTGAACGAAGCCAAAATCCTTCTGCAGCCGACCATAAACCTTTAGTTCCCCTTCTTGAAACTGTGACAAGACACGAAAGAATACCATGGCTAGTCCCAGGTCATCAATGCTGTGCCTCTCCTCGCTATCATTAATAACCAAATAACGAGCCAGCTGGGCAAAACGCGTCACCATAATTGCAAACGATGCTCCCTCTTCCAGATGGGATAAAACAGCCCGCTCCTTCTCGAAAGACAGGGAGTTAGGAGCTATGTAGAAAACCCGATAACCCTTATCTGCAAAGCCTTTTGCCTCATCTACCAATAAAGCTGTCAGGTTCTGTCGAATACCTGTATATACTAATTTCATATCTTACTCTCTTTACATTATCTTTCTTCTATTATATCAGAACTTGTCCAGGCATAAAAAAAGAAAAGGGAATTTCCCTTTTCTTTGATAGAAGATTAATCTTCCTTACGGCGACGTTTGCCAGCAAGAACTAATGCTCCTGCAAGAAGTCCCAATCCAAGTGTTGAAGCAGCTGTTGTGCTTGTTTCACCAGTGCTTGGCAATTGTGCTGTTTGACGTGATGAACCTGGTACACCTGGAGCAGGTTTTGGAGTTCCTGGGTTTGGTGTGCCTGGCTCAGGAGTTCCTGGTTGTGGTGTTACAGGATTTGTAGGATTCGTAGGAATCTTACGGTAAACATGAATCGTATCTCCATTTGGAAGAGTGATTGTTTTACCTGTGTACTCATAACCTGGGATTGACTTATTCGGTGTTGTACCCTCTTCTTGCGGTGCAATTGGGTTACCATTTTCGTCAACGTGGTTTGTTACAACCTTACGGTAAACATGGGTTGTATTACCGTTTTCATCGGTTGTTGTGATACCAGTATAAACATAACCTGGAATTGACTTATTCGGTGTTGTTCCATCCTCTTGCGGTGCAATTGGATTGCCTTGTTCGTCAACGTGGTTTGTTACAACTTTCTTAGCAGGTGTTTCAACCTTGCGGTAGATGTGAGTTGTGTTACCATCTGGATCTGTTACAGTCTTACCTGTGAACTCATATCCTGGGATTGACTTGTTAGGTGTTGTACCCTCTTCTTGCGGTGCAATTGGGTTACCATTTTCGTCAACGTGGTTTGTTACAACTTTCTTAGCAGGAGTTTCTACTTTACGGTAAACGTAAGTTACTTCAGTAGTCTTACCACCTACAACAGTACCAGTTTCTGAACCATCAACACGAACAAGCTCATAAGTTGTACCATCCTCTGTAGTGATAGTATTTGGCTTGTTATCAGTTGTGTCGTAAGACTTACCTGCTGGAGCGTTTGTTTCGTCTTGAACAGGTGTCTTAATCACTGTACCGTCTTCAGTCACATAGTTAACAACAACGTTACCATTTTGAACATAAGGAATTGGTGTATCTTTACCAGTTTCATCTGGAGTTGGTGGTACATAACCCTTGCTTGGATCTGTTGGATCAACCGGTTTCAATGGTGTATTGTCCTTAGGATCAACTGGTGTGTAACCTGGAACATGTGGGATTGATGGAACTTCACCATTTGTACCTGGTGTTGTTGGATCAATTGGCTTGTCAGGATTTGTTGGGTCAAACGGATAAGGGATAACTGGGTTAACTGGTGTTGGATTTTCCGGTGTTGACGGAATTTCTGGAATCCAGTTCGCAACCTTCTTATACACATAAGTGATTTCTGTTGTCTTACCGCCTTCAACAGAACCTGTTTCAGAGCCAACTGTCTTAGATGGGATCAATACATAACGTGAACCGTCTTCTGTAACAATCTCTGTTGGTTTGTTGTCGGTTGTATCATAAGACTTACCAGCTGGTGCATCTGTTTCATCATTTACAGGTGACTTGATGACTGTGCCATCTTCTGTTACATAGTTCACCACAACGTTACCGTTTTGTACGTAAGGGATTGGTGTGTCGATACCTGACTCGTCTGGAGTTGGTGGCACATAACCCTTACCTGGATCATTTGGATCTACCGGTTTCAATGGTGTATTGTCCTTAGGATCAACTGGTGTGAAGCCTGGAACATGTGGGATTGATGGAACTTCACCGTCTGGGTAAGGTGTTGTTGGATCGATTGGCTTATCTGGGTTGGTTGGATCGAATGGATAAGGAATTACTGGGTTAACTGGAGTTGGATTCTCTGGTGTTGCAGGAATTTGTGGGATCCAGTTAGCAACTTTCTGGTACTTGTAAGTAATGACAGTAGTACCTTCAGCAACTTCACCTGTTTCAGTAACGACATTACCATTTGGATCTACAGCAGTTGTCTTAGATGGAACCAATACATAACGTACACCGTCTTTAACGATTTCAGTTGGCTTATCACCTTCGTCAGTCGTATCGTACTTAGTACCTGTTGCAACAGCGTTCTCATCAAGAACTGGGTCTTTCAGAACGTTTGATTCGTTACCAGCTTCAACATAACGGATAACAACAGAACCTGTCTTCACATCTGGAGTTGGAGTAACAACCTTACGGTAAACGTAAGTAACAACTGTTTCACCTTCTACAACTGTACCAGTTTCAGAACCTTTTGTAAGGACTGGAACAAGCTCATAAGTTGTACCGTCTTCGGTTGTGATCGTTGTTGGTTTGTTATCAGTTGTATCGTAAGCTGTACCTGTTGATGTAGATGGAGTATCTGTAACAGGAGCTTTGATAACATTACCTTCAGTATCGATGTAGTTAACAACAACTGAGCCTTTCACTTCTTCGTAAACGTAAGTGACTTGCTTGTCTTCACCAGAAGTTACTGTACCGTTCTCGTCGCCTGTAGTTGCGCTTGGAACAAGTTTGTAGGTCTTACCATCTTCTGTTGTGATAGTCGTTGGTTTGTTGTCTTCTGTTGAGTATGTCTTACCTGGTTCAGCATTTTCTTCATCCTTAACTGGAGACTTGATTACTGTACCATCAGTTGTCACATAGTTAACGGTTACTGAACCTGCTGGCTCGTAAACGTAAGTGATTTCAGTAGTGCCTTCTACAACCTTACCAGTTTCAGTAGCTGACTTAGCGTCTACTTCTTTGTAGTAGTAAACTGTGCCATCTTCAGTTGTAATCTTAGCTGGTTTGTTGTCAGTTGTGTCGTAAGCAGTACCTGTTGAAGTTGTCTTCGTATCAACTACTTGTGGAGCGATCACTTCACCTGCAGTGTTTACGTAGTTAACAACAACATCACCCTTCACTTCTTCGTAAACATAGGTTACTTCAGTTACGCCTGGAACAACATCGCCTGTTTCAGAACCTTTTGTAAGGGTTGGAACAAGTTTGTATGTCTTGCCGTCTGCAGTTGTGATTGTTTCTGGCTTAACATCTGTTGTGTCGTATGGAGTACCTGTTGAAGTTTCTGGTGTATCTGTAACAGGTGCTTGGATAACTGTACCGTCTGTTGTTACATAGTTAACAACAACAGAACCTTTCACTTCTTCGTAAACATAAGTGACTTGCTTGTCTTCACCAGAAGTTACTGTACCGTTCTCTTCGCCTGTAGTTGCGCTTGGAACAAGTTTGTATGTCTTGCCATCTTCTGTTGTGATAGTAGTTGGTTTGTTGTCTTCTGTTGAGTATGTCTTACCTGGTTCAGCGTTTTCTTCATCCTTAACTGGTGACTTGATAACTGTACCGTCTGTTGTTACGTAGTTAACTGTTACTGAACCTGCTGGCTCGTAAACATATTTAACTGTTGTAGTACCTTCAACGACATCACCTGTTTCAGCTGCTGAGTCAGCTTTCACTTCTTTGTAGTAGTAAACTGTACCGTCTGCTGCAGTGATTGTTTCTGGTTTGTTGTCAAGAGTTGAGTAAGCTGTACCTGTTGATGAAGCTGGTGTATCTTCAACATCAGTAGCGATCTTCTCGCCTGCAGTGTTGTAGTACTCAACAACAACGTTACCTTTCACTTCTTCGTAGATGTAAGTTACTTCTGTTGTCTTACCTGCTTCAACATTACCAGTTTCGTTACCGATTGTTGCAGTTGGAACAAGCTTGTAAGTCTTACCATCTTCTGTTGTAATGGTTTCTGGCTTGTTATCTGTTGTGTTGTACTCAGTTCCTGGTTGAGCGTTTGTTTCATCATTTACAGGTGCCTTAATCACTGTACCGTCTGCGAGTGTGTAGTTAACTACAACGTTACCTGCTTGCTCGTAAACGTAAGTGATAGCTGTTGTACCTTCTACAACCTTACCAGTTTCAGTAGCTGACTTAGCGTCTACTTCTTTGTAGTAGTAAACTGTGCCATCTTCAGTTGTAATCTTAGCTGGTTTGTTGTCAGTTGTGTCGTAAGCAGTACCTGTTGAAGTTGTCTTCGTATCAACTACTTGTGGAGCGATCACTTCACCTGCAGTGTTTACATAGTTAACAACAACGTCACCTTTTACTTCTTCGTAAACATAAGTTACTTCAGTTACGCCTGGAACAACATCGCCTGTTTCAGAACCTTTTGTAAGGGCTGGAACAAGTTTGTATGTCTTGCCATCTGCTGTAGTGATAGTTTCTGGCTTAACATCTGTTGTGTCGTATGGAGTACCTGTTGAAGTTTCTGGTGTGTCTGTAACAGGTGCTTGGAGAACAGTTCCGTCAGTCGTTACGTAGTTAACAACAACTGAACCTTTCACTTCTTTGTAGACGTAAGTTACTTCTGTTGTCTTACCTGCTTCAACGTTACCAGTTTCGTTACCGATTGTTGCAGTTGGGATCAATTCGTAAGTCTTACCATCTTCAGTAGTGATAGTCGTTGGTTTGTTATCTGTTGTGTTGTATTCAGTACCTGGTTTAGCGTTTGTTTCGTCTTTTACAGGTGACTTGATAACTGTACCGTCTTCAGTGATGTAGTTAACCACAACGTTACCAGCTTTTTCATAGACATACTGAACAGTTGTTGTTGTTTCTGCTACTTTACCAGTTGTTGGTGCAGAAGTGTCTTTCACTTCTTTGTAGTAGTAAACAGTGCCATCTTCAGCAGTAATCGTCTCTGGACGGTTATCTTCGTCTGTGTTGTAGACTGTACCAACTGATGCGTCATTTGTATCTGTCACAGTCTTCGCAATGACATTACCTTCTGTATCGTAGTACTCAACAACAACGTCAGATTTCACTTCTTGGTAAACATAAGTGACTTCTTTAGTTACGCCTGCTTCAACAGTACCTGTTGGAGTTGCGCCTGATGCCAAGTTGCTGTCTGCTGCTACTGTACCGACTGGGTAGTCACCTGCTGGAACAAGTGCGTAGACTTTACCGTCTGCTGTTGTGATAGTAGCTGGTTTTTCAGTACCTTCAGCTGTGTTGTAGTCTGAACCTGGTTTGCCGTCTGTAGTATCAGCAACTGGTGCTTTCAATTCAGTACCATTTACATCTACATACTTGATAACAACATCGCCAGCTTTTTCGTAAACGTAGGTTACTTCTGTAGTACCTTCTACGACTGTGCCAGTTTCTTTGGCTGCATCTTCAGGTTTGATTTCTTTATAGTAGTAAACATCACCAGTAGCATCTTCAACGATTTTCTCTGGCACACGATCAGCAGTAGAGTAATCTGTACCTACAAGAGCATCGTTTGTATCTACAACAGGAGTTGCGATGACTTTGCCGTCTGTGTTTACATAGTTAACGACAACATCTCCGTACTTAGGATTTGGAGTGTAGTAAACAACTTCATTGATGTCCGCATCTGTCGCAGCTACTGTCTTAGGAATAACTGTTTCAGACATTGGCGCATCTACACCCTCAAGGGTCGTACGAGTTGCTGTGTAGTCAGTGATAGCTGGAATTTGGTTTCCGCTAAGTGTGTCCGTTGTATCTGCTGCCCAGTCACCGTAAGTCACTTCACCAGTTACAAGGTTTACTTGAGCTGGACGAGTGAAGGTTACTGTTTCAGTCTTAACAAGTGGTGTACCTTCTGTAGAGTCTTTTGGCAAAATGTTGCCGGATGCATCTACACGAACTGGTGTACCATCTTCATACTTGTATTCAACTGTACGAGTTACTTCTTGAGTTGTTTCCAAGTTTTCAACAGTTGCTGGCCATACTGGTGAGTTTGGATCTGTTGGATCGACTGGGTCACCTGGTACAACAGTCTTAGGTACATCAACGACACGTGGCTTGATCACAACAAGGAATTCTTGCTTAACAGTTGTATCGTAGTCGTAGTCTTGACCTGCGTCTGTTGTGAAGTTGTCAGATACCAACTCATATCCCAATTTCTTATACTTGTTAATGGTATCTTCTGTTGAGTAGTTGATATCTGTACCCGGATTACCTGTCAAGGTGTCAGACTCTTCAAGGTAAGTCGTTTCGCCTTCAACTTGGTAGCGGATGATGGCTTCCTGAAGAACTGGACGATACCAGTGAGTCGTTTCAGTTACAATAGTAGGCTTGTTTTCCAAGCTAACAGAGATGAATGTACCCTTATAAGTTGTTATACGTTGAGTAGTACCGTCAGCCTGATCATTTGTTTCTGTACCATCTCCCTTAACGTTGTACTCCAAACGAACAGTTTTGGTTTGACCGACTGCTGCAACCCCAATACGAACAAAGGAGAGTTCACCAGCTGCTGCATCCTCTTTGAAGGTAACTTGGAAGTACTGAGTTAAACTAGTCAAGTTGTTAAGGTCCAACTGATCAGCGCTTGTCAATCGAGTCCCCTTGGCAGGAACTGGACCCTTATCTGTACCAACAGCTGCTTCTGTAGAAGCATCTACAAAGTAGATAGGGTACTTATCAAACAAGTCAGATGCTAACATATGGGTCGTATTGGTTTCTGTATACCCCATTGTCTGTGTTGATAGTACTTTAATGAAATTTTCTTCAGTGGTTGTTTGGAAATCAGGAGTAGCAGTAGAGTTAGGATCTGCAAAATAAAGATCTAATTTGATAGAACCATCATCGCCTACCGGTGTCGCTACGGTTTTATGGTAGGTTCCGTTAACATGTGCACGAGTACGCTCAACATATGGTGCTCCTGCAACTTGGTTTACAGTAATACTTTCTGTCGTAGTATTGACATACTCGTAACCACCGAATTCACGAGTTCCAGATGGTGTTACCGTGTTACCTGGTACACCTACGATAGTGTAAGTAGCAAGTGTTTCATTTGTAGAATCAGCCGTTGTCTTATAGTAAGTAGTGTATTCCCATGGCTGAGAAATTAAAGTATTTGGCATTTGAGACGGCGATGAAACAGTTGCAACCGTATTGTCATCAAATTGAATAAAGATTTGACCAACAACAGTATCAGACGCTACGTCTGTACGAATAGTCGCAGTCATCGGCTTATTAACACCAGATGTAGCTTGGAAGTAGGTAAAGTCTGTTGCTACGTTTGGTGTCATGTAATGACTCTCAAGAAGAGTGCCATCCTTAGCAACCAATTCCAAGAGGATCGGATCAGCAACGTTTGTTGACTTGATAGAAGCACGGAAGTAAGCACCACCAGTTGACGTTCCACCAGTAGGCTTATAACGTTGGTAGCCCATAATTACATCATAGTAACTTACCGGAAGGTAATTGAGAGTATAATAACCTGCTACTTCAGTTGGTGCATATTTTGTGTCAACACGTGATTCTACAGACGCACCGTTTGCATCAGTCATTGGTGCTGTTGCTGTTGTACCAGAGTTGATAAGCGTACCCACACCGTCACCAATGTTGTTCAAGCCTGCTGTCGTTCCCGCCAATTCAAACAAGGCTACTGAAACTTCACCGTCTGGAGAGAATTTACGGAACTCCACTGCCAAGGCTTCAACGTTTGTACGAACCGCATTGATTTGAGCGTTTACTTGCTCAAGAGTTGCAAGTGAGTCAGTCAAGACTGCATTTGCTTCTGTCACTGCTAATTGTGTTGCATCAGCAGCCGTTTTCAAAGCTTCGTTACCAGCTTGAGTTGTTGCGTACAAGCGTGATGCTTCGTTTGACAAAACTTGTGCTTCTGAGATAACTTGCTCAAGAACTACTTTTGCTTCTTCAACTGTTGTTGGAACAGCTGGTGTTACTGTAGCAACTTCAGTTGTTGCTGGAGTTTCTGTAGTTGTTTCAGTAGCTGCTACTGCCTCAGTAGGAGCAACTTCTGTTGTTTCTGTTGCTACAGGAGCAACTGTCACAGTAATGATGTTTTCTCCGTTTTCAGTTACTGTTTGTGTAACTGTAGCTGCTTGATCCGCTGCCAATTCATAGCCAGCAGGAACTGCAGCATTTACTGTAACGTCAGTTGATGCAAGCGCATCAGTTGTTGTAACAGATGCTGAAGCAACTGTAGCATTTACCAAGCTACCGTCTGCCAAAACATACTGAACAATATAAGATACTTCAACAGTACGTTCAGCTGCTGTGCTAGTTGAAGTTTCAGTTGCTGTTACTGCTTCTGTTGAAGCCGCAACACCTGTAGATGATGCTACTACCTCTGTACTAGTCGAACTTTGTACTGTAGTAGCTGCTGATGAATCGGCTGTTACTTCCTCAGCTTTTACTGCTTGTGCTCCGGTTGCCAAAGACAAACCAAGCAAAACACTCGCTGCGCCAAAATGATATTTGCGGATTGAGAAATGTTGTCTCATTCCATACCAATCGAATTTTTTCTTATTGGTTTTGCGCATATGTCCCCCCAAAAATATAAATGCTCAAACTTCTTCATTTGCCATATAATTTACTTTTTAGACAAGATTCAAAATTTGTCACCTACATTTTAACCCTTAAAAAGGAAAATTACAAATGTTTTTACTCAAAAACCAGGAAAATTTTACAAAAAATTTAGATTATCACCCAAATTTTGCATCTAATTTTCGCGAAAATATATTAACATCATGTATTTTAATAGCAAAAAAGTGTATTACTATCATTTTACAATCTTATTCCTATCGAATTTCACCACTTTTTTTGCATATTATCACAAATACTATATAGAATATTAACTTGATACATGAAATATTTTCATATGTGTAATTTCTCTGTTTTTTTTACAAGAGTCGATTTGTAAAAGTTAACATTTTTTTCTGTTTATTTCTCTTCATCTCGGGTTTATAGAAAGACAAAAAAAGAGGAAATACTTTATCCTCTTTTTTGAATCTATTCCTTCTCAATCGGTGCCAAACTAGCCAAGACTTTTTTGAGACCCATTTCTGGGAAGTTGATTTTGAGTTCTTGATTGGTTCCTGTGCCTGATACTTCTAGAACTGTTCCTCTGCCCCACTTTTTATGTAGAGCAATATCGCCAACTGACCAATCGGTGGTTTTGCCAGTGCTAGTATTTCCAAATGGGAGGTTGCCTCCCAATCCTCGGCTGGGTTGAACAGAGGATTTACGACTTTGGAGGGCCTGCTGCAAGCTCATACCTTGGCCAAACTGAGTCGCTCTGCCATTGACATAGGAAGCCTTAAAGCTGGTATTGGCAGGGCGGGCAAGACCTTGGTAGTCGAGGAGGTCGCTGGAAATCTCCCGAATGAAACGGCTAGGTTGGTTGTAGTTGGTCCGACCAAAGAGCAGGCGGGAGTTGGCATTGGTCAAATAGAGGATCTGCTCAGCACGGGTGATTCCCACGTAGGCCAGACGGCGTTCCTCCTCCAACTCCGCTTCTTCCTCGGAAGCACGGCTGAGCGGGAAGACATTTTCCTCCATGCCAATCAGGAAGACAACTGGGAACTCCAACCCCTTAGCAGCGTGGAGTGTCATGAGGGTGACCTCAGATGCCTCGCGGCTGTCATCGTCCGTATCGGCAATCAAGGCCAGGTCATTGAGGAAGCGGCTGAGGGTTTCAAGTCCTGTTTCCTCCTCCTCGCTCCCCTTTTCATCGAAGTTTTTGGTCACAGACAGGAATTCCTGAATGTTCTCTATGCGAGCATTGGCCTCAATGGTGCCTTGGATAGCAAGGGCGTTGAGGTAGCCAGACTGGTTGAGAACTTCTTCGACCAACTCTGTCACAGTCAAGCTATCTAGGCGATCTCGCAGGTTGTAAATCAAAGTTGAAAAATCCCAAACTGCCTGAGCAGCCTTGCCCTTGATGCCAGATAGCATGATGTGCTGGCTGGCTTCGAGCAGGGACATGTCTTGCTTGGTCGCAAAGTCACGGATTTTATCAACCGTGCCAGGCCCCACTCCACGTTTAGGTTCGTTGACCACACGCTCAAAGGAGATATTATCTGACGGGTTGGCAATGAGATTGAGGTAGGAAATGACGTCGCGGATTTCCTTACGGCTGTAGAACTTGGTGCCGCCGACCATGGTGTAAGGAATGTTAGACTTGAGCAGGGCTTCCTCGATAGTACGGGACTGGGCATTGGTCCGATAGAGAACGGCGAAGTCCTTGTAGGTCTTGCCTGACCGAACCAGCTGGTCAATCTGACCGGCTACATAAATAGCCTCGTCATTTTCATCGCTGGCCTTGTAGTAGGTAATCTTGTCACCCTCCGCATTTTGCGTCCAGAGTTTCTTAGGACGGCGGTTGCGGTTGTTTTCGATGACCTCATTAGCCGCCTGCAAGACAGTCTTGGTGGAGCGATAATTCTCCTCCAAAAGCACGACCTTGCTCTCTGGATAATCCTTTTCAAAGTCCAGGATATTCTGCATATCCGCTCCACGCCATCCGTAGATAGACTGGTCCGCATCTCCGACCACGCAGATATTCTTGAAACGCGATGCCAGGAGCTTGACCAATTGGTACTGAGCATGGTTGGTATCCTGATACTCATCGACATGGATGTACTGGTACTTCTGCTGGTAATAGGTCAGGACCTCTGGATTTTGATCAAAAAGTCGGAGCGTCAACATGATCAAGTCATCAAAGTCAACGGCCTCTGACTGCCGCAGTTCCTTTTGGTAAGCCTTGTAGCATTTTGCGACAATCTGCGTGTAGAGGTCGCCCGCTTGGGCTTCGTAAGCTACATCGTCAATCAAGTCGTTCTTGGCATTGGAAATAGTAGCTAAAATGGTCCGTTCGCTCCATTTTTTAGGGTCCAGATCCAGCTGCTTGAGGATACGTTTCATCAGTGTCCGTTGCTCACCTGGGTCCACAATGGTGAAGTTGCGGTTGTAACCGATATGGTCGGCATCCCGACGCAAAATTCGTACACACATGGAGTGGAAGGTCGCAATCAAGCTATCCTGAGTTGCAGGATTGAGGGCATAGGCCCGCTCCTTCATCTCCCGTGCCGCCTTGTTGGTAAAGGTAATGGCCAAGATATTCCAAGGATTGACCATTTTCTCATCAATCAAGTAAGCGATGCGATGGGTCAGGACTCGCGTCTTACCCGAACCAGCTCCTGCCATAATCAATAGCGGACCTTCCGTCGTCTGTACCGCTTCTGCCTGTCTGTCATTCATTCCGTTTAATAAAGGGTTCATGTTCTCATACTCTCTCTAAAAAATCATTCTCTCCATTATACCAAAAAATCTCTCAATAGGCAGTGGACAATGTGATAGACGACAACTAAAACATACTAAGATTAGTAGTGAGGAAATCTCCGACGGGAGAGAGTACTCACTACTTTTTCTTTATGATAAAGTAGAGGTGTCTTGTTAAGTCGTAGGGCTTTTTGACGCTAGACGTCGCAACAAAAACTGGCAAGACACCTGTTTTAGAAAGAATGTTATCAAAGTATGTGGGACGCCAGACGTCGAGTATTGAAAATGACATCACTAAAACAAGGAATCATTCAAGACAAAGAGGTAATATCATGCGTGCAGTTTTTGGGATTGATGTGAGTAAGGTAAGTTCAGAAGTGGCCATTCTAGTCAATGGTGAGAAAGTTCATGGCTATACCATATCCAATGACGCCTTAGGCTTTGCTTGGCTACTTGGCGATTTGAGAACCGTCCATAAGCCAGAAATCATCTTTGAAGCAACAGGTGTCTACTCTCGCCGTCTCCAAACTTTTCTAGAAGATAATGGCTATGCTTATACACGGCTTAATCCCTTAGAAGCTAAGAAGCAACTGGATAGCTTGCGTGTGCGGAAAACAGATCAAATTGACGCCGAAAAACTGGCTCAATCTCAATTTGTGCTGAATCGTAAACCCACTTATGTCCAAGAAGAAGTCTACCAAAACTTGCGGGATCTTAGCCGTTTCTATCAGAATCTGACCGAGGACATTGTTCGAGCTAAAAACCGTCTGCACAAGGTCTTACAAGTCACTTTTCCTGAATTGGAAAATATCTTATCAACACCATCTGGCGAACAATACTGGAACCTGGTCATAGCTTTTCCTTGCAAGGACTTCGTGCTTCATTTAAGCAAGGACGAACTCTCAGAGAGCATTCGTCAGTCCACCTCAAAACGGATTTCTGACAAGCGTGTGGCGTACTTAGCTGAGAAGCTGATAGCACTAGCTAATCAATCTTATTGTGCCGTCAAGAAAACCTCTCCAATGCTGGAAGAGGTGCGTTACTATGGAAAAGAATTGCTTCGGCTTTCTGAACAGAGACAAACTGTCCTAGACCAAATGGTGGAACTAGCTCAGCCATTACCTGAATATGACATTCTGCTCTCTATTCCTGGAATAGCTGAGACTACTGCAACAAGTATTATTGGTGAACTGGGAGATATTCGCCGTTTTCAGTCTGCCAATCAAATCAATGCCTTTATCGGTATTGACCTGAGACACTATGAATCTGGTAACTTCCTCGCTAAGGAACACATTACCAAGCGTGGCAATCCCTACGCTAGAAAGATTCTGTTCAAATGCATTCACAATATCGCTTCAGCCAGTCACACCAATCCTTGCCATATCGCCGACTTTTATGAGAAACGAAAAAGACAATCGCAAACGACTTCTACAAAGCCACACACGATTGCCTCCATACATCGTCTCATTCGGACAATGTATTACCTCATAACGCATAACAAACTTTACGATTACACTTTAACCCAAAATCAGTAAGATTGTTTATGCAATATTATTGTAACACCTTATCAAAAATTTTCAACATAAGGTGTTAATTTCGTGTACTCTTTTTTACACGAAACTTTAGTCCAAAAGAAAACAATTTCCTTATTTTGACTATTGAACTCAAAATATTTTTCATCAAATACCTTGATAGGCTTGACAAATGGTAGAAAAAAGCCCAGAGTCATCTCTGAGCTTTTGTATTCAATTAATTATTCAGCACCCAAGGCAGCTACTGTGATGTAGTTGTATGGTTTGTTGAAGTGTGGCAAGAAGAACAAGTCTGTCAAGGCCAATTTTTCAATTGTTACGCCTTCTTGGATTGCCAATGAGAAGAGGTGGATACCCAATGAGATATCTTCACGAGCAGCCATTTGCGCACCAAGGATACGACGTGAATCTTTATCGTAAACGATCTTGATAGTTACTGGGAAGTTACCGTGCTCCATGAATTCTGGTTTTTGGTTGTCTGTTACTTCAGTAACAGCAGCGTTCAAACCAAGACGAGTAGCTTTTTCAAGTGTCAAACCTGTTGATACAAGGTTAAGACCATAGATAGAGATACCGTTAGAACCTTGTACACCGATACCTTCAAGGTCAGTACCACAGATGTTGTGAGCCGCTACAATACCAGTACGTACTGCGTTTGAAGCCAAAGCGATGTAGCTTGTGTCGCCAGTAGCATTGTCGTAGATAGTTGCACAGTCACCGATAGCGTATACACCTGGGATTGAAGTTTCTTGGCGTTTGTTTACAAGGAAGGCACCGTTACGGAAGCGCTCGATTCCTTCACCTGCAAATGCAGTGTTTGGACGGAAACCAACAGCCAAGATAACCATGTCAACATCGTATTCGTTCTTGTCAGTGATGATTTTCTCAACTTTGCCATCACCAGCAACTTCTTGAACAGTTTCACCAAAGGCAAGTTTGATACCGTTGTCTTCCATGTTTTTAGCCATAAGGTCTGACAAGTCGCGGTCATAGTAACCAGCCAAACATGTGTCTACAACGTCGATAAGGATAACTTCTTTGCCTTTACGTTGGAATGCTTCTGCAAGCTCAACACCGATGTAACCAGCACCAACTACTGCTACGCGGTTGATGTCTTTGTTTTTCAATTTTTCAATAACATCTGCTGAGTTTTGGTACAATTTAACGAATTGCAAGTTTTCAAGAGTTGCTTCAAATTCAAGAGAACCTTCTTTGATTGCAGCACCTTTGATTGGTGGCAAGATTGGTTGTGAACCTGTCGCAAAGAGAAGTTTGTCGTAAGCTTCAACGTGCTCTTGACCGTTTACAAGTGCAGTAACTGTTTTTGATTCATAGTCGATAGCTGTAACAGGTGACTCCATGTAAACTTTTGCGCCCATGCTTTCCAATTGTTCTTTATCAGAGTAGAAAAGTCCTTCTGGACCAGCAATTTGCTCACCAATCCACAAAGCCATACCACAACCCAAGAATGAGATGTTTGAGTTTTGGTCAAATACAACGATTTCGTTTTCTTGACCATAATTTGTCAACATAGTTTTGATTGCGGCAGTACCTGCGTGGTTAGCACCGACAACAACGATTTTAGACATAAGTAAAATCTCACTTTCAAAATAAATATTTTTTTACATCATCCATTATACTGGATTTTGATACCGATTTCAAAATTTACGCTCAAATTTTCACAATTTTTTTCTTTGGGCTGATTTTCCTTTTTTCATAAAGTGAGTTAGCAGCCTGTTTATCAAGAGGTTAGCCTGATTTTACACCTCTCTTCTCCCCTTATAAGCCAAGGCCAACATGCCCAGTCCTAATCCAAGAATAAGACTAGCCTGGTCAGATACTTGACCTGTACTTGGTAACTGTTTCGAACTTGTTTCTTCTTTCTTATTGGCAAGTGGTTGGATGACTGGTTTTGTATCCAGCTTTTTCTTGTCAGCTCCGCCTTCAGTTGGATGCGTTGTCTCTTTGGTGTCATCTGTTGCTTTCACGACATAGACAGGGCGCAAATCATTGGCTGCTTCTTCAAGGCCGAAGACACGGCCAATGGCATCTTGAATGACAATATCTAGGATTGGCTGGGCTTCTCCAAGTTGTGTTCCTACTAAATAAAGCTGTAAATCCCCACTTGCATTGGCTGCACGGTTAAAGATTACATAATCTCCATCGATGGTGTAGGTTTCGTGCGGTTGAGCAGTGAAATGCTTGGTATTGATTTGGATCTTGATCGTATGCTCTGCTTTTTCCAAGCCCAAAAGACTATGGTAGTTAAGTAAGGCTGAAAAGGCGGTGTTTTGAGGAACTGACTCTGGTAAATTGACTTCAATCTGTTTTACAGGATCATTATAGAAAAGTCCGTAGTTTATGCCATAAGCAATCGCTGTGTCTGATAAGCTTCCGTTTTCAATCATCGGAATATCAACTGGTAAGCGGCCTATATGTTTGAGACCGTTGAAAATAACTTCGACACCTGCTGTGATATTGGGTCCAAATGCATTATCTGGGCGGAGGGATTCTGTTGGATCCATCCCCTTGTTGCCATAGACTGCCAGGATGGCCTTGGCAGCTGGATAGTTTGCCACATCGTATGGTTTAGAAATACTCAAGACTGCTGCTTTTTTATTGGTTTCGTTGGCATAAGCTACAACTTCTGTCGGGATTTTTGTTAGCCATACATCTGCCGCAAGCTGGGCTTCTCTACCAATTTCTGAGATGACAATAACATGGCTAGCAGCATCAATTTTTTCTTTGAGCTGGTCGATGGTGGATTGATTGTTGTAACGAACAGCTTCAAAAGTGACCGTTTCTGGGATGATACCATCCGCTTTGAGGCGACGCATTCCCAATTCTAGGCCTGGCAATTCATTGTTGTAAGCTCCAAGGAGTAAGACATGGTCTCCTTCAGTCACCTTAAATGGTAGAATGGTGTCGTCATTTTTCACAACGGTTACGGCACTTGCTGCAATCATTCGTTCCAGATCACGGTTGAGCTCTGAACCTACTTGTGCCAAAGCTGTTTCTAGGGATTTATCTTCTGTCTTGAAATTCAGGACCCCTCGTTTTTCCTTGAGAGTCAAAATCCGTTTTACAGATGCATCCAGGCGACTTTCATCTAACTGACCAGACTGGACCGCTACTTCGATTGCATCAATGATTCGGTCAATCTTTGCCAAATCCGCCTTGGAACGAAGAACAGTCGGCATGAGGACAATATCCACACCAGCTTGAATAGCCATCAAGGCAGCCTCTGTCTCACCAAAGTTTTTGGCAATAGCATCCATCCCCATAGCATCTGAAATAATTATACCTTCGTAGCCATATTGGTTTCGGACTAGGCCTGTTAAAATATCGTCTGACAAGGTTGCCGGAATATAAATTTCTTCTCCAGAATCTTTTGAAATCACCTTGTCTTTTTCAATCTGTGGGTATTGGATATGGGCTGTCATCAGCATATCGACACCATTTTCAACTGCCACTTTGAAAGGCAAGAGTTCCAGAGCATTCAACTGATCATAGGACTTATCAACCAAAGGAAGCCCAGTATGGGAATCCACCGCAGTATCCCCATGCCCTGGGAAATGCTTGGCTGCAACTGCTACATTATAGTCCTGAATACCTGACATCATAGCCACACCAAGTCGAGCAACTCTTTCAGGATCAGATGAGAAGGAACGGAGGCCGATAACAGGGTTATTGGGATTATTATTGGTATCCAAAACTGGGGCGAAATCAACGTTGATGCCCAAGGCTGATAGCTCCCGACCAATGATTTCACCTGCTTCTTTCGCAATCATGGTGCTATCCGTTGCACCGATTGCCATGTTGCCAGGAAGAGCGGTTCCTGAGCCTAAACGATAGACGATACCACCTTCTTGGTCAATCCCAATCAAGAGAGGAATTTTTCCATTATTGGCTTTATTACTGATAGCTGCATCTTGCAAGGCCTGGGTTAAATGGAAGGTCTGATCTGTTGCCTTAACATTTTCTGCAAAAAGGATAACACCTCCAAAGTCATACTGATCTATAGCTTCTGCAATCTCGTCATGCACAACTGTAACATCCGTTGCTGCAGCTTCACCTTCTGCCTGCCATTTTCGAAAGTCTGGCATCAACATATGAGTGATTTTTTGACGGACTGTCATATCTGCAATCAGTCCATCTACATCTTTTTCCTCAGTCGTGGCAATAAGAGGCTCTTCTTTGGGCTGTGTCAACTCCTCTGTTGGTGTTTCTGTAACTAGGATAGAAGAATGAGTCTCTTCGCTAGTTGCAGGGGTTGCTGTTTCCGGTGCTACATTACTGGATCCACCTGTCTCTGAAACCACAGGTTGACTTTCTAAGCTGCTTCCAGAACTTGGTTGACTGACAGAAAGATCTGTCTCAGCCTTTGCCTCCATAGCTGGAACAAGGGCTGCTGCCAGGGCTGCTGCCGCTAGATAGGTTTGGTACTTTTTCATCAACATGTCCTCCTTTTTAATGATATATTAACATAATTCTAGTTGGTTGTAAACGATTACATTTTTGTGTTTTTAACAGTCGGTATCAGGGTAAAATCACTTGTATCATTAACAAAACTGAATATGGGCATGCCTATACCTGTTTCATGAGTCAAGTTTTCAAATAAGGTTTTGATAAAAAATTCGATCCATTCTTTACTAGGCTCTTCGGCTGCTTCCTCCTGAGGACGAAACCAAATGCCTGAGGCAGGTTTCTTTTGTGTGTGACTATAGGCTATGCCCAATTCCATCTCATAAAAATCAAAGGAAGCCATATAACCTTTGACCTGGTCAGCTGGATCAAAGGAAAAATTCAACTCTTCTGGTATGGCTACTTCTTGAATCATCATTCGCCCTTTTATCGGCCCATTCTTACTTTCAAATTCTTGGAGAATGCCTTCTAATCGTAAATGCTGTTCAACTTGGTGAAATAGGTCTGCTTGGTATAACATTTGGACTCCTTGATGCTTTTTAATTTAGTATATCATTTTTATCTATGTTTTTGGAGCTATAAGAGATACTATTTTATGTTCTCCTTCTCAGGATCCTTCATCGAATTTCTTTCCCCCCTCCTTTCTAAATTGTGCTATACTAGTCCTAGTAGAAACAAGGAGGTAATTATGATAAAACTGATCGCCCTCGACATGGACGGTACGCTCCTAAACGAGAAAAAGGAATTGATGCAGCCGCAGATTGATGCCATCCATAAGGCTGTGGCAGCTGGTGTGACAGTCGTTTTGTGTACAGGCCGTCCCCTTGTTGGGGTCAAGCCCTTCGTTCAGCAGTTGGGATTTGATACAGAAGATGAGTACATCATTGTCAACAATGGCTGCTCCACTCACCTCACCCGCGACTGGTCTTTGATCGACTGGGAAGAACTCACAGGCCAAGACATTGCATACTTAGATGGCTTCACAAATTCAGACCAGGTACAGATTTCCTTATTTGACGAAGAGGACTACTTTGTTCTTGCCGAAAAAGCGAATGATATGGTTGATTTGGACGCACGTTTAGTGGGCATGACTCCTCAACCAATTGATTTGAAGGAAGCTCTGTCGGGTCAGCATCGCTTCTTTGAAGCCATGTTCGTCGGTGAAAAAGAGCATATTGATGCCTTTGAAAATCAACACAATCCTGTACTTAGCCAAGCCTATTCCACCGTTCGTTCACAGGACTATATCTTGGAAATTTTACCAAACGGCGCAAGCAAGGCCACAGGTTTGAAAAAACTGGCAGACCGCCTCGGTATTCTCCCAGAAGAAATCATGGCTATGGGAGATGCCAACAATGACCTGGAAATGATTGAATTTGCTGGACTTGGTATTGCCATGGGCAACGCTAACGAGCAGGTCAAGGCGATCGCCCAAGACATCACCGACACCAATGAAAACAACGGCGTTGCCAAGGCCATTGAAAAACATATTTTGAACAAATAAGGAGACACTATGAAATACCCAACACTCTTAGACCGCTTTTTAGTCTATGTCAAAGAAAATACCCGCTCAGATGAAAACTCGACTACCACACCTTCTACCCAGAACCAAGTTGAGTTCGCACAGAATATCCTTCTGCCTGAAATGAAACGCATCGGCTTACAGAATGTCCACTACCTACCAAACGGCTTTGCTGTGGGAACACTGCCTGCCAATGATCCAAATTTGACCCGCAAGATTGGTTTCATCGCCCACATGGATACAGCGGATTTCAACGCAGAAGGTGTGAATCCGCAGATCATCGAAAACTACGACGGAAACCCAATTGCCTTGGGAACTTCTGGCTACGAATTGCATCCAAAAGACTTCCCACAACTTGCCAACTACCACGGTCAAACCCTGATTACCACAGACGGCACTACCTTGCTAGGCTCTGATGACAAGTCAGGAATTGCCGAAATCATGACAGCCATTGAATTCCTAGTCCAAAATCCTGACATCAAACACTGCGAAATCCGTGTGGGCTTTGGTCCTGATGAAGAAATCGGTGTCGGTGCAGACAAGTTTGATGTGGAAGACTTTGATGTGGACTTTGCCTACACTATGGACGGAGGACCGCTGGGCGAACTCCAGTACGAAACCTTCTCAGCAGCGGGTGCTAAGATTGACTTCCTAGGCCGCAATGTCCACCCAGGATCTGCCAAGGACCAGATGATCAATGCCTTCCAACTTGCCATTGACTTCCACAATGCCCTTCCTGAAGCAGATCGTCCTGAAAAAACTGAAGGTTATGAAGGCTTCTTCCACTTGATGAACATGGAAGGCAGTGTCGATACTGCTTCTACCACCTATATCATCCGCGACTTTGAGGAAGAGGATTTCCTTGCCCGCAAACAACTCATGCTGGACATTGCTGAAAAGATGAATGCCTACTTTGATACTCCACGCGTCATTGTCAACCTGCATGACCAGTACTACAACATGAAGAAAATCATCGAAAAAGACATGACCCCTATCAATATCGCTAAGGACGTCATGGAAAATCTGGGCATCAAGCCACTGATTGAGCCTGTTCGCGGCGGAACAGACGGCTCCAAGATTTCCTTCATGGGCATCCCAACGCCAAACATCTTCGCCGGTGGTGAAAACATGCACGGCCGCTTCGAGTTCGTCAGCCTCGAAACCATGGAAAAAGCCGTCGATGTAATCCTTGGAATTGTCACTTTTAAATAATCTTTCAGTCGGTTTTCTTTGGAAAATCGACTTTTTCAGAAAATTTTTCAAAAAAATGCACATTTATCTTGTATTACTGGATTAATACTGATATAATGAACTCATAAAAGAAAAGGAGATTTATTTATGTATTCTGATGAAGCTTTGTTAAATGGCATGTTGATTGGTTTTTGGTTGATCACCATCGCCATCTCAGTCGTTTGGTATCTCTTGACCATTTTTTCAAACATGGTCCTCTTCCGCCGTGCTGGTTATGCAGCTTGGAAAGCTTTGATTCCAATTTATAACCTTTATATCCAACAATGCATCACTTTTGGTGAAGAAAAAGGTATCTTTATCCTCTTCATCTTGATTCCAGTTGCTGGACCTATCTATAGCCTTTATTTGACATACAACTATGGCCGTGCCTTTGGCTTATCAACTGTACAGTCAGTCTTCTACCTCTTCTTTACACCATTGCTTAATGTTTACATGGCTTTCAAAGAAGAGCATAGCTATAAGGGTCCTCAAGATTTCTTCTTGAATTAAGCTGAAAACACCTGTTCTCCTGAACAGGTGTCTTTTTTATGGTCCAAAATAAAGCAGAGCAAACAGAGCAATCAGACTTCCTAAAATGGATAGCGAGTTGAGATTGGCAGCTTCTGCTCCATCTCCACCCAACTTCCAAGCGTAAAAGGGAGCCAAGACTGATATGGGAGACAAAAGGCATAACAAGATCATCCAAGTCTGAGAGGAAGAAAATGGCAGGCCATAGACGACCAAACCAGCCAGACAGAAATTGGTCAACAAACGAACCCAGTAGCCCTGAACCAGCTCCTTCCAGCCTGCCCAACTTACTGGAAAATCCAATAAAACTCCCAAATACAACATGGCAAGAAATGGATTGGCTTGAGCAGCGATTGAAAAGATAGACAAAAGATTTTGAGGTAAGGAAATGGAGAAATAAGCCAAGGTCAAAGTTAGCAAGTAAACCAATAAGGGAAGCGATTTGCCCAATGGCTTGAGACTGCGCCAAAGACCTGGCGAAGAAACCTGATTAGTTAACTGACTGGCCAGACTAAAATTTCCACCCAATACCATAATGGCATTGCCTGCATCAAACAAGAGAACCGTTGCTAAACTGCTAGCTGGAAAAAAAGCTTGCACAAAGGGTAGGGTAAAGGTTCCGATATTGTACCCACTCAAGCCCACCATGACTGCTGCCTGCTTCTGCCTATCCTTTCGCCAAACCACATAACCAGCTACTAGCAAACAGAGATTGGCAACAATCCCCAAGAAAAATGGCAAGAGGGCAATCTGTTCCACTTTCATGGATTGTGAGGACAAGAGTAAGGCTGATGGTAGGGTCACATTCATCAGGATGGTCGAAAAGATGCGGGCCTCCTCCTTCTTGACAAGGCCTCGATGTCGTAATAAATATCCGATCCCCATAACAAAGACAAAACCAAGGGCACGATAAATAAATGCAGGCAAATTAACTCCTCCTTCTCTAACTTCTTTTAGTATAGCACACTCTCTTCCATCTTTATATAAAATTTTTATATATAAGGCTTGACCATTTTTATCTTTATGTATATAATTTATATATAAATATTTTACATAATGATAAAGAGGTGATTGCATGTACTATCCCGTCTCCTCTATCTTAATTGAATTTCTGATTTTATCTATCCTCGATAAGCAGGATTCCTATGGCTATGAAATCAGTCAGACCATTAAGTTAGCAGCGGATATCAAAGAATCAACACTCTACCCCATTCTCAAAAAACTGGAAAAGGCTGGCTACGTCACCACCTACCAGCAAGAATACTTGGGGCGGAAACGCAAATACTACACCATCAGCCCAGCAGGAAGGGATCACATCCCATTTCTCGAGGAAGAATGGACCAACTACAAGCGCACTATCGACGGAATCATAGAAGGGAGCCTACGCAAATGAACCGAGCAGATTATTTACTCCTATTGGAACAGGAATTGGCTGGCTTACAGCCCCATGCACGTCAAGAAGTATTGGACTATTTCCAAGAGTACTTTGAAGAAAAAGGAGATGACCAAAAAGCCATTCAAGACTTGGGCAAGCCCAGAGAAGCTGCTCAAGAAATCATGGCCAACCTCCCTAGTGATGAATTGATTTCTGAGAATCCCCTGGAAAGCGGGCCAGTTTTTCAAGCGACCGCTAAAGAACCATTTAATTGGAAAAAACTCTTTCATGACTCTTCTACAAAGACAAGTGAGATCAATGTACAGACTGTTGAGGCGCAACTGCCTGATTTCCGTCAATTAAAGCTGAAACTTGAATCGATGAGTTTAATCGTCCAAGTGGGTCAGCTGGAAAAAGCCCAGCTACGCTACCAAATGAATCCAGAAGAAACAGGTGTGACCTTGGACTACCAACTCGAAGGAGATTGCCTGGTTTTGAAAACCAGTCTCGATTCCGATAGAATCTTGGAGACTCAGTCGGAAGATAGCTATGCCATTCTTAGTCTCCCCCAAAGGCTTCTTCCCCTGACCAACCTAAGCCTCACTCTCTCAGATAGCAAGCTGACCATCCGCAACTTGGACTTGGTGGACTTGTTCTGTCTGGACTTGTCCGACAGTTCTCTGACTCTGAGCCAGCTACAGGTCCAGGAAGAATGCTTCTTGAAGATGAAAGATGGGCAGTTGTCAGTAACCAAGCTTGAAACTAAAAAGCTAGATCTTATCGGCGATGATGTCCAAGCAAACTTCAGCCAGTCAAACTGTGACCAACTGCGGACTTCCTTGTCCGATTGTCAAATCAATTTCAATCGCTGTCAACTTGCCACAGGTGATTTGGATTTAACCGATTGTGTCGGAGTGCTTGAGCAATTGCAGTTGGCAAACAGGCTCAATTGCCAGGCTGATGATTGTGTCTTGTCCATACAGTTAGCAGAGCCCTTCAATCTTGAGTTAGAAGCAGAAGACTCCGTTCTCCACTTGCCCAAAGAAATGATGGACTTGTTGAATTTGGATGAAGAACCAGTCATCTTGGACTATTCAGTCGCTGATTGCCCAAGCAAGCTCACTCTTCGCTGTAACGATTGCCGAGTAACTCTTGCATAAAGGAGGAGACCATGACACGCTATGAATACATGACAGAACTGGCTAAACAGCTCCGCCATTTACCCAAAAAAGACCTGGAAGATACCTTGGACCACTTTAATGAGTATTTTGACGAAGCTGGTCCAGACGGAGAAACTGCGATAATAGAAGAACTCGGTCCCCCTTCTGAAGCGGCCCGCGAAATCCTTACCAACCTCTTCGACAAGCAAATGGCAGATGAAAAGCCCCAGCACCACAATATAATCTGGTTGCTCGGACTGGCTATTTTGGCGGCCCCCGTCGGACTCCCTCTCTCCATCTGCCTTCTCCTCCTCTTTGTCCTCCTCATCCTGCTTGTCTTGGCTGGTCTGATTCTCCTAGGCTGTTTCTGGATCAGCGCTATCCTCGGAGGACTAGCCCATCTCCTCTTCGCCCTTGACCTCCTTCGCCTCTCATGGTCCAGCGGACTCTTGATTGCAGGACTTAGCCTCATGAGCCTAGCCATTGGACTGCTCGGCATACAGGCTAGTTTTCGTTTTGCTAACAAGGCCATACTCTTTGTACTCAACTGGGTAGCCAAGCACATACGCACAGGAGGTTCCCATGAAACGATTTGATTCCCTACCGAAAATAGCCATCGGCCTGCTGGCCCTTGGCGCTCTACTAGCCGTTTCCGGCTATCTCATGGGCGGATGGAACCAGCTCAAGGAAGTAACTAGCCAGTACCGCCAACAAACAAATGTTAGCTTTTCAGATGTCTCAAGCATCGATATAAACGGTAGCATCAGTATTTTACCGTCTGATGATGACCAGTTCCACCTCTACTACTATCGCAACCAGCACCACCAGACGGATCTGACCAACTACCAACTGACGGATGGCAAGCTGGTCATCAAGGACCAGGGGCAAGATGTGTCAGAGAGTCTTTTTGATCAGTTCTTCAGTTTCTATCATCAAACACCTGATACTTCCTATCAGCCTGTCCTCTATGTTCCCAAAGGTCGTCAGCTAGATAAACTCAGCGGATTGATTATTGGCGATGTCCACCTGAAGAAGCTTCAGATTGATCTACTTGATTTGTCGATTCAAAAAGGAAAAACAGTCATCGAAGACAGCCAGATTGACTCAATAGCCCTCAGCATCCTAGATGGAGACCTTGTGCTAGAAGACACGCGCCTAGACAGCCAAACTACATCAGAGAGTCAATTCATAAGCACAATCTATCTCACTCTGGGTCAGCTCACAGCCAACAATTTGACTCTAGCCGGACACCATGACATCATGGTCCTCAAGGGTGATACCCACATCCAACTCAAGGAAGACAGCAAGCAAACTCTCCATGTGGAAGCCTACTCTGAATCAGGCCAAGTCATCCTTCCCCAAACCCAGACCCAATCCCAGACCCAGCTTGTCCTCTTTAGCAAGCAGGGAGATATCCTTGTTGAGTGATGATGGACTAACATTCGCCAAACTTATACTCAATGAAAATCAAAATCAGGCTAGACGACGCAGATGCAGATAGAACTGAAGTTCATCAAATCAAGTCAACAACGGCTGTGTTTGATTTTCGAAGAGTATCAATCTTCGAGTGCAGCCTCTCAGACTCTTTCAACATAGAAAAAACACAGCAGCATGCCTGGATGTTACTGAACTCATCCATCATCTGGCTGTGTTTTTATTTGTTCGAACAACTCCGTATGGAATCTTACTCCCCAATTACCATCCATAGTTTGGCTCTACACAGGTGAGCATACTTTCGAACAACTCCTGTGGAGATACTTTTTTTAGTCCTCCATATACCGAATCTTGAACGTTTGGCGAAGGGTCTAAATAGTAGAGATAAGCAATATCTGAACCATCTTCAGACAATTGATAACCAATACCAATAACATTGTGTTCTCCACGGAGTCCTGGATAAATTTTAGAACTATCGAATGTATAGTACATCGGGTAGCCGTCTGCGATATTCTGTTTCAACCGTTGCTTAAAGAGGCGCATCTGATCAGAGTGAACATCCGCAGTTGTCACTGTTTCTAAACGATAACCTGCTTGGTTTGCCTGAGGAAAATCATAGCCAAACAAGTGACGGTTTAAAACTTGAATGGCGTTGGCATTATGGGTACCAAAGGTTGTATCTGTCTCCATCTCCTGCGCTAAGACTTCCTGAGAAACCTCAATTCCACGATAGGAGAGCATCATACTCACCGTAGTGGGCGCACAGGTATTCCAAGCACGTTGGATTTGAGGGCTAACATTGAGAATATGCTTGTTCCCTGTCTGAGACTGAGAGTTGGCCAATTTATTTATCGTTTCTTGACTGATGGGGGGATTCGATTTACTTTGTTCTGCAGTCGTCGTTTCAGTCGCCCCCTGCTCTGAAGTCGTTTCTGCTTTGCTGGATTCTGTCACAGATTCGCTACTTTCGCTCTGCGAGTTTGGAGATGAAGTGCTTGACGAACTACTTTGTTCAGATTTAGAAGTGGACGTTTTTTCTGTGCTACTCTCCTTGTTTTTTGCTACTGATAATGTTTCTGTGCTACTGGTTTGTGTAGCCGTCTTACTGGTGCTGCTAACTGGTGCCGAAGATTGGTTTAAGGTGGCGAGAATCCCTGCCCCTCCAACTAGACTCAGCACTAGAGCTGGAATGACTATTTTTTTCCCTTTCATCATTTTTTCCTCATTTCTTCAAAGGACAAAAAGCGCATCCTCGAATTTTCTGCTGTGAAAATGGTGCCTGGTCCAATCTCCTCTGATGGTTTTAAATACTCTACCCAGAAAATGCCAACATTTGACAAGTACAAGACACTATGGTCATATTGATAAGAAATCTGATGATCCAGATTGTAAAGATAAGGCAACATACGTCCGTCTTCTGAATTGCGACTGGTCCCAATATAGGATAAAAATCCCTGATGACAGCTGACAACTTCCGCATGATCTGTCTGCAAGATTTCCTCAGACTGCTCTCCAATGCCCCTTTCAAAAATGACCCTGTTGTCCATCTGTTTCATCAAAATCAATTCCTTTCCATGGGCACAAAGACCATTGTAAAATGCTTCCTGACCTTGGCTTCTTGTTAAGACCTTCTTTTCGCTTGTCGGCAGATGGTAACGTACCAATTCTGTTTTTAATTGCTCATTGTCCAAGAGGAGGTAGTACAAGTCGTCTCCTACTACAAGCGGATATCCGCTGTTTTTCTCCTCCAGAACAGACATTTCCTGCTTAGCCAAATCGTAACGAAGGATAGGGTAATTCCCACTTGCATCACTGGTCACAAGGAAAATGTCCTGATTCCAGCGAGCAACCTCTGAAAAATGCAGGGGAGAAACTCCTGGGATAGTGATGAGTTCTGTCAGGCTATCCGTCTCCTTGGTCCAGAGATAATATGAAGAATGCTGGTTTTCATAATGGTACTCATGAAAAACTGTTATTTCCTTGTCTGCATAGTAGGTGCCAAAAGTGACAGGGCTATGCTGGAAATCAACAGCTTTCAAGGTCTTGTAGTCTCCTGATTTACTATCTAAATAAACCAAGGAACTCTTGCCTTTCTGCTCGTCCATGCTATAACCATATACAAGCCCATCGTCGCCTAAAAAAGTCGGTACAAAGGGATAATCAGCTGGATAGTCAAGGATGGCAGACCCATCCAACAGTTCGGAAGCAGGAACTTCCTTAAATTGACCTGGAACTAGCTTTTTTGATGGCAAGGTTTGTACTTCACTTCTCTGAGAAATTTCTATTGCTTGTTCTTTTCGAGTACAGGCAGTTGAAAATTGTAAGGTCAAAAAAGCTAGTGATAACCAAACAAATCCCTTTCTCATTCTTTCCTCCTTCCTAACAAAATGCTTTCCTTAACAGTAAATCATTTCTATCATTTGACTTTTTCCGATTTATTTTCCTCCTCTCTATTTGATAGAAACACTTTCTTTAGATGTAATATTATTATATACTATTTTTATCGATTTAGTTCATTTTGATGCACAGATGCACATTATTTTTCAAGGAGGCTGTCATGCGATGGGATTACGGTAGTGTTTACAAGGAAATTCGGAGGAACAAGCACCTTACTCAAGAGGAAGTATGTGGCAACTATATCAATCGCTCTACTTTAACTCGGTTTGAAAACAACCAAACCATCCCCAGTTACGAACTCATGCGGTTCTTACTCAAGCAAGTTGATATGACCTTTGAAGAATTTGAGTACCTCTGCAACTACTACCAACCCAGCGAACGCCAGCAACTGCTCTATGATATTGACAATCTTAAAAATCCGACAAACGACCAGTTGATAGGTATTGTAGAGCGCTGTGAAAAACATCTCAAAAAAGAATCTGACGATATCCCCATTATACGAAGAAAACAATTAATCGAGACTGTCATCTCTGTACGTAATAGTAATAAATTTAGCCAAATATCTAAAGAGGCACAAATGCTCACCGATTTACAAATGACAGAATTAACACGGTGTAACAACTGGTATCACAATGATATTATCATTCTTAGTACACTACTTTATAGTTTTCCCGATAAAACGATTGAAGACATTTCCAAACTTTTATTGCAGCGATTAGACAAGTATAAGGACTTCAAACGTATTAAACCAACTATACTTTCCCATTATCAATTTTTAGCCTACTATTATTTGAATAAAAAAAATTTCACGAAGACTATTGCATTCGCTACCAAACTCACCACCCTAGCCAAGCAAGAAAAACGCTACGACCAGCTTGCCCGTGGCTATGTGTACCTAGGTATAGCGGATAAGAAACAGGAATTGATTGACAAGGGACTTCAAATACTAGAATTGACCGAGGAACAGCGAATATTAAATATTCTTAAATCCTTTATTAAAGAAATACAAACTGACTGAGCTACCTAGTCAGTTTTTTGATATAAAAAAACGCTACCTTTCCAAGACTGGTAGGATAGCGTATCAACATAAATGGTCTGAAATGACCATTCGTTTATCTAAACAATAAAATAGACAAGAGGGCCAAGATGGCTGGTCCTCCTTGTTTCAAGAGGATGGATGGGCTGGATGTCGCTGCTCCATAACCTGCAGCGCCAATCACAAAGAGGACAAAAATAGTTGTAATTTCAAGATTGCCTGTGATAATGCCATACAGAAGGAAAAGGGCTAGGAGACCATTATAGATTCCCTGATTTTTAAGCAGGGTGGAAACAGACTTACGGGACAATTCCTCCTGACTCATGTTAAAGGTCTTGCCTGTCTTCTCCGACTGCGTCGCGATAGTTTCCAGATAGAAGATAAAAAGATGTTCAAGGGCAACGATTGTTGCTAGGATAGTAGTAAAAATTGACATGAGGGTACTCCATTTCTATTGGTTGATTTGGGTAAAAGGCAGAGCTTCTAAGCCAATGACCAGTTTGTGCAAGAGCTGATCCAGCTGAGCGCTTTCTTCAGCAGTTAAGATGGTCTCCATAGCAGTCTTGACTGCCACATGATGCTGAGGCGGAGCTGTGACCAAGTCCGCAATTGCTTGCTGAGTCGGCTCTACCACCATCTCTCTTTTGTTGTCTGGATTTTGCTTACGACTGATGTAGCCAGCTTCTTCCAAAATCTTCAGATGTCTGGTAACTGCTGCGCGGTCAATCTGCAAAGCCTCCTGCAAATCTTGTTGCGAACAAGGGGCTTGATCCAGCAAGCTCATCAGCAACTGATAGCGGGTCAGACTAATGCCCAACTGCTTTTCAAACAGATTGGTGATGGTCTCATCTGCTAACTTGACCTGGTAGAGCAAATTGTTCATTGAACTCATGGCTTCCTCCTTTTGTTGATTCATCAACTGTTGACAAATCAATTATATCATCATTCGGAGACTATGCAAGGATTTTGCCCAAACCTAGTAAAATAATTTCATCCATTTGATTTTTTGCTATAATAAGTCTAGAAAATGAGAGGAGAATCCTATGAATGCACAGCCTCCACTAAATCAGGCTATTGATGTGCTCATGTTGGCTGGTGCCATCCTATCCGAAAGCGGGGCTGAAATCCACCGTGTCGAAGACACCATGATTCGTATCGCCCACTCGCAAGGTATTCAGCATGCCAATGTTTTAGCCATCCCTGCAGCCATCTTTTTCTCAATTGACCATACCAACATCTCACGGATGAAACGGATAGTAGAACCCAAGCACGATATGCAAAAGGTCTGCCAGGTCAACCAGGTCTCACGGTCACTTGTAGAGGGAGAAATTAGTTTGGATCAGGCTTTGAATCAGCTGAATGTGATTAAAAACCAGCCTCTCCCCTATACTGCTCTTCAAATAACTGTGGCTGCTGTCATAGCAGCCACCTTCTTTACCCTGATGTTTGGAGGCAGCTTGCTTGAGTCTCTAGCGACTGCCTTAGCAACACTCTTGGCCTTTCCTTTTTCCAGATGGATTCACCATCTTATCCGTATTGAGTTTGTATCCAGTTTTGCTGGTGCCCTTGTCTTTTCCCTTTTTGCCTATTGGTTGGGCCAGGCCTTTCCATTCCACTTTAATCCCAATATGATCAATGCTGGAGCTGTTATGCCTTTTGTGCCGGGGATTGCCTTTACCAACGCTGTCCGGGACTTGATGACCAACCATATCAACACTGGGATGACAAAGATTTTTCAAACCCTTCTTCTTATCTTATCATTGGGTGCAGGCACTGCTGTCGCTTTACTGATTGTGGGGTAAATCATGGATAGTTTCTTTTTTCTCTTACAAGCTTTGGCTAGCTACATTGCCATTGCAGCCTTTCTTGTTGTTTTAAATGTTCAAAAACAGATGCTCATCCCGGGTGGGTTGCTGGGCATGTTGGTCTGGTTGATCTATCTCAGTTTAGAAGGACCGACAAATGCGGTCATCGCAACTTTTACTGCTGCAATTGTTGGCTCCTGCATCAGCCAAATCATGAGTATTGTCCTCAAAACACCGTCGGTTATTTTTTCTCTGGCAATCTTGGCTCCTCTGGTTCCTGGCTACCGGGCCTACATGACGACGACTTACTTCGTATCTGGCGAGCATGCTACTGCTTTGGTCAATGTCACGACAGTTATCACTCTTTCCTTGGTCATCCCAATCGGCATGGCCAGCGGTACCGTCCTTCTCAGGCTTTACAAGTATATGAAGCTCCGCTATTCCACCTAAGGAAAAACAGGAAATGCTCCTTGAAAACAAGGAGCATTTTTGTTATCATGTTAGGATACAAAGGAGGGGTTATGAATCAACAAGTTAGAAATCTAAAGCTGGCGGAACGAGGGGCGATTATCTCCATCCTGGCTTATCTGCTTTTGTCTGGTCTTAAACTGTCAGCCGGAACCATTTTTCACTCCGATGCCCTGACGGCGGATGCCTTTAACAATATCTCGGATATTGTGGGAAATGTCGCAGTCCTGATTGGCCTGCGAATGGCCCAGAAACCTGCGGATACCGACCATAAGTTTGGCCATTGGAAAATGGAAGATTTGGCTAGTCTGATTACATCCTTCATCATGTTTGTCGTTGGTTTTCAGGTCCTCCATTCGACCATTCTCAAATTGCTGAGCGATGAAGTGGTTGAGATTGATATGATGGGGGCAGTCGTTGGGATCTTCTCAGCCATCGTCATGATTGGAGTTTATTTCTACAATCGAAATTTAGCCCGTAAGGTTCATTCTAAGGCGCTGGAAGCAGCTGCCAAGGATAATTTATCTGATGCTGTTACCTCTGTCGGTACTTCTGTCGCTGTTTTTGCGGCCGCCCTTAACTTTCCAATCGTTGATAAGATTGCAGCTATTGTCATCACTTTCTTTATCTTAAAAACTGCCTATGATATTTTCATGGAAAGCTTCTTCACCCTCTCCGATGGCTTTGACGAGGAACTCCTCCACAAGTATGAAGAAGATATTCTCAAACTGCCCAAGGTCGTCGCTGTCAAATCCCAACGCGGTCGGACCTACGGTGCCAATATCTATCTGGACATTGTGTTGGAAATGAATCCTGATCTATCCGTCTATGAAAGTCACGAGATTACCGAGCAGGTCGAGCAACTGCTGACACTCAAGCATGGGGTCTTCGATGTGGATATTCATGTGGAGCCCTCTGAAATCCCCCACGATGAAATCTATGAACACGTCTTTGACAAGCTCTATCGCTTTGAGTCTGAAATCCAAGCCCATGAAAAAGGCTATGAAGACCTGATTGATGAAGACTATCTCTTGATTGACGCCAAGGGCCGCTACCACAACAAGGCAGAGATGCTCCTTGCCCACCCTGTTCAATCCACCTACCTCTCCAATTACCAGATGACTTCTGTCAGTCAAAAGTCCAAGCTGGTTACCTTTGAAATCGGGGACTACGTCCACACTTCCCTCTGGCGACGCCATGAAAGATGGACTGTCGTCTTCCACCAGATTTCTAAAAAACAAGACGAAAAAACTTCTCAACCAGACTAGGTTGAGAAGTATTTTTTATTATGCAACCACTGCCACAATCTCCGCAATCAAGGCTGGGTCGGTCAAACCTGTCACCTCGGATACAACTTCTGGCAGGGATTTTTCCTGCAGAAGAGTTTGGAGTTGCACAGACTGCTCATCTGTTTCATCCTTGTAGCCAAAGATATAGCTGACAGTCGCTAGGAGGTTGTCGTAGGACAAGCCACGCTCACGGAGTTCACGGATTGGACGGATAAAGCGTTCGTCATAACCGAGCTTACGGATTGGCGTCCGAGCCACACGGGCAATGTCATCTACGATATATGGATTTTCGAACCGGCTGATGATGACCTTATGATAGTCCACCAAGGCTTGCTCGTCAAAGCCCCATTTGGCAATCAGAAGACTACGGATTTCCGCCAGAACAGCTTCCACCTTGCTTTTCACCTCTGGGTTTTGCAGGGCCTCTAGAATCGTTGTCGCCCCAAAGTGAGCTCCAGTATAGGCAGAGGTCGCATGACCTGAGTTGACAGAGAAGAGTTTGCGTTCGATGAAAGGCTCCAAATCCGCTTCATAGTGAACACCTTCCAGCTTCAAGTCTGGATTTTTCATACCTTGGGTTTCCACCACCCACTCGTTGAAAGGCTCCACCACGACGAACAATGGGTCCTCATGACTTTGAGCGGGAACGATGCGGTCCACGGCTGCATTTGGGAAACCAACAAACTCCGCTGCGTAAGCCAAACCTTCTTCTGACAGGTGTTTTTTGACTTCTTCGTAAAGAAAGGCAGAGCCACCAATCATGTTTTCACAGGCCAAGACATCAAGCGGTTGGGTATTGCCTGCTTGGCGACGGGCTTCAATCCCCTCAGCAACCAAACCAGCAATGAAAGGCAGGATATTTGGCCCAATAGCTGTCGTTACCAAATCAGCTGTGGCAAGAGCTGCGACAACTTCTTCAGGATGTTGACGATTGTTGATCCCACGCACCCCTGAAACTGCGATGTGGCGTTGGCCTTCTTCAGCAATCTCAATCTCGTAAGCATGACGCTGGTTCAAGGCATCAATAATAGTTTCATTAACATCAACAAAAGCAATTTCAAAGCCGTTTTCAAAGAGGATTTCCCCGATAAAACCACGTCCGATATTGCCTGCTCCAAAGTGAACTGCTTGCTTCATCTTTTCTCCTCGCTTATCCTACACTGTTCAACAGGGTGATGACTTCTTCTTCTGACTGAGCATCTGCCAACTTGACCACATTATCCACATCTGCACAGAAGATTGAAATCCTTTGAATGATATCCAAATGCTCATCGCCCACACCTGCAATGCCAAAGAGAACTGTCGCAATCTTTGGATCTTCTTCTGTCCCAAAGTTAACACCTGCAGGCACTTGCACGATGGTAATCCCTGATGACAGAACTTCCTTTTTAGCCGCATCCGTACCGTGAGGAATGGCGATGAAATTGCCCATATAGACAGAAAGCTCTTCATTTCGTTCAAGCATAGCTTCGATATAGGCTTCATTGACATGGCCAGCAGCTACCAGCTGTTGACCACAGTAGCGAATCGCATCTTCTTTGTTGGCAAAAGTTTGGTTTAATTTGATAAGTTTGTGTTGAATTTCCATGTTAATTCTCCAATTTCTTGATTTTTTCGTTAAAAATAGAATGTAATAACTGGTAGATAATTTCTTGGTTACCAGTTCGGTAAATTTCTGTATAGAGTTTGTTTTCAATGATGGACTGGCTGATGGCAGTCATCAGTTCTCTGACCTCATCCTGTTCTTCTGGACTAGTCATCATAACTAAGACCCGTCTGACTTCTTCCCACTCGTGATTCATCGACAAGGCCTGCACAGGCTGGCTTAGTTCAATGATGTGAAATTGACTTCTTTCCACCTGTCTAGACTGGGTATGGATCAGGGCAAGATTAGTCTGCGGAATCGCCAAAGGGCTAGCTTGAAATCGATCCAAGAGCTTTTGGGTCAAATAGTCAGCATCCAACAAACCATCTAATGTTGCCACGATGACTCCAACCGACTCTTCAAAGGAAGCTGGATTGTCCAAAAGAGTCAAACTAAATTCTTTTAGCAAGCGACTACTGGCTTCTAGGTAGCGCTGCAAGTCATATTGATAAGAAATGTGTACAGACTCTCGAACCTGAACCGTCCTATTTTCTTGGATAGACTGCAAGGTTTCTTGCAAATCCAAAATTTCCTCTGTCGATGGAAAGGTCGAAATCAAGGCCAAGTCCAAATGAGGGAGCGGTTTTGTGGTCAAACAATAGTCAAATTGCTGCCAATCAACTGTAGCCAAATCCGAACTACTTTTCACCGCAATCCACTCCACAAACGGAGCAATGTTTTTGATTTTTGAAACCAAGACACTGGTTGTCAAGGGTCTTTCATCCGTTACCAGCAAGATTCGAATAGGATAAATATCCGGACTCCGCCGCAAACTGGAAGCAAAATGCAAGGTGACCAATTCATACTCATATTCATTCTGAATATAGTCTGGAAAGATGTCCTGCATGACCTGGCTGACCAAGCGATGCAAGAAGGGATTTTTCTGGGTCGCCAAGTAGGCAATATTGCTCGTCGCAAAATCTGGATAGAGAATGGGGACTGCCAAACTCAGTCGGATATGATTAAAGAGCATTGGAAAGAGCAAGGAATCCTTGATGAAGTCAATCTTAGTAAAGCGAGAAACCGTGTCCACCAATTGGGAAATATTGTAATAAAAACGGCTGTCAAATGCTTCTCGAAAAAGAGGAACTTGCTGGCGTTTGATTACCAGCTCGTCCAAGACCCTAGCATAAAAGATAATCTCCTGAATGGAATAATAGGTCTTGGTTTGCTTAGCCAGTTCTGTAAACACTTTTTGCGAAAAATCCAAGGCATCTTTGGATACTGACATACTATCTTCCAGATTACCATGGTTGTCCGCCAGTGCCAACAAACTAATCAAGACCTGCCTCATCTTGGGATCTAATTCTCCCAGATGAGCCTGTAAGCCTTCAAAGGCAGACCGACTGGCAGCCACTCGCTCCACCACTAAAACAGGGAAGTCCGAATAGGCATCTTGCCAAAATTCCTGAACAGAGATGGCATTGGCGAGGAGAATTGCTAAGAGCCGTCTTTTCTGGGCAACTGACCCTTCCAAGGCATAGCCTTTCTGACGATTAAGGTTGAGTCCGAAGTCCATCAGGCGCTTTTCAATAGTCGCAATATCCTGGATGACCGTCACATTTGAAACCAGAAACTGCTCTTGGAAGACTTCATTTGTAATGGGTTCCTGCTTGGTCAACAATTGATAAGACATCTGTAGCAAGCGTTGGTTGGCTGTAAAACCATCCTGCGATTCCAAATCCTCTAGGAGGGACACATTGCCCACTAGATAATATTTCTTACCATCCTTGACCAGCTCAATCCCCTTTTCTTCCAAAGCTAGCCCCAAATCAGACAAGGTTCGATAGACCGTTCGAGAGGAAACTTGCAGGATTTCTGCCATTTCTTTCAACGAAAGCTTCCCTACCTGGAGGAAAGCTTTCATCAGTTGTTCTTCACGTTTTGTTAATAGCATAGATTCATTATACTACATTGTTGAAAAAATTACTTGTGCATACGTGCAACAATCTTATCATATTCTGGTGTTGTTACTAAGCTATCTACAACCAAAAGTTGCGCATTTGGAGCAGCCTGTTGTACTTCTGCTTGCTGTGAAATGGTTGTGACTACAAGGATATTTTTAGCATTGTGCTCAGCCAATTGTTCAAACGGTACGCTTGCAACTGGAATGCCGATTCCCTTGTTTTTAAAGATAGCAGCAAGAGTTGTTTGCCCCATTGTGGCAGAACCTTGGGATTGGCCGTAGGCAAAAACTACTTCATCAATGTAGTTCAAATCAATTTCAGCTTGGTTTGCTTCTTCTGAGACTCGAGCTGCAACTGCAACAACAGGTTGTCCTAGCAATTTAGCAACGATTTCATCGTATTTTGGAGAAGTTAGGAAGTTGTCAACAGCGACATGAATAGCACGTGGTGTCCGTTGAGCTGCACGATCTGCCAATTCTTGTTGGGTCACAATCAGGGTTTGCTCAGTATCTTGCAAGTTTGCGATTGCCTTGTTGGTGACTGGAATATCCAAGCCAGCTTTTTTGACTTTTTCGCGAAGGAGCGAAGCTCCCATTGCAGAGCTACCCATACCAGCATCACATGCAAAGATGATTTGTTTAACTGAGTTTGCTGAGATTTCTGCAGCGACTGTTTCGACCGCTTGGCCTTTTGCAACAGCCTTGGCAGCTTTTGTTGCAGCCTGTGCTGCTTCCAATGACTCACCTTCTGACTTGTCAGCTTTCAAGATGATAGCCGCAACTAGGAAGGAAGCAAGAGCACCTGCGAGAACACCCGCAAATACAGCCAAAGCATTTCCAAATGTATTATCTCCTTTTGGCAACATCAAGGTAATCGCAATGATTGAACCTGGAGAAGCTGCACCAGCAAGACCTGCACCTAAAGTTTGGAATACAAGAGTACCAGATACACCGCCAGCGATAGCTGCGAGGAAGAGGGCTGGTTTCATCAATACGTATGGGAAGTAGATTTCATGGATACCACCTAGGAAGTGAATAACCATTGCACCTAATGAAGAAGATTTTGCAGAGCCTTTTCCGAAGAAGGCATAGGCAAGCAAGATACCAAGACCTGGTCCAGGGTTAGCTTCCAAGAGGAAGAGAACAGACTTACCTGCTTCCAAGACTTGCTCTGTTCCGAGCGGTGTAAAGATACCGTGGTTGAGGGCGTTGTTCAGGAAGAGAACTTTAGCAGGCTCGATGATGATGTTGGCAAGTGGCAAGAGTTTCATATCAACGATTGCTTGTACTGCATCACCAACCACACCAGTCATGCTTTCAACGAATGGACCAACAACTTTGAAGGTCATCAACATCAAGACAAAACCAATCAAACCAGCAGAGAAGTTGTTGATCAACATTTCCAAACCTGGACGGATTTTTGGTTGAATCGCTTGGTCAAATTTCTTGATAACCCAAGCACCGAAAGGACCAACAATCATGGCACCGATGAACATTGGAACGCTAGATCCTGCAATCACACCCATGGTCAAGATTGCACCCATAACACCACCACGTTGGCCGTAGACATTGTAACCACCTGTATAACCAATCAAGAGTGGCAAGAGATAGGTAATCATCGGACCAACAATGGTTGCAAAGGTTTCATTTGGCAACCAACCTGTTGGAATGAAAAGCGAGGTCAATACACCCCAAGCGATAAAGGCACCAATATTGGGCATGACCATGTTAGACAGTGTTGTCCCCAACTTTTGAAGACGAACACGGATTGAAGAATTTTCCATAATATTTTTCCTCCTGTTATTGTAATTTTATTATACAAGAAGCCCTGACTCAGCAAAACTCAAATCTTGTCACAAAAATTGTGACAAAAAAACAACGAATCATTTGGACTCGCTGTCTTATTGTTTCATTTAGTTTTTTACAGCATCTGTTGCTACGTCATCACCAAACCAAGTATTTGAAATTTCTTGGAAGCGACCTTCTGCGTAGAGTTCTTTAAAGGCTGCGTTGATTTTTTCTACCAAAGTCGTGTCTGACTTGCGGGCACCAACGGCAAAAGCTTCATCTTCGTAACCTGCATCAATGATGTTGTAGTCAGAAATAATGCCTTCTTGTTGCAAGTAATAGTTAGCATAGACTCGGTCAATCAAGAGACCGTCAATACGATCGTTTTTCAAATCAATCAAGGCTTCGTTAAAGGTTGCATACTGGGTCGCATCATTACCAGAAACAATATCTTTCAAAATAGCTGTTTGTGATTCGAAGACGGAGTAACCGGAAGAACCAGCTTGAGCTCCTAAAATCTTACCTTCCATGCCAGCCACACTATCAATACCTGATGATTTCTTGGTTACCAAGACTTGTTGGTTATCCATGTAGGCATCTGTGAACAGGACCTTCTCTTGGCGCTCTGCAGTCACAGAGTAACCATTCCAAATCAGATCAATATTGCCATTGTTGAGCTCAGTTTCCTTCAAATCCCAGTCAATCGGCTGCCACTCAATTGCGATGCCATATTTTTCAAAAACAGCTGTCGCAAGGTCAATATCAAAACCAGTGTAGCTACCATCCGTCGCTTCAAAGCCCATTGGAACAAAGGTCTTGTCAAAACCAATTGTGATGGTCTTTTCTTCTTCATAAGTTGCCCAATTATCTTGGCTTGTTGTAGAAGAAGAGCTGCACGCAGCAAGTGTTAAAGAAGAAACAAAAGCAAGTGTTCCGAGGAGTAGATTTTTCATTTTCATAGTCGATTATCCTATTCTAGTGTTTGGGTTCAATCTTGATAATCTCATCCGCAATATTTTCCGCAAACTGCATATCATGGGTCACTACGATCTGAGTAACACCCGTCTCACGGTTCTGCAAGATAAGATTCTCCACTTCTCTCCTCAACTCAGGGTCCAAAGCCGAAGTCGGCTCATCATAGCCAATGATTTCTGGATCAATTATCATGGCACGCGCTAGCGCCACACGTTGCTTTTGACCACCGGAGAGAGAAAATGGATAGGCGTCTGCATGCTGGGCCAAACCCAGCTTCTCAAGTAGTTTCCGGGCCTTGTCTTCCGCCTCTTGACGCGGCATATCCTGCGTTTTCACAGGAGATAGGACCAAATTTTCCAAAACAGACAAGTGAGGGAAAAGCTGGAAGTCCTGAAAGACAAAGCCCAGCAGATGTCGTTTTCCCAACTCCTCAACAGGCAGTTCCTGACCATTGTAGATAAGAGTCCCCTCATCGATTGATTCCAAGCCAGCAAGCATACGGAGAAGCGTTGTTTTCCCTCCTCCAGACTGACCAACAATAGCGATAATCTTTCCTTCTGGAATCACCAAATCATAGTTGGAGAAAATTTGTTTGTTATCAAAGCGTTTCGAAAGATTGCGAAGTTCTAACATCTCTTCTCCTCCTATTTGTAGTAGTCAAATTTCTTTTCAATTTGTTTCGAAGCTAGAGTTACAGCCCCAATCATAAGCAGGTAGATAGCACCTGCGATAAACATTGGCGCCAAGCTGGCATCACGGTTGGCAGCCGTTCGACTAGCCAACAAGAGGTCACTTACGCCCAAGGCATAGACCAGAGAAGTATCTTTTACCAAGGTGATCACTTCATTAAACACGCTCGGAAGAACGATTTTGACAACCTGTGGTAAGACGATAAAACGAATGGTCTGAAATGGTGTAAACTTCAAGACTTTTGCAGCTTCATATTGACCCGCAGGAATGGCTTCAATTCCTCCTCTAAAAATCTCAGAGAAATAAGCTGCGTAATTCAAAGTAAAAGCAATGATGACCGATGGCATCCGATCAAAGGTCACTCCAACACTTGGCAAGACATAATAGATAAAAATCAATTGCAAGAGCAAGGGAGTGCCTCGCATAATCAACACATAGAACTGCAAGAACCAGCGTAAGGGAGCAAACTTCATTTGCATCAGGAAGGCCAAGACAGCTCCCAAGGGAAGAGACAAGACCAAGACAAATACAAACACTTGTAAGGATACCAAAGCCCCATCTAACAGGCTAGGTAAAATTTCAAAAATGTAAGACATAGTCCCTCCTCTTGTGATAGTTAGATACTAGTATATCAAAATTCCTCTTAGAAAACAAAGAATTATTCAGAATTTTTAATAAATTTCAGCATTTTTTTGCAATTTTCACGAAAAAAGGACTGGGTTGCCCCAAATCCTTTCATTTTTATTCAACCGTAACCGCTTTTGCCAAGTTACGAGGCTTATCGACATCCAAACCACGTTGGAAGGAAGCATAGTAGGCAATCAACTGTGTTGGGATAACCATGGAGATAGGTGACAAGAATGGGTGCACCTTGTTGACCACAATATCGTCGCCTTCACGGTCCAAGCCCTCTTCCACCACAATCAAGGTATTAGCGCCACGAGAAACAACCTCTGCAACGTTTCCGCGGGTGTGAGCTGCTACTTTTTCATTGGCAGAAAGCAGAGCAATCACTGGAGTACCGTCTTCAATCAAGGAGATGGTTCCGTGTTTCAATTCTCCAGCCGCAAAGCCTTCTGTCTGAATATAAGAGATTTCTTTCAACTTAAGAGCCGCTTCAAGCGTCACGTAGTAGTCATTGCCACGGCCGATATAGAAAGCATTGCGAGTCGTTGCCAAGAGTTTTTCAACCTTTTCAGCAATCAAGTCTTTCTCAGAAAGAGTCGCTTCGATAGACTGGGCAACAATTGACAATTCATGTACCAAATCAAAGTCGATTGCCTCTTGCTTGCCATTCGCTTCACCAACTGCCTTAGACAAGAAGGCAAGAGCCGCTACTTGTGCTGTGTAAGCCTTGGTTGAGGCAACGGCAATCTCAGGACCAGCATGGAGCAACATAGTATAAGTCGCTTCACGTGAAAGGGTTGAACCAGGAACGTTTGTAATAGTCAAACTTGGAATGCCTAACTCGTTAGCACGCACCAATACCTGACGGCTATCAGCTGTTTCACCTGACTGGGTCAAGAGGATAAAGAGTGGTTTCTTGCTGAGAATTGGTAAGTGGTAGGCCCACTCAGACGCCACACCCAATTCAACAGGGGTATCTGTCAAGGCTTCAATCATGTTCTTAGAGGCAAATCCTGCATTGTAAGAAGTCCCTGCCGCCAAGATGTAAATACGGTCAGCATCCTGAACGGCTTTCACAATCGCAGAATCAACCGTCATCTTACCGTCTGTATCTGCATAGGTTGAAATCAATTTACGCATAACGGTTGGTTGCTCGTCGATCTCCTTGAGCATGTAGAATGGATAAGTTCCCTTACCGATATCTGACAAGTCAAGCTCAGCCGTATAGCTACCGCGTTCAATGGCATTGCCCTCATAGTCTGTCACTTGAACGCTATCTTTGGTCACGATAACCAATTCTTTGTCGTGGATTTCCATGTATTCGCTGGTTTCACGAATCATCGCCATAGCGTCTGAGCAGACCATGTTGTAACCATCTCCCAAACCAATCAAAAGTGGAGATTTGTTTTTGGCAACGTAAATCGTATCAGGATTTTCGGCATCAATCAAGGCAAAGGCATAGGAACCTTGGATGATATGAAGAGCTTTTTTGAAGGCTTCCAATACAGACAAGCCGTCTTCTTCAACAAATTTGCCGATCAAGTGTACAGCGATTTCCGTATCTGTTTGACCCTTGAAATCATGACCAGCCAAGTAGTCATTTTTCATATCAAGGTAGTTTTCAATCACGCCGTTGTGAACAAGGACGAAACGACCTGTTTGTGAGGTATGTGGGTGAGCATTATCCTCAGTTGGTTTGCCGTGAGTTGCCCAGCGAGTATGACCAATTCCTGTTGTACCCTCGGTCGTATCTCCCACTTTTGCAGACAGCTCTGCAATGCGTCCAACAGCCTTAACCAAGTGGGACTGGTCGCCACCGGTTACGAAAATACCTGCTGAATCATAGCCACGGTATTCTAATTTTTCAAGTCCTTGAATCAAAATATCAGTTGCATTTGCATTTCCAACAACACCAACGATTCCACACATACAGTTCACCTTCAATTTCCAGAGAAATTGAACTTTCTTAAATTTTTCTTAAAATTGGTATAGTCAACTCTATCTTCTAAAAGAGCGATAAACATAGTATATACAAACATTTATCATCTGTCAATCAAAAAATTGGTCTAGTCAACTTCGGATGTTTTTTCAACAAAAAAATACCGATTGCTCGGTATTATTGTTGGACAATTCCAGTATCGATAAAACCAAATTCAGATAAGGGACTGAGACGGAAGGTCAGCCGCCCCACAACCTGGTCTTGTGCAATCAAACCAAATGTTCGGCTATCCTCAAGGTTGGTTCTGTCATCATTGAGAATGAGATAGTACTTGGCAGGAATAGCTTGGTACTCCCCATTGGTCAGGGTTGCGATTGAAAAATCTTGTGTATAGTATTCTTGGAAATGGCTGCCAGAAAGGTAAGCCTCTTCTACGACTGCTTCATTGCGGTAAAAGACATCATCCATGTAAGTCACGGTATCATTTTCTTTGGCAATGAGTCGCCCGACATATTCTTTATTGTCAACCTTGTAAAGGACAAAGTCTCCATAGCTCAGATCGGTGCCTTTGACAGCGACAATCAAATCTTTTTCTTTCAAATACGCGTTGGCCATCGATGATTGAATGGTCACAGGCTCAAAGAAATAAAAACGAACAGCCAGTAAACCAAACAAAAGAGAAGCCAGTAAAATCACATTCTTGATTAAATCTCTTTTTACCATAAAATCTCCTTATACTGCTTACTAGTATAGCATATTTCAGCCACAAAACGAAACTTTCTGCATGGCTTAGGAAGTGATTTTCCGATAGACTTCATCAGCCAACAATTGATTGCCAAGTGGGGTCAAATGCAGGCCGTCACTATAATATTCAACATGTCCTTCTGTCAAGGGATAAAAGTTGATCCATTCCAGACCATATTCTTCAGCCAAACGGGGAATCATCTCTTGTAGGACAGTCTTGATAATCTCGTTGTTCAAACCGAAACGACTGGTCGGAACATAGGGCGGCACCATGACAATGACATCCGGTTGGCTATCCAAGTTCAGGTAGGTTTCAATCATTTGACGGTATTCCTGTTCAAATCGCTCCTGATTCCAATAAGGTGCTCGGCTATCATTGCTACCAATCATTATCAAGACCAGATCTGGTTGATAGTCTAGGGATAATTGGGCATTTTTTTCTTGGAAATAAGGATAGTCAGCCGTTGATTGCAAGGAACGGCCGCTAAGACCAAAATTCGCCACTTGATAGGCATGCCCTAACCTCTCAGCTAAAATACAAGGGTAGGCATGATTGAGGCGGTCCTCCAGACCATAGCCATAGGTCAAACTATCGCCAACTGTCGCAATGCGAATGGATCCTGACCCGACTGTCAGAACCTCTGGATACATAATATCAGACATAATTTCTCCTTTTTTCTATTGTATCATGCACAAAAAAATAAATAAACCCAAGCGAATTTGTGATATAATGAACATTATGAAGAAAGAAATTATCATTATCGGTGGAGGCATTGTTGGCTCCACAGCAGCCTATTACTTATCCAAATCCCCTGATCTGTCCATTCGCTTAGTTGATGAAGGCATCGGTACTGCAACAAGGGCGGCAGCTGGCATTATCTGCCCCTGGATGGCCCAGAAGAAAAACAAAGACTGGTACCGTCTGACCTCCTCAGGGGCCGGTTTTTATCGACAACTGATGGCAGATTTAAGAGCAGATGGCATCAACGACTTGCCCTTCCAGGTGACTGGAACCATCGGCCTAAAGAGTCGGAAGGACTTGATTGAAAAGGTCGAGAAAATTGCCTTGGATAGACGTGAAGATGCTCCTGTCATTGGTCAGATTCAGCAACTGGAAAAAGAGGAACTTCTGGACTACCTCCCGCTTTTAAAGGATGAATTTTTTGGTCTTCATCTAGAAGGCGGTGGACGAGTGGATGGTGGTAAACTCTTGGATATCCTCCACCAACAATTTCTTGAAAATGGTGGGCAAATCTTCCGTCAAAAAGTTGGTTTGAAGGATGAACAGACTGTCTTAGTTGGTCAAGAAGAATGGACAGCCGACCATATCCTCCTAACTGCAGGTGCATGGTTACCCGATTTATTGGGACCAATTGGCTACCAAGTGGATGTCCGCCCACAAAAGGGACAACTCTTTGAATTGGACACACACTTTGACACTGAAAATTGGCCAGTCTGCATGCCTTATGGTGAAATTGATATCTTGCCATTTTCTCAAGGACGTATCATCGTTGGTGCAACCCATGAAGATGATATGGGCTATGACCTCGAACTAGATCCCGATAAAATCCAGGCCATGCGTGACCGCTCTCAGGAATTCATGCCCCAATTAGCAGATTTTCCAATCGCTCGCACCCGCATCGGTACCCGCGCCTATACTTCAACCTACTCGCCATTCTATGGACAAGTCGCTGATCAGAACCATCTCTGGGTAACAAGTGGACTCGGTTCAACCGGCCTGACCAACGGTCCTTATATCGGTTGGCAAATTGCGATGGAAATTCTTGGAAAAGAAACAAACTTCGACAGAACTGCCTACACACCAGACAACTACATCACAAAAGTCAAGAACTGATCTTGGCTTTTCTTTTTACTTCAAACTGCCCCAAAACAAAAAAGAAAACCTATTGAACAACGCAGAAACGTTGCTACAATAGGCTTTTTTCTTATAAATTATTTTACAGTGCGAACACGCATTGTGTTTGTTGAACCAGCAACACCAACTGGAACACCAGCTACAATGATAATGTCATCACCAGCTTCAACCAAGCCTTGCTCTTTAGCAACGCGCTCAGCCAATTCAAACATATCATCAGTTGATTCAGGTTTTTCAGTCACAACTGGAATGACACCCCAGTTCAACATCAATGATTTTTGAACTTTTTCAGTGAAGGTTACTGCCAAGATGTCTGAATCTGGACGGTATTTAGAAATAGCACGTGCTGAGTAACCAGTTTCAGTAACTGTTACAACCAACTTGATGTTCATTGAATGACAAGCATCTTTTACTGCAGATGCAATAACTTCTGTTTTAGATGCACGGTTAAAGTGATCAGAGTTCAAACGACCATATTCATTAAGAAGAGTCTGTGCGTTTTTAGCGATAGTTGCCATTGTACGAACTGATTCAACTGGATATTTACCGTTTGCAGACTCACCTGAAAGCATTGTTGCATCAGTACCGTCGATAACTGCGTTGAATACGTCTGATACTTCTGAACGAGTTGCACGTGGTTTTTCAGTCATTGTTTCCAACATGTTTGTTGCTGTGATAACTGCTTTACCAGCTGCATTCACTTTAGTGATAATCATTTTTTGGTAAACTGGAACCATTTCAAATGGTACTTCGATACCCATGTCTCCACGAGCAATCATGATACCATCTGCTGCTTCGATGATTTCATCGATGTTGTCGATACCTTGTTGGTTTTCGATTTTCGCAAACAATTGAACATGATCGTTACCAGTTTCTTTACAGATGTTACGAACAACTTCAACGTCTTTTGCAGTACGTACAAATGAGATTGCGATGAAGTTCAAACCTTGCTCCAAACCAAAGCGGATGTCCGCATTATCACGGTCTGCAAGTGCTGGGAAAGGAATTTTAGTGTAAGGAATGTTCACACCTTTTTGTTTTGCGATAACGCCATCGTTTTCAACCAAAACAACAAATTCACGGTTTACAGCATCTTTTTCAACAACAGTCAAGCCAAGTTTACCGTCGTCAACAAGGATTTGTTTACCAACTTCAACATCGTCAAAGACATCCAAACCACCTGCAACGTTCAAAGCAATCACTTCTTTTGTTGATTTAATACCTTGTTTTGTTGCAACACGTAATTTGTCACCAGTTGAGTAAGCGTACTCTTTTGCATCGTCTTCAAACAATTCTGTACGGATTTCTGGACCTTTTGTATCCAACAAGAAACCAACTTTTTTACCAGCGATTTCTTCTGCACGACGTACAGTTGCCATACGGTCACCTTGCTCTTGGTGATCACCGTGTGAGAAGTTGAAACGGAAAACGTTAGCACCTTCTGTAATCAAGGCAGCAATTTTCTGTGCTGATGCTTCAACATCCAATTTTTCACCCCAGTAACCATCGTCACCGAATTTTTTACCGCCACGGATTTCTACCGCAGGACCAAGGGTTGCAACAATTTTTACACGTTTGTTCATCTTAACAAAACTCCTTTATATTTTACTGGTCTTATGACCCTAGAAACGAATGATGTGCTCTGATTAGAAAGAAATTTCTCTGTTCAATGTAGCAAGACCCAAGTCTGCCTTGTGTGGGTTGTTGACAATAATCTTGCCATCTTCTGCCAAACTGAACAATGCGCCTTCTTCAGCAGTTCCAAGGATTGGGTTTTCAACCATTTGCTCATTGCGGATACCAACAGCAAGACCACCGCGGCCTTCTTTGAGCAATTTAACAGCGTGTGCACCCATACGAGATGCCAAGACACGGTCACGAGCAGTTGGTGAACCACCACGTTGAATGTGACCAAGTTCTGTTACACGAAGATCGCTCACATCACCTGCTGCTTTCAATTCTTCAGCGAATTTAGCAACTGGCATCACACCTTCAGCCAAGACAACGATACTGTGCTTCTTGCCTGTTTCGTAACCTTGTTTGATTTTTGCAACAACATCTTTGATGTCGAATCCTTCTTCTGGGACGACAATCACATCTGCACCTGCAGCAATACCTGACCAAAGTGCGATATCACCAGCATGGCGACCCATTACTTCGATAACAAAAGTACGGCGGTGACTGGATGATGTATCGCGAATTTTATCGATGGCATCCATAGCAGTTGTCACAGCTGTGTCAAAACCGATTGTGAAGTCCGTACCAACGATGTCGTTATCGATTGTACCAGGAACACCAACAGCTGGGAAGCCATGTTCCGTCAAACGCATTGCACCGTGGTATGAACCATCACCACCGATAACAACGACGCCTTCAATGCCATGTTTTTTCAACTGCTCAATCCCTTTCAGTTGGCCTTCCAACTGAGCAAATTCTGGGTAACGAGCAGAACCTAGGAAAGTACCACCACGAGAGATGATGTCTCCAACTGATCGAATTGTCAACGGTTGGATTTTCCCAGCTACCATACCTGCGTAGCCTTCGCTAATCCCGTAAACTTCCATTCCTTCTGAAATTGCTTGGCGAACAACTGCACGAATAGCAGCATTCATACCAGGGGCATCTCCGCCACTAGTCAAAACACCAATACGCTTCATTTCATTTGCTCCTTTTATTTTCAAATTAACTGCCTTATTATAACACACTTAGAGCGAACTTGCTTGACTTTTTGCGATTTTTTACCGAAAAACCGTTTTCATCACATAGTCAGCCAATTCTGCTTCTAAATCTGGTGTTTTTTGGACATAGATTCCCTGTAATTGAAGGGTCCGATTTTGATCTTGATAATGGACAATGACTGGAATTGTCCCTGGATATTTTTTCAAGATACGGGCAATTTGCTGATCAAAAGATGAGTTTGCTAACTGCAACCAACATTTTTCTAAACTAGCTGGTTGGATGTGTTCTACAACCAATTGTAGCTTGTCATCCCGCTCCTGTACTTTTCCACTAATATACAGCAAGGCGCCAGTTGCTAAAAAATGGCCAAATTGTTGAAAGGCTTCTGGAAAGATAGTCACTTCTAGACGATCTTTGGTATCAGAAACCTGGAGGAAGGCCATCTGCTGCCCAGATTTTTTCGCGCGAATAACTCGAACAGATAGGACCTCGACGAGGATGGTCGCACGGTTGCCCACTAGCAAATCCGACAGGCTATCAAGTTTGAAAGAGCTGGCTTTTCGAATAGAGACCAAGGGATGGGGGCTGATTCCAACACCAAGCAAGGCCTGCTCCATCTCAAACTTTTCACTGTCTGGATAATCATCTGATTCTATCCAACTGTAGGATTCTTCTGCAAAGAAGGAGCCAAAGGCTTCTGCAAAAACAAAGAGATTATCCAAATTTTCTACTATTTTCTTACGGTTGGGTTCCAAATCATCAAATAAGCCCAGCTGAATAATCGGCAACAAGAAATCTTTTTTCTGATAGTTTGCTGGCAGACGGAGGATAAAATCTTCTACTGAATGGAAGGGACGAGCCTCCATCAACCAAAGGGAGAAATCCTTGGCAAGACCCTTGATTTGTTTCAAGCCCAGGTGAATCTGCCCATTTGCGATTTTATCATGATAGGGTATGGTGTTGAGGGTGGGCTTGGCGAGTTTGAAGTCCATTTGCAAAGCATCTGTAATGTAAGAACTGCTAGAATCATTCAACATCACATCAAAGAAAACATCTGGATAGTGGGTTTTAAAAAAAGCCATCTGAAAAGCTAAGGCCGAATAGGCATAGGCATGGCTACGGTTGAAACCATATCCTGCAAATTTAGCCATCATAGCAAAAATGTCCTTGGCTTTTTCCTCGTCATGCCCCTTAGAACGAGCTCCCATCACAAAGGCTTCTTCCATGGCTTGCATCTCTTTGGCGTTTTTCTTAGACATGGCCCTCCGTAGCAAGTCAGCTTTTCCAAGAGAAAAACCTGCATAGACTTGGGCAATCTGCATTACTTGCTCTTGGTAGAGCATGATGCCGTAGGTTGGCTGTAAGATGGGTGCAATCGATGGATCAAGCAAATCCACTGCTTCTTTACCGTGCTTTCGTTTGACAAAGTTTTCAGAATAATCGCTGGCTCCTGGTCGATTGAGACTAGTTGTCGCAACAATTTCTTCAAAGCGATTGGGTTTGACCCGCTTCAAGAGACTGATGGCGCCAGGTTGTTCAAATTGAAAAATCCCCTTGGTCTTACCTGCTGCAAAGAGTGCCAGCGTTGCTGGATCTTCCAAGTCAATATTTGCAATGTCTATCTCTTTTCCATAGCGATCTGCCACTTTTTCTGCCATTTTTTGAACAAAGGTCAAATTCCGAAGCCCCAAAAAGTCCATCTTCAACAAACCATTGGCTTCAACTGCGTGCGCATCGTACTGGGTGATGAGCATATCCTCTCCAGCTTTTAGAGGAATAGTGTCGGTCAGGTCTTGGTCACTCATCACAAGGCCTGCTGCATGAATGGAGGTTTGGCGTGGTTGACCTTCAATTTGTTGGGCAATGGCAAATGCTTTTTGATACTCCAGTTTGCTGTTAATCAACTGACGAAATGAGGCATTCCCCTGATAGGCTGACGCCAAATTGTCTCTGAATGAGATTTTTTTAGTCAAGGCAGATAATTCATATTCTGGTGTTCCAAAACGCTTAAAGACATCGCGAATGGCCTGCTTAGCTCCAAAGGTTGAGAAAGTCACAATCTGAGCAGCATGCATGGTTCCGTAGCGGTCACGAACATAACGAATAAAGTCCCCACGGTGAATATCTGGAATATCAATATCGATATCCGGCATGGTGTAGCGTTCGCTGTTTAAGAATCGTTCAAAGAGTAGGTGATGGCGAACTGGATCGATACCTGTAATGTTTAAAGCATAGGCTACCAAGCTTCCAACAGCTGACCCCCTTCCCATTCCCATATAATAGCCTTGACTGCGACCAAACCGCAACAAATCCCAAACAATTAGGAAATAATCATCAAAGCCCATCTCATGAATGACACTTAATTCGTGCACCAAACGTTTCTGATAGTCTGGTAGCCAAAGGCCCTTGTTTCTCAGCCCTGCTTCTGCCTTTTCACGTAGTTCTTCAACTGCTGGTCTTTCCCTATTGAAGCGTGGCAATTTCAAGCTAGCATCAATCTCATAGGTAAGGCCTTTGACCAAATGATCTAAATTCTCTAAAGCACTTGGAAAACGTTGGGCAAAGGCCTGTCTGATTGAACGAGCCTCTACTAAAGACTGGTTTCTAGCCAAATCCTCTACTTGATTGAGCGTCAGATTGTCTCGGATTGCATGCAGAACCTGTAAGGCTTCAATTTGCTGACTGGAAAAATAACGAACCTGATGGAGGGGAATCAGAGGACGACCAAACTCCTTCTGAGGAGTATCCAAAGAAACTCCGATATAAAAATCACATCCCAAGTCCAGCCGTTCAACACCTGGAAAATAGGGCACAATAAGTGCAAGATCTTCTAAGTGCCAATCGGATAACTGCAAGACCTCTTGCCCCATCATGCTAGCCGTCGATAATTTCATCAACTGCTGGTACCCCTTGGTTGAAAGAGCCAAAAAGAGAATGGTCAACTTGTCCTGCTCTTCCTCCAGTCTCCACTCCATCTCACATCCAATCAAGGGTTGCAAACCGGCTTTTTGACAGCATTCAAGAAAATGAAAGGCACCATACAGGTTTTGTTTATCCATCATTCCAATGGACTGATATCCGAGTTCCTTTGCTTTTTCAACATAGGCCTCAATGGTCACCATACTATCCATAAAACTATAAACGGTTTTGGTATCTAGCTGGGCAAACATGGCATCCTCCTTCATTCATTTCTTCTATTATATCAAAAATTAAATCAATAAACTTTTTAAACAAAATACTTGCATTTTATTTCATGTTGTTGTATTATGTATATAGAACAAAGATACAGGTGAGCAATTGCCTAGAAAGGAAACAGTATGGCCTGGAAATTCGACAACAATGTCCCCATCTATATTCAGATAACCAATACCATAAAACTTCAGATTGTTACCAACCAACTCAAACCTGGTGATAAGTTACCGACCGTCCGTGACTTGGCAGAAACTGCTGGTGTCAATCCCAATACTGTACAGCGGGCCTTGTCCGATTTAGAAAGCGAGGGCTTCGTATACTCTGTTCGTACAACAGGACGTTTTGTAACCGACAATCTTGAATTGATCCAAGAAACCCGCCTAGCCTTAGCCCAAACAGAACTGGAAAATTTTGTAACCAACATGGTTGATTTAGGCTTTGGTCAAGACCAATTGGTGCAGCAGTTGGACGACTATTTGAAAGGAGATTTAAATGAATAACACAAACCTTACACTTTTGGAATTTCAACAAGTTTCCAAATCTTACGGTGGCGTTGTAGCTCTGAACAATGTAAACTTCAAACTTTCTGCTGGAAAAATTATCGGACTCTTGGGTCCAAACGGTTCTGGTAAGACGACACTAATCAAGCTCTTGAACGGCTTATTACAGCCTGAGTATGGTCAAATCCTGATCAATGGCCGCACTCCTTCTCCTGAGACCAAGGCTATGGTGTCCTATCTCCCAGATACGACCTACTTGGATGAAAATATGAAGGTCATCGAAGCAGTTGAATTGTTTAAAGATTTTTATGCAGATTTTGACCAAGCGCGTGCCCTTCATCTTTTAGAAGATTTGCAGATTAACCTAGCCAGTCGTATGAAACACCTCTCCAAAGGAAACAAGGAAAAGGTGCAACTCATCTTGGTTATGAGCCGTCAAGCACAACTATACGTCTTAGACGAACCAATCGGCGGAGTCGATCCTGCGGCGCGTGATTACATTTTGAAAACAATCGTGAGCAACTATTCTCCGACTGCTTCTGTCATCATCTCAACCCACTTGATTTCTGATATCGAATCCATCTTGGATGAAGTCATTTTTTTGCAGAATGGTAGCATCGTCCGACAAGGCAATGTTGATGACCTCCGTATTGATTCTGGTCAATCAATTGATGAACTCTTCCGTTCAGATTTCAAGGCTTAGAGGAAAGGAAAAGATATGTTTGCTAAACTGTTAAAATATGAATTTAAATCCGTCGGAAAATGGTACCTGGCTTTGTACGCCCTGGTCTTAGCCATTGCCATTGTCGTTGGCTTCTGGCTACGTTCCAATGTCATCCGTGCAGAAACAAGTGAAATCAGTAATGCAGAAGCAACCCTTTTGGGCTTTGTCATGTTTGCCTTTGCTGCCATCCTCATTACCATCGGAATTTCGACACTCTTTTTGATTGTCAATCGCTTCCGCCACAACATTTATGGTCGCCAGGGCTATCTTACCATGACCCTGCCTGTTTCAGCTCATCATTTGATTTTGTCAAAATTGGTCTCAGCCCTCTTATGGAGCTTGTTAGCAGCTATTATTGCAATCTTGAGCCTCTTGGTTGCCTTCAGTATTTCAGGGATTGATGAGTTCTTTGGTGCCTATACATTTGTAACAGAATTAACAGATATTCCAAGTATTCTACAATATGGATTTGCCCAATTTGTTTCTACTGTTCACTCAATTTTACTAATTTACTTCTCTATCTCCATCGGCCAATTGTTTAAAGACTACCGCACCTTGATGGCCTTCATTGCCTACTTCTCCATTTCATCTATAGTAGGTATCATCAGTTCCCTCTTCTACCTCTCAGAATTGGAAACACTCTACGGATCTAGCTTGTCTATCTTGCCGAATCCAATTCTCACATTCCTCTCCATCTTACTAGCTTTCGGCTACTATTTTGGAACCCACTATATTATGAGTAAGAAACTCAATTTACAGTAAGAAAAAAAGCTCCACGACCACTTGGTCAAAGAGCTTCTTTCTTTACTTTGATTGATAATTCGCTTCCAGTTGCTTGCGCAAGATCTCTTTTTCCTCAACAGAAGCAAAGGAGGCCTCAATAGCATTGCAATTAAACTGGTAAAAATCGTCCTTACTGGTCTGAAAATACTCTTGAAAAAGACTGTATTCTCTTGTCAACGTCGTATTGGATACCGTACGATTATCTGTATTAATTGTGAGCGCAACTCCTGCCTGATAAAGAGCTGGATATGGAAACTCCGCCAAGCTAGCAACAGCCTTTGTTTGGAGGTTACTCGTCAGACACATCTCAATGGTTGTACCTGCTGCAAGAACCTGGTTAATAACCTCTGGACTTTTTCCAAGTGCTGTTCCGTGACCGATGCGTTTAATGCCCAATTGCACAGCATAAGCGACATTGGCAGAACAGCCACATTCGCCAGCATGAAAGGTCATAGGCAAGCCTAAAGCCTGGCAGTCTTTTATGGCCTTCTCCATCTGCTGGGTCGGGAAATCCACCTCATTTCCGGCAAAATCAAATCCAGCTAATCCAGAATCAGCAAGGGAAACCACCTCTTCAAAGACAGCTTGGTTCAACTCATCTGGGGATTGTTTCAAACCACAGACCAAGGCTTTGGCGAGTATGCCAAACTCCTCTCGAGCAGCATGTAAACCTGCTAGCACAGCTTGAACAACTTGAGCAGCTGACAGGCCTTGATCCATGGATAATTCCGGTGCAAAACGAACTTCCAGATAGATAACACCATCTTGCGCAGCTTGGCGAGCAACATCATAGGCTGCAAGTGACAAGGCTTCTCTCGTTTGAAGCAAGGGCCTCACGAATGAAAAGACTTTAAGATAGTCATTCAAACTCTCAACGCTCTCAGGCGCTTGTAAGCATCCTTGCAATTCCTGATCGGACGGAGGCAAGTCAATCTTGGCAAGTCCTGCCAATTGACGAACCACCTCAAGCGACAAGGACCCGTCAAGATGACAATGGAGTTCAACTTTAGCCAGTTGATTCAATTCTTCTAAGTGCACTGGGAACCTCCTAAAACGATATTGTTCCTATCTTAGCACAATTCATTTATATTTCAAGAAAAATTTGAAAAAAGAACACAAAAAAAGAACAATGCCGAACATTGTCCTTTCTATCATACGGAAGACATGGGATTCGAACCCACGCACGCTGTTACACGCCTACCGCGTTTCCAACACGGCCTCTTGAGCCTCTTGAGTAATCTTCCATATATGGAGCTGGTGGGAGTCGAACCCACGTCCAAACACCTGCTAACTTATTCGTCTACAACCATAGGTTATGTCTTGCTTTAACTTGGACTCGATACATAACTCAAACCTAGACCAAGCGAGTCAGTAAATCTCTTTTGGAACTGCCTGACTCAATTCCAACGTAGCTTGTTGTTTTAAGACCAATCAGCAAACACAAGCAATTCGCGACTGGTCACGCAGGCAGGTTATTAAGCTGCTAATGCGTAAGTGTTTGTATTTTTTGCAGTTATATTTAACTGGCATTTTTACATCTGCCGATGAGTTGCAGAACAAGCCTCATAATGCCTGTCGAATCCGTAACAACCCCGAGGTTGAATACGGGAATTATTATAGCAAAGTATCAAACAAAATGCAAGACTTTTTTAGAGATTATTAGTATTTGGAAAATAAAAGAAAAATGGTAAAATAGTATTATGTATAAATTTTGGCAGAAAACCATTCAGGTACTCAGCATTTTAACCCTGATTGCATCCTTCTTTTTTGTAATTTGGCTTTACCGTATCGGAATTCTAAATGATCAGAATGTCCTGACAGACATGATTAAAAGCCACGGCGCTTTTGGCAGTCTATCCTTTCTTGGCATTCAAATTCTTCAAGTTGTATTTCCGATTATTCCTGGGGGGGTTACTACGGTTGTCGGCTTTTTGGTCTTCAATTTTTGGCGGGGCTTTTTCCTGAACTATGTCGGTATCTCAATCGGCAGCATCCTCCTCTTCGCCTTAGCAAGAAGATATGGAAAAAAATTCTGCCTGCTCTTTATGAATGAAGAAACCTTTGAAAAGTATGAAAGTAAGATCGACAACAAACGAGGCTATGAACTCTTCTTTATCTTCTGCATGTTGTCACCGATTTCTCCAGCAGATATTGTCGTTATGATCACTGGTCTAACTTCTATGTCTTATCGGAAATTCATTCTGATCACCCTCTTGTGCCGTCCTGTCTCAATCATTGCATATAGCTACTTTTGGATTTACGGCAGCCAGTGGCTACAAAATCTTCTTGGATAAACAAAAAAAGGAACGCTCAGGTTCCTTTTTTTATTGCTTAGTGAGTTGAATACTATAAACATAAGGATCATTAGAATATCCAATGGACGAACTTCCAAATTCATCAAAATAGAGGGCACTAATTTGTGAATCCGATCGGGCTACATCCTGTAAGACCTTGTCAAAAAGAGATTTATCAGCAAACTGCAAGCTAATCGAGCCTTGTCCTGCAGCAAGCGATTGGCGCAAGCGCTCTACAACTTTGCCCATGTCCTGACCCTCCATATAAGTTCCATCCAAAGAATGTTGGTTCAAGGAATTGTCATCATAAGTTGGATAGGTCAAATCGGGATCGTTTTTAGAAGAAATTTCCATCTGATAAGCTTCCAACAAGCGCGAAACTGGACGGTGACTTCTCTCCAAAATCGTAGCCGGAATGCACAGATAATCATAGTTAATCGCTGGGAGGTTCTCATCCTGACCATTTGACATGTAGGCTGGATCTCCCCAAGTGGTATCTACTCCATAGTATTTTCCATCAATTTTAACCAAATTCCAAGCGTGATAGGTATTTGCAAACTCAAATTCTGGTCCCAATTCCAAAAATCCTGTGACATAGATGGATTCAATGCCTGCTAATTGACATAAAAATTGAAAAGTTCGGCTGTAACCACCACAGACTGACAGCCCATTAAGCAAGATGGAGTCTATGGCTTGGTTTTGGAAAGAAAGTGCATCATCTGCCAAAGCTGCATGATTATACTCCGTATGGAGAATTACATAATCATAGATAGCCTTAACCTTGTCAAAATCGTTGGTTTGCGGTAGTTGGCTGACAATATTTTTTCCCATTTCCAACATGGTAAAATAGTCTTCAATTTGCTGGTCTGTCAGATTTGGAGTATTGTTTTCCATGGCATAAGCACCTGCTCCAAACCAATAAAATTCAGGGAAATCATTGGACAAGGAATGATGGACACGGTAGGTCGAAAGATCCGACATTCTCGGCATTTCATAATAGTCCTTAGTAGTGACAGCTGCTCGAGAATTAAGATAAAGCGTCATATAAGCTTCCTCTTCCTCCTCATTATTCAAGGAAGAGAAATAAAACTTATCTGCCAATTCTTCTCTAAGAGTCGGAAACTGCTTCTCCAACTCAGCCTGTTTGGCTTGCTTTTCTGCTTTTTCCTTGGCCAAGCTTTCTTGCAGTTTCGTTGCCGTTTCCATATTTTGAAAGGCTTCTGATCCTGTTACACCTAAATAAAGGCCAACTCCAACTGCTAACAAAACCAATACCAAAACAATACGACGTAAACTTTTCATGTCTCACCTTTCCACACAATCTCTTTCTATTGTACCATTATTTTGTGATTTTGTGATACATGTGCGGTCGACGATCTCTAAAGAGTCCCCAATCCAAACGCTCACGCGCTCCCTTGTCCAAATCATAAGTAGCAAGCAAGACAGCTTCCTCCTCACGACCTGCTTTCTCAATCAATTCACCTGTTTCATCTGTCAAGAAAGAGGAGCCATAGAAACGCAAGCTAGACGATTGACCGCCATTTTCTTCAGAAGGCTGCACTTCTTCCAAACCGATACGGTTGGCCGCAATGACTGGCATGATGTTGGCCGCCGAATGGCCCTGCATAGTCCGCTGCCAATGACCTTGACTATCCGTATCCAAAATCGGCTCCGAACCAATAGCTGTTGGATAAAAGAGCAATTCTGCTCCATTCAGTGCCAAACAGCGAGCTGTTTCTGGAAACCATTGGTCCCAACAGATGCCAATGCCAATCTTAGCGTGACGTGTTTCCCAGACCTTGAAACCAGTATTTCCAGGCGTGAAGTAAAACTTCTCCTGATAGTAATGATCGTCAGGGATATGCGTCTTGCGATAAACTCCCAAAACACTACCATCCGCATCAATGACCGCAATGGAATTATACAGGCTATTTCCATCTTTTTCATAGAAGGAAATAGGCAAGACAACCTGCAATTCCTTGGCAATAGGAATAAAGTGCTGAACAGCATCGTTTTCCTCTACAGACTTGGCATAGTTATAATAGTCATACTGGCGTTCTTGACAAAAATAAGGACGCTCAAAGAGTTCAGGCAGGAGAATAATCTGCGCTCCCTGACCAGCAGCCTGTCTGACCAAACGCTCTGCGGTCGCCAGATTTTCCCGAAGGTTCTGACTACACTGCATCTGGACAGCTGCTACAGTAACATTTCTCATATTATTTATCCTTTTCATAAATTCTTTATGGGAGATATAGTCGAGTGAATTAGCTTTCAGACAAGGAACTGAGGTGTAGGCAGTACTAGAGTACGGCAAGCCGAAAGTGACGATGTATCAAAGTTAATTCAAATTACTATAGAATGTACCTGAGATAAGGAAAGACGATACAGGCTATACTAGAGTATGCCAAACCGACTTGACGCTATATCAGGGACATTTAGCCCCGTAAAGTGGAATTTGCTGGGTAATACAGTGAATATTCCCACCTCCAAGTAGGATGTCGCGGGCTGGTATGCCGACAACTTTTCTGGTTGGAAAAAGCTGCGCTAGAAGCCCAAGTGCCTGCTCATCATGTTCATCAGCAAACTGAGGTACCAAAACCGCACCGTTGCTGACGTAGAAATTCACATAGGAAGCCGCTAAGCGTTCGCCAGCTGTCCGTACTTCTTCTCCCGCTTCATAAACATAGCCTGGCAAGTCCTCTTCTGTTATTAGAATAGGATGTTTGGGAATAGGTAGTTTGTGGACGGTCAACTTTCTGCCCTTGGCATCTACTTGCTCTTCCAAGTAGTCCAAATCAGCTTTGGACATGGCATATTGGGGATCTGACTCATCATCTGTCCATGCCAAGACTAGCTCAGCTGGACCGACGAAGGCCGCAACATTGTCCACATGCTCATTGGTTTCATCGTTGAAAATGCCGTAAGGAAGCCAGAGAACCTTTTCAGCTCCGAGAGTATCTAGAAGCACTTGCTCAATCTGGACCTTTGTCAGATGAGGATTGCGGCCTGGGCTCAGTAAACAGGATTCGGTCACCAAGATGGTTCCTTCACCATCGCTATGGATGGCTCCACCTTCTAGGACAAAGGGATGGGCATCATGGACTGGTAGACCGATGGCCTGACTGAAGCGACTAGCCACCTGATCATCTGCATCATAGTCCTGATAAAGACCATCATAGCTTCCGCCCCAAGCGTTAAAGGCCCAATCGACAGACAAAGCTCTGCCATTTTCATGGACCAAGACCGTCGGACCTGTGTCACGCGCCCAAGCGTCGTTGGTGGGGATGTCCAGGTAGGCAATGCCAGCCCCCAACATGGATTTGGCCTCCTCACGGTGTGCCTCATCGACCAAGAGATAGACCTGCTCGCTTTCAGCAATGGTTTTAATGACCTGGCTAAAGGCTTTTTTTGCCCCCTGACCATCAAAGGGCCAGGATCCTGGGCGAGTCGGCCACACCATTAGGGTACCGTGATGGAGCTCATACTCAGCAGGCATACGGTAACCCGCTGCTTTTGGACTTTCTATCATGACAACCTCCCCTTGAAATCTTCATAGCCAAAGCTTTTGATAATCCGACAGTCGCCTGTCTGATCCATCAAGACCAGACTTGGCAGACCGATGCCGTTGAAGGTATTGTTTTTGACAAAAGAATAGATTGCCATATCTTCAAAGTAGAGCTTGTCGCCAATCTCCACAGGCTTTTCAAAGGAATAATCGCCGATGATGTCGCCCGTCAGACAGGTATTGGAAGATAGTCTGTAAGTAAATTCCTTCTCTCCAGCCTCAAAGCCATGCCGAAGCGGTGGGCGATAGGGCATTTCCAAGACATCTGGCATGTGACAGGTAGCTGATGCGTCCAAAACCAGGGTTTCAATACCATTTTCAACGATGTCTAACACTTCTGTCACCAAATAGCCTGCATTGAGGGCAATGGCTTCTCCGGGCTCGATATAGACTTCCAGCCCATATTTTTCCTGCATGTGCTGGATAGAAGAAATCAGCAAGTCCAGATTATAGTCTTCTCTGGTCACATGATGGCCGCCCCCCATATTAAGCCATTTGACTTTGTGAAGGTAGGAACCGAATTTGGCCTCAACAGCATCTAAGGTGGTTTTCAAATCATCGGAATTTTGCTCGCAGAGAGTGTGGAAATGCAGGCCATCCACCAAGTCCAGTAGGTCTTCTGAAAACTGGTCAATGCGAACACCGAAGCGAGAACCCGTTGCGCAGGGATCATAGAGGGCTTGCTCGTCTTGAGTGGAGCATTCCGGATTGATTCGCAGACCAATACTCACTCCTGCTGCTCTGCATTTGTCCATATGCTTGCGGAGCTGACGCTCTGAATTGAAGACAATGTGGTCTGCAATTTCCAAAATCTCTTCCAAATCTGCATCCTTGAAGGCTGGGGCAAAAACATGGACTTCGCCCCCAAATTCCTCACGACCCAGCCTAGCTTCATAAAGACCTGAAGCAGTTGTTCCAGATAAATATTGGCTAATTAGTGGATAGGTGGTATACATGGAGAAGGCTTTTTGAGCCAAAAGTACCTTACAGCCTGTGCGGTCTTGGACCGACTTGAGAATTTCTAAATTATTGACCAGCTTAGCCTCGTCAATGACATAGGCTGGCGTTGGGACTTGTTCAATTCTCATCTAGTCCACCAAAACAGGATTTTCTACTACCTGCCAAGGTAGACCATACTGGTTGAGCAGGTCCATAAATGGATCTGGATCCAATTCTTCCAAGTTGTAAACACCTGGTTTTTTCCAAGTTCCGTCCATGACAAGCTTGGTTCCAATCATAGCTGGCACGCCAGTTGTGTAGGAAATAGCCTGTGAACCAACTTCCTTATAGCACTCTTGGTGGTCACAAACATTGTAGATATAGATAGTCTTCTCCACACCATCCTTGACACCTGTGAAAATACAGCCGATATTGGTCTTGCCAACGGTACGTGGACCAAGGCTGGCTGGGTCTGGTAATAGTGCTTTAAGGAATTGGATAGGCACTACTTCTTGTCCGTTGAAGTTGATTGGGTCTGTTCTCAGAAGGCCAACATTTTCCAAGCATTTCATGTGAGTCAAGTAGGATTGACCGAAAGTCATAAAGAAGCGAATGCGTTTGACACCTGGAATATTCTTAGCCAGCGATTCGATTTCTTCGTGGTGGAGGAGGTACATGTCTTTTTGGCCCACTTCTGGGAAATCATATTCTCGCTTGATCGACATGGCTTCAACTTCCACCCATTTGCCATTTTCCCAGTAGGAGCCTGGGGCAGAAACCTCACGCAAGTTGATTTCTGGGTTGAAGTTGGTCGCAAATGGATAGCCGTGGTCTCCACCGTTACAGTCTAGGATGTCGATGTAATGAATTTCATCGAAATAATGCTTGAGTGCGTAGGCTGAAAATACGCTGGTCACCCCTGGATCAAATCCGGATCCCAAAAGAGCTATCAGCCCTGCTTTTTCAAAACGCTCCTTGTAAGCCCACTGCCATGAGTAGTCAAAGTAGGCTGTAAAGCCTTCTTCTGCACAGCGTTTTTCATAGATAGCCCGCCATTCTGGGTCTTCGGTGTCCTCGCACTCATAGTTGGCGGTATCGATGTAGTCCACACCTGTCGCCAAGCAGGCATCCATGATGGTCAAGTCTTGGTAAGGCAGGGCAACGTTTAAGACAGCTTTTGGCTGGTAACTTTCAATCAAGGCAATCACTTCTTCTACCTTGTCCGCATCCACTTGGGCAGTTTCAATTTTTACGGACGTTTTTTCTTCCAAAACAGCCTTCAAATCATCACACTTGGACTTGGTCCGGCTGGCAATCATGACTTCCTTGAAGGTATCTTCTGCCTGACAAACCTTGCTGATGGCAACTTGGGCAACTCCGCCACAACCAATCACTAACAAACGACTCATTATTTTTTCTCCTCTTCTTCTAAAATATCTTCGACATAACGGGGCAAGAGAAATGCTCCGATATGTAGGTTTGCGGTATAGTATTCTGTGAAAAGCTGGCGCGCTTTCCATTTTTCCTTGTCAAAATCTTCAATGGGATGGTATTTTTTAGAGGCAAAGCCAAAGAGCCAATAGCCCGCCGCAGATGTCGGAATATGGGCCTGATAGACACGACTAATAGGGAAGGATTGGGTCGCCTTCCGATGCATGGAACGAAAGGCAGACTCATCTTCGTCATAAAATGGCGAACCATGTTGGTAAACCATGATGCCATCTTCCTTCAAAGCCCGGTAGGCATTACCGTAAAATTCCTTGGTAAACAATCCTTCCGTATGTCCAAATGGATCTGTCGCATCATTGATGATGATGTCATACTCATTTTCACAGTTGCGCAAGAACCGCAAACCGTCCTGCAAATATACCTCTACACGCTCATCTTCAAGTCCTGATGCATAGTCTGGGAAATACTGACGACACACTTCCACAAGGAGTTCATCTGGCTCTACAACGTCAATACGTTCGATTTCAGGATACATACTGAGAACTTGAGCAACTCCACCATCTCCACCACCCAAAATCAATATTTTCTTGGGATTTGGATGAACTGCCATGGGCACATGAACGGCCATCTCATTGTAGACAAAATCATCGGCGTCTGAAAAGAGAACCCGACCATTAAGGGTCAAAATCTTTCCAAAGGCTGGCGAGTCCAACACAGCAATATCCTGAAACTCACTCTTTCCGGCATATAGCTGCTGGCTGGTCCGAATGGATAACTTGACATCTGGTGTTTGGACTTCTGAAAACCACATTTCCATGACTAGACCTCCTTAATGACATTGATGAAGTTGACATCTGGATCTTCCGTACCTTGGACGGAGCAACCGCGCTCTTTGGCAAAGATGATGTAGTCAACAATTTCCTGGGTCACTCGTTCTCCAGGGGCCAAAAGAGGAATACCTGGCGGATAGCACATGACAAATTCCCCGCAGACCTGACCAACTGCTTCTTGCAGGGAACGGCTTTCCCGCTCTGCATAAAAGGCCTCCTGCGGTGATAAAACCAGCTGCGGCTGGATGTATTCTCCTGAAATCAGGTCCGAACCATCTCGTGAGTAGAGTCGCTTAATGTCAGCCAGAGCTCCTACCAGCCGCTCAATGTCCTGCAAGCGGTCACCGATTGAAATATAAGCCAAGATATTGCCAATATCACCAAATTCAATCTGAATGTCGTACTCATCCCGCAGCAAATCATAGACTTCAATCCCTGTCAGACCAATGCCCTGCGTATAGATGGAGAGCTTGGTTACATCAAAATCATGCACCGTTTTGCCATCAATCAATTCTTTAGAATAGGCATAGTAGCCACCGATGGCATTGATTTCACGACGAGCATACTCAGACATTTCAATGACTTTTTCAAAAGATTCCTTGCCACGAAGGGCTAGATTTCTGCGGGAAATATCCAGACTAGCCAGCAAGAGATAGGAAGCGGATGTTGACTGGGTCAGGTTGATAATCTGACGGACATATTCCACATTCATATCTGGACCGACCAATAAAAGCGAGCTCTGTGTCAGACTACCACCTGACTTATGCATGGAAACAGCTGCCATATCAGCCCCCACATCCATAGCCGCCTCTGGCAATTGGTCCGAAAAATGCAAATGCGCACCATGAGCCTCATCTACCAAAACTTTCATACCCGCTGCGTGAGCTTTCTCAGTCAAGCTACGCAGATCCGAGCAGATTCCATAGTAGGTCGGGTTGTTGATTAGAACCGCCACCGCATCGGGGTGTTCTGCAATGGCCCGTTCAAAGGCTGCATTTTCCAAGGCAAGAGCAATGCCAACCCGTGGCTCCACGCTCATATCCACATAGACAGGGATGGCACCACAAAGGACAAGGGCATTGAGGGCTGACTTATGGACATTTCGGGGAAGGATAATCTTATCGCCCGCCTTACAGGTCGCCAAAATCATGGTCTGGACTGAGGAGGTGGTTCCTCCAACCATGAGAAAGGCATGACTAGCACCAAAGGCTTCTGCCGCCAATTCCTCCGCCTCTCGGATAATGGAGACGGGATGCCCTAGATTATCCAAGGGCTTCATGGAATTGACATCAATCCCCACGCATTTTTCTCCTAACAGTTCGACCAACTCTGGATTACCCCGTCCCCGCTTATGTCCAGGCACATCAAAGGGAACAATCCTTTTTCGGCGTAACTGTACCAATCCCTGATAAATAGGGGCTTGGTGTTGATTTTTCATATTGAAAAACTCCTTTGCTTGATGGACTCCTACCCTTTTTTAAAAAAGCAAAAAGAGCAGGGTTCATCCTGCTCTACAATCCAAATTGACGTTTTTTATTCTTCTCTTGAGTTTATGTGCCTACCGTTTCCTACTCTCCAGTGCAAATATATACGTACTTTATTGACCGTTTCACAAGATGACGTGTGCTTTCACCACACTGACAAAACTAGAAATTAGGAAATCCTTCCTAACATCAACTTATAAAATGTAGGCTTTTAACCCTATCAATAATGTGGCTTACGCCACGCTTCGGCATTCGACCCGCCTGTCCGTAGGCTTTGGTTATGATCAATAGCAGAGCTACTCATCCCATATAGGTCTGATATTTGCTAGAATAGGTATAATAACTTTTCCTAGGCATGTTAAGTTTACCATCATTCCAACTATTTAGCAAGAACTTTTTGATGATTTTAACAAAAAGTCATCAAAATTCCGTACAAAAACAGAAAAAACAGTCTCATCATTCGAGACTGTTTGTTTATTTGATTCCAAGGGCAATACGAGCATAGCGGCTCATTTTTTGAATGGTCCAGGCTGGTGACCAGACCAAACGCACATCTACTTCTGTCACTTCTGGTACAGACTTCAACACATCATGAATCTGATCTGTAATCAAGTCAGCCAAAGGACAGCCCATGGTTGTAAGGGTCATATCAATTTCTGTCCGTCCATCTTGGAAACGGATATCATAAATCAGACCAAGATTGATAATATCAATCCCCAATTCTGGGTCAATCACTTCTTCCAAAGCGTGGAAAATTCGCTCCTGAATTTCCTTTACTTCTTCTTCAGAATAGGCCATTTTCAATTCCTCTCTGGATCATATAATTTTTTTCAAACGGGGTCCACTGCGTGCACTTTCTCAGCTCCTATTAAAACACCACAGACTTAGCCTGCTTTCATTTTTCTGGGCAGGCGTTAGAAAGGTACGCAGTACCTTCGCTCGTTTCTAATTTTCAGCGAGCGGTTGATTTTGTCTCCCAGACAGCCTGCTCTCTTATTTTCAAGCAGGCTTCAACAGTCAGGGGGGCTGTTGAAGGTTGGAGATGAAACAAACGACGTTTGTGTCAAAAAGTCCACTTGGCGCTCCCTTTCTCATTTCAAGGGGAGCGGTTAAAAAGGTTCCCCGAACCTTGTCCGCTTTTGTGTTTCTAGGCGGACGTTGAGAAAGCCTATCCGTAGGCTTATTCCTCGCTTTCATATTTCTAGGCTCGGGTTAAAACACCACTGGGTTTGACTGCTCTCTTATTTTCAAGCAGGCGTTAGAAAGGTACACAGTACCTTTCTAATCCTCAATAAAATCTCTGAGTGGTTTGCTGCGGGATGGGTGGCGGAGTTTGCGGAGGGCTTTGGCTTCGATTTGGCGGATGCGTTCGCGGGTTACGTTGAAGACTTTACCGACATCTTCGAGGGTACGCATTTTTCCGTCGTCCAAGCCGAAGCGGAGGCGGAGGACATTTTCTTCACGGTCTGTCAAGGTATCCAATACCTCGTCGAGTTGCTCGCGGAGAACGACACGAGTAGTGTAGTCAACTGGATTTTCAATCACTTCGTCTTCGATGAAATCTCCTAGATGACTGTCATCTTCTTCACCAATTGGTGTTTCCAGAGAAACAGGCTCCTGAGCAATCTTGAGGATTTCACGAACCTTGTCTGGTGTCATGTCCATACGCTCTGCGATTTGTTCAGGTGTTGGGTCTTGCCCCAATTCTTGCAAGAGATTACGTTGTTCACGGACCAATTTGTTAATCGTTTCTACCATGTGAACAGGAATCCGAATAGTACGAGCCTGGTCTGCAATAGCACGGGTAATAGCCTGACGAATCCACCAAGTCGCATAGGTTGAAAACTTGAAGCCTTTGGAGTAGTCGAACTTGTCAACGGCCTTCATCAAGCCCATGTTTCCTTCTTGAATCAAATCAAGGAACTGCATACCACGGCCAACATAGCGTTTAGCAATAGATACAACCAGACGCAAGTTGGCTTCTGCCAAACGTTGCTTGGCTTCTGGATCGCCCGCTTCGACCGCCAGAGCCAACTCCTGCTCTTCTTCGTTGGTTAAGAGTGGCACAACCCCAATTTCTTTCAAATACATGCGGACAGGGTCATTGACCTTGGCAGAGTTGCTACCTAGCAATTCTTCATCCGATAGTTCCGGTTCCTCTTCTACCTGCATAACACGAGCAGAAGGATTTCCTTCCTTATCAACAATGGAAATTCCCGCATCTTGAATCCGTTGCAACAAATCATCAATACCGTCAGCATCCAAGGTAAAAGGAATAATCAACTGGTCATTAATGACATCATCAACCGCTGTCCCTTGTTTTTTGTGGTTGCGGATAAATTCTGCAACTTGGACATCAAAGGTGGTCACTTCTGTTTTCTTTTCTTTTTTACTTGCCATGTTTACTCCATTTTTCTTTTTTGTGCGATGAGTTGTGCTAACTCATCAAGGGCAGCAGCATCATTTCCCACATGGGTTTGTTCACGAATGGTCCTAGATTTGACTTGATTTTCACGTCGCATCCACTCCCTTTGCCTTCTAGCTTCTAATTCCTCAAGTTCATCCTGTCCAACATCCTCTGGCAACCGTTCTTCCATGACGCGGTACCAGGCACGCTGAACAGATTCCTCCATCTGGGCCAGCTCGTAACTGGAAACTTCTCCCTCAGCCTTGAGAACTTGATATAAGGTTTCCAATTCAGGGGTATAGAAATGAAAATCTTCCCTCAAACGGTAATCATTCAAAATGTAGGCATGCTCCTGCATCCGATACAACAAATGATTTTCAGTCCGAATCAATGGGCTAATCTTTAGTTGCTGCGGTATTTCTCGAACAAGGGGAGGAGCCATTTCCTGCCTCGAAACATCTCGACTCCTTTCCTGCCTTTGATGAAGGCGAACCGCATTGACAGCCAATTCCACCTGACTGTAATCAAAGTCAGGCAGCAAATCAGCCACTTTATAAATATAAGTGTTCTGAGCCGTAATCGACTTGGTATTTGCGATAATTGGAGCGATTCGGTCCACAAAATCAATCTGCATCTGCAGATTATCAGGATTCTCTGGCCTCAAGTGATGAATCAAAAACTCCACCTGACTCATACGAGATTTGTTCAGGATATTCTGCAGGGCCTGAGGTGAATTTTTTGAAAGAAACTCATCTGGGTCCATTCCATCAGGGAACCGTACAACCTCCACTTGAAACTGGCCCAATTCTTCCAAGACCTTGGCCGTTGCAGCCTGACCAGCCTTATCGCCATCATAGGCTACCACAACCTTTTGACAAAACTTAGCCAAATGCTGAACTTGTTCTCTGGTCAAAGCTGTTCCCATAGAAGCTACTACATTTTCTACACCTGCCCGATGGGCAGCAATAACATCCATATAGCCTTCCATCAGATAGACTTCTCGCTGCTTCTTAATCGAAGCCTTGGCCTGATCCAGATGATACAGTTCGTAACTTTTGTTAAAGATCGCCGTTGACCGAGAATTCTTGTACTTGGCAATCTGTTTGTTTAGGCGGTCGGATTCTGTCCAAATTCTCCCCGAAAAAGCAACTATTTGCCCCTCTTCATCTGTCAAGGGAAAAATAATCCGCCCCTGAAAGGCATCATAGACCATATTGGTATCTGCAGTATTAAAGAGTCCAGATTGCAAAAGGTCGTTTTCCGAAAACTTTTTGGAAAGAGACTGGAAAAGAATATTGGGATCCGATGGCGACAAGCCAATTTGAAACTGCTTCAAATCCTGATCTGTCAATCCGCGTTCGTGAAGGTAATTCTTGGCATCTTCTCCCATCTTGGTGGTCATCAACAAGGCATGGTAGAATTTGCCTGCCTCGGCATGAATATCCAGCAAAACTTGATGCGGATGATGGGATTTTGGACCTTGCTGAACCGGCACAATATCCACTTGAAAACCTGCCTGCTGTCCCAACTCTCGAACTGCATCTAGGAAGCTAAGCCCTCGCTGCTCTTCTAAAAACGTGAAGACATCGCCAGATTTTCCACAGCCAAAACAATGATAAAACTGCTTGTCCTCTAATACGTTAAACGATGGTGTTTTTTCACCATGAAAAGGACAAAGCCCTAAATAATTACGCCCTGCCTTGGTAAGGGCAACGGATTCTCCAATCACATCGACAATATTCACTGCCTGTTTGATTTCATTGATGAGTTCTTTTGTAATCACGTTGGCTCCTCCTTCCAATGCAGGGTCTAAGCACAGTTTAACAGATTATATTATATCACACTCCTTGTCGTCATGTAAATTTTTGAAACAAAATTTTCAAACATATCTCTTGTAATTTTTTTGTAACATGTATATAATGGACAATGTAAAAAATTATGAAAGGACATATTTAGGATATGTTGAAAGAATTGAAGGCATTTTTGCTTCGTGGAAATATTGTTGACTTGGCTGTAGCTGTTATCATCGGTGGTGCTTTTGCCGCTATCATCCAATCATTTGTAAATGATATCATCACACCATTGATTTTGAACCCAGCTTTGAAAGCTGCGAACGTTGAAAACATTTCTAAGCTTGCTTGGAACGGTGTTACTTACGGTAACTTCTTGAGCGCTGTTATCAACTTCTTGATCATTGGTACTTCACTCTTCTTCGTTGTTAAGGCTGTTGAAAAAGCAATGCCTAAGAAAGTTGAAGAAGCTGCACCAGCTGGTCCAACTCAAGAAGAATTGCTTGCAGAAATCCGCGACTTGTTGAAAAAATAATCAATAAGACAGTAAAACAGGCTCTGTGCCTGTTTTTCTTTTGCACTATGACAAAAAGAAGATGTGAGCTAACACTCACATCTTTTCTTATCCTTCATAACCATTTGGATTTTTAGACTGCCAGTTCCAAGTGTCGCGGCACATATCTTCAATGGTTTTTTCGGTTTTCCAATTGAGTTCAGCTAACGCCTTGTCTGCGTTGGCATAGCAAGTTGCCACATCGCCAGGGCGACGGTCAACAATTTTATAAGGTACAGGCACGCCATTGACTTTTTCAAAGGCTTGGACCAATTCCAGTACACTAGTTCCTTGACCAGATCCGAGGTTATAGGTATGCACACCTGAGGTTGTCGAAATTTTTTCCAATGCCTTGATGTGACCAAGTGCCAAGTCAATCACGTGGATGTAATCACGAACACCCGTTCCATCTACTGTGTCATAATCTGAACCAAAGACACTGAGTTCTGGACGCTTACCTACTGCTACTTGAGCCACAAATGGCATGAGGTTGTTTGGAATGCCTGCTGGATCTTCACCGATTAAGCCTGATTCATGGGCACCGATTGGGTTGAAATAACGGAGAAGGGCAACACTCCATTCCTTATCTGCTACTTCCACATCACGCAAGATTTGTTCCAACATGACTTTTGTATAGCCATAAGGGTTGGTTGCGCTGGTTGGCATGGTTTCCACCAAAGGAGATGGGTTGTTAAGACCGTAAACCGTTGCGCTGGATGAGAAGACAATCTTTTTGACACCAAACTCTGCCATGACTTCTACTAAAGCTAGCGTGGACATGATGTTGTTTTCGTAGTACATGACCGGTTTGGCTACGGACTCACCAACTGCCTTATAGCCTGCAAAGTGAATAGCCGATTCAATGTTTTCTTTTTCAAAAACCCCACGAAGAGCAAGCTTATCTGCTACATCAAGTTGGTAAAATCCTGGACGTTTGCCAGTGATTTCTTCAATGCGGTCCAAAACCAAGATGCTAGAATTGGATAGATTATCTACGATAACAACATCTTTCCCTAATTTCAACAATTCCACAACGGTATGGCTACCAATATAGCCTGCTCCGCCTGTTACTAAAATACTCATAGAAAACTCCTTTTCTGCCTTTCCGAACTTTATATAATATATTATATAGGAGCTTTGTTCAAAAGTAAACAAAAAAACAACCCTAGGGCTGTTTTCCGATTCAATTAGAATTTTTTACGCTTGCGAGCTGCTTCTGATTTACGTTTACGTTTTACAGATGGTTTTTCGTAGAATTCGCGTTTGCGTGTTTCTTGAAGAGTACCAGCTTTAGTAACCGCACGTTTGAAACGACGAAGAGCATCATCAAGTGATTCGTTCTTGCGTACTACTGTTTTTGACATTATTTTCACTCCCCTCAATTTCAAAGTCTTAATCATTTTACTGTAAAACAAATCGATTGTCAAGACTTTTATTGGCATTTCCTATCGAATGTCACATTTTTTTATGATAAAAAACCAAATACCGCAAAAAACTTCATAGAGGATGAAAAATAGGATGAAGCAATGAAGGAAAAATTCCTGGGGAAGTATATAAATGACCGGATCTTTCAAGGGGTCAAAGAGCCAGGTCGAATCACCTGGAAAGAGCAGATGATGGAAGAGAACAAAAAAGCTATCAAAACCAATCAGCAAGCCCACTAGCGCAAGGAGCAAAGGAGCTAGTGCCACCCACATAAAAACAGTTCGATAGAGCTTGCCATATCCTTTTCGCACCACTTCTTTCCAAAAATAGAAAACTACAGGCAAACTAATCAGAAAAATAAGCTGTGCCAGATGAAAGAGACCTTTCACATCCGCAAAATGTTTCAGACCATCAGCTGAGGATGAAAAATTTGGCATGTCTAAAACACTTGCAAAAGGATTTGTTAGATAGTTCATCAGGATATTGAAATTGTAGGAAATATCTGCCGCTTTCATGTAGACCACTTTTTCCAACCCCAAAAAAGAAATCTCAAGCGGATAAACTAGCCAAGCTAGGTAGATGGTTCCTAGAACTGCTGCCGACAAGGTAAAAAATACTGTTCCAACAAGCTGTAACTTAGTTCTCATCAAAACTCCATTCATCTAGGCTGTTGAGGACATGGGTTGGAGCCAGAGGTAAGTCTGCTACTTCTTCTGGCTTGGTAAATCCAGTCAGGACTAAAAGAGTTGGAAATCCATTGTCAATCCCTGCGCGAATATCCGTCAGGTAGTTATCTCCCACCATAACCGTTTGGCTACGTTCTGTGCCTAAAATCTCCAGAGCCTTGTCCATGATAATGGCTTTAGGCTTACCGATGAAGGTCGGCTCTACTCGGGTTGCAGCTTTCAAAAGCGCAATAAGTGAGCCTGCTCCTGGCAAATGACCTCTTTCTGTCGGAATGTTCAAATCAGGGTTGGTACCGATAAAGGTCGCTCCCTTTTGAATAGCCAAGGTGGCAATGGTCAGTTTTTCATAGGTCAACTGAGTATCCAAACCGACAACAACATAGGCTGGATTTTCCGTATCTTCCACATAGCCTGCCTCAAAAATGGCAGACTTGAGCCCGTCTTCTCCAATGACATAGACTGTCTTTTCCTTGCCTAAATCATTCATATAATCTACTGTCGCCAGACTGGCTGTATAGATTGTTTCAAGTGGTGTTTCAATGTTAAAGTTTTCAGCCAACATAGCCTGCACCATCTCAGGACGGCGGGTGGTGTTGTTGGTCACGAATAAATAGGGAATCTGACGTTCTTGCAAGCGATGAATAAACCGCTCACCAGCAGGAATCCGCTTTTTCCCTTCATAAATCGTTCCATCCAAATCAATCAAATAGCCTTGATAGGTCATACTTTCTCCTTAATCAAATCGTGTTTCCCAATGCTCAGACCGCCTAGCTTCCAAGCAAAGTACTAACTGCTCAGCTGTATTTTTCCCAAGTGAGAGCGGTGGTAAATCATCTAGACTGAAGAAGCCACTGGCAACTGTTTCCGAATTGGGCTGAAACTCCCCGCCAAGGAGACGACATAGAATGAAGACCTTGGTCACGCGGTGGGCTGACTTGGCCGGATTGTTCTTGTGCTTGTCCAAAATCGCAACGACTCGCAGAGCCTCCACATCCAGCCCCGCTTCTTCCTTTACTTCCTTGACAACATTTTCCTTGACGGACTGGTCCACATCGCACCAACCACCTGGCAAGGACCAGAGCCCATCGTTTTCCTGGACAAGTAGGATTTTATCCTCTTGAAAAATAGCTGCGCGGGTATCCAGCTTGGGTGTCTGATAGCCTGTTTCATTGCAAAACAAGTCTGTCACCACTTCCAAGGGCTGTCCAGATGGCTCTACCAACATTTCCGCCGCAATCTGACGGATTTCCTCAAATCGCTCTATGTCATAGACATCTTTTCCATAGGCCAAGCCTGTCTGAGCCAAGGCTTGTAAACGTACGGCCCATTCCAACCACTTATCCTGCGACATGACTTTCCCTCCATTCTATGACAGCTTGCGCATGAATATGCCCATCTACCACAATCTCATGCTGGCTGACACCAGCTTCTGCCACCATGCGTGAACTCACCAAGCTAGTCGCCTCTACTTCCTTAAGATACTTGAGTTGGATTTTTTTAGGGACATGGCAGAGCAGAAAATCATAGCCCTGTGCTTCATACATCCATTCCAGGTACTTGCCATTGTTGACATGCCCATTCATATCCAAGTCAAAATAACGAACAGGAAATTCTTGAACAGATGGATTTTCCAAGAGCTGATACTTGGGAGCCCGAGACAATTTCTTGACCTGCTCAGACTGATAAGGGGCAATCAAATCTTCTGGAACAGGCGCCACCTTGCGAGTCTCAAAATCAATCAGGACAAAGTAGCAGAGAATGTCTAACAAAAGATTGCCCGCTGCATCGTAGATATAGAACATCCGATGACAGAAAAACTTGTTGTAGGCCACCGCTTCTGTTTTTATCGTGATGGTTTCATTGTACTTAGGTAGGCGTTGAATAGTTAGTTCATAATCTGTCACCACCCAAATCAAGCCAAATTCCTGATAAACATAGAGGTCACTACGACCCAGTTCTTCCGACTGCCGACCTGACACACCAAGACAGTAGGAAATAAAGTCAGGCAGTTTGATTTCTTGTTTGACATCCACCATATCAAAAGGAATGGTGAACTCTTCTTGGTAGCTTAGTCCCATTGTGTCCTCTTTCTAATCTTCTATAATGAAACGCTCGGCAACTGTATCGCCCAGAAACAGACCCTTTTTGGTCATCCGAAGCCAACGGTCTTCTTCTTGCAAGAGACCTTCATTTTTCAAGTCTCTGACCACCTGACCGTAGCAGTCTTCAAAGGAAATGCCAAACTTTTCCTCGAATCGCTCAATGGACACGCCAGTTTTTTTCCGTAGGCCCAGAAACATCTCTTCTTCCATCTGCTCGGTCTGGCTGAGGAATTCTTCGTGTAAGCGGGAATGGCCTTTTTCGCGGATGGATTTGAGGTAGTGCTGGATGGGGCCACGGTTGCGGTAGCGCATGCCGTCGATGTAGCCAGATGCTCCAGCTCCTAGACCATAGTACTCCGAGTTGTCCCAGTACATGAGGTTGTGGCGACTCTCAAAACCAGGTTTGGTGAAGTTGGAGATTTCGTAGTGCTCGAAGCCGTTTTTCTCCAGCTCTTGTAGGATGTAGTCGAACATATCCGACTCCACATCTTCGTTGGGCAGATGCAGGTTGCCACGGCGTTGGCGGTTCATGAAGACCGTGTGGTTCTCCAAAATCAAGCTATAGAGGCTCATGTGGGGAATGTCCAGCTCCAAGGCCTTGGCGACATTGTCCACCACCTGCTCCATGGTCTGACCAGGCAGGGCATAAATCAGGTCAATGGAAATGTTGTGAAAACCCGCTTCCTTGAGGGCTGCAATGGTTTCATAAATCTGGGCCTGGTTGTGGCTACGACCGATTTTTTTCAGCATACGGTCATCAAAGGTCTGAACACCCAACGACACCCGATTGCACTTGGACTTTTTCAGAACCGCAATCTTGTCTGCCGTCAAGTCACCTGGATTGGCCTCAATAGTGAATTCTTCCAGCTGTGACAAGTCCAGCAAGTCCTCCAGATTGGTCAGGAGATAATCTAGCTGGTCTGCCGAAAGAGCCGATGGTGTTCCGCCTCCGATATAAAGCGTGCGGAGGGCTGGCAGGTCGTAAAACTTGACCTCTTCCATGAGGGCTGCCAAATACTCGTCAACAGGCTGGTTCTTAATAAAGACCTTGGAAAAATCACAGTAGTAACAAATCTGGGTGCAAAATGGAATGTGGATATAGGCAGATGTCGGTCGTTTTTTCATACCAACTATTATAGCATACTGTCTCTAAAATTATTTTCTACAGCCTTTCCCCCCTCAAATAATGATATAATGAAAAAAGGAGGTCCTCTATGAAAAAAGAAATTTTCTACGATTGTATCAACTTGATTCTATCATTTCTGCTCTGCCGCTGGCTCTTCATGACCTTTCTTTTTTACCAGTTCACGACCATTTTCATGACGGTTGATTTTTGGTCTGCGCTTGCAGCGATCCTGTTAATGACTGGGGTTTGCTTTACTCTCTTTCGACTGGTCTATAAGCCCCGCATTTCGCGACTGACGCTTTGTTTTTTCTACACTTGCTACGGGCTTCTGCTAGTCTATCTTCTCTTTTTCAAAAGCATGGGCGTCAGAGGTGTCAACTGGGATCTCCTTAGTACCTTCTCTCAAGACCTATTTCTCAATCCTGCTATATTGGTCTTTAACCTCTTACTCTTTTTACCACTTGGGTTGCTTTTTTCATTTTCTTGGAAAAAACTTTCTCTCTTTGTAGGGGCCATATTGCTAGTTGAAGCCTGTCAATTCTTCTTTTCACTGGGCTTCTTTGACCTTGGTGACATCTTGCTTAACACCTCTGGCTTTGCCCTTGGAAACTTCTTGGGACAATCCGCAATCGCCAACTCTTTCAAAAATAGAATACAGAAAAAATGACCCCGAAAGGTCATTTTTATATACTACGCTTCCAAATGCCAGATATCTTCGTTGTACTGTTGGATAGTACGGTCTGATGAGAAGAATCCTGCTTTAGCAATGTTGACGATGACCTTATCCAACCAGCTGTCACGATCTTCGTAGTCTGCTAACATTCTTTCCTTAGTTGCAATGTAGTCTTCCAAGTCCAGCAAGGTCATGAAGTGGTCATTGTGCTTGAGGTTGTCCTGCAAGCGCCAGAGTCGTTCATCGATACCACCAGCCTGACGAATAGTGTCAGAAGTGATGAAATCAATCAATGGACGGATAGCTTCGCGCTCGTAGAAGGCATAAGGATGGTAGCTACCATTGACATAGTGGTCGATAACAGTTTGGCTATCTTGACCGAAAATGTAGATATTTTCATCACCAACTAATTCATGAATTTCCACGTTGGCACCATCATCTGTACCGATGGTCAAGGCACCATTGAGCATGAATTTCATGTTACCAGTACCAGATGCTTCTTTAGATGCAAGAGAAATCTGCTCTGAAATATCTGCCGCTGGAATGATGAAGCTGGCTTCTGTTACGTTGTAGTTTTCAATCATGACCAACTGCAAGTGTGGTGCTACTTCTGGATCATTTTTGATAACCTGTGACAAGACCAAAATCAAGTGGATAATATCTTGAGCCGTTGTGTAAGCTGGTGCTGCTTTTCCGCCAAAGAAGACTGTCAATGGACGAGTTGGGATATTGCCAGCCTTGATATCCAAATACTTGTGGATAACATAGAGGACATTCATCTGTTGACGCTTGTACTCATGCATACGCTTGATTTGTACATCAAAGATAGACTCTGGATTGACCTCCACACCTTGCGTCTTAGCAATATGACGTTGCAACTTACGCTTGTTGTGTTGCTTAGTTTCTTCCAACCATTTCTTCAATTCTTTGCTGTCTTTGTGGTCCAAAAGTTTTTCCAACTCGCTGGCATCATGGTGGTAGCCATGACCAAGTAGGCCATCAAGATAGCTCGCCAAACTTGGGTTGGCATGCATGAGCCAACGACGGAAGGTGATTCCATTAGTCTTGTTGTTAAACTTCTCTGGATAGAGCTCATAGAAGGCTTTCAACTCAGATGTCTTCAAAATCTCAGTATGGAGGGCTGCCACACCGTTGATAGAGTAGCCATAGTGAATATCCATGTGGGCCATGTGAACACGACCATGCTCATCGATGATATTAACCGCTGGATCATTTTTCACTTCTTTGGCACGGCGGTCCAACTCTTCGATAAATGGTACTAAGTGAGGCACCACACGGTTCAAGAAGTCAAACGGCCATTTTTCAAGGGCTTCAGACAAGATAGTGTGGTTGGTATAGGCCGTCATTTTCTTAACAATTTCGATTGCCTCATCAAAGGAAATGCCACGGAGTTCCAAGAGACGAATCAATTCTGGAATGACAAGGGATGGGTGAGTGTCGTTGATTTGAACCACCGCATAATCAGGCAAGTCATGGAGGTTTGACCCTTTGGCAACCGCTTCATCAATCAAGAGTTGAGCTGCATTTGATACCATGAAATACTGCTGGAAGATACGGAGAATTTTACCCTCGTATGTCGAATCATCTGGATAAAGGAAGAGGGTCAAATTACGGAAAATATCTTCCTTGTCAAACTCAATGCCATCATAAATAATATTGTCATCAACTGAACCAAGGTCAAACAAACGCAAACGGTTCTTCCGCTCAGTCTTATAACCTGGCACATCGATATCGTACAACTTAGACGTCAAGGTAAAGTTAGCAAATGGCACTTGGTAAGAAATTGGGGATTCTGTCAACCAAGAACGTGGTGTAATCCATTCATTTGGCACTGCAGATTGCTGATGGTATTCGAACAACTGACGGAAAAGTCCGAAGTGGTAGTTCAATCCGACCCCATCACCATTAAGACCTAGACTAGCAATTGAATCAAGGAAGCAGGCAGCCAAACGACCCAAACCACCATTTCCTAGTGATGGCTCCATCTCCACATCTTCAATAGCAATTAAGTCTTTACCTGCTGCTGCAAGCTGGCTCTTCACCTCATCATAAACACCCAAGTTGATCAAGTTATTAGACAAGAGTTTACCAATCAAGAACTCAGCAGAAATATAGTAAACTTTCTTCTTTTGTTGATTAGTATATTTTGCTTCGCTCTGCTGTTTAGTAAATGCTAGAAGAGCATAATAGAGTTCATAGTCAGAACAATCCTCGATACGTTTGGCATACATAGCCTGAACAAAATGTTGTAAATTAATCACGGCGACCTCCCCTTGCAAATTCATTTGTGTAAACATTCAAAAATATTTCATAAACACTTTTGTAAACGCTTTCTAATTTGATTATACACTAAAATATAAGAAAAAACAAGCCCAAATTAGTTTTTGTCGCATTTCTATCATTGAAACTAGATTGAAATGATTTATTGTTCTGAATCCTAGCAAAAAACAGAGCTAAACAGCTCTGTTTTTCTATATCATTTACGAAAATCTTTGAATTTTACAACCACACGAAGTTGACGTTCCGGGTGTTCTGTTAAATCTATCATTTGAACTCTGGCTTCAAGGATCTCACCATGTCCATAGAATAACAATCGACTAATTAGGCTATTTTTATGCTTGGGAATATAACCCAATTTTTTCCCTTGAAATAGAATCACAACTGCTTCTGAATCATAAGGGTTAGCTGGTTCCGCAAGCATTTCTAAAGAAGTACCCAGTTTTAATTCTTTCACTAATCGCTCCCTTATCGTTTTCAAGGAGCGAGCTCATACAGTCCACTGGACTGTATGACTAATAAGCAAATCCAGCTAAATGAAAATCTTCAATGTGACGTGTTGGTTCAAAATTTGCAAATGACATAGAATTCTCCTTACGAATAATCAATATCTATTCAGCAATCAAGGTTTCCAAACCAACCTTCATCATGTCCGTGAAAGTGTTTTGACGCTCTTCTGCTGTCGTATCTTCGTCTGGGTTGACCAAGCTATCAGAAATAGTCATGATTGCAAGTGTTTCAACACCGAATTTAGCACCCAAATAATAAAGGGCTGCAGCTTCCATCTCAACTGCCTTGACACCAATTTGACCAAGTTCCAAATTACGACTGAAAAGTTTAGGTGAGTAGAAACTGTCTGAAGACAAGACATTACCGACATGCGTTGTCAAATTAAGGTCTTTAGCAATATGATATGCCTTGTCCAAAAGGTTGAAACTTGCAATTTGTGGCAAGTCATATTCTGGCCAATCAATATTGATCATACGAGAGTTGGTTGCAGCTGCTTGCGCCAAGACCAATTCACGAACATGAACATCAGCACTCAGTGAGCCTGCTGTTCCAACACGGATCAATTTTTTCACACCGTATTCATTGATCAATTCATGAGCATAGATAGAGATGGATGGCATTCCCATACCTGTTCCCATGACAGAGACACGGTGACCCTTGTAGGTACCTGTGTAGCCGAACATATTGCGAACTTCGTTGAAGCAAACTGCATCTTCAAGGAAGTTTTCAGCGATAAATTTAGCACGAAGCGGATCACCAGGAAGCAAAATCTTATCAGCAATTTCGCCTGGTTTTGCGGAAATATGGATACTCATCTTTTTCACAAAGGGCTACTAGCCCTTCCTTTCTTTTCTCTATTTATGTAACATAGATTTCAAATTGACCAGGTTACATATAGTCTCGCTCCTTGAAACCAAGTGTCCCTCTTAAGAAGGCAAATGGCAAGGCATAGATTGATTTATTGTATTGTGAAACTGTGTCGTTGTAATACAGGCGTTGGTTGGTCACCAGAGCTTCAGCTTCTTTGATTTCTCGCATCAAATCACGCAGACTCTCATCAGCTCTTCCTTTTGTATCCCGTTCGATCCGTTCCACCAACTTTGTAACTTTTTCAGAGTGTTGCGACAGATGGTCATGGAAATTGTTTGAACCCGAATTAGAAGTGAATTTCTTCTTGGTCTGATGATGATTGGCATCGTTTCCTTCTGCAGTCAGACGGTCTGACTGCTTCTCCTCTTCAATCAACTCGGAAAAGGTATTCTTCACAGACATTTTTAACTCGTGATCTACAATTTTATCCGTCACTTCTTGCAGTTGGTCCAACAACTTTGTAACATGTAGTTGTTTAATCTCTATTGCATTGTAAGAAGTGATAATCTCCTCTTTTAAGTGAACAACCTTATTATATTGCAGTATAAATAAAATAATCAGATAAGAAATTACTGCACAAATAATCGAAGCACCATTGAAAGGCTCGTAGTTGGTGTTAGAACCACTCGTATCAATAGCTGCAAAGAAAACCAACCATACCATTGTAAGTAGTGCAATAATGCCTATCCCTTTCAGAACACTGAACCAGGGTTTGTTGGTCATTAGTCCCTCCTACAACTCAGCCAAGATAGCCTTGACCAAGCCTTTGAAGTTGCCCTTGATTTGCTCGGTTACTTCTACAACTTCTTCGTGGTTGAGTTCGGATTGGAAACCTGCCGCAAAGTTTGTGATAGCAGAAATTCCCAAAACTTTCATACCTGAGTGAGCTGCCACGATAACTTCTGGTACTGTTGACATACCGACTGCATGGGCACCCAAAGTCTTGAAGGCCAAGATTTCTGCAGGTGTTTCATAGGTAGGACCTGTCACGCCGAGGTAGACACCATTGTCCAACTTGATACCCAATTTTTCCGCAACGGCATGGGCTTTTTCACGGTATTCTTTAGTGTAGGCATTTGACATATCTGGGAAACGTGGACCAAATTCTTCCAAGTTTTCGCCAATCAGTGGATTTTGACCAGTCATGTTGATATGGTCTGTAATAGCCATGAGGGTACCTGGGCCGTAGCCGATACCACCGGCGGCATTGGTTACAATCACGCCTTCACAACCAAGAGCTTTCATGACGCGGACTGGGAAGGTCACAACTTCCATCGGATTTCCTTCGTAGAAGTGGAAACGACCTTGCAAAGCCAAGACCTTGCGTCCTGCCAAATCACCGTAAACCAACTTACCAGCATGACCTACAACTGTTGACTTGCCCCAGTTTGGAATGTCTGCATAATCGATTACGATAGCATTTTCTACTTCTTCCGCTAATTCGCCCAAACCTGAGCCCAAAATCAAACCGAATTCTGGCTTAATCATTCCTTTTTCTTCTAAAAAGGTTTTTGTTTCATAAATTTTTTCAAGTAAACTCATTTTTTCTCCTTTTATAAATAAGCTGACCAGTCGTACTCTGGCATTTTTTCTTTGATAATATCAAGTGGACGACAGAGAAAGGCTGTCTGTTCTCGCTCAATAATGGGGCGATTAAGAGTAGTGGGTTCTTCCACTAAACGCTGGAAAAGTTCTTCTTCTGACAAGCCAGCTCGCTCTTCTTCTGTCAACCGAATAACTGCTGATGGCTGACTGTCCATTTTTTTCAAAAGAGCTGCCAATTCCTCTGCTGTCAGTGGATTTTCTAGGTAATTGACCCACTTGATGTCCAGGTCCTGGCTAGGCAGTAAGATTTTTAATTTCTTACATTTGCTGCAGTCGGGATTGTAATAGACCGTCAATTGTTCCATTAGACCAGGGCTCCTAAGAAGCTCTCGCCAATCATGGCTGTGTCCACTCCGAAGTTTTCCGCAACGGTTGCTGAAATGTCCGCAAAATGACCTACTGGCAAGACACCACTACCTTTGAAAGCCTTGCTGTAGGCCAAGAGTGGCACATATTCACGGGTATGGTCAGTACCTGCGTAGGCAGGGTCATTTCCATGGTCAGCTGTAATCAAGAGCAGGTCATCCTCACGCATAGCAGCGATAATTTCTGGGATACGAGCATCGAACTCCTGCAAGCAATCGCGGTAGCCTTCGATATTGCGACGGTGACCATACACAGCATCAAAGTCAACTAAGTTTGTGAAGGAGAAACCTTCCTCGAAGTCTGATAACTTCAGAGTATCAATCAACACATCGACACCGTGCATGTTGGACTTGGTGTGACCCATATCATTTGTAATACCTGAACCATTGAAAATATCACTGATTTTACCAACTGAGTAAGTTGGTACACCCGCATCTGCCAGTTTGTTGAGTACGGTTGCTTCAAACGGTGATACGGCATAGTCGTGACGGTTGGCAGTTCGTGAGAAATTGCCTGGCTCACCAACGTATGGACGGGCGATGATACGACCGAGAAGAGCTGGTCGTTCAAGAGTAATGGAACGAGCGTACTCACAGATACGATACAACTCATCAAGTGGAATAATGTCTTCGTGGGCTGCAATCTGAAGGACAGGGTCTGCGGAGGTGTAGACGATCAACTCCCCTGTTTCCATTTGGCGAGGACCAAAGTCATCAATAACAGCTGTACCAGAATACGGCTTGTTTGCCTCACGGATGATTTTACGGCCTGAGAACTCTTCGATTTTTGTCAAAATCTCTTCAGGGAAACCATCCCAGAATGTATCGAATGGCTCGGTGATATTGAGGCCCATGATTTCCCAGTGGCCTGTCATAGTATCTTTTCCGAGCGATACTTCTTCCAACTTGGTCACGTATCCAGTTGGATTTTCTTCAGAAGCAACAGTCGCAAGGGCTGTGTCACGAGGGATGTTTCCAAGACCGATTTTCGCCATGTTTGGCACAGCAAGACCTGCTTTTTCAGAGATGTGGCCGAGGGTGTCAGACTCCGTGTCCGCAATCCCAGCGTTGAAAAACTTGTCTGCATCTGGTGCCGCACCGATTCCGACAGAATCCATGACCACCAGGTGAATACGTTTAAATTTAGACATAAGAACTCCTTTATAATGTTCGTCTTTTCATTATACCACAAAAAAGCTCCCCATTAAATAAAAATGAGAAGCGTTTTCAATTTATTTCTTTTCAAGTATTTCTGGTCCTTGTGGTGTCCCAACAATAACCTTAGAAATCAAGCCGATAAAGAGCCCATGCTCGACTACTCCCACTGTTTTGTCCAGCTCGTCCGCCAAGGCCTCCGTATCCTCGATGCGTTGTAAATCCAAATCAATAATGAAATTCTTCATATCGGTCACGTGCTTCTGGCCGTCAGTCATCCGAAAACTTGGTCGGTAGCCTTTGGCCTCGAAGTGTCGGAAAAGGTTCTCCGCACCGTACTGCACGACTTCCACCGGCAACTTGAAGGCACCTAGGGTTTGCACCACCTTAGACTCATCGACGATCCAGATGCAGTCCTTGCTGTTGACCGCGACCACCTTCTCCATAAGCAGTGCGGCACCGCCTCCCTTGATACCATTGAAGGCTCCGTCCACCTCATCAGCTCCGTCCACCGTCAAGTCCACGTGATCGACCTCGTCGATGTTTTTTAGGGGAATCCCAAGGGACGCAGCATGCTCAGCCGTGGCATGAGAGGTCGTTACGCCTGTGATTTGTAAGCCCTCCTCTGCAACCCGGCGGCCAATCTCCTGCACGAAATAGTAAGCCGTCGAGCCAGTCCCTAGCCCAACAATCATGCCGTCAGCAACAAACTCCGCCGCCTTAATCCCAACCTGCTCTTTTAAGTTTGTCATCCTTGTCTCCTTTGAAATAAAACGATTACATATAGTATATCATGGAAAACTTTGAATGGACAAGAGGGAGTTAGAAATCTTGGAGGAAAATTGGATGTTGTTAATCGTCATTTGAACTTTGAAAGTTTATGATAGAGAATTACTTGTCTGTTCACTAATTTCCATCCTTCAAAAATGAATTTTGAATCGAATTCATCTATACTTTTTACTTTCAATTTTTTTGGTAATTATTTTGATGATTAAAGTTAAAATATTCACTACTACTGTTATAACCAGTAGTATTAAAATAATTGATTTTGCATCCATCTACAATCCCCTTTATTTTTTGACACTTAAATATTTTTGCCACATTGCTTTTGAGAATTAAAATAACTATTTAGAGCAACACAACTCTAAAACTTAATCACACCTGCAGTTAAAATCCCTGCGTTTTGAAACCATTCGAAACAGCACAGCTCTAAAACTTATGATAGACGTACAGAAGATAACAAACGGTTTTGAAACCATTCGAAACAGCACAGCTCTAAAACTTCCAGAATGTTCTATTTCTTGTTTGTCAGGTTTTGAAACCATTCGAAACAGCACAGCTCTAAAACACCCCTGAGCGGTCATAAGAAAAGACCACAGTTTTGAAACCATTCGAAACAGCACAGCTCTAAAACTATTGTTATGTATTGCCTCTACAACCACTAGTTTTGAAACCATTCGAAACAGCACAGCTCTAAAACCAAGCTTTGCAACGTGGCAAGATTGCCGCAGTTTTGAAACCATTCGAAACAGCACAGCTCTAAAACAGGCTGGTGGGTTGCAGTTGCAGACCCTAAGTTTTGAAACCATTCGAAACAGCACAGCTCTAAAACCCACACGAACAAACTTCTCCGCTCGCTCAAGTTTTGAAACCATTCGAAACAGCACAGCTCTAAAACGCTGGCGAGCAGGTCCTTCTCTTTGTCCGTGTTTTGAAACCATTCGAAACAGCACAGCTCTAAAACTGAAAAAATTTAATTTTTTGATTACGTACAGTTTTGAAACCATTCGAAACAGCACAGCTCTAAAACATTCGTCAGGATCATGTACCTGCCTTGGTTGTTTTGAAACCATTCGAAACAGCACAGCTCTAAAACAATGAGGAAGACGTTTGGTTATCACTACTAGTTTTGAAACCATTCGAAACAGCACAGCTCTAAAACCCGAACCGTGTTCCAATGCAACTGAAAACGGTTTTGAAACCATTCGAAACAGCACAGCTCTAAAACGTTAAACTCTTGATATGACTGAGTTTTTGAGTTTTGAAACCATTCGAAACAGCACAGCTCTAAAACAAACTCGAGTCAGAACCGTATGCAGAAGGTAGTTTTGAAACCATTCGAAACAGCACAGCTCTAAAACTTACAATCAAATTGAAAACCTCACGGGCGTGTTTTGAAACCATTCGAAACAGCACAGCTCTAAAACACTAAAACAGGTTGAAAGTTTGACAATAAAGTTTTGAAACCATTCGAAACAGCACAGCTCTAAAACTAACCATAACGTGTTTGAAATACATGGTTTGTTTTGAAACCATTCGAAACAGCACAGCTCTAAAACTTCAATGGCGGACGTATACCACTTGACAGAGTTTTGAAACCATTCGAAACAGCACAGCTCTAAAACTAACCTTGGCATAGACCGCATTTTTCTACAGTTTTGAAACCATTCGAAACAGCACAGCTCTAAAACTTTTGGTATGCGTGGTAACAATGTGATGGTGTTTTGAAACCATTCGAAACAGCACAGCTCTAAAACTGTAATTCTTGATTGTGTCAGATAGGTCACGTTTTGAAACCATTCGAAACAGCACAGCTCTAAAACTTTACAACAGCCTCTTCAAGAGATGCTGCCGTTTTGAAACCATTCGAAACAGCACAGCTCTAAAACGCTACGACTGAGGATATCACCAACCAAATCGTTTTGAAACCATTCGAAACAGCACAGCTCTAAAACGACTGAACTGTTTGCCATCCACTGTTTACAGTTTTGAAACCATTCGAAACAGCACAGCTCTAAAACTGCGGTTAAGAATTTAACGATACCAGACATGTTTTGAAACCATTCGAAACAGCACAGCTCTAAAACTGCATGAGTTACAACATAAGAATCACTTTCGTTTTGAAACCATTCGAAACAGCACAGCTCTAAAACGCTGAATGTTCAGCCCCGTCTGGATAGCGTGTTTTGAAACCATTCGAAACAGCACAGCTCTAAAACCATCGTCGATTTCCTTTTCTTCATCAACAGGTTTTGAAACCATTCGAAACAGCACAGCTCTAAAACAGCCCCACAACTCCAGCATGTAGAGTATTTGTTTTGAAACCATTCGAAACAGCACAGCTCTAAAACGTTGGCTTGCTTAGCACAGAGCACGTCAGAGTTTTGAAACCATTCGAAACAGCACAGCTCTAAAACACTGACAAAGGAGCTACTTTCGCATTTCGTGTTTTGAAACCATTCGAAACAGCACAGCTCTAAAACCGTCCTTCCAACCTACTTTATTGTTGAGTTGTTTTGAAACCATTCGAAACAGCACAGCTCTAAAACCTACACTAATATTAAAAATCTCTTTCCAACGTTTTGAAACCATTCGAAACAGCACAGCTCTAAAACGTAGAAGCCGTTCCAATCAAGACGGACATCGTTTTGAAACCATTCGAAACAGCACAGCTCTAAAACTCAAGCTCAAAGGGCTTGGCGGTCTGAAAGAGTTTTGAAACCATTCGAAACAGCACAGCTCTAAAACTCTTCTGATTGACTTTTAGAGCGTATCTTAGTTTTGAAACCATTCGAAACAGCACAGCTCTAAAACCTTGATGGTCTATCTGTTTGCTCCGCAATAGTTTTGAAACCATTCGAAACAGCACAGCTCTAAAACAAACGCTCCAGCTTACCCCGAAAAGTAGCGGTTTTGAAACCATTCGAAACAGCACAGCTCTAAAACTGTATCAACTGCTTGAATAATGGTATCCAGGTTTTGAAACCATTCGAAACAGCACAGCTCTAAAACGCTCTTATTGTTGGTTGTATCCTACATGACGTTTTGAAACCATTCGAAACAGCACAGCTCTAAAACAAGCCGACCAAGCTCTAACTCAAGAACAAGTTTTGAAACCATTCGAAACAGCACAGCTCTAAAACGTAACCGTGTAACTCTTATTATACGGACCTGTTTTGAAACCATTCGAAACAGCACAGCTCTAAAACACGCACCAGGGCGGTCACATCTGCGTCGAAGTTTTGAAACCATTCGAAACAGCACAGCTCTAAAACACACGCTTGTAATAAGTACCTGGATACCCTGTTTTGAAACCATTCGAAACAGCACAGCTCTAAAACTTCTTCTGGCTTTCGTGCTTCTCTCAACAGGTTTTGAAACCATTCGAAACAGCACAGCTCTAAAACTTTAGAGCTTGAGTTTTAATACGCTTATAAGTTTTGAAACCATTCGAAACAGCACAGCTCTAAAACCGAGCATTTTACCTAATGACTCGCTACGTGGTTTTGAAACCATTCGAAACAGCACAGCTCTAAAACGCTTTTTATCCAAGTACCACTTTGTGATGTGTTTTGAAACCATTCGAAACAGCACAGCTCTAAAACATTGTTAAACCATTGAGGCACACCCGAAAAGTTTTGAAACCATTCGAAACAGCACAGCTCTAAAACACTGACAAAGGAGCTACTTTCGCATTTCGTGTTTTGAAACCATTCGAAACAGCACAGCTCTAAAACCGTCCTTCCAACCTACTTTATTGTTGAGTTGTTTTGAAACCATTCGAAACAGCACAGCTCTAAAACCTACACTAATATTAAAAATCTCTTTCCAACGTTTTGAAACCATTCGAAACAGCACAGCTCTAAAACGTAGAAGCCGTTCCAATCAAGACGGACATCGTTTTGAAACCATTCGAAACAGCACAGCTCTAAAACTCAAGCTCAAAGGGCTTGGCGGTCTGAAAGAGTTTTGAAACCATTCGAAACAGCACAGCTCTAAAACTCTTCTGATTGACTTTTAGAGCGTATCTTAGTTTTGAAACCATTCGAAACAGCACAGCTCTAAAACAGTAAACCAACTAGGAGAATCGAGAAGAGGGTTTTGAAACCATTCGAAACAGCACAGCTCTAAAACGTTGAACACAAAGATTGGAATGAAGTTATTGTTTTGAAACCATTCGAAACAGCACAGCTCTAAAACATCACCGTTAGCAACAACAGCAGCACGCCTGTTTTGAAACCATTCGAAACAGCACAGCTCTAAAACGGAGCACCATGGTAAAGTCCCAAGAATTTCGTTTTGAAACCATTCGAAACAGCACAGCTCTAAAACTCGGGTAGCGCTAAGCTGAATCGTCCTTGGTTTTGAAACCATTCGAAACAGCACAGCTCTAAAACTACTCAACTGCGGTCGAAACGAATGTACAAGTTTTGAAACCATTCGAAACAGCACAGCTCTAAAACCTCGTAGACTATTTTTTGTCACAAAATCTCGTAATCGCGCCATTCGTCTCAGCCAGACTTCAGTTTCGAATAGTTTCTAATATCTGTACTATATGTACTTATTTTACAATATTTTCCGATAGTAAGAAATAGTCTTTATCCAAAACATACTGAGGGAAATCTTTTCTTTTTCTCGGTTCTAGAAAAAGAACATCCATATTGGAAAGTTCAATATACTCCCTAGTTTTCTGAATTTCATCCACCGTCAAATAAGATAACACATTGATAAAGATAAGAAATCTCTTCTTATTCAAAAATTGATAAACTTGTAAAATCTCAAAAATTTTATCAAAAATCGTATCACTGATAGTTTCAATTTTGACCCCTAACGCCTTTATCAACTCCAAAACCGTAATCTCATCATACTCCAAATCAAGCTCATTCTCTAAACATTCATAAGAGATTAGTTCAGTAATAGAATTTGCTAATTTTTCAATAATTGATTTCACTTCTGGTTTTTCATTTAATTGATTTTCTAAATTAGCATGGATGAGTTTCAGTATTGGTGCAGCATTGATGTCATATCCTAAAATATCTGTCACCACCATCAGCTCGGAATCTTTAATGGACCTAAATTGTTCGTCGAAAATTTTTAATTCTAATCCATCTTGATATTGATAAAAATTCCTAACCAGTCGAGAAAATACTGTCGTATCCTCTACAACAAAAATAGTTGCTTTCTCGACCGTCAGAGCTTCGTCTAGTAACGGAAAGTTCAATTTCATATCAAATCTCCTCTCCTAAAAAGACTATTCGAGAGTCTGTATTTCCTATACAATCATCTCGCTGACCATGGAGATAAATCATTCGAGCAAATTGTTTTTCTGTAACTGTCAGAAGTGTGATATTTCCTTTCTTGGGATTATTTGCCTTTAGTCGCTCCAACATAGTATTACTGGCTGAATTGTTCAGGAGTAACTTGCTATAGACCGAAAATTGATGCATAATAAACCCTTCGTTGATTAAAAATTTACGGAATTTACGATATGCCTTTCTTTCATCAACTGTTTCTGTAGGCATATCAAACATCAATAGCATTCTCATATACCGGTAACTCATATCCTAAATTCAGGAACTCCTTTCCCTTTGTTATTGAGTGCCTTAATCACTTTCTTCGTATAATCGCTAACAATATTGGTCAAGTACATTTCCTTATTGTTGTATTGAAATGTATCTGAAAAGATTGTAAACAATTCCCGCTTAATCTTAACAAAACTATGGTTTCGATTTTCGTAAACAATCTGATCTATGATAGGCCGAAAAGGTTCCATGATGTCGCTCGCAAGGTTGAACTGATTGAATTGGTTAGCGTGTTTTAAACCAAATTGTGTCATACAGCCAGAAAGAACAACCTCACGCGCAAACATACTAAGTAACAGGGTATAGCCATAATCTAGACTTGCATTGATATCATTATCAAGCTCTCGATTGAAATCGTTTCCAAACAAAGTATTAAAGTAAATCCGAGCAGAGTGTCCTTCACGATTGCTAGGGTCAAAGAGCTCCAAACTATGGTACAAATTCATGAGAGAATGAGATTTTTCAATGAAACCACACGCACTGAGATAGATACTTTGGTTTAGTATTTTCTGGGAAATGATATGTGTCCAAACTTCAGCTTTGATTGCTTCTTCCCAGTCAATTTGCCTCGAAAGCTGTAAACTGGAGTCATGCCGAGCATAATAAGGCATCAAGTGTGCTGTTGGTAGTCGCTTATCATCACAAAAAATAACCAGAATGTTTTCATCTACTAATCGCTTGATTAACATCGTAGACAGCACAATATCAGTTGTTTCCAGCAATAAGATGTCAACCTCGGACAGATGAATCATTTCTGTCCGAGTAGCATCTTTAAAAATCAAATGATTATTTTTATATGATAGTTTGGAGTGTGTATTTACAATAACAGTTCGCCAACCCATTAGTCTCCTCCTAATTTGCTCAAATCAATACGTGTTTCGTAGAGACCAGTCACAGACTGATGAATGAGGGTAGACTTGAGAAGTGAAGATGGGGTGTAATCTCTATAGCGTGGGATTTTAGTGCCTAAAAATTCAAAATCAACAGCACTACCTAGGGCAGTTAGATTCAACAAGTTGATGAATGAATTGCAAAGTTCCTCAAGGTTATCAGTATCTTTTCTAGCTGAATATGCTTCTACAATCCGTTTTCCATTAGCTTTAGCTCCAACAATTTTTTCATTGTATTCAAGGATGTATGTCAGTAATTCATCAAAAACATGACGATGAGTTTCCACATATTTCTTATGTCCAGGCTCCAGCGTTCGATTTACTCTCATTGCATGGTAAAGTAAAGTAACAAATTTATCTGGCAGATACATCTCATTGCCCTTATGAATTTCTCCACGTTTATTATTTGTTGACAAGATGCTTGCAAGCATTCGTCTGCTGCCGTTTTCCAGTTCAAAAAGGCTATATTTTGGTAATTTAATAATGGATTTAATATCTTTATATCCAAGATTCAATAAATATTGTTTTGGATTTTTCTCAAAATACTTCCTAGCTAGAATGGAGATGCCTTGAAACTCTGTTACTTCCGCTTTACTTTTCTTTTTCCCCTTCTCAATAATTCCATTCACTAGAACGGCATAAGAATTTGAAATGCCTGCATAGCCACCGTAACGCTTTGTATCAAAACTTTGTTTGGCAGGAACCAGATTTTCAACACTTCCTTCTTTAGGCCTTGGTGAAAGATTTGCATTATAGAAGCCTTTAGGTTTCCCTCTATCTAGACCATGGTTTTGAACCTCTGTCTTTTTAACAACATTCACTTGCGGATAAGATAAGACTTTTCTGACCGTTTTAAAATCTGATTTCTTATTCCAAACAATCTCCCCAGTATCTTTGTTCACTTCAGTTATTGGACGAATCCTTACCGCACCTGTTTTTGAATGTACAACAATTCGTTTGAAAAAGTTCATGATATTAGAATAAAATAAGACTCTCTCGGTTGCTGACTTACGAGATTTGTAACTATTATACGTTGGATACTCTCCATACACAAATTCTGGTGCTAGTTTAGGATATTTCTTCAGCAAAGCTGTTGCTACTACTGCATTCAGATAAGCATCATGAGCGTGATGGTAATTGTTGATTTCACGTACCTTGTACAGCTGATAGTCTTTTCTAAATTGAGATACTAAGCTTGATTTTAAGGTAATAATATTGACTTTCGGATGACGAATCCTATTTCCATCTTCATCCAACTTCGTATTAAAGCGCGTATCTAAAATCCTAGCTACATGTTTTGTAATTTGTCTAGTTTCAACTAACTGCCGTTGGATAAATCTTGCTTTATCCTCATTGGTCAATCCACCTCGCTCCGCCTTGGTCAGGTTATCAAATTTACGTTGGGAAATGAGCTTAGAATTTAATAACTGTCTCCAGAAATATTTCCTCTCATTAACAATTTCAATACTTGGTACATCGTCAGATTTCCCTCTGTTTTTAGCAGATTTTGTCAAAACTTTATTATCTAGCGAGTCATCTTTGATGAAAGCTTGAGGAATAATATGGTCAATATCATATTCGCTAAGGCTATCTATATCCAATTCCTCATCTGTGTACATATCTTTACCATTCTGAAGATAGTAGAGAAATAATCTGTCACTTTGTAAATGAATATTGTTGACTTTAGATACTCCATAAGGTTTCTGTTCTTCTAATATTTTACTCCCAAAATCCTTCAAGGCTTTCTCTAATCGATTTATACGCTGTTGCGAGTTACGGCGACCTTGATTCGTAAACTGATTTTCACGCGCCATTTCAACAACGATATGCTCAGGATCATATCCCATAACTTCTATCAATTCATCCACAATTTTTAAACTTTGTAGGATTCCTTTTTTTATGGCTGGGCTTCCGGCAAGATTTTGCACCTCTGCGCGATAATCTTCTGCTTCTCCAGAACCTTGTGCTAGTCTGATTTCATCTACAAATGATAGAGTATCATCATTTATCAGTTGCATAAAATTACG